>CAZQHM010000011.1:0-74768 GCA_964593355.1 uncultured Myxococcales bacterium
CCGGGCTGCCGCCCGCGAGCTTCGACCTCGTCTGGTCCGAGGGAGCGCTCTACAACATCGGCATCGAGAAAGCCCTGCGTGTCTGTCGCGTGCTGCTGCGGCCCGGCGGCTACCTCGCCTTCACCGACGCGGTCTGGTGCAGGGACAACCCGCCCCCCGAGGTCAAAGCGGGCTTCGATGCCGACTATCCGGCCATGGGCCGGGTTCCGGATGTCCTGGCGGCTATCGAAAATAGCGGCTTTTCGCTCATCGGCCACTTCACCCTGCCGGACGAGGCTTGGTGGGATGATTTCTACACACCGATGGAGATTCGCATCGAGGAGCTGCGTGGTAAATATAGAGCCGACGACGAAGCGCTGGCCGTGTTGGATCAACTCGCGCAGGAGCCCGAGATGCACCGGAGGCACTCAGGGTACTATGCCTATGAGTTCTTTGTGGCGCGTCTGATGGGGTGAATGAACCTCAGACAGATGGGGAAATATGATTCAGCGCCGCTTCCGGTCCGCCGGGAACAGCCCGCTCTTTGATAACTCGTGATATCATAAGGGCTTAGGGACCTGAAGCCTAATGGAGAATGGTTATGAAGAGGGTTGCACTCGGGGAGCCAAACAAAGTCGCCCACCAACTCGGGTGGGCTTGGTGGTTTACAGGAGCCCCGGTCGGCAACGGCCGGGGCTCCGTCGTAGAAGGGCCAGTTCTCGCGGGCCGTTCCGCCTCCCGACCCTCGCTGCTTGCTCTCGGCACCGCGCTCGCGGCGATCACGAAGACCGCCTCGGGCACCCCGTCTCAGGGTTGATCGTGCTCTCCGAGGGGGAGAGCGGGGAGAGAGCACGGGGCCTTGGTTGACAGCAAGGCCCTCGACGGGCAGGAGCGGGGAGGCTTGGTTGACAGGGGGTAGCGCGACGGCGTGACGTGATCGCGGAGGGCGGCCGAGAGCCAAACTGCGGCCGTTTCTTCTTCGTGGATCGTCATGGCTGCGCCACCCATGCGATGCCTTGCTCTGAGGCCATGTCACGAGTTCTTGGGTTGTCTTTTTCCTTTTGAAGGAATAGAGTGCGTTTTGCTGGCGTTTTTTGCCCGGAGCCAGGCAGTGGCCTCGGCCGGGTCCGGAGAGCATGCGTGACGAACGACGAGATCCTGACGATCAAAGAAGCTGCGGCGCTGCTCAAGCTGACGGAGAAGACGGTCTACTCGATGGCCCAACGAGGAGAAATACCGGCCTTCAAGATTCGAGGGCAGTGGCGCATCCGAAGACTTGACTACGACGACTGGATAGCTGAGCGGGCTGGCGCCAACGGGAGAGGTAGCGAGGGAGCAAGATGACAACGCCATCTCCCGCCGCGAACGCCACGACCACGGTCGCGCATTGCACCAAAGATAAGACGCCCGAGGAGTCGTTGCGTCACGAGGTGGAACGTCTGCGCCAACGAGTCGCAGAGTTGGAGGGTAGATGCGCGCCTAACCTCGAGCAGAGCGGGGCCGAGCTTGACACGCGCGCTGCCGTGCTCGCAGAACGGCTAAAGGAGCTTCAGTGTCTCCACTCGATCCCTCATCTCCTCAAGAGGCAACACGAGTTGGGGCAAATCCTACAGGAGATCGTGGACGTCCTCCCGTCGGCTTGGTTCTACCCGGAGCTGGCGAGCGCCGTGATCACTCTCAGGAATCGCCGTTATCAGTCCGGCGGCTTCCGCGAGCTGCGCTGGCAGCAAGAGGCCCCCATCATCGTTGACAACGAGCGGGCGGGCACGCTGGCGCTCGGCTACAGCGTACCCCTTCCTGGCGAACGAGAGCCCGAGTTTCTGCCGGAGGAGTACCAGCTTCTGTCCACCGTAGCCGATCGGGTCGGTGAGATCATCTCGCTGAGGGAGACGCAGAAGAAGGTTGAGACGTACCAGGAGCACCTGCGATCGCTGGCCTCCGAGCTGACATTGACCGAGGAGCGAGAGCGGCGCGCTCTCGCGTTGAGTCTTCACGATCGCATCGGTCAAGGCCTCGCCGTCGCCAGGCTCAAGCTCGAGACGCTTAAGCATCTCCTGCCGGCAGAGCACCAGACGCGGCTCGACGATATATCGGCGCTCATTAAGCAGATCGTCAACGACACACGCTCACTGACTTTTGAGATCAGCCCCCCCATTCTCTACGAGCTGGGCCTTAGGCAAGCGGTTGTCTGGCTCGGCGAGCACGTGACTCGGCAGTTTAGGCTCCCGGTGGAGGTGCGCTCCGAAGACGAGCTCATTGCGCTGACCGAAGACATACGCGTCATGCTATTCCGCTCCATTCAGGAGCTTCTGACCAACACGGCGAAACACGCGCAGGCCTCGCGGGCGATGGTCCGACTGCAAAACGACGCCGGTGAGCTCTGTGTGGTCGTTCAGGATGACGGCATCGGCTTCGACGCGAATGCCCGCGGATTGGTCCCATCCACCACTGGCGGCTTCGGCCTGTTCAGCATACGCGAGCGGATCGGTCACCTGGGTGGTCGTGTGAGTGTCGACTCGTGTCCGGGCAAGGGAACGCGGATTCAGATCTCGGTACCCGGCGCGGACGCCGAGGAGGAGAAGTGAGAGGAGAGTGCCGATGAAGATCCTGCTCGCGGACAACCACAAGCTCTTCGCTGAAGGGCTGCGGACGATGCTGGCCAAGCAACCGGGATGCGAGGTCGTTGGGGAAGCCAACAACGGCCGGATGGCCGTGCGCCTGGCGCACGAACTCTCCCCGGACCTCGTGATCATGGACATCGGCATGCCAGAGCTGAACGGTATGGACGCCACCCGTCAGATCCGAGCGGAGCTTCCCCGCACCAAGGTGCTCGCGGTCTCCATGCACGCTGATCGTCAATACGTCGCGGGCATGCTGTCGGCGGGCGCGTCCGGCTACGTGGTCAAAGACAGCGCCTTCGCGGAGCTCGCGCAGGCAATCCAGGTCGTGATGAGCGGCGGGCGCTATCTCAGCCCGGAGGTCATCGGCGTCGTGGTGGATGACTACGTGCAACGTCTCGCGCCGGCGCCCGGCTCCGCGCTCGCAAAGCTCTCAGACCGTGAGCGCGAGGTCCTGCAGCTCATGGCCGAAGGCCACGCCACCGCGGACATCGCCACGCGATTGCACGTCAGCCGCAAGACCATCGAGACGCACCGCAAGAACATCATGCTCAAGCTCGAGCTCCATAGCGTCGCCGAGCTGACTAAGTTCGCCGTTCGTGAGGGTCTGACCTCGCTCGACATTTTCGCAGGAAAGGCCGGACAGTAGGTCCAAGAGGCCACCGCCGCGCATCTGCCCTAGGGCGATCCCTGAGCCGTCTTCGCTAATCTCGGCCGGGGCTTGTCCGGCGCGGGAGCAGCGTTTCCTGCCGAACGCGCTGAATAATCCGGTCGCGCCCGATTTCGCCGGTCGATGGGAACGCCTACAGTGCTCGAAGACTGGATCCGCAATCCGCGGTGTGGCCGCTTTGCGCAAGCTGGGTTGCGAGCGCGATCCGGTGGCCACATTCGGGGTCGGCGCCAGAAGGAAAGGAGATTGCCATGAAGAAGAGCGATGGCGCCGACAAGCGCGGAGCCGACCAAACGACCGAGCAATCGGCTGGCCTGCGCGCGAAGATCGCGGAGGCAGCCTACTACCGCGCCGAGCGTCGCGGCTTCGTCGGGGGAGATCCGGTCGAGGACTGGTTGGCTGCCGAGAACGCTCTGCTCTCAGAGGCGCCCGAGGGCGGCGAGCGAGCCGATGCAACAGATTCACCTGTAGTCACCCCTCAACGGAGGTAATCACATGTTCCGCAAAATCGAGTACTACTACGCGAGCATCAAGGACGAGTCCGGCGAGGGCTTCCGGTTTCTCAAGCAGCTCGCCGCAAGAAACGTAGATCTGATGGCGTTGACCGCCGTGCCGTTCGGCCCGGACAAGGCTCAACTCACGCTCTTTCCGAAGGATGCCTCCAGCCTGATCGAGGCGGCTAAGCTCGAGAAGATCGCGCTCGACGGGCCGCACGCCGCGATCCTCGTCCAAGGGGAGGATCACGTGGGCGCGTTCGCCGGCGTTCTCGCGAAGCTGGCCGCGACCAACATCAACGTGTTCTCGGTGCAGGGCATGACCGATGGCCGAGGCGGGTTCGGCTACATCGTCTACCTGAGGCCGAGCGACATCGATCAGGCGATGAGGTCGCTGTCCGCATCTTAGGTTTGCTACGGGCGAGCGCGCAGAACCGGCCAGGTGCCATGCCGCGACGCCCGAAGGTGTTTGACTGCGCCCGTTCCGGAGAATGATGTGAGTGCCGCTTCGCCAGTAACCTGGATCGAAAACCCTCGCGCAATGAATGACGCGACCTGCGGAAGCGTGTCCAAACACTTCCCGCAGGCCGCCGGCAGCGAGGCTCAGCGGTTCCATCGTCAAATCCCAGGGTACCGCGTGACGCCGCTCAAGGGGCTCACGCGGCTCGCGGGGATGCTTGGACTGGGCGGGATCTGGGTGAAGGACGAGGCGCAGCGCCTGGACCTCGGCTCCTTCAAGGTACTGGGAGGGTCGTTCGCGATCTACCGACATCTCCGGGCGCGCCTGGGTGCGTCGGAGTCCTTCGGCTACAGTGACCTGATGTCCCGCGAGGTGAAGAGCAAGCTCGGGAAGCTCACCTTCGCGGCGGCGACGGACGGTAATCACGGCCGAGGGGTTGCGTGGGCGGCGAGCCAGCTCGGGTTCCCGTCGATCATCTACGTCCATCGGCTCACGTCGCGCTCGCGCATTGAGGCGATCGAGTGCAACGGCGCCAAGGTCGTGGTCGTCGACGGGACCTACGACGACGCGGTTCGACAGGTGAATCAGGACGCGGCCGCGAACGGCTGGCAGGTGATCTCCGACACTGCCTGGCCAGGCTACGAGGAGATCCCCGCATGGGTCATGCAGGGCTACAGCACCATCTTCTTCGAGACGCAGCAGCAGTTCATGGCGCTCGGCTTGCTCAAGCCCACGCACGTGTTCATGCAGGCGGGAGTTGGCTCGTTGGCGGCGTCCGCCGCCGCGTTCTACGTGAACTTGATGGGCCGCGAGCGACCACGAATAGTCGTGGTCGAGCCCGATCAGGCCGCGTGCCTATATGGATCGATGGAAGCTGCAGATGGTCGCGTACACACATACCCCGGCGGGCTCAACACGATTATGGCCGGACTCGCCTGCGGGGAGCCCAATCCCATTGCCTGGGAGGTCCTCAAGAACACGGCTGACGTCTTCATCAAGAGCCCCGACTACGTGGCCGCCAAGGGCATGCGGGTGTTTGGTGTCCCGCTCGCTGGCGACTCAACCGTCATATCGGGCGAGTCTGGCGCGGTGACCCTGGGCGCCCTGATGTTCGTCATGGAGCGGGAGGAGCTGACTCCGCTGCGCCAGCGTCTTGGGCTCGACAGGGACTCCCAGGTTCTACTGGTAAACACCGAGATCAACACGGACCCGGACCACTTCCGGAAGGTGGTCTGGGAGGGCGGCGAGCCCGTGCCGGACGAGTATCGCCGGCCGCGAGAGTAATGGGGGCGGCCATGCCTCCATTTTCAAGGCAGCAGGAAGGAGGTTACTGCCGTCATCACAGGAGTTCAGCCATGGAAGCACCTGACATCATCATCACCAGCTCGGACTTCGCGCGGCTACAGCGACTGATTGAGCACCACACCGCCGACCGCGATCAGGACGCGGTCGAGCTGCTCGACGCTGAGCTTTCCCGAGCGCGTGTTGTGCCGCCGTCCGACGTGCCGCCGAATGTCGTGACGATGAACTCCCGGTTGCGCTACGTCAGTCAGGCTACTGGCGCGTCCCGTACGGTCACGTTGGTGTATCCGGCCGAGGCGAACTTCGAGGCCGGGCGCTTGTCCATCTTGACGCCGGTCGGATGCGCGCTCCTGGGGCTTGCTGTCGGGCAGGCCATCGACTGGACCATGCCGAACAGGCAACTGCGCAAGTTCATCGTTGAGGAGCTGCTCTACCAACCGGAGGCCGCTGGTGACTTCCACCTGTGAGGGCCTTCTGTTCCCCGACGACTCCAATGGCTACTGCGCGCACAGACAAGTGGCAGCATCTCGTCACCGGGGCCTTTCACCTCGACGAGGCAGCTCCGGAGGCGTTGCGTGCGGAGGCGCGTGCCTATCTGCGGAGCGTGCTTGAGGTTTTCCCGAAAGGGCTCGAGCCAGTTGACGACTTCAGGGCCTACGCAGTCCGACGCATGGCGGCTGCGCTCTTGAGGGCGCTGGAATCGAGCCGTTGACGCCCTACTCTCACGACGGAGGAGAATCTCCGGCCGAGGCTGCTCCGCTGACGATTACCTTGGCCGGGCGAAGAAGGCGCTCGTGCAGCAGGTAGCCTCGCTGGTGTTCCTGCAGCACGAGCCCCGGGGTCACATCCTGCGTCGAGTCGATGCCCACAGCCTCATGCAGCATCGGGTCAAACGGCCGCCCCACACTCGTGAAGCTCTTTACGCCATGGCGGGCGAGCACGTCGACGGCTTGTCGGGCGATCAAGCGCACCCCCTCGGCGAAAGGCTCACGGGCGTCACCGACGTATTCGAGAGCTCGGTCCACGGCGTCGAGCACGGGCAAGAGGTCGCCCAGGAGCTTCTCGATGCCGAAGCGACGTGCCTGCTCGATCTCGCGGTGGGTGCGCTTGCGGTAGTTGTCGAAGTCAGCGCCGAGCCTCAGGAGCTGATTCTTCAGGTCCTCGTCCGGAGGCGGCGCCTCGCGGGTGGCCTCGTTCTGTGCAGCACTGGAGCCTTCCTCCGAAACGTTGGCGACTGGCTCAATGGCTTCATTCGTGGACATCGGGATCACACCGCGTAGTACATGGCGAACTCGTGGGGGTGCGGGCGCGACTGGATCTCCTCCGACTCCTTGGTCTTGCGCGTGCTCCAGATGTCGATGATGTCACGCGGGAACACCTCGCCCGCGAGCAGGTACTCATGGTCGCTGTTGAGCGCTCGGAGCGCAGCCGATAGCGAGTCCGGCAACGGCTTGATCGTGGCGCGCCTCTCCTCTGCCCAGTGGAAGATGTTCTCGTCGATGGGCCCGAAGCCCAGGGCGCTCGGATCGAGCTCCCTCTTGATCCCGTCGAGGCCGGCCATCAGCATCGCCGCCATCGCCAGGTAGCCGTTGCAGGTGGCGTCCGGCGGCCGGAACTCGATTCTCTTCTCGTGCGGCAGCACCGCGTACTTCGGCACTCGGATCGCGGCCGAGCGGTTGCCGAGGCTGTAGAAGAGGTTCACCGGTGCCTCGAACCCGGGGACGAGGCGCTTGTAGCTGTTCGTCGACGGGTTGGTGATGGCCAGGAGCGACGCGCCGTGATCCAGTAGTCCCGCCGTGTATGACCTGGCCAGCTTGGAGAGTCCGGCATAGCCCTGCTGATCGAAGAAGACCGGTTCCTCTCCCTTGAAGAAATATTGGTGGAAATGCAGGCCCGAGCCGGCCTCGCCATGGAGCGGCTTGGGCATGAAGGTCGTGGTGCGCCCGCGCCGGTCGGCGACCATGCGGACGACGTACTTGATGAGCATGATGGCGTCGCCCATCTTGAGCATCGAGCCCATCTGCGGCTCGATCTCGCACTGCCCAGGCCCGCCGACCTCGTGGTGGTGGTAGCGCACCGTGACGCCGATCCGCTCGAGGACTTCCACCGCCTCGCTGCGCAGATCCTGCAGCCGATCCTGGGGCGGGCAGACCAGGTAGCCGCCGCCACGCCGGATGGAGTATCCGCGGTGCTGTTGCGTGTTCTGGCCAACATTCCAGACCGCCTCCTCGGAATCGACGCGGTACTGGGTGAAGTTGGTCTCCGATCCGTGGTCGACCTTGTCGAACACGTAGAACTCGAGCTCTGGCCCCCAGAGGCTGTGCGTCCCGTACCCGCTCGCTTTCAGGTACGCCTCGGCCTTCTCGCAGATGCCGCGCGGGTCGCGCGCATAGGGTCGCCCATTGTCAGCCTCGACGATGCTGCAGATGATGGTGACGGTCGGCAGCTCGCAGAAGGGATCATCGAACGCGGTGGAGACGTCGGGCCTCAAGGCGAGGTCACCGCACTCCAGCTTGGAGTACCCAGGGATCGAGGAGCCGTCGAAGGCCTCCCCGCGCTCCAGCATCTTCTCGTCGATGTGGGTTGCGGGCAAGGTCAGGTGATGCCAGCCGCCGAAGAGATTGCAGAATCGGAGGTCGACCATCCTGACCTTCGAGTCCCGAACATGGCGGAGAAGATCCTCGGGGGGATTCATCACGGGAGGGCTCGTTGTCATGGTGCCTCACCTCGCACGAACTGGGAGATGCGACGGAACTGACTCTCACCGTCGAGACCTGCCTGGGTCAGCACCCGCTCGGCTTGGCCGCTCCCCAGGAAGGCGGCGCCCGCGAACGGATGCATGCTCGTGCGCCGGCCTCGGTCAGAGCAGATCCAGGGCCAAAGCGTCGGCAGCGTGAAACCGGTGATGCCCATGGCTCGTCTCCGGACCGTCTCAGGAAAGAGTTCATCCTGCTCGCTTGTGGGCAAGGCTCGGAAAAGCTCAGCGCTCGAGACGTAGTAGGCGTCGAGTTCCACACTCGCCGCCACGAGGCGCGGCAAGGCCTGCTGGACAAACGCGTACGCGACCTCGCTGCCCTGCAGCACGACGGCCGCCTGGCTCTGCCCGGTCGCCTTGCGGAGGACGTAGACGCCGCGTGTCGACTCGGCCGCTAGCGCCAGACCGAGGGCGCCGCGGTCGAGCACTTCCTTGCTCGGGCGCGTTACGAACACCGCGATGATCGCGGGCCGCAGGCGCAGCGCGGCAGCGAGCAGCGTCGGGATCTCCTGTGGCTCCCACGGCGTCAGGGTCACGAGTGCCCCGGGGGGGAAGTTATCCTGCAGCAGTTGGAGGCACTGCGGATCGGCGTGGGTGGGCCCGTCCTCGCCGGTCTCGATCCCCGCGTGCGCGCACACGAGAATCATGGTGCGACCATGCTCGGCGCCGATTTCCCTCAGGCCTTGGTTGCCGATGGAGTGGAGGCGCGCGGCGATATGACCGAGCGGTGCCAGGAACGCGGCGTAGGAGGACCCGACCCCGATGTGGTGTCCAGCCATGGAGATCCCGGAGAGGATGCCGCACATGGCGTCTTCACAGATGCCTCCGGTCGACAGGAGCCTCGCGCCTGGGTTCGTGACGGCGTTGAAGAACCCTGGCGGGAAGGCGTCCCCGACCAGTCGCACGCTGGTCGAGCCCAGGAGATCGGCCGCCGCGACGAGGAACCCGCCGCCTGTCGCACGGTTGAGCTGCGACAGCGCCTTGCCGAGCGCCTCCCGCAGCGTCGTCTGCGAACCGGGAGCCGCGATCACGGCTCCTGGTTCAGCCTGGGCCATGCGGTCGGCTGCTCCCTGAAGCGCGCGAAGATCGGGCGCGGACACTCGCGGCCGGCGGCCACGAGCGAGGAGCCGCTCGCGAGACTCAGCCAGACGCATGGCGAGATGAGCGACGAGCCCAGGAGTCTCCCGGAGTTGATCACGGATCATCTGAAGGGACTGGAGGTAACAGCGCTCGACGACGTTCTCGTTCTTTCCATCGCTACAGCATGGATCGTCTGCCCAACACCGGATCTTCCAACGCGGATCACTCGTCGGGCGGTTGATACTTTCGAAGAATGCGGTTGAACAGAATGGGTGCCCCGCGCCATGCGAGCGACAACCCTCGATGCCATACTGCCAGCCTTTGGTCGTTCGGTAGATGATCGCGGTCGGCTGATGGTTGTCGAACGCAAGCGCCTGCTGCTGCGCGAGGCGGACCTGCAGTACGTCATGCCCGTTGGCTACGAGCACCACATTCCAGTCGTGGAGGTAGCAGAGCTCGGCCGGGTCCCACTGGACGTAGTCCCCAGGCTCGGAGCCATCCCGGCATACCCGGTCCGAGTCGATCGACGACTGGTTCCAATCGACGTGCAGGAGGATGTTCTTCAGGGACGCGGTCCCTGCGGCCGCGAGTGCCTCGGCAGCGCGCCCTGGTGTAAGGCCTGTCTCGCCCTCGACGATATGGACCCTCGGCGCGTCGCCGCCGTAGTAGTCGCGGAGGCCCCAGGCGAGCCCGATCGAGGACGCCAGACCGACACCCGACGCCCCGGTCGCCAACGCCACGAAGGGGGTCGCCGGCGTTGGATGCCCGTCGAGAGCCTTGGCACGGAACCTGACGAACTTCGGAGCATCGGTTGTGGGGTTGCGCCGGAAACCGAGCAGATCCTCGAAGCGGAGCCGCTGTCGCTCGTCCGCCGGCAACAGTCCAGGCGCGCCAAGACGCAGCACCTCGTCGCGCAGGGCCCACAGCGCGTAAAGCCCGAGCGCCTTGTGACCCGCGGCGTAGGAAAGGACGTCCGCCTCGTTGCACAGCGGAGCCGAGACGTCATAGTCGAGCGGTCCGAAGACCAGGCTTTGCGTGAAGCGCCCCGCGGACAAAGAGCCGCCGGGATGGCCCGACGAGGGCACGAAGTTGAACATGACCGCCACGAGACGGCGGTAGAGCTCGTCGAGCTGCTCGAGCGCCTGAACATCGTCCGAGAGGATCCCCGCGCTAGGACTCGTTGAATCGACCGTGGTGAACACCCCACGGCGCGGGCCGATTGGCGTCGCCACGGCAGCCTCCGATGTGCCCGGTGATCGTCTCAGGCGCACTTCGTGGCCTGAGCTATCCCTCGCACGTGGTTGAGGTGGAAGTCCCCGAGCCGGGACACGAGGGCCTGGATCTCGTCGCGCGGCGGCAGGAACGTCGTACGGAAGTGAAGCGTGCCCGGCTGTTGGCCGAACCCGGACCCTGGCACGACGCAGATTCCAGTCTCTTCGAGCAGGGCGAGGCAGTAAGCCGCATCTCGCTTGGCCGCGTAGGCCTCGCGCTCAGCCGGCGGCATGGCGGCCGCATCGACCCCGGGCTCCGCCGGCAGCTCGAACCTGACGAACGCGTACATGGCACCCTGCGGGACATCGACGGACATGCCAGGGATCTTGTTGATTCCCTCGCCGAGGATCTCGGCCTTCTTCTTGAGGTCTTCGAGAATCGCGTCCCGCTCGCGCGTGTAGATCGTGTGACTCTCCTCGCCAGCGGCCGGCGGCGCCACCATGAGGTAGGTGGCGAGCTGGCCCGGGGCATTGGCGCACAAGCTGATGGACTGTAGCTTGATGAACTCCCCCAGCACGTCCTCGGGAATATTGCGAAGCTCGAGGTAGCCACCCCGATGGCCACACTCCCCCAGGAAGCCCTTGGAGACCGAGTGCAGACTGAAGAGCGGGGTCGTCGTGTCGCCCAACGCGTGCATGACCTTGGCGAACGAGTGAAAGGCGCAGCCAGAGGCGTACACGTTCTCCTGGTACACCTCATCGGCAATTAGCGCGAGCTCGTGGCGCTGGGCGAAGCCTATGATCATCTCGATGTTCTCGCGCGACAGAACCGCGCCGGTCGGGTTGCCCGGGTTGATGACCACGATACCGACCGGGTTGATCCCGTCCTTCTTCGCGCTCTCCAGGCTCTCGGAGAGGGTTTCCTCCTTGAGTTGCCAATGATTCCTCTCGTCTAGGAAGTAGCCGATCCGCTGTCCACCGAACAGCGTCAAACTGGCGCTATAGAGTGGGTACTGTGGGATCGGGATCATGAACCCGTCTTGGGGCGTGCGCAGGAGCGCGGTCAGCACCGCCTGCGCCCCCTTGCTCGCGCCATCCGTCAGGATGACCTTCCCGGCGTCCGCTGGGATGCCGTCGCGCCTCGCGATGAAGTCGGCAACCGCTTGGCGCACGAACGGGATACCAGCGCTCTGGGTGTACGCACCCGTGCCGTGCGGATGTTTCGCGAGCACAAGCCTCGCCCGCTCGACGATGTCCTTCGGGAAGTGGGTGAGCACCGAGGCGTGGTTGAGCAGCTCCGGGTACTCGACGAGGCAGAGCAGCTGGCGCATGTAGGTCAAGGGCCGCTGTTTGAGCGCCTGCGGATTGCCGATGTTGCAGTAGATGATCTTGCGGCCCTGGGCTTCGAGCTCCTGCGCGCGCTGGACGATTGGGCCGCGGACGGCATATTCGGCGCGCAGCAGCTTGTCACTCAGTTGCTTCATCGAGATCATGACATTCTCTCCCTAGGCGGCTGCCTTGCTCTGCACGCTCTCGAGCAGCTCGGTCACCGTGGCGTTCGCGTCGCCGAAAAGCAGCAGCGTGGTCGACTCGTCGTACAAGGGGTTCGGCACGCCGGAGTAGCCCGGGCGTTCGTCGAGGTTACACACCAGCACGTGCTTGGCCTCGTGGGCGTTGAGGATGGGCATCCCGGAGATCGGTGTGTCGGCGATCCGAATCGCCGCCGGGTTGACGACGTCGCACGCTCCGACGACGAGCACCGCATCGGTCGTGCTGAAGGAGCCGTTGACGTCGTCCATCTCCTTGAGCTTGTCGTAGTCGACGTCCGCCTCGGCCAGGAGCACGTTCATGTGGCCCGGCATGCGGCCGGCGACCGGATGTATGGCGAAATCGACGGACTTCCCCATCTGCTCCAGCCGCTTCGCCAACGACGCGACCTGGAACTGCGCGCGCGCCAGCGCCATGCCGTAGCCGGGAATGATTATGATGGTCTTGGCGTCTCGAAGCACCTTCTTGGCCTCGACCATGGACTCAGCCAGAGTCTTCTCCGCTCGTGTCTGCGCAGGAGTTGTTGCAGGCGCTGTCTCGCCCGAGAGGCCGCCAAGCAACTCGGTCACCGTGGCGTTCGCGTCGCCGAAAAGCAGCAGCGTGGTCGACTCCTCGTACAAGGGGTTCGGCACGCCGGAGTAGCCCGGACGTTCGTCGAGGTTACACACCAGCACGTGCTTGGCCTCGTGGGCGTTGAGGATGGGCATCCCGGAGATCGGTGTGTCGGCGATCCGAATCGCCGCCGGGTTGACGACGTCGCACGCTCCGACGACGAGCACCGCATCGGTCGTGCTGAAGGAGCCGTTGACGTCGTCCATCTCCTTGAGCTTGTCGTAGTCGACGTCCGCCTCGGCCAGGAGCACGTTCATGTGACCCGGCATGCGGCCGGCGACCGGGTGGATGGCGAAATCGACCGACTTCCCCATCTGCTCCAGGCGCTTCGCCAACGACGCGACTTGGAACTGCGCGCGTGCGAGCGCCATGCCGTAGCCGGGAATGATGATGACGGTCTTGGCGTCCCGCAGAACCTTCTTGGCCTCTTCTATCGGTGAAAGCTTGTCCCTCGCCGGCTGCTCCCTGTGCTGGACTTGCCCGAGCGATGTTCCCTTTGCCTTGGGCACGCCGCCCATCTTGCCGCCTGCGAGGACCTTGAAGAAGCTCCGGTTCATGGCTTTGCACATCACGGCGGTAAGGATCGAGCCAGACGCGGCGACGGTCGCGCCACACGCGATGAGCAGACGGTTCTGGATGATGACGCCGCAGAACGCGGCAGCCAGTCCCGCCGTCGCGTTGAGGAAGGAAATGAGGACGGGCATATCCGCGCCCCCGATCCGAATGGAGAACAGGAGGCCGAGGAGAATCGCGGCGACGAGTGCGCCAACGAGCCCGGCCGACAACGCCAGGCCACCTGCAGTCGCGCCGAAGACGCTGAGTCCGGCGATAGCTGTCAGCAGCACGAGCAGGATCACGCCGTGACCGCGCAGAACCGTCGGCGTTCCCTTGAGCTTGCCCGAGAGCTTCCCGCTCGCCACCATGCTGCCGCTGAAGGTGGCAGCCCCGATGATGAGACCCAGGAATCCCGAGACCTCTCCGACAACGCTTGATGGAGCGCCGCCTCGCGTGAGCTCGACGAATGCAATGGCGCAAGCGGCGACTCCTCCCGCCCCGTGCTGGAAGGCGACCATGGCTGGTATCTGGATCATCGTCACGCGCATTGCCACGATGGTTCCAACCACGCCTCCGATCAGCAGTGCAACTACCAGGATGGCGGGCTCCAGAACTGCATTGCGATACAGCACGAGCGCTATCGCGAGCAGCAACGCCGTGGCCGCCGTCGCGTTGCCACGTCGAGCACCGCGAGGCGTGCGGAACATGGAAATCCCGATCACCAGAAGTACGATGATCGACAGATCCACCAGGATTGTGGTCCAGTTACCCATTTCAGACTCCATCGACGCGCACAAGGTGACCGAGCGCGTTTGCACGTGGTCGCGTCATGACTCTCGACCCGCTCTCTGCGCTCCTGGCTCCCGATGAGTCTTGAACATCTTCGTCATCCGGTCGGTGATCACGAACCCTCCGACCAGATTGAAGGCAGCCGTGGCGAGCGCGACCGCGCCGATGACCATGTTGCCGACGCTCATGGTCACCGCGAACAAAAGGATCGCGCCGAGGATGGTCACGGCCGAGATGGCATTGGTCATCGACATCAGCGGCGTGTGCAAGAGCGGTGGCACGCGCGAGATGAGCAAGTAGCCAATGACGAACGACAGAACGAACACCAAGAGCATCAATGCCAAGTCGGTCATGACCAATCCTCCGGAGCGTGCTTCAGGTTATGCGCTCAGCGCTCACCCATCGCATCCAGCGCGGGTTTGAAGTGGATCTTCCCCTGCATGGTCACGAGTGACGCGCGGGGGATCTCATCCTCGAGGTCCGGGCTTCCCGGGACCTTCTTGAAGAGGTTGTCGATGTAATGAAACATGTTGTGGGCGTAGAGCCAGGCGGAGTGCATGGCCATGCGTCCTGGGATGTTCTGGAGGCCACAGATTCTGACGTTGTTCTCGACGATCTCCTCGCCAGCTCTCGTCAATGCGCAGTTGCCACCCTGATCGATGGAGACATCGACAATCACCGACCCGGGCTTCATTCTGGCGACGGCTTCCTTTGTGACGATGACCGGGGCCAGCGAGCCGGGCACCAGCGCTGAGAGGACGACGATGTCAGACTCCGCGACCACATCCTGGATCGCGGCCTGCTCCTTCTTCAGCCAGTCCTCGGGAAGCAGCTTGGCGTAGCCGCCCTCGGCAATGGCCAACTCCTTCGGCACGTCGAAGCCCGCGACTTTGGCGCCGAGGCTGCCCGCTTCGGTGCGCGCGGCATCCCTGATATCCCACGCCTTGACCACACCGCCGAGGCGCTTGGCGGTGGCGATGGCCTGCAGGCCGACGACGCCGGCGCCGACTACAAGCACGTTGGCCGGCTTGATGGGGCCGATGGCGGTGCCGATCATCGGCAGGAAGCGAGGCAGGTGCTCGGCGGCGTCGAGCACCGCTCGGTAGCCGGTGACCGTGCTCATCGAGGTGAGGGCGTCCATCCGCTGCGCGCGAGAGATACGCGGGATGCCATCCATCGTGAAGGACGTGATCTGACGGTCACGGAGCTTGCGCACGATGTCGTGGCTGCCGGGGGCCGCCGGATGGAGGAAGGTTACAAGGGTCGAGCCCTTGGGCATCATCTCGACTTCGTGCTTCTTGGTGGTTTCGTTGAAGATGGGCTGCTTCACCTTGAGGATGACGTCGGCCTTGGCGAAGAGTTGCTCGACGTTCTTCTCGATCTTCGCGCCGGCCTTCTCGTACTCGGCGTCGCTGATGAAGATGCCCGAGCCCGCGCCGGTCTCGACCGTCACTTCGAAGCCCTTGGATCGGAGCTTTTCGACGGTCTCGGGGATGGCGGCGACGCGCTTCTCGGCATGCAGGATTTCCTTCGGGATGACGACTAGCATGGCTTCAATCTCCTTAGTTGGTTGTTGGTGCAATCACGCCGCAATCTTCGGGCTCGACGGGCCGGACCCCGTGAGACCGCCGATCAGACAGCTCAATGCGTTTGAGAACTCCTCACTACGGTCGAAGGCCCACTCGCGCTGCCAGATCCGGCTCTTGACTTCCGTTCCCTTGTCCTTCAAGAGCTGGGCGGCGAGGAGCCACGGCGTCAGGTGAATCTCGTAACGGCAGTGTTGCGCGTTGGTGGGCAGGCGCGACGCTTGCGCCAAGTCCTGAAGGCCCATTCCCACGGGGCACCCCGTCGACGCTCGCATGTGCCACTCGGGATTCGGCGAGCCCTCCGCGGGCTCACCTTCGAACCAGTCGAGAATCACCAGCACGGAGGAACCGTCGTTCCAGATCGGCAGGACGCAGTGGGTCTGAACGAGCTTGCCATCGACGACGCCAGAGACTGACGTGGCCAGCGCGATGATTGGCATCTTCGTGAGAGCTTGGTCGGGACTCTTGCTCGCAAGGGACTGGAAGTCCTTCGTGTTGGCAATTCCTTGCTCGCTGTAGATGGGGAACTTGATGGTTTGCGGGAAGTCTCCGTCCGCGGCTTTCTGGGCTACCGTGCCTGAGAAGGGGCCCACGATGAAGCTCTTGGCCCCGTTGGGGGGGATCTCGACGTGAACCGGCGCACTCGCCCAGACGGGAAACTCACACGGCGAGAGCTCAGCGAACTCCGTCTGAATGACGACGTCGCCGGACCTGATGAGTAGAGCCGTGCTGCTTGCGTTGCTCTTCTTGACTTTCGCTTCAACTTGGTTCGTGTTCATGCTGGCCAACCTCCGATGGCAAGGGTTTACGGAAATCACCCGGCTTTTGACGGCACCTGTGCCGTCTGCACTCCCCTGCGAACGAACGCAGGGGTCGGAGTGCCCGCGCGTGTTGCTGCGAATGAGATTGAAGGCAACCAAGCGTGGCGCGCTCCTTTCATCGGTAATCAGCTTACGACTGACCAAGAACGCGCAACATCGGGCGCCACCGGATAGTGCAGCTCGATCGGCAGGAAAGACGGCTTCCGTGGCAGGACAGTAGGTGGCGCGAAATTGTCTGGATCGAGCGCGTCGTGACACCGAAAAGCGAGCTCGTCGGACCTGATCTGGCTAGGGCGGTGCCCTAGGGGATCTGGTACCAACCGTGCTCAACCGCGTTCAAGAGAGGTGGAATCTGCGCGTTGCCGGAAGTTGTCGCCTCTAAGCCTGGAGAGGAGCCTCGATGTCTTCGCTGTACGAGGGATCACCGCGGCGCTCGCGGTGTATTGGAGGCGGTTCAAGCAGACTCTGCCACTTTTCTCGCTGCTCCTTCCACATCTCGATCTTCACCACCGCCCGCAGCGCCCTCTCGCTCAGCGGCTCGACGGCGTCGACAGCTTCGAGGTCGAGGATGCGTTCTTGAATGTCGGGGGCGAGCATCAAGAGGTCCAGAAGCTGCGTCACCCGTGCCCTGGTGAATCCGAGCTGCCGGGCGAGTTCGGCGCGGTCGCGGAAGTCGCCACGGTCGATCTCGGCTTGGAGTCGATGAGCGAGCGCCAGCATCTGAGCGACGCGCGCCGGGCGGCGCACCGGAGCGGGCGATGGCGCGGGCGCCTCCTCGGTGAAGCCCCAGCCGTGCCGGTCGCGGACCCGGAAGAGTTGGCCGGTGAAGATGCGCTGGCCCGAGGCCGTCCTGGCCTCCTCAACGGGAGCATCGCCGCTCATCTCTCGGGCTTCGTTCAAGGCGTCGGTCATGGCGTGGCCTCCATCGCCGGCTGCTCCGGTGCCTGCGGCGGCGCATCGTCGGGCTCGTCGTCCCCTTCGGCGCCGAGGTCCGCGAGCACGGCGCTCACGCGGCCGCTCGGCTCGTCCACCTCGACGCGCTCGACGACCGCCTGGACCAGCCGGACCTGGTTCTCCGGGGTCATCACGTCCCAGACCGCGTCGAAGCGGGCGAGCGTCTCGGCGACCCAGCGGATCTCGAGCTCGGTCCGGTCCAGGTTGGTGAGCGCGCGCTCCACCTCCGCGAGGCGCAGCTCGCTCGCGGCGAGCTTGGCGCCGAGCTCCTCGATGCGCTCCTCGAGCAGGCGGTGGGCGGTGCCCTTGGCCTGGCCGAGGGTCTCGACCAGCCGGCGGCCCTCGGCCGAGAGGCTCGCGATCCTGGTCGGCAGGTCGCGGCGCTCGGTCAGGAGGCTGCCGCGTCTCGCCTCGAGCTTGGCCGCCAACTTGTCGCGCACCTCCTTGGCCAGCTCCCCGCTCGCGGTCGCCTCGCGCAGCCTCTCGACGACGAAGCCCTCGATGGCCGGCGCCGGGAGCGGCCGGGCGGTGCAGGCGCCGCGGCCCTTCTTGTCCTTGGTCACACATCGGTAGTAGCGATACTCGGTCCCGTCCTTCTTGCGGGTCGAGGCCGGGGTCATGGCCATTCCGCAACGCGCGCAGCGCAGGATGCCCCTGAGCAGGTAGGCCGGGTTGCGAGCGCCGGGGCGACGAGGCCCGGTCTTTCCGTCGAGCAGATCAACGGCGCGCTGCCAGCGCTCGCGCTCGATGATCGAGGTCTGCTCTCCCTCGTGCAACTCGCCGTGGCACGGCATCAAGCCCGCGTAGACCGGGTTGCGCAGTACCCGGAGGACCGCGTCCTTGGTCCACCGCTTCCCCTCGCGCAGGTTGCCGCTCTTGGCGGCGCGGTGGCGCTTCGTGGTCCGGCCGGCTTGGTCGAGCAGGCGCGCGACGACGAGCGCCGAGCGGTGCTGCTCGTACAGATCGAACAGCTCGCGGACCACCACGGCCTCGAGCTCGTTGATCACCAGCCTCTTCTCGACGACGTCGTAACCGAGCGGCACAGGGCCGCCCGTCCAGAGGCCCTTGCGGCGCGCCGCGACGATCTTGTCCCGCGTCCGCTCTGCGATCATGCTGCGCTCGAACTCCGCGAAACTCATCAGCATATTCAACGTCAGTCGCCCCATGGCGTCGGCGGTCGAGAAGTTCTGCGTGACGCTCACGAAGGCCGTGTTCGACCGATTGAAGCGGTCCATCACCTTGGCGAAGTCGAGCAGCGAGCGCGAGAGGCGGTCCACCTTGTAGACCACCACCACGTCGACCTTGCCGGCCTCCATGTCGGCCAGGAGGCGCTGGAAGGCCGGACGCTCGAGGTTGGCGCCGGTGAAGCCGCCGTCGTCGTACCGCTCGGGTAGGAGCTGCCAGCCCTCATGAGCCCGCGCGGCGATGTACTGCTCGCAAGCTTCGCGCTGGGCGTCCAGTGAATTGAATTCCTGATCAAGCCCGATGCTGGTGCTCTTGCGGGTGTAGACCGCGCAGCGACGCTTGGGCTCTGCCTGCCTGCCGTTCGCCGGGCCGGACCGTCGACGCGAGCTGCTCATGCATCACCCCCGGCGCCGCGCCCCTTGGCCCGGCTCTTCAAGCGGAAGAAGAGGTAGCCGTTCCACCTCGTGCCCGTGATCTCCTGGGCCACCTTCGAGAGGCTGCGGTAGCGGGCGCCGCGGAACTCGAAGCCCTCCTCGAGCACGGTGACCCGGTGCTCGACGCCCTGGTGCTCGCGAACCAATACCGTGCCTGGCGCGGGTAGGAGCGGATCGCGGACCATGTTCGGCTCAGCGGCAGGCGCCGCCCCGCCACCGTTGCTGGCCCGCCACCTCACCGGGGCATTCGGCGCCAGCTCGGCGATGCGCGCCAGGGCGTGTTCCGAGAGCCCGCCCTCGGCCAACTCCTGGATCCGCCAGGCGATCTTCTTGCGCAGGTGGTCCTTGTTGCGGGAGCGGGTCGGCTCGCCGAACACCTCTCGATACCGTTCGCAGAGCTGGCCCACGGTCATCTCGCGCAGGACCGCGAGCTGCCCGGAGACGTCGGCCACGGCTTGGCGCGCCTGGCTCGCCGCTTCCTTTCGTCGTGGGTTCATCATCGTCCTCCTCGGCTCTCCGGGCCGCTCGGTGGCCCCGGTCTCATCAGCCATGGAGGCGTTGTTCGCCGGGGAAAGCAACTCTCAGTTCCCAGTGTTTTCAACTGGTTGACGAGAGTGGCCGCTCTTGGCCGGGGCATTCGAGAGCGACCTCATCCCCGACCGCGTTGCGACCTGGGCCGAGGGCCCGTGACCGGTGCAGATCAACGTCCACAGCGCCTCGGCCAGGATGTCGGTGACCACCTCGCGCGCGGCGTTCCTTGGCTCATTCCGGTCTTCATGTCCTCGGGCCATCGCGTTCCTCCAAGGCTTCTGCTGAGGAAACGCGAGGCTGGACGGGCACCTGGGACAGCGAAGGCAGTTCTGCTTGACATCATCGAACAACTGCTGTAATGGGTTTCCGAAACACCTTGAACGGCCCGCTTCCGCGGGCAGGAGAGGTCGATGGGAGAAAAACTGGGCGAGCACGTTCGCCGACTTCGGAATGAACGAAAACTCGGCCTTCGCGCGACCGCGCGGGAGCTCGGCATCACCGCCGGCTACCTCTCGCGCATCGAGAGCGACGCGGAAAAGTACCCCCCGGGTGAAGACGTCATCAGGAAGCTGGCCGCGCTCCTTGGCGCCGACTTCGACGAGCTGATGCGGCTCGCCGGACGGGTCGCCAAGGAAGACCGCAACCACGTCAGGGAGGATCCGCAGATGCCCGAGTTCCTGAGGCAGGTCCGGGAGAAAGGCATCCCGGCCGAGCGTCTGATCGAGATGCTCAAGAAGGAGGACAAGGGCTGATGCTGCAGATCAAGGTCCCCTTTCTGAGGCACTCGGAGCTCGACCATGCCTTGGCCGAGCTGATCCGGAAGTACTCCGACTGGAAGGGCGCGCCGGCCCGTCCGCCCATCGACGTGGACGAGATCGCCGAGGGGCTGCTCGGGCTCGGCCTCGAGGTCGTGGACCTCAAGCAGCGCCTGAAGATGAACGACGTGCTGGGCGCGACCTGGCTCGACAACGGGCGGATCTGCATCGACGAGTCGATCGAGGGCCAGGAGGGGCGGTTCGCGTTCACGGTGGCCCACGAGCTCGGGCACTGGCAACTGCACCGCCCGATCATCGAGATGGAGAAGGTGACGCTGCCGCTGTTCGCGGCCAAGCCCGGCGACCAGCCGGCGCCCGCGATCGTGTGCCGGGCGCAGGCCCGCAAACAGCCGGCCGAGTGGCAGGCCGACCAGTTCGCGGCGCGGCTGCTGATGCCGGCCTCGGACATGCGCGCGGTGATGCAGAACCTGCACGGCGACGACCTGCCGCTGGCGCTGGATGGGCTGGAGGCCAGCCGCAAAGCCGGCGGACTCGACTCCAGGCTGCGCGAGCTCGCCGGCCGGGTGATCGTCGAGGGGAAGTTCGCCAACGTGTCGAACGAGGCCATGTGCTACCGGCTGCTCGATCTGAAGCTGGTCGCCGACAGGGCACACGTTACGGCGAGGTTGTTCTGATGGGTGTCCTCCGCGGCGCCCGCAGGGGATCAGGAAGAACGGCGACCAGGGGGTCGACCGCATAGCTTTCGGCTGGCGCCGAGGAGGAGATAGAGATGGCCACATTCATCCTGAGGAGATTCACCAACCCGGCGACCCTCAAGTCGATCCGACACGACAACCTGGTCGCCCTCCTCGACCGGCACCGGGCCTACTTCACCCGCCGCGGCGTGGCACTGGCACAGCCGGCGGCCGGCCCTCATAAGGCGACCCACGGCAGCGCGGCGCCCAAGGTCGAGGCGGCGAACGGCATCGACTATGAGGGCATGGCCCGCGTGCTCATGACGCCGGACGAGACCACGCCCCGCGATCTCATCGACGACCTGTTCTTCGTGGACGAGATGGCGACGCCGGAGGGTATGGACGCTCTGCGCGAAGAGCTCGACAAGCTGCCGCTCGCCCGGCGCAAGACGATCGACCTCGGGCCAGACCCGACACCAGCGGACGTCGCCGTGATGGTCCGGCTCCACGCACCGGACATCCTCGAGAGCAAGCACGCCGAGAGCCTGCTCGTCTCCAAGCGCTCGTTCCAGTACTTCCAACCAGCCAACGGCAACGGCACGCCGTTCACGAGGCCGACCGACAAGCAGCTCCGGAACCTGGAGGCAGTATTCGACGACGCCTTTGACAACATGAAGCGCGGGCGCAACAGCAAGGTCTTCGTGTTCGAGCGCCCCGACGAGGTCTGGATGCTCGTCCGGCACGGGGACCCCTGCAAACGCGAGGGCGCGCTCGAGTCCTCCGGTTCCTCCAGCGTCTACTACCGGCCCGAGGTCTTCGACGTGATCCGTTACGACCGGCGCACCAGAGAGCTGAGCGTGAGCGCGGGCAGCTGCAAGAAGATCTATGACCTCTACAGGGAGAAGATCGGGCTTCACTTCTTCGGTGACGCGCTCCACTTCCCGGCAGGCAAGGCCAAGTTCACCCTCGATCCCCTGCGCACCGACGGCGAGAGCTCGCTCGTCTGCGTCGATGTTGACGGGATGGAAGAGGTCGTACTGCGGGAAGTCCACTACTTCTGGGGCGGGCCGGAGCACGAGGTGGAGATCCGCAAGGCCAGCAACTTCTTCGAGGCCCTCAAGCGAAAGAACCGCAAGATCCCCGACAGCGCCCGCATTTCAAAGGCCAAGTTCGAGGTGAAGTTCACGGACTCCAAAGCCAAGCGGATGGTGACGGTCACCAACTCCAACGTCACCTCGTTCACGCGCGACAGCGATTCGACCGCAGTCGAAGCGTGGATGACCAGACGCGGGTTCGCCCTGGTGGCGGGCGACGCGGATGCATGACCTCCTGCGCATCTGGCGACGTGTCGAGGCGATGCCGGTCACGGCCGGTGTCGAGCTTCAGTGGAGGGAGCTGCTCGGCGATGACCTTCATCTCCTGAAGAGCTTCTTGAGCCCCGAGCAACGACTCGCCACCAGCTACCCTTGTCCGCACCCGGTGCACGACGGCTGCCCGCGACGAGTTGTCCACCACGGGCCGGAGGACATCGTCGCGGTATGCGGCAACGCCGCGCCGCAGTGCGATCCATTGCACCTCAAGCGAGGGGATCTGGTGATCTACTCGCTGAAGCGTCCGGAGTGGATCGCGGCCATCACCGCGGCGCTCAGGGAAGCCAACGGTCTGGCTGAGGCGGACCTCGAAACCCCGGAGGGGGTCGTGGCGCTCGGGGTGCTCGCACGACGCGGCAAACTTCTCCCGACCGTCTGGATGCGCGATGGGGAGCTTGACGTCGATACCCTCGCTCGGGCACTCCGGTCACGGGTCGACGGTGATGGTCTCATCGTCCTGCTGCCGCCAGGGATCCGCCGCTGGACCGACAGGACCCAGCCCGACGGGATCGTGCTGCTGGCGCCGCCGGAGAGCGACGACGGCGACCTCGCGTTGTGGCGCGCCTTGGACTTCATCGACCCGTCCTACCGGCAGACACGCATAGGCGAGCCGCTCGCGATCTTCGACGAGGTGACGTTGGAGCTCGCGACCGTGTTCGGGGAGCGGCACGTCGTCCGCATCAACGGTCACGAGCTGGGCGGCTTCCAGAAGAGCGACGTCAAGTTCATGCGCCTCCTCTACCTCGCCGCTGCTCGAGCGGCCGATCCCGACGTCGAAGGCGGCGGCTGGTTGAAGAAGACGAAGCTGCAGGACGACGACAAGAACCATGAAACCGAAGCAGTGCGGTTCGAGCTCGAGAAGGGCCACCACCCGGACCTCTCTGCGCAGGAGCTGAAGGCCCTCATCAAGACCTCCCCCAAGAAAGACAAGACAGTCCGGCTCGCCGTGCGCCCAGAGCGAATCCGCTTCGACGAGAGCCTCGCCCGGCTCGAGTTCGTCGGTGAGCAGCAAACCCAGCCGACCTCGGGCAAGCGCCGCCGCACGCCAGGCGCCAAGCAGCTCGCCGAGAACCTCCGACAGGGTCGCGAGGTGGCCGAGCAGCTCCTCGCCGCCGCCCGCAAGCTCGGCGTGCCCGCTCCCGCGCGGGGCCGGGGATAGGGGAATTGACCTCCGCGACACCCCGGAACTCGACCCCAACTCCGACCTGCCTTCCCCCATCCCTCTCGACCTGAAGCTGACCCCAGACGCTCGCGAATGACCGCGGGCGAGAACGGAGGTCAGCATGAGAACCCAAGCTCAGAAGGTCCGCTGCAAGCACTGCGGCATCCAGCTCGCGGAGCAGGACGACACCGGACTCACCATCCGGCGCAACGACCTCGAGGCCCACTACGCGGGTCCCGGGCTCGTTTCCATCCGCTGCTACCGGCCCCGCTGCCGGCGGCTGAACGTGGTGCGGATCCCCACGGCACAGGCACCGGGAGGCGCCGCGGCGTAGCCGCACCAGCCTCCGACACGGCATTCGACCTGAGCGCATAGACGCCAAACCTCGGCCCCCAGTGAGCGCGCGACGCCTGGCCGGAAGGCAGGCGCGTCATGCGCTCCACCTGGGAGGCTCTCAAGCAGAGCCTCGTACGTTCGGTCGGCACCCTCGGTGCCAAGTCGCAGTTCAAGGAGATGAAGAGACGCTGGAGGCCGCTCGCGCGGTTCTCCGATGCCGAGGCGCTCCTCGCGTACCTCAACTCCACCACCGGCGACCTCGACGAGAAAGACGCGATCTACGCGGCCCTCGTCCGGGTCGCGCAGGACCGCCGAGGCGACGCGGCGCTCGCCGCGGCGATCGCCTGGCTCGGCCTTTGGCCGGCGCTCGACGGTATCTACCGGCGCCGGCTGCGCGACTTCATCGGCGAGCCCGAGGCCCTGGTTTCGGAGCTCGGAGCCCGGTTCACCCTGGTGCTTCACGGGGCCGACTTGGCCAGGGTCCGGCGTGTCGCGGCCACACTGGTCCGCAACGTCGAGCGCGACGTCCGCGAGGACAGGAAGCGGGCGTGGGCCGAGGAGCGACGGCGGGCTGACCTGCCGCAGGAGTCGGACCACGACCCGGAGGACGACGACTGGACCGGCGACGACCGGAGGGTCCTCGTCAGCCCCCTGCTCCGTACCCGCGGCGTCTCCGAGCTTGGCCTGCCGCCCCGGCTCGATCCCGCCGAGGACATCGAGGCCCTGCGAGACCTGCTCCTCGACATCGTGGGCGAGGACGCCGACCTGGTGCTCGGCGCGACGGTCTACGGGCTGACCCAGCGGGAGGTCGGCGAGCGACTGGGGCTCAGCCACGACGCGACCCGGAAGCGGTACCAGCGGGCGATCGAGCGGATCCGGCAGCACCTCGAGGCCGAGTGAAGAAGGGCTGTCCCATCCAGCCCTCACGGCCCGCGTTTCCTCAGCAGAAGGGCCAGGAGCCCGCGAAGGAGGTGAACACCATGGCCGACCAGAGGCCATCACGCGACCCGCTGGTGTCGCTGTTTCGGGAGGTCGTGCTCGTGCTCGGCGGCGTCTTCGCCGTCCGGGGCACGGACGACGAGACCGTGCGCCGCGTGGCCCGCGGGCTTGACCGCGCCTGGCGGCGGGCCCGCGGCGTCCCCGGCGAGCCGACACCCAAGACCCTGGCGCCGCACCCGGCCATCGCCGAGCTGCTGCGCCTCACCGAGGACGAAGGAGTCACGCGATGAGCGAGCAACACCCGTGGCCCGTTCCTGCCGAGCAGCCCGACGAGTTCCTGCGGCTGCCCGGCCTCTTCCGGCGCTGGGAGATCGAGCAGGTCCTCGACGCCGGCCACGACTTTCACGTCGAGGAGGCGGGCACCGCCTCCGATGGAACCCAGCTCTTCGCCGTGTACCGGCGGGAGCACAACCCCAGAGAGGAGGCGTAAGCCAATGGCACCGACGAGCATGTGGGACCGAACCGAGGAGATGGCCAAGCGGCACGACCAGGGCGGCAGCACCTGGCTCAAGCTGGCGGAAGACGGCGACAAGGAGGTCGTCGTCTTCCTGGGAGAGCCCTACCCGAGGGAGGTCGTCTTCCTGGACGGCAAGTACGAGCCCTTCACCGAGGAGCTCCAGGCCAAGGGACACAAGGCGTCCCTGAGGGTGGCCGTCAACGTGGCCCTCTTCGAGACGAAGGAGGTCAAGGTCCTCGAGCAGGGCGTGGTCTTCTTCAAGCAGCTCCTCCAGATCCGCTCCAAACGGAAGCTCGACGAGTGGGCCTTCGAGGTCGAGCGCCACGGCGCGGCCCGCGACAAGAACACCACCTACACGCTGTTGCCCGAGCACAAGCTCACGCCGGAACAGCAGGCCGAGTTCCAGGCCCTGCCGCTGCACGACCTGGAGAAGCTCTACAGCGGCGAGGGCGGCGGCGAGCTCGGCAGCTACGACAAGAAGTCGGACGCGGTCGTGGACCCGAAGAAGGCGCAGGCCATCGTGCAGGCGCTCAAGACCCTGCCCCGCGAGGCGGTGGATCGCTTCTGCCAGAAGTTCGGCATCAGCCGGGTCAAGGACCTGCCCGCCTCCCAGGTGGAGAAGGCGCAGGTGTTCGTCGAGGCGCTCTCGGCCGAGCTCGGCGGCAAGAACAACGCGCAAGAAGAGGTGGATCCCTTCGCGTGAGCCGGGGCGGCGCCGGGGTTCGCCTCGCGCGCTCAGCGTCGAGTCCGACATTCCGAGGGGCCCAAGAGGTCCGCGGCAGCCGGGATGACCGGAGCCGCCGGTGGTCGAGCTCGGCGCGGAGCGCGCGAGGAGCCCCGCCCCTCCATCGAGGAGCAGGACGATGAACGACTACGTCTCCGAGGTGTTCGGGGACAGCGGGCTCTTCGCGTCCCGCTTCCCCGGCTACGAGCTGCGCGAGGGCCAGGTCGCGCTCGCCCGTGTGGTGGACGAGGCCATGGGCGCAGGGTGCCACGCTCTCGGCGAGGGGCCGTGCGGCACCGGCAAGGGCGTCGCCTACGGAGTGCCCGCGGTGTGGCACGCGCGCCACCGGAACAAGCGCGTGGTGATCGCGACCGCAAACATCGCACTCCAGGAGCAGCTCATCCGAAAGGACCTGCCGCTCCTGGCCGAGGTGCTGCCCTGGCCGTTCACCTTCGCGCTGCTCAAGGGCCGCAACAACTACCTCTGCATCGATCGCCTGCGCGAGTCCGAGGCTCGTGGCGAGCTCTCGGGGCTCTACGACGACGAGCAGGACCGCCAGGCCGACGACATCCTCGGATGGATCGGGCGCACGAGAACGGGCGACGTGTCCGAGCTGCCCTTCGTCCCCCTGCCTCAGGTCTGGTCAAAGGTCTCGGTCGGCTCCGACGAGTGCAAGGGCGACGACTGTCCGTTCCGCGACGACTGCTTCACGGAGCGGGCCAAGGCCGCCGCCCGCGCGGCCGACATCGTCGTGACCAACTACCACCTCCTCTTCGCCCACCTCGCCGTCCGGCGCGAGACAGGCCAGGACCTCGTCCTGCCGCCGTTCAACTTGCTGGTCTGTGACGAGGCCCACGAGGCGGCCGAGGTCGCCCGCGACTTCTTCGGCTTCTCCGTGTCCGAGCACACCATCAGAAGGCTGGCGCGGTACGCGGCCGACTTCGGTGACAAGAAGCTCGCCGAGCGGCTGCGTGACGAGGCCCGGACCTTCTTCGCCGAGGTGGCCGCCTTCGCCCGCTCGCCCGCTTACCGCTGCCGGCTCAAGGCCGACGTGCCGATCAACCCGGTCAAGCTCTCCAGGGTGACGGGCTTGCTTGCAGACTTCGCGAGGCTGCGCATGGAGGACGAGCGGCTGTCGCGGGAGGATCGGGCCCACGCTCGCAACTGCTACCGGCTCGAGGTGTTGGCCGTCACCCGCATCTGCGAGGCGCTCACCCAGGCGGATCCGGCCAAGGTCTACTGGATCGAGCTGGATGCGAAAGGACGGGCGCGGCTGAAGGCCAAGCCCGTCGACGTGAGCGACCTGCTCAGGACGCAGCTGTTCGACGCGACCGAGTCGATCGTTCTCGTGTCGGCCACACTGACCGCCGGCGGCACCTTCGACTTCATCCGCGGCGAGCTGGGGGTGCCCGAGGACGCGCTCGAGGTCGTGGCCGAGTCACCGTTCGACTTCGAGTCGCAGGCGCTGCTCGTCGTCCCCGACGAGGGGCTGCCCGATCCGCGCGAACCGGAGTTCCCCGAGTCGGTCGCGGAGCTCATGGCACGCGTGATGGACATCTGCGACGGCCGCACCCTCGGTCTCTTCACCTCGTACCGAGTACTCAACGCCGTCTACGACCGCGTGCGCGGCAACGGCCATCGCGTGCTTCGCCAAGGCGACCTGCCCAGGACCGAGCTGGCCCGGGTCTTCAAGGAGGACGTCCGTTCGGTGCTGCTCGGCACCGACAGCTTCTGGACGGGCATCGACGTGCCCGGCGAGGCACTGACCGGCCTCGTCATTGACAAGCTGCCCTTTCCGCATCCGGAGGACCCGGTCGTCAGCGCCATCTGCGAGCGCGACCCGAGGGCCTTCGACAACTACCTCGTTCCGCGGGCGATCATCACCCTGCGCCAGGGCGTCGGCCGCCTCATCCGCGGCCAGCGCGACGTCGGGGTCGTCGTCCTGCTCGACCGGCGCGTCGCCGAGAAGCGGTACGGCCGGAGGTTCCTGCAGAGCCTGCCGCCCATGCTCACGACCCGGCGCGTCGAGAACATCTCGCGATTCCTCGAAGAGGCGGCTCATGCTCGTGCGAGTTGACGCCGCCATCAGCGTCGACCGCGCGGAGCTGCCGGACAAGCTCCTCGAGCGGCTGCGGCGCGCGCTGTCGTTCCCCAACCCGGCCTACCTCGACCGGCTGCGGCTGGGTCTCCACCCCGGCGGCGAGCCGGAGGTGCTGTGCTTCCTCGACGACGGCGAGGAACAGGTCCGTCTGCCTCGCGGGGCGATCCACATCCTTCGACAGCTGGCAGCGGTCGACAACATGGAGCTGCGGATCGACGACCGGCGCGTGTTGCCCTCGAACCGGCTTCCGGCGCTCCCCAAGGTCGGCCTCCGCGACTACCAGAGCCGCGCCGTGGCCACGCTCACGAAGGTCACCCAGGGCACCGTGGTGATCCCGTGCGGCGGCGGCAAGACCCGGGTCGGGATCGGAGCGATCACCCGTCTTCGTACCCCAACCCTGATTCTCGTCCACACGCTCGACCTCGCGGAGCAGTGGCGCGGGGAGCTGCGCGCCCTGCTCGGCATCGATGCGGGCATGGTCGGAGGCGGCGAGGAGTCGCCGGCCGGGGTTACGATCGGCGTGATCCAGACGCTCGTTCGCTGGCCCGGCGAGCGGCTGGATACCTTCCTGCGCGCGTTCGGCCTGCTGGTGCTCGACGAGGCGCACCATGTCGCCGCGTCCACCTTCCGCGAGCTCGTCGACCGCTGCCCGGCCCGTTACCGGCTCGGGCTGACCGCCACGCCGGAGCGTGAGGACGGGCTGACGCCGCTGCTCGAGCTCTTCCTGGGCCGGCCGCTCGCCGTGGTCCCTCACGAGGAGCTGGTGGCGGCGGGCGTGCTCGCCCTGCCCGAGATCCGTGTCGTCGAGACCGCCTTCACCTTCCCGTACCTCGGGGCCGCCGACTACTCCGCGATGATGGCGGCGCTTGTGGACGACGAGAAGAGGAACAGCCTGATCGCCGAGGCCGTCATCGAGGCGGCGCGCTCCGGCCACACCTGCCTGGTTCTCTCCGGCCGGGTGGAGCACTGCCGGACGCTGGCGCACCTCATCTGCGCGGCCGGGATCGAGGCGGCCGAGCTCACCGGGCGCGTGTCCAAGGACCGCCGCGCGGAGCTGCTCGCTCGCGCCAGGCGGGGCGAGCTGGCCGTGCTCGTGGCCACGAGCCTCGCGGACGAGGGGCTCGATCTGCCCCGTCTGTCACGGGTGTTTCTCGCCTACCCGAGCCGGGCGCGCGGGCGCACCGTCCAGCGGCTGGGCCGTCTGATGCGACCCCACGCCGACAAGGCCCGACCCGAGCTCGTCGACTTCGTGGATCGCAAGGTCCCGATCCTGCGGCGGCAGCACCTCGACAGGCGGCGGCTCTACGCGGAGGTCCTCGGCGTGCCGGCGTCCCAGCTCGCCCCTCGTACCCGCGTTTCCTCAGCATGCGAGGTCGCGCCATGAGCACAAGACCATGAGGGAGCCACGTCCGGATCCGGAAGCCATCCGAGCCGCCTACCGCTGGCTGGCCCACGCCGAGCACGGCATCAGCGAGGTGAGGGTCATCCGCCCGGGCAAGGGCATCGTGGGGATCGGCTTCTTCGACGACGAGGAGGCCTTCGTCGCCGAGTGTGTCCGCACCAACGCCGCCGGCAACGTCTATGTCGGGATCCAGCCGCGTCCCCGACGCCTGCTCGAGCAGGCCCCCAACGCCGTCCGTCCCCTGAAGTCCGGCGCCGGCCGCAAGGACATCGAGGTAGTCACCGCCACGGTGATCGATCTCGACCCGGTCCGGCCAAAGGATACGGCGAGTACCGACGAGGAGCTGGCGGCGGCGGTGCAGGCGGCAGACGCGGCCTGTCGGTGGGCCGAAGACGCGGGGCTCGCCAGGCCGGCGCGCATGATGAGCGGCAACGGAGCGCAGCTCTGGTTCGCCATCCCGCCCCTCGTTCTCGACGGGGACAACCACGAAGCCGTCCAGGCGAATCTCAAGGCCTTCGAGGCTGAGCTGCGAGCCTGTATCGAATCCGACCAGATCAAGGTGGACTCGATCCACGACCTGCCTCGCATCATCAAGGTCGTCGGCACGGTGAGCCGCAAGGGCGAGCCGACGGACGAGCGGCCCCACCGGCTGAGCGAGGCGCTCGATGGCTTCGAGCGCACCGAAGACCCGGCGCTGCGGGCACGCCTGCTGCAACCGCCCGCCGCCCGGCCCGAACCCGCCGCAACGACGCACCCGCTCCCTGTCCAGGCGGTCACCGCATCGGTCGGCGATGGCAAGGCCAACCGGACCCCGGAGGGCGAGCTTGACTGGCGTACGCCGGTGGAGATGTGCGGCCCCGTGCAGCGGCTCTGGAACGAGGGCGCCGAGGACCGGAGCCTGGCCATCTTCAACATGGTCCGGTTCTTCGCCCACAAGGGGCTGCCCCTCGAGGAGCTCACCGAGCTGGTGCTGGAGTACGACCGCCGAGGGCTCGGCAAGCTTCGAGGCCGCGACGGCGCGGCCTACGTCAAGAACTGCCACGACAAGATCACCGAGTCCGTGCGCGAGGACGGGACGATCGCGCCGCCCTGCCACTCGCTCCAGGCGCTCGGCTACTGCAAGGTCAACCGCGAGCCAGGAGCCCGCTGCGAGCTCTACGACTTCGTGTTCGATATCGAGAAGGCCGTCGAGGCCATCCCGGAGGACTGCCCCGCCCGCGATCTGGAGTACCGGCTCAAGCCGGTCCTCGAGGCCATCTCCCACCGCGACCCCTCGGTCCACGGCCGTTACCTCGGGCTCCTGGAGAAACGGTTCGGGCTCAAGACCCGAGACCTGCGACGCGGTCTCTCCCAGGCCGGCCAACGCAAGCGCGACGATGACGCGCGACAGCCGGGCGAGAGCAAGACCGGCCCCTCCGGCGAGGACGCCATCGAAGGCGAGATCTACGAGGACACCTGCTTCTACTACACGGTCACCGGGCGCGACGAGACCCGCGTCGTCTCCTCGTTCACCATCGAGCCCACGATGCGGGTCGAGCTGGAGAACGGCGAGATCGTCTACGGCAGGGCCCTGACCGACAAGGGCGGGGTCGTCGAGGGGCTGCGCCTGCCGCTCCGGGCCTTCAACTCCAAACACGAGCTGATCCGCCACCTGCCGTCCGCCGACCTGCAATGGACCGGCAGCGACAACAACGTCCAAGGGCTGCTGCGCGTGCTGGCGCGTCGGCCGGTGCCTCGCCGGCCCGGCACCACCATGCTCGGCGACTGCCGGCGCGGCGAGCTCCACCTGTGGATCTGCCCCGACGGCGCTATCAGCAAGGAGGGATTCATGGACCCGTCACCCGTGGTCTACGTCAAGAGCGGCGGCTCGCTCGACGGCCGCTTGCGCTACGTCAACTGCGACGAGGGGACCTTCCTCTCCGTCGCGCGCACCGTGTTCGAGCACCTGCCGCGGCTCAACCTGCCGGAGGTCATCGTGCCCGTCATCGGCTGGTGGTTCGCCACTCCGATGAAGCCGCGATTCATGGAGCGCATCGGCTCGTTCCCGATCCTGTTCATCTGGGGAACACAGGGCTCGGGCAAGAGCTCGATGGCGACCGACGTGTTCTGGCCGCTCTTCGGCGTGAAGGACGCCGAGCCCTACAGCGCCACCGAGACGGAGTTCGCCCTGCTCAAGATCCTGACCGCGAGCCGCTCGGTCCCGGTCTTCATCGACGAGTACAAGCCCTACGACATGCAGCGGTACCGGCTGAACACCCTGCACCGTTACCTGCGGCGCCTCTACCGCGGGGAGGTCGAGGAGCGCGGGAGGCCCGACCAGACCGTCAACACCTACCACCTGCAGGTGCCGCTCTGCGTCGCCGGAGAGACGCGGCCCATAGAGGCCGCGCTCCTCGAGCGGATCGTCACCGCGAACCCCGAGAAGGTGACCCTCGACGAGCACCCGGAGTGCCGCGAGGCGCTGCGCGAGCTGAAGGCGATCGACCTGCCGGTCTTCGCGCCGCGCTACATCCAGTTCTGTCTCGGTCGCGACTTCGACGCGGACCTGGAGGTGGCCCGCGGAGCCGCCAAGGCGCTGCTGGCGGGGCGCAAGGTGCCCGTCCGCGTGGTTGAGAACGTCATCGCCATGCTGCTGGGAGTCCACCTCTTCGAGCAGTTCGCCGAGGCCTGCGGCTACCGGGCGCTGCCCGAGGACCTCGGGGTCAAGGCCGCCGTGGACGCCGTGCTCGCCGACGTGCTGGAGACCGACCACGGGGTCAAGAACGCCCTCGACCACTTCGTCGAGATGCTGGGCGTCATGGCGGTCCAGGGCGAGCTGAAGCACCGCGTCCACTACGTCTTCAAGGACGGCCAGCTCTTCCTTCACCTGGAGAGCTGCTACGACTCGTTCCGGCAGCACTGCAAACGGATCGACTACCAGGGCGAGGTCGTGGACATGAAGGCCCTGCGCCGCCTGATCCACGAGAACCACCGGCAGCAGGGCTACGTGGCCTACGAGGGTGAACGCGTCTACTTCGGCGTCAACGCCGAGCGTCGCCGCGCCGTCGGGATCAACCTCTCCAAGACCGAGCTCGTCTCCGAAGACGACTTCAACACCAACGACCCCGACGAGAACGACGGCAGCAGCTTCGGTGGCTGGAAGAATCGGTACGGGGACTGAGGGGGCGAGCGGCTCGCCCGAGCATCACACCGCCCACGCTCCCTGCAACCCGGCGACCCGGGAGGGGAGCAGCACATCCCCGACATCGCCCCCTTTTAGCCGGCCTCACCCGTCGACCGCCTCGTGCGGCCGGCGTCTGCCGATCTTCGTGCCGTCAACGGGACAGCAGGACAGGCCTCGGGACAGCGGCGGGACAGCGCTCGCGCGACAGATTCCTCTGGCAATCCGGTAAGTTGAGGTCACGGGACAGACGGGACGGGTTTGCTGAGTACAGGAGACCTTCTCTACAGGAATTTTTTATTTTCTCGGCCATCGCGAAAAAAAATCCCCTCTCTCTTAAGTAGACCTACAAAAATAATATTGTCCCGTCTGTCCCGTCGCATTCAACCTCTCGGCATCGTTGAAGAAAGCACGGGACAAGGTGCTGTCCCGTCGCTGTCCTGATCGACCCGAAGCTGTCCCGAGCAGGCACAACCGCTCGTCATTGTTGACAGAAGTGCGGGACAGGCCTCCCCCCTCCAGGTCCTCGACGTGTGATCGGCTGCCTCCGGCAGGGTTGAGGGTGCCGAGAAAGCGCGCCCCCGGGTTCACAGCGCAGCCGCCGGTGTGAACGTCCCACGGTCCTGTCCCAGTTCGCCTTCCAGCGTCGCGTTTCCTCAGCAGAAGGGTCCGCTGGCATCAAGCCCGGATCCGACGGCGCCGAGAGGACGACAATGCCGATCTCCGCAGTCGACAAGGGGTTCACCCCCCGCCCGATGAACCGCAGGTACGCCGAGGCGGGCACCGCCGGCAGGTGCTCACCGGGTCTTGGCATCGGCGCGGAGATGCCGACATGAGGATCGCCGACCTCTCTCGCGGTACCGCGGTAAGCGCGGAGTCGTCGGGGTTCTCCTGCCCGCACTACACGCCGCTGCCCGGTAGCAAACGGTGCAAGGACTATCAGGAGGGCGGCACCTGCGCCCGTCCCGACTTCTTCCTCTGCACGGAGTGGGAGCGTCGCAATCGAAATCGTCTTCCCGCCGTCTCGGGATCAACCGGTCCGGCGGCTCGTGATGACACGAAGGTCGACGACTTCGCCGAGGGACGCGCCGCCGCCGTCCCCACCGACCTGTTCGGCAACCCGGCGCCCGAGTTGGCCATGCCTCGGCATGAACCACGCGCGCCGGCGACACCTGCCCCCGTGACCGAGCCTCCGAGGCCGTCTGACGACACCGGGGGGCGACCGCCGCGTCGAGGGTTCACGGACGAGGACGTCGAGTCGTTCAAGGCGCTGGGGGTCGAGGTCTGCATCCGGTCCGAGGACTACGGCGAACTCTGGCTCGTCCCCGAGTACACCGGGCACGACCGCAAGGAGCTGACGCCCGAGCACGCCGCCACCATCAGCCGCGTGCTCGAGGCGTTCCCCGGCTCCCGCGTCGTGTCCTTCGAGAAATCCCCCAAGCCCAAGAAGGAGGCCGACGCATGAACGCCCCGCAGTTCGTCAACAAGCACCTGAGCTACAGCCGGCTGAGCCGCTTCGAGCAGTGCCCGCTGAGCTTCAAGATCCACTACATCGACAAGCAGGTGGCCGAGCCCGGCGATCCGCTCAAGTTCGGCAAGGCCATCCACGCCGTGCTGGAGCGGCTTGTCCGCGAGCATGTCGACACCGAACGGGTGGCACCGCTATCCGAGGACAGGGCACTGGAGCTGTTCCGGCAGGCCTGGACGGCCGAGGGCATGACCGGGGTCGAGTTGTTCCAGGAGGGCGTGGAGATCCTGCGGACCTTCGTTCTCGACCAGGGAGAGCTGGACCACCGGGACGTGCTGGCCATCGAGAAGGAGTTTCACCTCCCCCTCGGTCGCTTCACGGTCCTCGGCTTCATCGATCGCGTGGACTGCGTTGACGATGAGACCGTCGAGGTCATCGACTACAAGACCAATCGCCAGCTCTTCACGCGAGAGGAGGTGGAGCACAGCCTCCAGATGTCGCTCTACCATCTCGCCGCGCTCAAGCTGTGGCCGTGGGCCAAGAAGGTCCGGCTGACCTTCCACATGCTGCGGCACGGCCTGCGGATGCAGACCGAGCGCACCCTCGAGCAGCTCGACACCGCGCGCCTCTACGTCGAGACCCTCGGCGAGATGACCGAGAAGGCGACCGAGTTCCCGGCGCGCCTCAACGCCAACTGCATCTACTGCGACCACCGCCGGCAGTGCCCGGCCTACGCCGACGCCCTGAAGGGCAAGCGCGAGCACATCTGCCAGGACACCGGCGACCTCGAGGCCGTGGCCCGTGAGCGCGAGGAGGTCGCCCGCCTGGCCAAGGTTCTCTACTCCCGCAAGGGCGAGCTGGAGGACGTGCTCAAGGCCCACCTCCAGGACCACGACGAGCTGATCCTCGGCGGGGTTCGCTACGCGATGTTCAAGACGACGCGTCTCGAATACCCGCTCGAGCCGACGCTGCACATCCTCGCGGGTGCGACCGGGCTGACCCGCGATGCGTTGGTCGAGCGTCTCGCAGCGATCGACAAGGACGCGCTGGAGAAGCTGCTTAAGGAGCTCGGGCGGACCACCGACCGTGCCCAGGTCCGCCTGCTCAAGACCGAGCTCGAGTCCGTGGCCCACAAATCCCACTCGCCGCGCTTCTGGGCGAAGGAGGTGTCCGCATGAACACCTCCCTCGACTATCTCCTCACCGAGCTCCAGCCCGACGAGCGCCTGATCGCCGAGGCCGCTCTCTGCCGGCTCGACCAGGGCCGCTCGAGCTACGGTCCGTGGCAGGTCGACGACGGACGCGACTACCCCAAGGAAGCGTTCGCCGAGGTCATCGACGCGCTCCACTACTGCGCGGCCGAGCTGGTGCGCCTTCGTCGAGCCCGGCCTCGCACCGATGGACGCCTGCTGCGGGTCTACGTCTGCCACCCCTTCGGCGGCGACCCGGAGGGGAACGCCCGCCAGGTGACGGCCATCTGTCGATCGCTCGTCGAGGGTGGGCACCTGCCGATCGCCCCGCACCTCTACCTGCCCACCTTCGTGGACGAGAAGAGCGAGCGCGGCCTGGCCATCACTCTGTGCCTCGAGCTGGTCTCGATCTGCGACGAGCTGCGGGTTTACGGCGGCACGGTCACCGGCGGCATGCGCCGGGAGATCGACCGGGCCGAGGCGCTCGGCATCCCGGTGCGGTTCATCACGGAGGTGGCGTGATGGGCGCGCTCAGCCGACGGAAAGGTCGCCGGTTCGAGCAGGAGCTGGTCCATCTGTTCCGCGAGGCCATGCCCGGCGCCGAGGTGCGACGGGGACTCCAGTCTCGCGGCGGCGAGGAGGTGGCGGACCTCGACTGCCCGGTCTTCTGGATCGAGGCCAAGCGAGGCCGCCAGCCCAACGTGCGCGCCGCGCTCCGGCAGGCCGAGACGAACACGCCGAAGGGGCGCATCCCGCTCGCGGTCGTCCGCGACGACCGGGCCGAGGCCTTCGTGTCCCTGTCGCTCGACGACTTCCTCGAGCTGGTGCGCGAGTGGTGGGAGGGCCGCACGCGATGAACAGCTTCCGCCGGCTCTTCAAGGATCTCCGCGCCGAGGTCCGGGCGTCGAAGCACACCGAGTGCTTCCAGGACGCGAGACGCCGGCACACGGCCCTGGCTCGCCACCACACCATCGCTTCGGTGCTGGGCATCCTCGCCGACGATGGCAAGAAGCCCTACGCCGAGAAGGAGGCGCTTACCCGCGCGCTCATCGCCGAGCAGCAGGTCAGCCCGAGCTCGTTCTGGGCGTCGGTGCTGCTCGTGGCCTACTACCCGATGCTCAGCCGCCTTCGTCACCGCATCTGGGGCGACACCATCCCGGCCGAGGACCTCGATCAGCTCGTCGTCACCTGCTTCCTCGCCGTGGTCAACGACTACCCCGCCGATGGCCGTCTCGACCGCACGGCGCTCCGGCTGCGGCAACGCACCGAGCGCCGGGTCTTCGGGGTCGTCCGTCGCGAGCAGGACGAGCGCCAGCAGGTGACGCCGGTCGAGCCGGAGACCTTCGAGGAGCTCGAGGTCGAGCGATGGCCGGAGGTGCGGGACGAGAGTCCTCGCGGCCCTCGCAACGCCATGGAGGCCGCGGACGTGGTGTCGCTCCTGGTCGAGCGAACCGGGGACATGCTGGACGGCGAGACCTTCGACTTGGTGACCGCGACCATCGTCTGCGGCAAGCGCATCCCGGTCTTCCTCGAGCGGTTGCTCCCGGACCTGCCGTCTGACGAGAAGAATCGGGTCTACCAGCGCGTGAAGCGGCGCCACAGCCGGGCGCTGAAACGCATCCGCCCCGTGCTCGAGCACCTGCGCTGTCCCTGCAAAGACCAAGAGGGGCTTTGCGCCAACAGGGACCCCGAGCTGCAGGAGGACATCGAGCGATGACCACCCAGGAACCACGAAGCGTGATGGCCAGAGCCTTCCGCGAGACCGCGCTCAGCCTGATCGGCCTGTACCAGATCTACGAGGTCGACTCCGAGCTGGCGGACGCGACCGCCGATGCGCTCGGGCGACTGTTCCGCCGACACCTGTGCCAGACCGCTGCCAGTGCGGACGGGGACCGCCGCTCGCCGCTCCACGCGCTCGTGGACGAGATGGATCGAGTTCTGGGCAGGACCCTGTGAGGCAGCCGCCGATGGACGACTCGGTCAACTCCGGACGCAAGACGGGCCGGCCCAAGAAGGGCGACGGGCCGCGCGTACCCTACGACGAGCTCGACCGGGTGCTCGTGTTCGGCGAGGTCGTGCAGACCGACGAAGGCGGCACGAGCATCGTCTACCCCTCGTACCGGGATCTGGCCCAGCGCTACGGCGTGGCCCACAGCCTCGTCGCCCAGTACGCCCGCAAGCACGACTGCCTGCGGCGGCGCAAGGAGGCCAAGGCTCGCGTGGCCGTCAAGGCCGAGCAGAAGATCGTCGAGATGCGCGCGACCGCCATCGCCCTGTCGAAGGACGACGCCCTGCGGATGATCGACACCTACCTCGTGGGCTTCGAGAAGGCGCTCTCCGAGGGGCGCGTGCGCTTCGACAACCCGACCGACTTCAACACCATGCTCCGGCTCAAGGAGTTCATCCTGGGCGGGGCCGACTCGCGCCAGGAGATCCACGCGGCGCTGTCTCTCGAGGATATCCAGTCACGCCACCAGCGGATGCTGCGGGCAGCGCAGCAGGCTTCGGCCGAGGAGCGCGGCGAGGTGCTCGACGTGCTGCCCTCGGAGGACTCCGAAACAATTGACCGCTATTTGCCCGGAAACTCCCCGGCGACCCCGAGCGAGGCTGCCGCCGGAGAAGTGCCCGGTCACTTCCGAGAGGCGGCGCCGGTGGTCGCCGCACGCCAGGGCGCCCCGTGTCGCGCCGAGACCCAGGCCGCGGACGACGAGGCCAGGGACGGCGGACGCGCGCCACACGCGGCGAACGTGGCGCCCACGGGGCCAAGCTCCGGGCCGGACGAGCCCGCAACCCCCGACAGAGACGAGGAAGGCGCAAAGACGAGGGGAACACGATGAGCACGCACGAACCCTTGCGTGACCGCGAGCTTCCTCGCCCACAGTCTCGAGCACAGCCCCAGCACAGGCTCGCGGAAGAACACGGCGACCACCTCGGACCACCCGCCCGGCGGGCGCCGGACCCGGACCCGGCCAACCGCCGACAACGGACAAAAGCGGCCGTTGGCCCAGCTCTCGCGCTCGTGTTTACGCGGACTTACGCCACGCCGGAAGCCAGCCCCGCGCCGAATCGAACCGCCGCTTTCCTCGACTTCGCCAGGGGGCGGCCAAGACCCGGCTCAGACGAGTCGGAGCTCGCGCGGGGCGGGGGGGGAGGGTCCGACTTTCGGGGCCGGACACCTACACCGCCAGGGTGCCTGGTGCCGATTTCGACTGCGCCAGTTTTGGGAAAGTGGGCGGGGGTCCCGATGAGAAGTGAACAGCGGCCGGATCGGGCTCGCGCAGGGCGAGTGTGCAATTTCGATCTGCAAGTAGGTGCGCGCACGATCGGAACGCCCGGGCGACGCTCAACACGGCAGGTCGCGCACGGCTCGCAGGACGTCCTCGTCCGAGGGCCCGGCGTAGCGGATCGTGCTGGTGATGCTCTTGTGCCGGGCGACGCGCTGCGTGAGCCGGATGTCGCGGGTGCGTCGGTAGATGTTGGTCAGGGACGAGTGCCGTGTGGAGTGGAACGACAGCACGCGCTCGAACCCGGCCCGCTCCTGCCAGACGTGGAAGAGGTTGCGGAGCTGGCGGCTGGAGAGCCGCAGCCCGCGGCGGCTGACGAACAGCGGCGCATCAGGCTCCAGCCCCTCTCCCCGCTGCTTCTTCCAGCGCCAGAGCTTCTCCAGCTTGGCCCGCAGCGGGTCGGGCAGCACGACCTCCTGCATGGACTCGTCGTCGTTGCTTCGCTTGAACACGCGGAGCTGGACGCGGCGGCGAGCCTTGCCCTCGACGCCGAACACGTCGCCGACGTTCAGGGCGAGAAGCTCGGCCTCGCGCAGTGCGGTGCCCAGGGCGAAGCTCAGCAGCACGTGGTCCCTGAAGCCGCGGGCATGCTCGCCCGTGACCTTGAGGAGCCGCGCCTGCTCGGCGTCGGTCAGGGTCCGCGGGGTGCGGGTGGACTCGGCGTAACTCATGACATCACCTCCTGTCGGTCGCTCGTCACGATCACATGCAGGCGTTCAACCGCCGGAAAGGCAAGGCGAAAGGCGGTCCGAGAGGGGGCGGCGCCGTGACGCTCGGCATCGTCAAACGGACCGAGGAGGAGTTCGCCGAGTGGCTGGCCCAGGAGTGGGGCTTCCTTTGCGGCCTCGGCTCCTTCGATGACGAGCCCCTGGTGCTCGAGCCCTACCAGATCGCGTTCCTGGAGAACCGCTCGCGCTTTCGCTGGGTCACCAAGAGCCGGCAGGTGGGCTTCTCGTTCCTCTTCGCGCTCGAGGCCCTGGCCCGCTGCCACCTGCGGGAGAAGCACACCGCGGTCTTCGTCAGCTACAACCTCGACGACGCCAAGGAGAAGATCCTGGCCGCTCGCCAGGTCCACGAGGAGCTGCCGCTCGCCTACCAGAAGCGGCTCGTCGTGGACTCGAAGACCGAGCTGGCGTTCGAGTCGAACGGCCCGGGCAAGCGGGTGTCGCGCATCCTGTCGAACCCGTCCAAGGCACCGCGCGGCAAGAAGGGCGACTGCTACCTCGACGAGCTGGCGCACTACGTCAACGATCGCGAGGTCTACCGCGGCTCGACCGCGCTCATCCTGCGCTCGTTCGGCCAGCTCTCGGGCTGCTCCACGCCGCTCGGCCGGCGCGGCATCTTCTGGGAGATCGCAACCGAGGAGCTACGCAAGTACCCGCACCACACTCGGCAGGATGTTCCGTGGTGGCTGTGCCGGTTCTTCTGCACCGACGTGCAGCGGGCCGTGACCGAGGCGGCGCACATGTCCACCGAGGAGCGGGTCGCCACGTTCGGCCGGCAGACCATCGTCGAGCAGCTCGACTCCCTGCCGCTCGAGGACTTCCAGCAGGAGTTCGAGTGCCGCTTCGTGGACGAGAGCTACAGCTTCTACCCCTACGACCTGATCCTTCCCTGCACGAGCGATGAGCTGGTGCTGTTCGATGACGCCACCGATCTGCCGCTCCCGGACGGGCGGATCGTGGCCGGCTTCGACGTGGGCCGCACTCGGGATCGCTCCGAGCTGGCGGTGTTCGAGGAGCGGGACGGACGCTTCGTGTGCCGGTTGCTCAGGCGCTACGAGCAGGTGCCCTTCTCCGAACAGGAGGCCGATCTGCGGCGGCTGCTCGACACCGTGCCCGTGTCGCGGCTGTCCGTGGACAGGAGCGGCATCGGCATGAACCTCGCCGAGAACCTGGCCCGCGACTACCCGCAGGTCGTGGCCGAGGCCTTCAGCAACGAGTCCAAGGAGCGCTGGGCCACGGACTTCAAGATCCTGCTCCAGCGCAAGGACATCGTGCTGCCGCGCGACCGCGAGCTGGTCGGGCAGGTGCACTCGATCAAGCGTCGGGTGCTGCCGTCCGGCAAGGTGAGCTTCGACGCCGAGCGCAGCGCCCGCGGCGGCCACGCCGACCACTTCTGGGCCATCGCGCTCGCCTGCCAGAAGGAGCGCGGCCCGGCTCCCTCGCGCACCACCGAGATCGGGGTGCGGGTGATCGGGTGACGGCGCCGTGAGAGCCACGCCGGGCGTTACGTTCGCCAAAAAATGTCGCGGCTGCGCCCCCAGGCACAGAAATTCGCCCGTAAAAACTGGTGGTTGACGCTTACTTCCACGAGTTCCCTGCAGCCGAGACCACCTCCCGGTGGAGGATTGAAGGCAGGACAATAAGGTTGACACTTGTTGATGTCTGCCGTATTTATTATCCATGGCCGAGGACCGCTACAAGCGCGCCCAGGAGGTGTTTCGCCAGCGTGGAGGTATCCTGCGCACAGGGGATGCGCTGGCGCTGGGCATCCATCCTCGCACCCTCTACCGGATGCGGGACGAGGGCGTGGTCGACCAGATCAGCCGAGGCGTCTTCCGCCTCGCGTCGCTGCCGGGGCTCGCCCACCCGGATCTCGTGGCGGCGGCGCTGCGAGTGCCTCGCGGCGTGGTGTGCCTCGTCTCCGCTCTTGCCTACCATGAGGTCACCAGCGAAATCCCGCACGAGGTCCAGATCGCTCTACCGCGGAAGACCAAAGCGCCGAAGGTCGACTACCCGCCGCTGAGGGTGTTCTGGTTCTCGGACGCTGCGCTGTCCGAAGGCGTGGAGACCGCCGTGCTCGACGGCGTGGGGGTTCGCATCTTCAACCTCCCCAAGACCGTGGTCGATTGCTTTCGCTTCCGCAACAAGCTCGGCCTCGACGTCGCGGTCGAAGCACTCAGCCAGGCCATCAAGCGCAAGGGTGTACAGCCCGCCGAGCTGCTGCGTTACGCGAGGCTTGGTCGTGTCGAGCGGGTCATGCTGCCCTATCTCGAGGCGATTCAATGAAGAAGCCGATCACCAACATGGCAGCGTCAGTTCACGCTCGCCTGCTGAAGCGCGCGAAGGCCGAGGGACGCCCGTTCAACGAGCTTCTCCAGTACTACGCGATGGAGCGGTTTCTCTACCGACTGTCGCGTTCCACCTACGCCGACCGCTTCGTCCTCAAGGGTGCGTTGATGCTCCAGTTCTGGGGCGGCCCGCTGAGCCGGGCGACCAAGGACATCGACTTGCTCGGCCGGCCGACTGCCAGCGTCTCGGAGATGGTCGCAATCGTCAGGGCATGCATCGAGGTCGACGTAGAGGACGACGGTCTCCTCTTCGACCCCGCCAGCGTGACGGGTGAGGATATTCGGCTCGCTGCCAACTACGACGGCGTCCGCGTGCGATGCGGCGGCACCCTCGGCAATGCGCGGATCGCACTCCAGATCGACGTTGGCTTCGGCGACATCGTGACGCCCCGCGAGCAGGCCATCGAGTATCCGTCGCTCCTTGACCTCATCCCCCCTCGCTTGCTCGGCTACACTCCAGAGACAGCCATCGCCGAGAAGTTCCAGGCGCTGGTCGTTCTGGACATGGCCAACACCCGCATGAAGGACTTCCTGGACATCTGGGTGCTCGCCCAGGGGCGAGAGTTCTCTGGTGCGGTGCTGGCACAGGCTCTCGACGCGACCTTCCGTCGTCGGCGGACGGCGCTGCCAACGACAACCCCAGTGGCGTTGACACCGCCGTTCCACTCCGCGCCCGCGAAGCAGGCGCAGTGGCGAGCGTATCTGCGCAAGGGGCGTGTTCAAGGTTCCGTACCGGCGCTCGCGGAGGTGGCTGCGCAGATTGACAGGTTCTTGACGCCGGCGGTCGAAGCACTTGTCGCCGGTGCCGGGTTCGACGGGCAATGGCCGCCGAGCGGTCCATGGAACGCGACGCCTGCATCAGGCACGGAGGACGCAAACGCCGGCGTAGGAGTTGAAGATGCATGAGTTCGGAATACTACTGACCTTCGCTGGTGGTTTGGCCGGCGCCTTGGTGCTCGGCTACCTCGCGCAGCGCCTGAAGCTCTCGCCCATCGTCGGCTACTTGCTGGCGGGTGTTGCAGTCGGGCCTTTCACCCCGGGCTTCGTCGCCGACCGTGCCATCGCCGAGCAGTTCGCCGAGATCGGTGTCATCCTGTTGCTCTTCGGAATTGGCCTGCGCTTCCATCTGCGTGAGCTGATCGCGGTGTGGCGAGTAGCCATACCGGGAGCGTTGATACAGAGCACGCTGTCCACGGCTGCAATGGCGCTGGCGTTGCGGCTGATGGGCTGGAGCTGGGGAGCCGGACTCATTCTGGGCCTGTCGATCTCGGTCGCCAGTACCGTGGTCATGGCGTTGGTGTTGACCGAGCGGCGCGACCTGCACTCGCCGATTGGCAATATCGCGATCGGCTGGGTCGTGGTCGAGGATCTACTCACCGTCGCCATGCTGCTGCTCCTGCCGATCCTGTTCGGGCCAGGCGGGGCAGAGCAGCAGAGCGTGGGAGCCGCGCTCGGTATCACTTCGCTCAAGGTCCTCGGCTTGATCGCCGTCGTGGTGGTCCTCGGTCGCTGGGTGATCCCTTGGGCGCTGGAGCGAATCGAGATCACCCGCTCGCGGGAGTTGTTCACCCTCGCCGTCCTCGTGCTGGCCGTCGGCATCGCTGTCGGTTCCGCCAAAGTCTTCGGCGTGTCGATGGCGCTGGGGGCGTTCCTCGCCGGATTGGCCGTTGGGCGCTCGGAGTTCGCAGCGCGCGCCGCCAGTGACGCGGTGCCCATGAGGGACGCTTTCGCCGTGCTCTTCTTCGTCTCGGTCGGAATGCTGTTCGACCCGCGAAGCTTGATCGAGACTCCGCTCTTGATCGCACTTGTCCTCGCGGTGGTCGTCATCGTCAAGCCTGTCGTCGCCCTACTCACCGTGCGCATCTTGCGCAAGCCTATGGCAATCGCATTGCCTGTGGGGGCTGTCCTGGCCCAGGTCGGTGAGTTCACTTTCATTCTTGGCGGAGTAGCGCGCGGCCTGGGACTCATCAACGACGCTGGCTGGAACGCGCTCGTGGCTGCGTCGATCATCTCGATCGCGGTGAACCCCTCGATCTATCGTTGGGCTCGTCGTCTGACTTCGCGTGCGTCCGGACTTGCGGGAGGATCCTCCACCGGCGAGCGCCCGGCGGTTGATCCAGAACGCTGCATTCTCGTCGGGTACGGCCCGGTGGGCGAGATTGTGCACCGCCTCCTCGCCGAGCGCGGCGCCAAGATCACGGTGATCGATCTCAATCTCAGCACCGTGCGAAGGCTACGTGCTGACGGTCTAACGGCTCTCTATGGTGACGTCCTGCGACCCGGAACCCTCGACGAGGCAGGCATAGCGACGACTGGCAGTCTGATCCTGAGCGCCGACGTCGACGACGCCGCCGAAATCATCAGGCAGGCTCGTATTCTCAATCCAAACCTGCGGGTTCTCGTGCGCTGCACGCACCTTCGTGACGCCGACGCGCTTCGGCGGGCGGGCGCCGATGTCGTTGCGGCCGGGGAAGCGGAGGTCGGTGTTGCTCTGGCAGAGGCGGTGACTTCCGGCGACAAGACGGACTGCGGCGCAGTGGTTGAACGCCGAGACGCTATTCGTGACCAACTCTACGGCACGCAAAAGGGTTGACGCGCTATCGAGCACCCCCGGCGGTGCGCCGCAGATCAGTGCGCTGCCGATATCAGGACGTCTGAAGAAGCGACGCGGATGATGTGCTTCGTTGCGCTGCCGAGGAAGAACTCCTCGACGGCAGACTGGTTCTTGCCTACGGCGATGACACCGGCCCTGAGGTGCGCCGCAGCAATCAAGATCTCATGTGGAGGATTGCCCCGTCGCAGCATCGTCGCCACATGACGGTCGGACGGAAGGACGCACTGCTCGAGGAACGTATGGAGCGCCTGCGCCGCCTCCCGCTTCGCCGCGAGACGGTGGCTCCTGATGGTCTCCGAGGCGGCCCCATGGCTCACGAGCTTCGTCTCGAACAGCGGTTCGAAGGCGTGGAGCATATGGAGGCGCGCCTGGGTCGATAGAGAGATTGCTGACCTCACGACGAAGCAGGACACGGGGCCGAGCGCAACGCAGATCAGGACGGTGTCGTATGCAGCCTTCGGGGCTGCTCGTACCACGAGGATATCGCGGCTCAACCGCTCCATGAGGCGTTCGGCGGTTGTGCCGATCACCGCATCCTTGATCGAACGTTCCCCGCGCGCGCCGACCACGACGAGATCGGCGCCGAACCGCTCGGCTTCCTGGACGAGTTTTGAGGCCGCGCCTCCCTTCGTGAGCTTGGTGGTCGGGGTGACGTTGTGCGACCGCGCCAGGGCCACGGCCTCATCGAGCTGGTGACGAAGAGGGGGATCGGGGTCGCGTCCGGCGAGCTTGTCGAACCCCAGGCGCTTCAGAGCGTACCTGTCGACAGAGGGTGCGACATGGACGATCTCCAGTTTGGCTTCGTGCTCGGCGGCGAGCATTGCCGCGCGGACCACAGCACTCCTGGCTGGACGAGAGAAATCCGTTCCAACCATGATCCGTTTCAAAGATGTCCTTGCCTCATTCACCCTCGGTCCATTCTCCTGGGCGCGGCAGGCTCGCCGTGCCCCTGTCTCGCTTCAGTATTCAGTTTTCGCACCTTTAGGTCTACTTGTCCGGACCGCAACGAGGTCGCAGCGTCTCACCGTCCATGCCTTCCCGATGCTGTCCCCGCCACGGGCCCCACAGGCTTTGCCTCTCTGGAACCAACTCCGGGAGGTGCCCCATGAAGCCCTGGTACGAGAGCAAGACCATCTGGCTGGGCGTCGCGACGATCGCGACGGCGCTCGTCTCCGCGCTGGTCGGCGGCGGCGGCTGGCAGGAGGCGGTGCTCGCCGCCATCGGCGCGGCCAATGTCTACCTGCGGACCCAGACCGAGAAGCCGGTGAGCAAGTAGCTGTCCCCGTTGGGGGCCTCCGTGGCTTTGCACCTCCGGAGGCGAGGCGTGTGGCTCAGCCGATCGGTGCCGTAAAGGTCAATGCCTCCTCCGGCCAGGGCCACACGCCGAGCCTCCACCCGATCCGCAGCCCAGGAGGAGGCCGTGCAGCACACCGTGAAGGTATTCGTCATCCGGCCCGATCGAGCTCCCGGCGGACCGCCCGAGCCCGCGCGGCAGATGGTCGTCGAGGCCAAGAGCATCGACGGCCTGCGTGAGGCAGCTCGCGTCCAGCTCGCGGCCGAGGGCTACCGCGTGCGGTCGCTCTCCTGCGGACCCAAGGGGCTCGTCGCCTACGTGGAGGCCGGGCAGTGAGCGACACCGCCGCTGTGCACGAGGCCGAGGCCAGGTTGCAGACCATCCTCAAGGCGGTGGTCGTCGGCGCCAAGATGCAGGACCCGGCGAGCCGGCCCGGCGGCGAGGACCTGTCCGCCGCCTTCGCCTCGGCCGGCGCGCTCGAGCCGCCCTACGATCCCGAGGCTCTCTGCCTGCTCACCGAGCACTCAAACTCGCTCCGGCAGAACGTCGACGCCTACGCCACCAACATCGACGGCTTCGGCCATCGCTTCGATCCGGCCATCGACTTCGACGCCGACGACGCGGACGACCGGATCGCCGACGCGATCTACCTCGAACGGCTGGCGGCGCGTGACCGGGGGGAGCTTCCCGCGGACGCGGCGCTCCAGGCCAGCGCCGAGGAGGTGGCCGAGCGCAAGCGGGAGCTGGTGCAGCTCGCCCGGATCGAGCGGGCGCGGCTTGAGTCGTTCTTCGACTTCTGCTGCTTCGACCACTCCTTCGTTGACCTGCGGCGCCGCACGCGCCAGGACCTCGAGGTCACGGGCAACGCCTTCTGGGAGGTGCTGCGCGACGGCCGAGGCGAGGTCGCCCGGCTGGTCTACGTGCCTTCCTATTCGGTGCGGCTGCTGCCTCTCGACGAGACCCCGGTGGAGGTCGACGACCGCGTGCGCGTCTCGTCGGTGTCCTTCGACAAGGTTTCCACTCGGCGGCGGCTCCGGCGCTACGTCCAGATCCAGGGCATCGAGCGCGTGTACTTCAAGTCGCTCGGCGACCTGCGAGTCGTCTCGCGCAGGACCGGGCGCGTGTTCGATGACGCCGAGTCCCTGGTGGACACGGACCCGACGGACGGCCCGGCCACCGAGCTCGTGCACTTCGCCGTGCACTCGCCGCGCTCGCCCTACGGGGTGCCCCGCTGGGTGGGAACGCTGCTCGCGGTGCTCGGCTCGCGGCAGATGGAGGAGGTGAACTACCTCTACTTCGAGAACAAGAGCGTGCCGCCGCTCGCACTCCTCGTCTCCGGCGGCCGGCTGTCGGAGGCCTCGGTCCCGCGCATCGAGCGGTTCATCGAGGAGAACCTCAAGGGCAAGGCCAACTTCCACAAGATCCTGATCCTCGAGGCCGAGGGCGGCTCGGGCTCCTCCGAGACGACCCGGGCCAAGATCGAGCTGCGGCCGCTCACCGACGCCCAGCAGCAGGACGCGCTCTTCCAGCTCTACGACGAGCGCAACATCGACAAGGTCGGCAGCGCCTTCCGGCTCCCTCGCCTCCTGCGCGGCGAGAGCAAGGACTTCAACCGGGCCACGGCAGAGAGCGCGCTGCGCTTCGCCGAGGACCAGGTCTTCCAGCCCGAGCGTGACGAGTTCGACTTCCTGATGAACCGCCGGCTGCTGGCGGACATGGGGATCCGCTTCTGGCGGTTCCGGTCGCAGACGCCGGTGACCCGCGACCCGGAGCGGATGACGAACATGGTCGAGAAGCTCGTCCGGGTCGGCGTGCTCACCCCGGAGGAGGGCCGGCTCCTCGCCGGCGACATCTTCAACAAGGAGTTCCGCAAGATCGGAGACGACTGGACCAAGCGGCCGATCACCCTGACGCTCGCCGGCATCCAGACTCAGCAGACCGACGTTGACGCGGGGTCCCGCAGGACCTCGCTGCTCGACGGTGCCCGGTCACTGCTGAACCTCCGCGAGGACCTCGCGGTCGAGGAGGAGCGGCTCGCCGAGAGCCGCCTGGACCTGGCCCGCCGCTACCTCGCGGGTGACGACGTGGTCCGCATCGAGGTGCCGCGCGACGAGCTGGCCTCGTGGTTCGAGGAGGAGGCAGCCCGTGGACAAAGCTGAGCTTCAGCGGGCTTGGGTGGGCCAGGCGCAGCTCGACGCCGAACGCGGGGTGATCGAGTGCCGCATGTGCCGCCAGCGTGTCGGGCTCGACGAGGCGGTCACGCTCTGGCGCAACGGAACCCTGGTCTTCGCCATCTGCGACCGCTGCGCTGCCCGCCACGACATCCTGCTCACGCCCACCGAGGTGGGCATCGAGGTCCGGGGGCGAAGGCGGGAGCCCTTCCTCGTCGGGGAGGCCTCGCCATGATGCGGCCGACCAACAAGCCGCCCTGCAAGCTCGAGCGGGGCGAGCTGCGCCGGGTGTCCCAGGACCGACGCTTCGGCCTCGTCGGCTACCACGTCTGCTGTCCGCGCTGCGGGTTCGTGACCGTGGCCCTCAACGGCAACGACGGTCTGGTCATCACCGAGAGCGAGGACGGGGAGCGGGTGACCTTCTCCCGGCCGCTCCGTTGCCTCTATTGCGCCGTGCTGATCGGGCTGCGCAACGGCGAGGCCGACATCCAGGAGGACGAGCGTGTGCGTCGCGTGCAGTACCGCTGACCTCGAGCTGGTCCACGCTGCGCGGGAGGCGGCCGATGAGATCCTGGAGCAGTATCTCAGGGTCCGGCTCCGCAAGGCCTTCGACCTCGGCAGCCCTCGAGGTTTTGATCGGGCGGTGGCCAGCCTCGCCACGCTGCTGGGCTCGAAGGCGGCTGCTTCCGACGACGCCGCGGTGCGGGCTGCCATCGCGGTGCTCGACGTGGACTGGGCATCGACCGCTCCGGGACAGCGGAGCACCTTGATTTCGCGCGCTCTTGAAGCCGCGGGCCGGCGGACGGCGGCGATTCCGCAGACGTTGTCTGCACCGTTCGGCGACGCAGCAAACGAAGTCGTCGGCGCCACCCGCGAGGCGGCCCGCCGCAGCCAGGGGCTTGCCATCGCCGCGGACTTCAACGCCATCGACCGACGGATCGTCCAGCACCTCGTCGGGAGCCAGGCCAACTACGTCCGCGACGAGTACGGCCGCCGTCATGAGGCTTTCGGAGAGCGGGCCAGGCGGATCGTGGCCGACGGTCTCGAGGCGGGGCTCGGCCGAGAGGACATCGCACGTGATCTCGAAGCCGCGGCCAAAGACATCATCGCGGGTCGCGGCAGCTTCTACTGGGAGACGGTCGCGGGGTCGTTCGTCTCCAACGGCCGCTCCTTCGCCCAGCTATCGGCCTACGCCGAGGCGGGCATCGACCGCTACATCATCGAGGCCGTGCTCGACGAGCGGACCACCGAGATCTGCCGCTTCCTGGACGGCAAGACCTTCTCGGTCGAGAGCGGCCTTGGAACCTTTGAGCAGGTGGAGGCCAACCCGGACTCGGTCAAGGAGCTCACCCCATGGGTCCGGGACGGCGTCGACTCCAGCGGGCGCCAGGTCATGTACGTGGACCGCGGCGGCGGTCGGACGCGCCGGGTGGCGATCGTCGATCGGCCGGGCCTTGGATCACGCGACGCGAAGGGAAGCTACTCGGCCGGTCTGTCCACCGCCCGGCTCCAGGAGATCGGAGTTTCGTTTCCGCCCTATCACGGCCTCTGCCGCAGCTCGACCGTGGCTGACGTCTCGGGCAGGGTCGTCACGCCGCGCGTTGCCGAGGCCGTTCCCGAGCCGGAGCGTCGCACGGACGGCCCGCTCGAGCTGCTCTCGGCGTCCAAGACCTTCGGCTCTTCGTCCGGACAGGCGCTGCCGCTCGACGCCGGCTTTGTCGAGAACTTCGACGTGCAGTTCCGGCTGGAGCAGATCGCCGGCAAGGACGTTACGAAGGTCAGGTTCAAGGTCACCGACCAACACGCGGAGCAGGTGCGCAGCGCGATCCTGCGCGGCGAGCGCGTCAACCGCGACGACACCTTCCGCCACCTCAAGGGCGACCGGGATCCCAAGACCGGCCGCATCGTGAAAGGGAGCGAGCAAGGCAGCTTGCGGTTCAAGGCGGTGAGCTCGTCCTTCGGTAACGTGCGCGTGCGGATGGTCACCGAGCGCGGCGCGCTCACCAACTTCGTCGAGATGGACATCCCGACGGCCAAGGCCTCGGAGGCGTTCAAGGCCTACGGTGAAGCGGCCAAGCGGCTGGGAGTCGCCGACGCCACGAGCTTCCCCTCGGCAGAGGCGGTTGACGTTCTGCGCAAGGCGAGGCTCATCACCCAGTACGACCGCGCGGGCTGGGAGAAGCTGCGGCGCCTGAAGGACCTTACGCCCGAGAGCATCGAGCCCATCTTTCACGACGCCCAGAAACGGTTCCCGGAGATTGCGAAGGTCCTGGAGGACACGAAGCTGGTGCAGACCACCCGAGGACACGTGGCCCTTCACTCGAAGGCCCAGGCCGCCAGACTCCGCAAGGATGGTGCGGTCGGGCTCTTCCACGACCTCTCGGACCCGGGCGCGCTGGTGAACATCCTGAGCGATCCCGATGGATCGGGCTTGCTATCCTCCACCCAGCGCTACGGGCGGGGCCTGTTCGTCAACGGCATGAGCACGGGCACCGACTTCGGCACCGGGGGCGCGGACGGCGTGTTCACCCGAGTCGTGGCCAAGGGACAGCGGCACCTCGGGCTCGGCCGCCACGGTGCCCGCGTGCTGATCGACCCGGACCAGCTCGGGCGATCTGACTGGTACTTCTTCAACCACGACAACTTCGGTCGCGCCGGGCCGAACCAGTTCGGGGACCGCAAGCTCGTTCCGGAAATTCGGGGCGCCTTGCGCAGCCTCTCGACCAGCAACGAGATGATCTTCCAGCACGGCATTCCGGTGGATGCCCTGCGGGGGGTCGTGATCCCCGATGCGGCAGCCCGGACCAGGATCATCCGGCAGCTCAGGGGCGCGGGCATCACCCGCGTGAACGGCAAGCCCATCGAGGAGTTCGTGATGAGCAAGGAGGCCTACTGATGTTCGATTGGACGCGCCACCAGGTCTGCCTCGCCGAGGGCCCGGACGACGCGCATGTTCTGCTGGCGATCCGGCCCGAGCGAGTGCCGGATCAGGGTGGAACCGGGGAGACTGTCGTCTGGGACGACGGCGACCACCGGCGAGCCTTCCCGCTGAGCCGTGTGGTCGGGGACGAACCCGCTGCTTTCAGCTTCCAGGATGACCGTGGGCGGCGGTTCGCGCTGAAGCCCCTCACGGCCAAGGCCTACGCCGATCTGGTGCGTGGCCCGGCGGGCGGACCGGAGCTCGCGACCGACGAAGAGGTCCGCGACTTCTACCTGGCGCCACGATCCTGGTAGTCGCCGGGAGGGGGGCTGTCCCCGTTCTGAGGGGGTGTGGCTTTGCCTGTTCGGAGGTGAAGCCGTGGCCCAGGACTCTGCATCGACCAGCAACGCGACCCGGCAGCCCGCGGGTGACCCTGCGGCGCGGCTCAAGGAGATCCGCGCCCGGGTGGCCGAGCTGCATCGGCGTATCAAGACCGAGCGCGACCCGAAAGCCGTAGCCGAGCTGCGCGCCGAGGTCGGCAAGCTCACCGAGGTGCTGACCGAGCTGATCGGCTCGGCCGGCGCTCCAGCCTCGAAGGCCGCCTCCGTGGTCTGGCCGCGCGACCTGAGCGCCGGCCCCTCGGGGACCGACGACTGGGGCTCGGACCCCGCGGAGGTCACTGGTGGGTGATCGGCTGGCAGCCGCGCTCGACCGCGCCCGAGAGGTGCTCGACCTCCTCGATCGCGGAGAGGTGCACAAGGCCATCTGGGGCTCGCCCGCGGGCAAGACCCACCTCGCCCGCCGCATCGTGGCCGAGCTGCCCGAGCACCGGGTCTACGTCGAGCCCTTCGCCGGCGGCGCCCAGGTGCTGTTCACCAAGGAGCCGTCCGAGGTGGAGGTCGTCTCCGACCTCGATCCCGAGATCGCCTTCGCCTTCAAGTTCGCCAAGGCCGTCACGCCCGAGCAGCTCGAGCGGCTGCGCCGCAAGAAGTGGGTCGGGGACAAAGCTCACTTCCGCAAGCTCTACGAGACCGCGCCGCCCGAGGACGGCCTCGACCGGTTCTACCGCTTCGCCTACCTGGTGCGGTTCTCTTTCAACAAGCTCCGTCGCGGCACCATGCCGGACAAGAACGTGGGCGTCGAAGCTCGCTTCGTCGAGAAGCTCGAGCGCTGGGCGCCGCGCCTCAAGAACGTCCGGGTCCGCTGCGCTGACTACGAGAAGGTCATCGAGGAGTACGACGGCCCCGACACCCTCTTCTTCCTCGACCCGCCCTACGCCGGCCACGACGCGGACTGCCGCGTGGGCGCCGGGCACAAGGACTGGGACGAGGAGCGCTTCGCCAAGGTGCTGCGCAAGATCCGGGGCCGGTTCCTCTGCACCTACGGGCTGCGCGGGGACGCCGAGCTGTTCAAGGGCTTCCACGTCCGGCGCTGGCGGCACACCTCGGGCGTCGGCACCTCGCAGGGCCAGGGGCTGCGCACGGGCGTCACGCTCGTCGCCACCAACTACGATCCGGACAAGGCGCGCCGCTTCCAGATCTCGGTCTCGAAGACCATCTGGGGCTCGCCTGCCGGCAAGAAGAAACTCGCCGAGCGGCTGGTCGCGCTGCTGCCCGCCCACAAGACCTACGTCGAGCCCTTCGCCGGGAGCGGCGCGGTGCTCTTCGCCAAGGACCCGGCCGAGACCGAGGTCCTCAACGACGCCGATCCGGACATCTCCCAGGCCTACCGGATCATCAAGCGGCTCACCCGCAAGCAGCTCGAGCGGCTGCAGCGCATGTCCTGGACCGGCGACGAGGCCACGTTCAAGCGGCTCATCGACGCGAGTCCGACCGACGACGTCGCCTGGCTGCACCGCTTCCTCTACCTGACCCACTTCTCCTACGGAAAGATGCGGGGCAAGAGCTTCAGCCCCTCGACGCAGGGCATCGAGGCGCGCACCGGCGAGCGCATCGAGGCCTTTGCACCGCGCCTGAAGAACGTCCGCATCTACGGCGGCGACTACGAGAAGGTCGTTCGCAAGTACGACGGGCCGGACACGGTCTTCTTCCTGGACCCGCCCTACGCCGGTTACAACGTGGACATCGGCGAAGGCGACTTCGACGAGGAGCGTTTCCTCGGCGTGCTCAAGTCGCTCGAGGGCAAGTTCCTGCTGACCTACGGGGTGCGGGGCAAGCTGCCCGCGCTGCTCTCGAAGGCCGGCTTCCACATCAAGCGCATCCGCACCCCGCGCAGCATCGGCTCGATGCGCGGGGTGGGCGGCCCTTCGCTCCTGACCCAGCTCGTGGTCGCCAACTACGCGCTGACCGAGAAGGCCGACACCGGAGGCGAAATGCCGCTCGAGGACTGGGACGGCCAGCTCGAGCTCGACGACCGCCCCGGCGAGCCTTCGGCCGCCGCCGAGGACGAGGTGGAGAAGGCCCAGGCCTTCGGCACCTTCGGCGGCTCGCACCACTACGCCAAGCGGATCGTGCCGCTCATCCCCGAGCACACGACCTACGCCGAGCCCTTCGCGGGCGCGGCCGCGGTGCTCTACGTCAAGGAGCCCTCGGCGAAGGAGGTTATCGCCGACATCGACGCCGACGTGGTGTTCTTGCACCGCTCCATCAAGGCCATGTCGCCCGAGCGGGTGGAGGAGCTGGCCCGGCGCTTCGAGTGGAAGTGCACCGAGCAGAGCTTCCGCAAGGCCCGGGACATGGAGCCCAAGGACGAGGTCGAACGGTTCTACAAGCTCGTCTTCGTCCGCACCCACGCCCGCGACTGCCGGCCCGACGGCACGCACCCGGCACGCAACCACCTGGGCAGCACGACCAACCCCGAGAAGTACCTGCGCGCGGCCGAGCGGCTCAAGGACGTGACGGTCCTGCACCAGGACTACCGCAAGACCATCGCCCAGCTCGATGGCCCGGACACCTTCTTCTTCCTCGACCCGCCCTATCCTGGTGAGTGGTACGACAAGGACGCCGCCGTCGACCTCGGCGAGTTCGTCGAGGCGCTCGGCAAGATCCAGGGCCGCTTCATCGCGGTCCTGAACGACAGCCCGGAGAACGTCGCCGCCTTCAAGAAGGTCGGCCGCGTGTTCCGGCTCAAGGTTCACGAGGCCTCGGGCACGGGCGGCGCCAAGACCGCCTCGCGGCTGTTCTGCGCCAACTTCAAGGTTGCCAAGGCCGACGACCTCGAGGTGCTCGCTGAGCCCGTCGAGCTCCTCGATCCCGAGGAGACCGGCAAGGCCGCGTGGACCCGGGCCTTCGTCAACGACCTGCCCGACAGCGCCTTCCTGCACATCGAGCCGGGGGGCACGAAGGACGAGGACGGCAAGACCGTGCCTCGCAGCTTGCGCCACTTCCCGGTGCGCGACGCCGACGGCGAGCTCGACTTGCCGCACCTGCGCAACGCCATCGCTCGCATCCCGCAGAGCCGCAGCCCCGGGCTCACCGAGGAGGACCTCGTCACGCTGCAGGAGCGGGCGCGCGCGCTGCTCGCCGAGGCCCAGAAGAAGAGCGGTGTGTTCGCCAAGGCGATCCCGCTCATCAAGGGCGTTGACCCGGACGACGAGCGCTACGTCCTTGGCGTCGTGCTCGAACCCGAGGTGGTGGATGCGCAGGGCGACATCTACTCGGCAGAGGAGGTCCGCCAGGCCGCCCACCGCTTCATGGAGGAGTTTGGCGGGCTGGGGCTCATGCACCGCTTCCGGGTCAACGACCAGGTGAAGGTGCTGGAGAGCTATCTCGCGCCCGCCGACCTCGACATGGGGGAGACCAGGGTCCGCAAGGGCACCTGGCTGCTCGCCGTGCGGATCCTGGCCGACGAGCTGTGGGAGCAGGTCAAGGACGGCCAGCTCACCGGCTTCTCGATCGGGGGCTCCGCTCGGAGGGTCCCCGAGAGCGAGGCGCCTGCCGCCCCTGAAGACGAGCAGCGGAGGGACGCATGAGCACGAGCTCGAAGGCCGAAGAAGGCGTGAACCGGCTGCTCGACATCGTGGTCGAGGAGGTTTCCCTCGTCGACCGCGCGGCCAACAACCACCGCTTTCTCATCGTGAAGAGGAGTGACGACATGGACGAGAACACCAACGGAGCCGCGGCCGCCACCGCGGACGAGACCGAGGACGTCCAGGACCTCGCGGCCGAAGTGGAGGCCGAGGGAACGGACGGCGGCGGGGACTCGAACGAGGCTGCGGGCGAGCCTGACGGAGGCTCCGCGCTCGCGGTCGCACTCGGGGCGCTCGAGGGGCTGACCGAGGCGGTCGAGCTTCTCGGCGCGGCCACCGAGAACAAGGCGCGGCCCAGGCTGGCCGAGCTGGCCGGTGAGCTGCGCACCGTCTCGGAGCGCCTGGCCGGGATGACCGGCATTCCGCCGGCCGACGCCGGCGAGGCGAACACTGGAGAAGGGGACCAGGGCAAGGACGCCGATCCGCTCTCCGAGACCATCGCCACCGTGCGCGCCACGCTCGGGCGGGTCTCCGCGCTGGTCGCCACCGGCGCGGCCAAGCCCGACCCGAGCCCCGGCGCCGACGAACGACCCGCTGGAGCCGAGGCAGCCGCTGGCGGCGGAAACGCCGAGCAGGCACCCGCCCAGCTCAGCGAGCTCACCACGACGCTGCGCGCGCTCACCGACTCGGTCCGCGAACAGCAGCAGCGACTGGCCAGGCTGGAGAAGCGCTTCGGCCTGCCCAACAGCGCGCCCTCGGGTGAGCGGCGGCGGCCGACCGAAGGCGACGAGGACGTGAGCTGGCCGCTGGACCTCAACCACGGCCTCGACCGGGAGAACGTCGACAAGGCGGTCTCCTTCCATGACGTGTGACCCCCGGGCGGGGAAAAGGAGATCGACCGATGAGCTACATGACCAACCGCACCATCCTGGAGAAGGCGGACCTCGCCCTGGCGGACCTCACCGCCGGCGGCGGCATCCTCAAGCCGGCGCAGGCCCAGAAGTTCATGCGCCTGCTCATCAAGGAGTCAGTCCTGATGAAGCTGGCGACCGTGGTTCCCATGGCGTCGCCCAAGCAGCAGATCTCGAAGATCAAGTTCGGCAGCCGCATCCTGCGGCCCGGCGCCGAGGCCACCGCGCTCGTCGCGGGCGACCGCGTGAAGCCCGACCTGTCCATGGTCGAGCTCGACGCCAAGCTGTTCAAGGCCGAGGTGCGCCTGTCCGACGAGACGCTCGAGGACAGTATCGAGCGCGGCGAGCTGCGCCAGACCATCATGGAGATGATGGCCGAGGCCATCGCCCGCGACATCGAGGAGGTGGCCGTCTCGGGCGACACCGCCTCGGGCGACGCATTCCTCGCGGTGATGGACGGCGTGCTCAAGCAGGCCACGAGCAACGTGGTCGACGCCGCCGCCAGCCCGATCTCCAAGGACCTCATGCGCGACATGCTCAAGACGCTCCCGTCCGAGCATCTTCGCGACAAGAAGGCCATGCGGTTCCTGACGAGCGTCGACGCCGACCTCGACTACCGCAACACCCTGGCCGAGCGGGCGACCGCCGTGGGCGACAAGTTCCTCGAGGGGGACACGCCGGTCCTGTACTCGGGCGTGCCTGTGCAGCCCGTGCCGCTCTTCCCCGAGAACCTCGGGGCCGGCAGCGACCAGACGGTCATCCTGCTGTGCAACCCGAAGAACATCCACGTCGGCATCTGGCGGCAGATCCGCATCGAGTCGGCCCGCGACATCTCCGAGGGCACGCTCAAGATCGTCGCCACCCTGCGCTTCGACGTGAAGTACGCGGAGGAGCCCGGCGTGGCCAAGGCGATCAACGTCCAGCTCTGATCCGAGGAGGCATGACCGATGGAAACCTTGCTTGTTCGCCTGAAGCCCCACGATCCGCGGCGGGGGCACGTGCTCAGGCGCTACACGTACCGCGGGATCAAATTCCACGAGGAGCGCGGCTGGTACCGCGTCGAGAAGCCGGTGGCCGACTATCTGCGCGCGGTGCGCCAGGTGGTGACCGACCAGCACTCGCCGCTCGCCTTCGACGTGTGCACGGACGACGAGGCCAAGAGCCTCGACGCCCGCGAGAAGGAGGCCGGCGCCACTCGCAAGGCCGCGACCGACGACATCAAGGTGTCGGCGGCCCGAACCGAGAACGCGGTCACGACCGAGGACCTGCCGGAGGCGGCTGGCGCATCCGGCGGGAGCAAGGTGCCTGATCGCAAGGGACGCGGGAAGTGACGTGTACGCGACCGTCGACGATCTTCGCGCCGAGGGAGTGACCGCGGCCCAGGCCACGGACGACCGGCTCACGGCGCTCATCGAGGAGGCCGGAGGCACCATCGACCGGATCACGGGGTGGTTCTTCGATCCGCGGACGCTCACCCTGCGCCTGGACGGCCGGGGCACGCCCAGCCTCGAGCCGCCTGTGCCGCCCATCGAGCTCGACCGCCTCGCGATCGACGCAGTGGAGCTCTCGCTCGCTCCCGAGGATCTCGTGGTCGTGGGCTCTCCGGTGGCGGCGGGCTTCGACGCCCCGCGCCTCTCGCTCACCCGTGGAAGGGTCTTCCCCAAGGGCACGGCCAACGTCACCGCCGAGGGGCTGTGGGGCTACACCGAGCCCGACGGCACTCCCGAGGGCCGCACGCCGCTCGAGATCCGCAGGGCCTGCATGCTGCTCGCCCTGCGCTCGCTGCCGCTCCTCGGCGACGGCGACTCCTCGGGCGAGGCCCGCAGCCGCTGGCGGCTCATCGAGGAGCGTACCCGCGACCAGAGCTACAAGCTCGACCGCGACTCCCGGACCGCCTCGCTCACGGGCGATCCCGAGATCGACTCGATCCTGGCTCGCTATCGCCGGCCTCCCGGACTGGGGGCTGCGTGATGCGCGGGCGACTCATCTTCAAGTTCCTGGCCGAGCTGTGTCGCCTCGACACGCACGCCATGGCGACGGTGGATCCGGACGGCCCGGGCCCGCTGGATGGAGGCTACGACCCCGACTTCAAGGAGCCGGTCGTCGTCGACCAGGACGACGACGGCATCGGCGAGCGCATGCGGCAGGAGTACCCGCCGGTGCGCGTTCCCTGCCAGGTCGACACCAAGGCCTTTGACGAGCTGCGGATGATGGCCTCGGGCAACGCCCCGCGCTCCCGCCTCGACCTTGTCTTCCACTTCAAGGACCTCGAGCGCATGGGGCTCGTGGACGCGGCGTCCGGCGACGCCCTGATCCGCACCGGCGACCGGCTGGCGACGATCCGCGACCTCTGCGGCGACCTCGTCCAGGAGGTGCGCACGCCGCCCGGACTCTACGTGACCGAGGCTCGGCCCATCGGCTTCGGCCTGAACATGGCCCAGCCCCGGAGGAACCTGCTGTTCGTCACGTTCGAGGACCGGCAGCAAGGCGCAGGGAGGAACCCGTGAGAGAGACGATGATCGTGCTCGCGCTTGCCGCGACCTTGAAGGCCTGCGTCCCGGTTTGCGCCAACATGCAGACCCGATGCAACGGCCCCTACGTGGAGCTCTGCGACAAGCAGGGCCAGTGGCAGCGGGTGATGACCTGCGATGACGTTGCCGGTGGTGACGAGCCGTGGGTCTGCTGTGAATCCCAGATCGGCGATGACGGTGGCGCTGGCCACACCTGTCTGCCCGAAAGCGAGTGCGGAGGTGGTGACCGATGAGGCCCATCGACAGAGAGACCATCGCGCGTCGGGAGCTCATCGGGAACGACGAGCCGGCCGCCGAGCTGGTGCGCGAGTTCTGGAGACAGATGACTCGCGCCTACGGCACCCGCGTCATCGACAAGGGGAGCGCCTGGGAGATGCGCCTGGTCGGCTTGTTCCTGTCGAGGATTCACATCCTGGACGAGGGCGAGTTCCTGCGCCGCTACACCACCACCATCGGCAAGCGCATCTACACGCCCTTCGACGTCGGCATTTCGCACGAGCACTATGACCTCTGGGGGCAGATCACGGTCTGCGTCCACGAGCACCAGCACGTCGAGCAGCTCCTGCGCGACGGCTGGCTCAAGTTCGCCGGGAGATATCTCGTCTCCAGCGCGGCACGCGCCGCATACGAGGCAGAGGCCTTCCGCAGCAACATGGAGCTTCACTTCTGGCGCTTCGGGGAGATCCCCAACCTGCGTCTGCTCGCCAAGGGACTCGAGCACTACGGCTGCGACCAGAACGACATCGACTTGGCTGAACGGATGCTCGAGCTGTCGGCCGCGACGGTTCGGCGAGGTGGGGTCGTCAACCGATCCTCCCAGAAGGCCATCTCGTGGCTCGAGCGGCACGCTCCGGAGCTGAAGCACGGAGGGAGCGAATGACCTCGGTGCGCAAGACCGGCGATTGGGCCGTGGCCCGTCGCCTGCTGGCAGGTGGTCCGGTCAAGCTCAAGGTCGCCGTGGGCACCGCGCTCCGTCAGGAGGCGCAGCTCCTGCGCAAGGAGATCGTCCAGGGCATCACCAAGCAGGCGCCGGGGGGCGAAGCGTTCAAGCCGCTCTCGCCGCTCACCCTGGCGGCCCGCGAGATGAAGGGGCGGGGCGGCACCAAGGCGCTGATGGTTCGTGGCGACCTGCGCAACGCGGTCGCGGCCATCGTCCAGGGCGACGAGGCCTTCGTGGGCGTGCCCCGCAAGGCCCGCGGCAAGGACGGCAAGTCGGTCGTCGACGTGGCGCAGGTCCAGGAGTTCGGCGCCGGCCCGATCGTCATCCCCATGACGCCGGCCATGCGCCGCTTTTTGTTCGCCATGCTCCGCAAGGCGGGCAAGGAGCCGACCGGCGGCTCCGGCAAGGGCGTCGTGGTCGTGACCATCCCGGCGCGCCCGTTCCTGCGGCCCGCCTTCAGGGTGTTCGAGAAGGGCGTGCAGAAGCGCTTCCTCGGCCGAGTCGCTGCGATCATGGGTCTGGCTGCAGGACCAGCGCCCAAGAGTACGGAGGGGGTGTGAGATGGCCGTGCCCGCGCTGACTGGCATCAACCCTGCGGCCGGCCCGACCAGCGGCGGCGACCTCGTTCGGCTTGCTGGCATCGGCTTCGCCCCGAAGGTTGCGATCCTGTTCGACGGTGCGCCCGCTGAGGTGCTCTCGGTCCGAGAGGAGGCGGGCGTCTGGCTGGCCGACGTCCGGACCCCGGCTCACCTCGAAGGCACCGTCGATGTGCTTCTGCGCAACCTCGATTCGGACGGCCTGCCCGTGCCCGGCGGGGAGGCTCTTCTCGCAGGCGCGTACAGGTTCCTGCGGCCGCGCATCGTTACCGAGTCCGACCTCACCCGGCTCGTCCGGACGCTGCTGCGCGAGCTCAAGCGCCAGGTGCTCGCCAACGCCAGCATGACCGTCTCGGTGGACTACGACGACACGACCATCGACGGCATGAACGTGGTGGCCCTGTCGAAGCTCCCGTCGCTCGTGCTTTCGGGCCCGAGGGTCGTCGAGAACCGCTTCTTCTCCACCAACGAGCCCCACGAAGACGTGGTCCCCGGCGCGGGTGGACCCGAGCTTCTGCGCCGCCGGCCACCCTACACGGTGGACCTGGCCTTCACGCTGACCGCGGCCTCGGACCGCACGGTCGAGCTGCTCAACCTCATGGCCGCCGTGGCGACCTTCCTCAACCGCAACCGCTGGATCGAGCTGCCGCGGGACCCCGGCGACCCTGACTCCGAGTCGGTGCGCTGGGAGATGGATCCCGAGGGCGAGCTTCAGACCCGGCTCGACGGACCGGATGACGTCCGGGCCTTCACCTGCGGCTTCGTCGTCCGCGGCTTCGACATCGACGAGGGGCTGCCCGCCGATCTCGGCAGGGCGGTCGCCGAGGCCGTGCTCGAGACCGAGCCCATCGCTCCCGGAGGTGCTCCGTGACCATCACGCTCATCAACACGACGAGGCGCATGAAGGTGATCAACCTTCCGCACGACATCTACTGCGCGGCGACCGGCAAGTGCGTCTGTGTCGCCGCCCCCGGTCGCGACAAACGCCGCATCGCCTCGTCGCTGACCCTGCCCGCGGGAAGCATCACGTCCGGGCTCGACGAGGCCGTGCTGCTCGTCTCGGAGGTCGCCCGCGACGTGCGAGCTGGCGAGCTGCGCGTTCGGCGCGAGGCACCGGCCCCCAAGAACACGAACCCTTCCCGGAAGGCCCCGCGGCGCTCCGGGCGCAAGAACGAGAGGTAGACCATGAGCGGACAGCTCCTTTCATCTAAGATCATCGTCGTCGAGGAGGAGCCCGCGGTCCGGGGCATCCCCTCGGCGCCCACCTCGGTCGCCGGCGCGGTCGGCGTGACCGAGCGCGGTCCGATCGACCGCGCGGTGCTCTGCACCTCCTTCGAGGAGTTCCAGCAGCGCTTCGGCGGCTTCACCCCGGACTCGGACCTGGCGCTCGCGGCCATGGGCTTCTTCGAGAACGGCGGAAGCCAGCTCTGGGTCGTGCGCACGGTCCACCACACCGATGTCTCGAACCCCGCGACGGCCACCGCCATCCGCGCCTTCGGCTTCCTCACCACGCCCGGCACGCCCACGCCCGCCGTGGCGATCAGCGCCGCCGCCGCGCCCTTCATGCTCGCGGACGGCGACCGGCTGGTGCTGTCGGTGAGCGGTGGCCCGGACGACGAGGTCACCTTCAACGGCTCCGCGGCCAAGGTTGCGGCGGACGGCTCGGGGCCCTTCGCCCTGGTCGACGGCCAGACGCTGGCACTGCGATTCGACGGCGGCCCGGTCCAGACCGTGACCTTCGACGCTGCTGCCTTCGCCGACATCGGCGCCGCTACCGCGCCCGAGCTGGCCGCAGCAATCAACGCCCAGATCGCCGGAGGCAAGGCCACGGTCGAGCTGGGTGTCCTGGCCCTGGCGAGCGACACCGAGGGGACCGCGAGCCGGGTGGAGGTGACGGGCGGCACGGCCAACGCCGCGCTCGGCTTCCCGGCCGGCGCTGCAATGGGCATCGGCAACGTCGCCGACCTGGGCGCCGTGACCGTGGCCGAGCTCGAGTCGCTCGTCGAGGCCGCCATCCCCGCCGTGAACGTCGAGGCCGGCGCGGGCGGCGTGCTCGAGCTGCGCACCGTGGCCACCGGCGCCGCGGTCACGCTCCAGGTGCAGCCCGCCACCGCCGTGGCCTTCGGCTTCGACAACGATCTCCACGCAGGCAGCGACTCGGGCGCGGCGAACGCTATCCGCGTCGAGGGCCAGGACCCCGGCGGCTACGCCGACCAGGTGGAGGTCGAGGTCCGCGCCGCCACCTCGGGCGAAGCCGACGCCTTCGACCTGGCCGTGATCGAGGACGGCACCTACCGCGAGTCCTTCCCCAACCTCACCATGGACCCCGACCACGCCCGCTACGTCGAACGCATCGTCAACGACGAGCGCAGCGGCTCGGTCCTGATCCGGGTCATCGACCAGCTCCTGCCGGGCGCCGCCGTGCCCGACGTGCAGACCGTGCAGCTCGCCGGTGGCAGCGACGGCCTCTTGGGCCTCGACGACACCGACTTCGTCGGCAGCGAGGCGGGCAAGACGGGCCTGCATGCCCTCGACCAGGTGCAGGACCTCTCTCTCCTGCTTGTCCCCGGACGTGCGACCGCGGCGGTCCACAACGCCATGGTCGCCTACTGCGAGGTGGACCGCGACGGCACGGTGTTCGCCATCCTGGACCCGCCCGCGAACCAGAGCGCGACCGACATCGTCACCTACGTGACGAGCACCGCCGCGCTCGGCGAGCTGACCGAGTTCGCCGCCATCTACTGGCCGCGCGTGCTCGTGCTGAACCCGGCCAAGAGCGTGTTCGGCCCGGGCGACAAGCTCGCGGTCCCGCCCTCGGGCATCATCGCCGGGGTCTACAGCCGCACCGACTCGGCCCGGCCCGGCGGTGTCTACGACCCGCCCGCGGGCATCGACAAGGGTCGGATGTTCGGCGTGCTCGGCTTCGAGACCGACGACGTGCTCGAGGAGGCCAAGCGCGACCTGGTCTACCCCAAGCGGATCAACCCGCTCACCACCGGCCCGGGCCTGCCGCGCTACATCGACGGCTCGCGCACGCTCAAGGCGAGCGGCAACTTCCCCTATGTCGGCGAGCGGCGCGGGGTCATCTTCATCGAGCGCAGCCTCAAGCAGGGGCTGCAGTTCGCCAGGCACAAGAACAACACGGAGGGGCTGCGCGCCCAGGTGCGCCGGACCATCACCGCGTTCCTGCTCACCCAGATGAACAACGGCGCCTTCCGCTCGCGCGAGCCCGCGAAGGCCTTCTTCGTCGATGTCTCGGAGACGCTGAACACGCCCTCGGTGATCTTCGCCGGCAAGCTCATCGCACGCATCGGGCTCGCCACGAACAAGCCGGCCGAGTTCATCGTGCTGCGGATCAGTCAGGACACCCGTGCCCTCGAGGCCGAGCTCGCCGCGGCCGGCGCGTGAGATAGGAGGACGACACCATGGCGGTCATTGGCAACCCCAGGAGCTTCCACAAGAAGTTCAAGTTCATCGTGGAGATCGACGACGTCGGCCACGCCGGCTTCCAGAAGTGCTCCGAGCTCTCGGTCGAGGTCGCGAACGTCCAGTACTTCGAGGGCGGCTCGCTCATCCCCAACAAGAGCCCTGGCCGGCTGACCTTCGCCGACGTGACCCTCGAGCGCGGCGCCACCCAGGACCGGGACCTATTCGACTGGTTCCAGGACGTGGCGATCACCTCGAGCGGCCTCGGCCTCACCGACGTCTACTACAAGCGCAACCTCGACATCGTCCAGCAGGACCGCGACGGCACCACCCTGCGCCGCTGGTCGCTCTCCCGCGCCTGGCCCGTGAAGTTCGTCGCCGGCGACTGGGACAACGAGGCCGACGAGAACGTCATCGAGTCGGTCACGCTCAGCTACGACTTCTTCGAGTTGATTCAGTAGGCGGAAGAAGACCCGTCGGCCGGCAGCACTGCCTCCTTGAACTCCTCGGTGTTCATCACCTTGGTGAAAGCCACCACGGGAGTCCCCAGGGACTCGCTCGCACCTCGCAAGTTCTCAAGTGCGCTACTGAGAGCACTGCGTGTGCCTCCGTCATTGGTTACCAAGATGCGATGCTTGGTGAGGTCCAGGTGCAAACAGATCGCAGAATCCTCCATATCGTTACCGTCGACGTTGAGTCTGTCGATGTCGCCATTTGCCTTTCGAAGGTACTCGAGGGCGCGGACGATGCCATAGCCGGTGTTGTTGTACGTTGCCGAGAACACCGGTCCGCTGAGCTCTTCTTGGGAGAGACTGCCAAGCCCATCTGCGTAGTGGCGAGCTAGCCCTGATGCTGCGTGAGCGGCAAAGCGCACGAACTCCTCGGGTGAAAACCCTTGCGACCGCTCGAAGCCGAACTCCTTGAGCATGAGACGGCACCACTTGATGACATGGTGGCGGTATCGTTTCTCCTCTTCCTTCAGCAAGTTTCTGGCTCTTTCGGCCGTATCTCGGATGTCAGCCACGGCACCGTGCGGATATCGGACCTGCTGCGAGTAGAACTCTTCGATAGAGGTTGAAGATTCGATTGCGGGGAACAACTGCGGCAGGACCAGCCTGTCTTCGAATCGCGTGGGATTGACCACTGCACGCGCGCCAACATCATCCGCCTGTTCGGCGTAGGGATCGTCAAGGAGTCGAAGCGATCTGCATTTCAGGAGGTTGGCTTTGTGAAGGGGCGAAAGGACGTCGTTCGGGAGACCGCGCTCCTTCTTCCCGCGCTCATCGATATGGCAGAGGAACTCGAAGACCGTTATCGGCGACACCGCAACATCGAATCGTGAGCTTGCGAGTCGGACGTCGTCGGCTCTCAATCCTCGAACGGATGACGTGTCCAAGATGTAGGTGATGCTGTCGATGGCTGGCTCGTTGTCGTTCTGCGTATTCATGCCTATCAACCTCATCTCACAAGACTGCCGATTTCAAACACCTCTCCGTCTTTCAGTCGAGTCACGTTCTCGAACCCGTCGACGTGCTGATCCCAGTCGAAGCTGTGGATCGGAACCAGGTGCTTCGCGTTGATGCTAGATGCGAACGCCTGGAGGTCCGCCCGTGACGCGTGCCCGCTCGTGTGGATTTGCTCGAACGCGGCACCGGCCTTCTCGAATGCTTCGCGCACCGCGAGGTAGTCCGACTCCCCGAGGTAGCCCGACCACATCGAGAAGACCCAGCAGTCATCCTTGTTCAGGGCGAGCCCCTTGCGGACGTAGTCGCGCAGTAGCGAGGGCCGCAGCATCACGACGTTGCTGCGTGGTCCCGACTCGAGCTTGCTCGCGCTGAATGCGTGTCCCGAGGTACAGCACCGCTCGAAGAACTCTGGTCTGTTCAACCTGTCGGGAGCATCGTACAGGCGCTTGATCCCCGAGGTGACGATGCCACGGAGGTTGGGCCATCCCATCTGCGGCAGGCTGTCGTAGTAGGCCCCGAGCTGTTCCAGAACGTCGACGGTGTAGAGATCCACGAGGAGCGTTCGCTCAGTCTGCTTGCAGGCCCGGTAGATCGTCACCGTCCGGTCGATGTTCTGGGCCGACCACGACACGAAGACCCGGCCGGGCGTCTGTCGGAAAGCCGTCTTGAAGCGTTCTTCGAGGTCGCGCTCGGTCGGGAAAGCCTCGGTGCGGCCGAGCGTCGTGCCTTCGAGAAGGAGCACATCGACGTTCGTGGGGGGAGATTTGATCATCCGGTCGACGAGCTTCGACTTGCGTCCCGTTCGCCGGAAGTCCCCGGAGTAGAGGATCTTGCAACCGCCAACCTCGACGAGGACCATGTGCGCGTCGAAGGCAGAGTGATCGGTGAGCAGAGGGGTGACCTTGAATGGGCCCACCGTGAAGGGGGTGAAGTTGTGGAAGGTATGAACCTCCTGGGGCAGTGATCCGCCGGTCAACGCGGCGGTCAGCCGCATCAACTTCTCGGTGGGACCTCCACACCAGACGGGCCAGTTGCCTGGCAATCCGCGCAGCTGGCCGTAGTGGTCCTGGTGCGGATGGGATACCACCACGGCGTCGATCGGAGTCGAGGTATCCAGTGATGGTGGCGTCGAGTCACCATTCTCGGGCTTGCCATCAAGGGGACTGCCAGCGTCCAGAATGAGCCTGTGCCCCAGGAAGGCGATCTCGATGCAGTTGCCGCCGATCTGGTGGGCGGATCGATGGACGATGAGCCTCGGGTTCCTGGTGTCCGGGCTCAACTCGACCATCAGATGCAGTCCTCGAAGCGGGACCAGGCTTCTTCTAGAGGGACGACCGCCTGGTCGAATAGGCCATAGCCCATGAAGCATCCGGTCGCGATGTAGATTGCTGCGTGTGGGCTTGGCGGCAGAGCCTTCAGAGATGCTCGGAGCTTGGTACTGTCGGGGTCGTGGTTGACGAGGGTGAGCAGGAGCATGGGCTGCTCGTCGCTGAATGCCACGAGGTCTTTGCCGCAGTCCATCAAACCGAGGGCTCGCTTCTGGTTGAAGAGCACTACCATCTCGTCCTTGAGCGCCTGCACGTTGGCTGGATCTTCAAGAAACCGGTTGATGTCGATGATGTGGGAGTGGATGCCTGCCGGGTCGGCGATTGCACCTTCACCGTACTTCGCCTCCACCAGCACTAGCCGGCGCCCATTCGCCTTTTTCCGGATCGCGCCGTTCGATGGCCAGTGAACCGCAACCAGATCGAATCGGCCGTGCGGATTGGCGTATTCGATATCGCACACATAGTAGTCGGTTGCGCGACTGACGCCGCCGAAGTTGTTCTCGCGAAGGATGCTCTGTTGAGCCTCTCGTTCCTCCTTGGGGTGCCGTCCGAGGTAGATGTCCATGGCCAGCTTGAGCGTCGGCATGAACGCGAGCCATGAGCCGACGTCCGCGACGCTGCGTAGGGCCACTGCGGGCATTGCGCCGGCCAATGCTCCTCCGTCGCCGCTCGCGTACTCCGGATCGAAGAACGCGGTGTACCCATCCGACGCGCGTGACACCTTCAGGAGGTTTCCACCGCGGTAGTAGATGTTCACGTAGTCTTCTCGGATCTCGAGGCACAGACTCCTGTCTGCCCGCACGCGATCGAGCAGAGCAACGAGCAAGCCCTCCTTCAGATCCGCGATGAACCGGTTGCTGAGACCGCGGGACATCAGGCATCCTCCCCGAGGGCGAGCAGCTTCATCTGTCGCCTGAGGCGCTTTTCGACCCACGGGCCGCTGTCCTGCCAACCGATGTTCACCTGGGGGCCTCCCGGGCACGCTTGGCCCGAGAGTCGTCTCTTGTCCAGGGGATAGGCCTGCGCGCCGGGGGTCATCATACTTCAGGTCGCCCTGTCCCCGCCAGGCGCCCCTCGGGCTTTGCCCTCCTGGGAGACCCATCTCCCGAGGAGGTGCACGCGATGTCCGAGATCATCACCTGCCCGTCGGGGCTCAAGGGAAGCATCCGCGCCATGCTGGTGCGCGAGGAGCGGATCCTCGCCGACCGCAAGCTGGCCAAGGCTGGGGGCCAGGTCGACGAGCTGCTCACCGCCTGCTGGGAGGAGACGCTCGAGGCCGGGCCCTACGACTTCGGGGACAGGGTCATCGACTGGGGCAAGGTGCTCCAGGGTGACCGTTTCTTCGCGCTCCTCAAGATCCGCTCCCTGACCTACGGCGCCAAGTACGCGTTCTCGGTGCCCTGCCAGAACGACGCCTGCCGGGCGCGGATCGAGTGGGAGCTGGACCTGGGCGAGCTGCCTTGCCGGCCGCTCTCCGACGAGAGCCGGGCGGCCTTCAACGCCGACAACCGTTTCGAGACCGTGCTGCCCGACTCGGGCAAGCGGGTCTGGTTCCGGCTGCTCACCGGGGCCGACGAGCGCAAGCTGCCGCAGCTCAAGCGCGGGGCCGGCGACCGGCTGCTCTCGGCCATGCTCGCCTTCCGGGTCAGCGAGATCGAGGGCGTCGAGGCGCGCGAGCGGCGCAAGGTCATCGAGGAGCTGACCATGCGCGACGCCGACTTCCTGGTCGACGAGTTCGACCGGGTGGACTGCGGCGTGGACACGGCCATCGAGATCGAGTGCCCCGAGTGCTTCGCCTCGCAGGAGATCGACCTCCCTTTCGACCGGACGTTCTTCATGCCGGCGAAGGAGCGGACGGCGAGGCGCCGGGACCGGGGCAGCTCTTTCCTCGGGTAGACCTCGATGCGTGGCGCGAAGGCGTGTTCCAGGTCTGCTGGCGGCAGCACGGCGGCTCCGGGTTGGGCGCGAGCATGAGCGAGGTGCTCGAGCTGCCGGTCTCGGACCGCGACTGGCTCATCGAGCGCATCGGTCAGCAGCGCAGCCGCGAGGCCAAGGAGATCGAGAAGGCGAGCAAGAGGAGATAGGCGGTGGCACTCAATAATCTCGGGCTCGGCTTCATCTTCACCGCGCGGGACCTCGCGTCCGCGAAGATGGCCCGGCTCGAGCACCGCTTCTCCAGCCTCGACGAGCGGGTCACCGGTGGCACCGACCGCATGACGAGCGCCTTCCGCCAGCTCGGCATCGGGCTTGCGGTGTTCACCGCGGGCGCGGCCATGGTGGCCGGCGCCTTCGCGCTCGCCAACGCGGCCGGGAAGTTCGAGCAGGGGCTCGCCGCCGTGGGCGCGGTCACCCGGGCCACGAGCCGAGACCTCGCCATGCTCCGCAACGCGGCCATCGAAGCCGGCATCCAGACCCAGTTCTCGCCGGACGAGGCCGTGGCCGGGCTCCTGTCCCTGGCAACGGCGGGGCAGACCGCGGAGCAGTCCACCCGCACCCTGGTCCCGGTTCTCGACCTGGCTGCGGGCTCGCTCGGCCAGCTCGGCGTGGCCTCGGCCGCCGAGGCGGTGGTCGGCACGCTCAACGCCTACGGCCTCGCCGCGGACCAGGCGGCCGGCGTCACCGACCGGCTGCTGCGCATCACCCAGCTCACCAACTTCCAGACCCGCGACTTCGAGGCGGGCCTGGCCAAGGCTGCGGCCAGCGGCGCGGTGTTCAACCAGAGCCTCGACGACGTGCTGATCGGCATGGGGCTCCTGCGCAACCGCAACATCGACGCGTCGAGCTCGGCCACTGCGCTGCGTGAGGCGACCCGCCGAGTGGGCTCGGACCAGCGAGCCCAGCAGGCCGTCACCAGCGCCGGGATCCAGGTGTTCGATCAGAGCTCGGGCCGCATGCGCTCGATGATCGACATCATGAGCGAGTTCGCCGACCGAACCCGCGACATGAGCGAGGAGGAACGTAACCGGCGCGTGGTGACCGCATTCGGCGCCCGAGGGCTCCTCGCCTTCAACGCGGTCATGAACGCAAGCTTCACCACCATGCGCGACGGCGCGGAGGTGACTCTGCGAGGCGCCGAGGCCATCGCGGGGCTGCGCCGGGAGATGACCGGCGCCGAGGGCACGGCCGCGAGCTTCCGCGAGCGGCTCCTCGACACCTTCGAAGGGCAGAAGACGCTCCTCAAGGGCACGCTCCAGACCTTCGCCGTTGTCCTGGGCGAGCCCTTCGCCGCCGTGTTCAAGCCCATCGTGCGGGTGATCGTCAACGTGCTCAATGCCATCTTGCGGGCGTTCCAGGCCATCCCGGCACCCATCAAGAAGATCTTCGCCGGCCTGGTGGTCGCGGTGGGCGGCTTCCTCATGCTCGTGGGCGGGGTCATCGCGGCCAAGGCTGCCATCGCCTTGCTGGCCATCGCCTTCAAGGCGCTCGGGATCACCATCGGCGGGATCCTGGCGACCCTGCTGCCGGCGATCCTGATCGTCGCCGTGCTCGGGGCCGTCGTCGCGGCCTTCGTGGTCGCGTTCCGGCGCAACGTCGGCGGCATCGCCGACTTCGCCCGGCGCGTCTGGGAGCGGGTGACGCTGTTCTTCAACGGCCTGAAGCAGCTCTTCGAGCAGGGCGGGTTCTCCGGCGCGGTGCGCGAGGAGCTGAACCGCGCCGAGAACCAGGGGCTCAAGCGCTTCCTCATCTCGCTCTACCAGATCGTCTACCGCATCCAGCAGATCTGGGAGGGCTTCAAGGCCGGCTTCACCCGCACCATCGAGGAGGCGCGGCCCGTGTTCGAGGACCTGGTCGACGCCTTCTCGGAGCTGGGCCAGGAGATCGCCGGCATCTTCAGCGGCTTCACGGGAGGCGCGGCGTCGCTGCCGAGCGCAGAGTTCCGCAGCTTCGGCGAGGTCGCGGGCTCGGCCATCGCCACCGTTGTGAAGTGGCTGGCCAAGCTCGTCGCCATCTTCGCCCGCATCACCGGCGGCATTATCGCCGGGTTCCGCTCGATGATGGAGTACATCGGCCCCGCCTTCGAGGTGGTGGGCGAAGCGCTAGGCGACCTGAAGAACGCCTGGAACACGCTCACCGGCTCGACCAGCGACTCCACCTCGGCCACCGACGAGTCCACGAGCTCGTGGCGCTCGCTCGGCGAGTTCCTGGGGCAGGTGTTCGGCGGCATTGTCACCGTGATCACCCTGGCGCTCGGTGGGCTGATCAAGATCATCACCGCCGTCATCTGGGTGGTGAACGCGGTCAAGGACGCCTTCGTCATCGCCGGCACCTGGATCGGCGAGACGGCGGCCAAGATCTACCTCTGGTTCACCGAAACCCTGCCCAACGCCATCTCGTCGGCCATCGACACGGTGGTCGGCTTCTTCCGCGCCATCGGGCAGTTCTTTGTGGGCATCGGCCGCTGGTTCAAGAACCTCTTCCGCAGCATCGCCGACGGCATCATGAGCTTCCTGCAGCCCGTGGTGGACTTCTTCCGCGGCGTGGGCCGGGCCATCAAGGCGGTGTTCGACGGGATCCGCGACCTGGTGATCCGCATCCTGCGGCGTATCCCGGACGCGCTCCTGCCCGCGAGCCTCGAGCGGCTCAAGCGCACGCCGCTCTCGACAGAGGTGCGTACCGAGGACGAGTTCGCCGCCGTGGGCCGGACCGAGGCCACTGCCGCGCGGTCCGAGGCGGCGACGTCCTCGATGCCGTCCAGCGCAGAGGCCACCGGCCGCATGAACGAGTTCGCCCAGCTCGAGGCCAACATGATGGCCTTCGCCAATTCCCAGGCGCGGGAGCGCGGGCAGCAGCCACCCTTCCAGATCAACGTCCAGGTGGACGGCGAGACCATCGCCCGGGCCACCCACAACGCGGGCTCCGACGCAGCGGCGAGGTCGTTCTCGCCGGTGCCGGCCTACTGAGGTGACGATGGGTATCGAGCTCGCCATGGTCGCTCCTCCCCGCTGCGTGCTCGTCAACGTGACGACCGGTGAGTCGATGGAGTGCCTGCTCAACCCGACGCAGCTCTCGGAGAAGCTCCAGGTCAACTGGAACCGCCTGGCCGTGCCCGGGCTGTCGCACCAGGTGCTGCAGTTCCAGTCCACGGGCAACCGCCAGCTCTCGGGCGTCGAATTCTACCTCGACCGCTTCTTCGCCGTGGAGCAGCCGGGCGAGCCCGACATCATGGAGTTCCGCAGGTTCCTGCGGGCGCTCACCGTGCCGCCCGAGGGAACCGAGGACGTGGCGAGCACGGCACCGCCGCGGGTGCTCGTCATCTGGCCCGAGGTCATCACCGTCGAGGCCGTGGTGACCGACGTCGAGTTCCAGTACCGCCAGGTCGGGGTGGACGGCACGGTGCTCGTCTACGCGGCTACCGTGGGCTTCGAGGAGATCCTCGACGCGCGGGTGACCTCCGAATCCCTGCGGGAGGAGGTGTAGCCGTGCCGCCGCGCGTGGGCTCCCGCCACAGCTTCACCTTCGGTGTCCACGACGCCGACGGCGTGCTGCACCTGACCGAGCGCGAGCCGTATCGCTTCCGGTCGCACACCGACAACCGCGTCCACGTCGTGGTCCAGGGCGACACACTCTGGGACCTCGCCGGCCGCTACTTCGCGCCGCTGCCTCGGGCCTGCGGCTTCTGGTGGGCCATCGCCGACTACCAGCCCGACCCGATCGTGGACCCGACCCTGGTGCTCGAGCCTGGCCGGCGGCTGTTCATTCCATCGCTACGGGTCTTGACCGACGTGATCCTCGGCGAGGCGGGACGGAGGTCGCGCGGATGAACCCCATCATCGACCGCAGCGCGCCTGGAGTGCGGATCACGTTGCTCGCCGACGAGCGGGCCGAGAGTGGCGAACCGCTCGAGCTCGGCGACCGCATCATCGGCTTCACCTTCGACGACGCCGAGAGCAAGGCCGACAAGCTGTCGCTCCAGCTCGACAACTACGACCTGTCGCTCTTCGACCGCGAGGACCTGATGGGCGGGGCCACGCTGGAGGTGTCCTGGGGCTACCAGGGCAACATGGCTGTGCCTCGCCGGGTGGTGGTCAAGAAGCTCAAGGGCTTCACCACGCTCGAGGTCGAGGGCCAGGCGCTCTCGACGCTCATGAACCGCGAGGCCAAGACCCGGAGCTGGGAGAACGTCACACGCTCCGCGGTGGCCCGCGAGATCGCCGAGGAGCACGGTCACCAGGGTCAGTTCATCGACGTCGAGGACACGGGCGAGGTGCTCGACGTGGTCAACCAGACCGCCGAGACCGATGCGCGCTTCCTGCGACGGCTCGCGGCCCGCGAGGAGTTCGAGTTCTACGTGGACGATGGCGGCTTCCACTTTCACGAGCGGCGCCAGGACGCCGCGCCAACCCACGTCTTCACCTGGTACGCGGACCCTGGCCGCGGGGATATCCTGTCGATCAACGTCGAGTCGGATCTCATCAAGCGCGCTGGCCGGGTGACCGTGCGCGGTCGCGACCCGATGAGCCGCTCGACCATCGAGAGCTCGTCCAGCAACGACACCGCCGGCCGCTCGACTCTGGCCGAAGTCGTCGAGGTTGTGGACCCGGAGAGCGGCTCGACCTCGCTCGAGTCGCGCAACGCCACGGCGAGCGTACACCCGACTTCTGCGTCCACCGCGGGCCGGGCCGCGCGCGAGTCCGCGGCCAGGTTCCGGCGTGCCGAGCGGGCCACTGTGAAGCTCTCCATGCAGGTTGTCGGCGACCCGACCCTGCACGCCAAGAGCATCGTCGAGGTGCGTGGTATCTCGGGACTGCTCTCGGGCAAGTACTACGTCACGGGGGTCAAGCACGTCGTCTCGTCCTCAGGCTACACCTGCGAGCTCAAGCTCACCCGCGACGGCCAGGGACGACGTGCTCGCCAGGTCGCCCGCGAGCAGCGGGGCGAGCGCAACACGAGCCGCCCGCGCACCGACGGCGAGATGACCCAGGTCGAGGCCGTGGACCCGGAGACCGGCTCGACCCGCATCGAGTACCGACGAGACGGCCGCCGCATTGGATACGACGACCCCGAGGCCGGGATGAGCGTGATGGAGTAGCCATGTCCTACAGCCAGTTCGACGACGACATCGGCGCGCACGACACCCGGCTCCCCGGCATGTACGTGGGCTACGTGACCCACAGGAGCGACCCCGAGAAGCTCGGCCGGGTGCGCGTGTGCATCCCCGGCGTGCTCGAGCCGTTCAGCGCCTGGGCCTGGCCGCTCGGCACCGCTGGAGGCGGCTTCAAGGACCGGGGCTTCTTCGCCGTACCCGAGGAGGGAGCCGAGGTCGCCGTCTTCTTCAACCAGGGCGACGTGGACGCGCCGTACTACCTGTCCGCGCACTGGGGCAAGCCGGACGGCGAGAGCGAGGTGCCCGAGGAGGCGCAGGTCGATCCACCCGACAACCGGGTCATCGCCACGCCGACCTTCCGCATCGAGCTCGACGAGTCGGACAAGGCCAAGAAGCTCAAGCTCACCAACCGCAAGACCGGCGACCACCTGCTCTTCGACGCCGAGGAGAACACCATCACGCTCGAGGGGACCACGGCGATCACCATCCGCGCGGTCGGCGCCATCAGCCTCGAGGCGGCGCAGGTGACCATCGCCGGCCGGGTCGTGCGCCCGGTCGCGGACCCCATCTGAAGGAGGCGGCCGTGGCTTTGCCCATTTGCATTGAAATCCCCGAGATTCCGGACCCCTTCAACCTGACGCTGCCGGGCGGCGTGCAGATCGAGCACATCAACCTGATGGAGGTGATCCAGCCCGCGCTCACCCCGCTCGTGCCGATTTTCGACATCATCGACACCGTGGTCGCGGTGTTCAACTGCATCAAGGCCATCCCGGACAGCCTCGGACCACCGCCGGACCCCACGGCCATTGCGACGTGCCTGCCGGACCTCGCCGAGAAGGTGGCCAAGCTGCTCAAGCTCATTCCGCAGCTCTCCATCCCGCTCACCATCATCGGGCTCATCGATCTGATGATCGACACACTGCTCCAGGCGCGCAGCGAGATCATGCACCTGCAGCAGCAGATGGTGCAGATCCTCGGGGTCATCGACCGGGCCACGAACCTCGACGACGCGGGGCTGATGGCTATCGCTCAGTGCGCGCAGGCGAACGTGGCGCAGGAGGCCGCGAACGTGGGCAAGAGCCTGGCCGCGCTCGGCAAGCTCATCGGGCTCATCAACCTGTTCATGGGCATGGTGGGCGGGCCCGAGATCCCGGACCTGTCGAACCTCGCGGGCCGGCCGCTCGACGACGTGGTCCCGCCGCTCAACGCCATCGTGGACGCGCTCAAGACCGCCCGCGACGCGGTGCCGGTGCCGTAGGAGGAACGCGATGAACAACGGCGACAGTCAGACGCAGGGCCTGCTGGTCCCGTTCCGGAGGGACAAGAAGCGGGACTTCGCCTCCGACACCGGTGTGGACCTGCTCGGGTCGAAGGTGCTCCAGGCGCTCATGACGTGCGGGGCCACGCCCCGATCCTCGGGCGAGCTGCCCTGGCGCACGGCCTTCGGAGCCGGTCTCGATCTCCTGCGCCACCAGCGCAACGACGCGGCCCTGGCCGAGCTCGCCAGGGTGCAGGTCCGGGACGCGCTCAAGCGCTGGGTGCCCGAGGCCGAGCTGGTGGAGGTCTCGGTCAGCCGCGAGGACGCCTCGCTGCTCTTGCGGGTGCGGTTCCGGGCGGCGAAGCGAGCTGGCCGCAAGGAGGAGCAACCCGGCGAGGTGACGCTGGCGATCGAGGCCTGAGCCTGTCCCCGCCAGGGCCCCTCCAGGCTTTGCCCCTTTGGAGGTGAAACCCGTGGCCGTGCTTCCCACCAGCCTCGACTACACGGACAAGGACTTCGATGCCTTGCGGGCGCGGCTCATCGCGCTCGTGAAAAGCGTGTTCCCGGACTGGTCCGACTTC
>CAZQHM010000012.1:0-23052 GCA_964593355.1 uncultured Myxococcales bacterium
CGATCCCCAAAGCCAAGAAGTCGGGCCGGATTCTCTCACAGCGCGGATCCCTCACTTGACAGAACGACACCCTTGGAGTAATTAGGCTTGTGAATTCGGTCACAGCGTGACAGCCGTCACGAGGTGACCCATTGAGGAGGCCACATGCGCATTGCCCCCAAGACCGTCGGACGACTCAGCCTCTATCGCCGTCTGCTCTCGGCCATGGAGAAGCAGGGCAAGCTCCAGGTCTACTCACATCAAATCGCAGCAATGGCAGGCCTAACCCCTGCCCAGGTCCGCCGAGACCTCATGCAGGTCAAATACTCCGGAAGCCCAACAAAAGGGTACTCCATCCCCGTCCTCAAAGAGGCCATAGGCGCCCTCCTTGACCACCCGGAAGGCCAAAGCGTTGCCCTCGTTGGCGTTGGCCAATTGGGACGCGCCCTCCTCAACCACTTCGCCGGACGTCGCACCGACCTTACCATCGTCGCAGCCTTCGACAATGACCCGGACAAACTCACCAATGCCATTTTCGGAGGTGTCCGAATCTACCACATACAGGAGCTCAAGACCGTCATCGAACAGAACGCCATTTCCATCGCGATTATCTGCGTCCCACCCGAAGCCGGTCAGAAGGTCGTAAATCAACTGGTTGATGCCGGCGTTACCGGAATTGTCAACTTCGTGCATGTACCGTTGAAAGTTCCGAAAAATGTCTTTATGGAGGATATGGATATAACAATGTCTCTTGAAAAGGTAGCGTTTTACAGCAGGCAGTACAACTCGTGAAAGGAGTGTAAAATAAATGGACTTGCAGATTCAGGAAATTCTCGTCAGGTACCAGCAGGCAGGCAGAGATGCCCTCATCCCCATCCTTCAGGAAGTGCAGGAGAAGAAAGGCTTCCTCGCACGCCAGGACATGGTCCAGATTGGGCGCCATCTCCAACTGCCCGTCTCCAAAATTTACGGGGTGGCAACCTTCTACAACCAGTTCCGATTCGATCCCGTGGGCCAGTATCATATCCAGGTCTGTCGCGGTACTGCATGCCACGTCAAAGGCTCGCTGGCAGTGCTCGAAGCCATCAAGACGGCGCTCAAAATCGACGCTGGCCAGACCAGCAGAGATGGCCTCTTCAGCCTCGAAGTAGTGGCCTGCATCGGCGCATGCGGACTGGCCCCCGTCATCTGCATCAACGGCGAGTTCCATGCTCAAGTAACCCCGGACAAGTGCCGCACCCTCCTGGAACAATACCGCCAGAAGGCTCAAGCCAACGCCGCCAGCAAGGAGGCCGACAATGTTTAACTCAAGCATCGTTCTGACACCGTCGCAGGTTAGATCGCTGCTCATCGACAGCGCACCCGCAGAGTCAAAACCCACCGTCGACCAATTCACCCTTGCCCGACTCAGACGCGAAGACGTCGACCGCCCTACCATCTTCGTGGGCACAGGCACCTGCGGCCTTGGAGCAGGCGCTGCAGCTACCCTCGCCGAGGTCAAACGCTACATCGACGAAAAGCGCATCAATGCCAACGTCGTTGAAGTAGGCTGCGTCGGACTCTGCTCCGAAGAACCCCTCGTCGAGGTCCAACTCCCGGGACGAACCCGGCTCACATTCCACCATGTCACGGCCGCCAAAGTAGAGCCCCTCCTCGACGCAGTGCTCGACGGCCTCGCCCCCGAATCCCTGACCCTCTTCCAGGTGCGCCAACCCGGCCTCAAACCCTGGGATGGCGTCGGCTTCATGGATAACCACCCCTTCTTCGCACCCCAAACACGCTGGGTGCTTGCCAACTGCGGCGTCATTGACCCCAGCAGCCTCGATGAGTACCTCGCCTGGGGTGGCTACAAAGCCCTGGCTAATACCCTCGCTGGACACACCCCCTCGGAAGTGGTGGAAATTGTGGAACTCTCCGGCCTGCGCGGCAGAGGCGGCGGTGGCTTCCCCACGGGCCGGAAATGGCGCCTCGCACGCCAAACCGAAGCTGACCAGAAGTACCTCATCTGCAACGCCGATGAGGGTGACCCCGGCGCATTCATGGACCGCGCTGTCATCGAGGGAGACCCCCATCGCCTCCTCGAAGGTATGGCCATAGCGGCCTATGCCATAGGTGCGTCAAAGGCCTACATCTACATACGGGCCGAGTATCCCCTGGCGATAGCGCACCTCAAAAACGCCATCGCCCAGGCCACCGAGGCCGGGCTCCTCGGGGAAAACATCCTCGGGTCAGGCTTCAACCTGAGAATCATCATCAAGATGGGCGCCGGAGCCTTCGTCTGCGGTGAAGAGACTGCCCTCATTAACTCCATCGAAGGCAAGCGCGGAATGCCTCGCCCCAGACCCCCCTATCCGGCACAGTCGGGGCTCTTCGGCAAACCCTCATGCATCAACAACGTCGAGACCCTCGCCAATGTCCCAACCGTCCTTCTCAAAGGCGCCCAAGGCTTCGCAGCTACCGGCACCAAGGGCTCCACTGGCACCAAGGTATTTGCTCTCTCGGGCAAAGTCTCACGCACAGGCCTCGTGGAAGTAGCCATGGGCACCTCCATTAGAGAGATCGTCTTCAACATTGGCGGCGGAATACCGAACGACAAAGAGTACAAGGCCGTTCAGGTTGGTGGACCCTCGGGCGGTTGTATTCCCGAACAACACCTCGATATCCAGGTTGACTACGAATCCCTCAAGACCGTGGGCGCCATGATGGGCTCCGGTGGACTCGTTGTCATGGATGAAGATAACTGCATGGTCGATATCGCCAAATTCTTCATGGACTTCATCCAGCGCGAAAGCTGCGGGAAATGCATCCCTTGCCGTGAAGGAACCCGGCGCATGCTCGATATCCTCAACAGCATCACCAGATCCCGACGCAATGAGACCGGGAATCAGGCCCTTGAACGATTCCAAGGCATTGTTTACCTCCAGCAACTGGCCGAGGTTATTCGAGATACCAGCCTCTGCGGCCTGGGCCAGTCCGCCCCCAACCCCGTCCTCTCAACCCTTCGCTACTTCAAACATGAGTACGAAGCACACATCTTCGAACGGCGCTGCCCCGCTCACGCCTGCACCGAACTCCTCTCGTACTCCATCATTGAAGCCAAGTGCATCGGCTGCACCGCCTGCGCCAGGAAGTGCCCCACACAGGCAATCATGGGCGCCAGGAAGTCACCACACTACATCATCCCGGACAAGTGCATCGCCTGCGGCTCCTGCGTGGATGCCTGCAAGTTCGGCGCCGTCCAGGTCTCATAGAGGAGAGTCTCATGATTAACATCGAAGTAAACGGAAAGACAATCGAGGCCAAGACCGGCGAAACCCTCCTCACTGCCCTGCGACGGGCCGGCATCCACGTGCCGACACTCTGTCATATGGAGAACCTCTTCCCCTCGGGTGCATGCCGAATGTGCGTCGTCGAAATCGAGGGCCAGAGAGGCCTCATCCCCTCCTGCGCCTACCCAGTCGCCGAAGGCATGAAGGTCAAAACCCACTCGCCACGAGCCGTCATGGCCCGCAAGACCATCATCGAACTGCTCCTGGCCAACCACCCGGACGACTGCCTCTATTGCGTCCGCAACAATAGCTGCGAACTCCAAAGCCTGGCGTCGGACCACGGCGTTCGACAGCGCAGATACAGCTCCGCACGCACAGTCTCCAAGATGGATATGTCCAGCCCCGCCCTGGTGCGAGACCCCGATAAGTGCATCCTCTGCGGTAAGTGCGTCAGGGTCTGTGAGGAGATTCAGGGCGTCTCCGCTATCGATTTCATCAACCGCGGAAGCAAAACCACCGTTGGAACCGCCTTCAACCAGGGGCTCAACGTCTCCTCGTGCGTCTATTGCGGCCAGTGCATCATGGTGTGCCCCACCGGCGCCCTTCACGAGCGCACCGATATCCCCGAAGTGGCAGCGGCTCTCGATGACCCGGACCGTATCGCAGTCATCCAGCACGCCCCCGCAGTCTCCGTAACCATCGGGGAAGCCTTCGGCCTCAAGCCCGGCGCCGACGTCATCGGCCTGCTCACCGCAGCGCTTCGTCAACTGGGCTTCAAGTACGTCTTCGATACATCCTTCTCAGCCGACCTCACAGTCATGGAAGAGGCCGCCGAACTCGCCCACCGGGTAAAAACCGGAGGCGTACTGCCGATGTTTACAAGCTGCTCACCCGCCTGGGTCAAGTTCGTCGAAGAGTTCTACCCCGAACTGCTCCCCAACCTCTCCTCGTGTAAGAGCCCCCAGCAGATGCTCGGCGCACTCATCAAACACTACTGGGCCCCCAAGAGCGGCATCGACCCCCAAAAGATCTTCAGCGTCTCCGTCATGCCCTGCACCGCCAAGAAGTTCGAGGCCACACGCTCCGAGTTCGCTGTCGGAGGCGTCCCAGACCTCGATGCCGTGCTCACCACAAGGGAACTGGTGCAGTTCATCAGACAGCGTGGCCTCAACCTCAAGAACATGGAGCCAGAAGTCTGCGACCTGCCCTTCGGCCAGCGCTCCTCCGCAGGGAAACTCTTTGGTGCCTCGGGGGGTGTCATGGAGGCAGCACTGCGCACCGCTCACTTCATGCTCACGGGCCAGGAACTGGATAACCTCAAGGTGCAAGCCGTGCGTGGTGCCCAGGGAATCAAAGAGGCATCCGTTCGCATCGGCGAAACTGAAGTGGGTGTGGCAGTAGTATCGGGCCTGGCCAACGCTAGAAAGATTCTCGACGAGATCAAGGATGGCCGAAAAGACCTCCTCTTCGTGGAGATAATGTCCTGCCCCGGCGGCTGTATCAACGGCGGAGGCCAACTCATCGGCACCGACATGGATGCCGTCCGCTCCAGAATGCAGGCCCTCTACAACATCGACCGGGATGACGCTCTGCGGGTGGCTCACAAGAATCAGTGGATTACCAAGCTCTACGAGGAGTATCTTGGCGAACCCCTGGGGGAGAAGAGCCATCATCTGCTCCATACCCGCTACGCCAAAAGGGACGTGGTCCACTAACCGAGCCACTGCGAGGCTGAGATGAACCAGCACCGAACAGTACAGCTGATATCGACCATCAAGGAGCGCTGCCGCGTCTGCTATGGTTGTGTCAGAGAGTGTCCCGCCAAAGCCATCAGGTTCGTGGCGGGACAGGCCGAGGTTATCCCCGAGCGTTGTATCGGGTGTGGGAACTGTGTCCAGATCTGCAGCCAGGGGGCCAAGGTCGGTCTTGACTCCCGCCAGCAGGCCTTTGATGTGCTCGCCTCAGGCAGGAAGGTCGCCGCAGTCATAGCCCCCAGCTTCCCGGCGGAGTTCGCCGACCTGGAACCCCAAACCCTCGTGGGTATGATCCGCTCTCTTGGCTTCCACGTCGTCGCCGAGGTGGCCGTGGGCGCAGACTTCGTCGCCCGAGCCTACAGAGACCTGCTACAGTCCGATAAGAGTCGCAGATACATCGCCACAACTTGCCCCGCCGTGGTGGGCTACGTCGAGCGCTATCATCCGGAACTCGTCAAGAACCTCGCCCCCATCGTCTCTCCGATGCTTGCCACTGCCAGAGTGCTGCGCCGTATCCATGGCGACGACCTCGCCGTGGTCTTCATCGGTCCATGTCTTGCCAAGAAGGCCGAGAGCGATGAGAATGGCGAGACCACGGAGATGGATGCCGTGCTCACCTTCGCCGAACTTCGCCGAATGCTCTCCGAAAAGGGCGTGACCCCCGCAAATGCAGTTCCCTCCAATTTCGATGGACCCGCCGCCGGCTTGGGAGGCCTCTACCCAATCAGTAGAGGCATGCTGCAGGCAGCGGGTATCAATGAAGACCTTGTGGAGGGCGAAGTAGTCTCCGCCGATGGCCGAACGAAATTTACCGAGGCCATCAAAGAGTTCGAATCCGGAGACCTCGATGCCCGCCTCCTGGAAACCCTCTCCTGCTCCGGTTGCACCATGGGCGCCGGTATGACAACAGCCGATCCAGCCTTCCGTCGACGTAACCGCGTCAGTCAATACGTCAGGCGCAAAATGTCCACCATGGACATCAAAGAGGTAGAGGCCCAGCAATATGCCATCGGACCAATCAACCTTACCCGGACCTTCCAGATCAACGATTGTCGCCTGAGACCCCCAAGCGATGAAGAACTCAGGACCATCCTGGCCGAAATGGGAAAGACCTCCGCTGGTGACGAACTCAATTGCGGGGCCTGTGGCTATGACTCCTGTCGGGACCACGCCATCGCTATCTTCAAGGGCCTCGCTGACAACGAAATGTGCCTCCCCTTCGTCATCGAGAAGCTTGGTGAGACCGTCAGCGAACTCAACGTCTCAAATAGCCAGCTCGCTAACACCAAAGAGGCTCTGGCTCACTCAGAGAAGCTCGCCTCCATGGGACAACTCGCCGCAGGTATCGCCCATGAAGTCAACAACCCCCTGGGTGTTGTCCTCATGTACGCTCACCTCCTGGCCGAAGAAGTGGAGGATGCCCGCCTTAGACAAGACATGCAGATGATTGTTGAGCAGGCCGACCGGTGCAAACGCATCGTCTCCGGATTGCTCAACTTCGCCCGCCAGAACAAGGTCGTGCTCCAGCCCACAGACATGCGGCGCCTGGTCGAGCACACAGCCGAAGTGCTGCCCCCGCCCCAAGGTATCGCTGTGAAGATCCGCCATATGGCCAAAGACCCGGTCTGCATGATCGACGCAGACCAGGTTGTTCAGGTGCTGACGAATCTCATCACCAACGCCTACGAAGCCATGAGTTCGGGTGGAGAACTGCTGCTGACCACAGCCGACACCGAAACCCACGTCCGCTTCGAAGTTCAGGACAGCGGCGTGGGCATCTCCCCTGAACACATGGCACGAATCTACCAGCCCTTCTTCACAACCAAACAGATCGGCAAAGGCACCGGTCTGGGGCTGGCAGTCTCATACGGTATCGTCAAAATGCACCGAGGCGACATCAAGGTGGAGTCTAACTCAGACCCCGCCAAAGGTCCCGCGGGAACCCGTTTCATGGTTACTCTTCCTAGAACAGGACAACAGGAATAAGTGAGGATATTATGAGTATGGAAGCTGTTGTAAATTATCAGGGAAAACTTGCAATGCTCGTGGACGATGATGAGGACTTCCTCGACCAGATGAAGGTCCAGATTGAGTCCCTCGGGTTCAAAACCGTCACCGCCGATTCCCAGTCCGCTGCCGAGGCGCTGCTCCGCTCCGTATCCCCGGACCTGGCCATTATCGACCTCATGATGGAGAACATGGACGCAGGCTTCGTCCTCAGCTACGAAATCAAGGCCAAATGCCCCCACGCCCCCGTCATCATGGTCACCGGCGTCGCCGCCGAAACCGGAATGACTTTCGATGCCAACACCCGAGAAGAACGTACGTGGATCAAGGCCGATGTGATACTCTCCAAACCCGTGAGGTTGGACCAGTTGAAGCGGGAGATAGAGCGCCTGCTGAAATAGGAGGCTGTCATGGAGGCTCTCAGGATTCTTGTCATCGACGACGAAATGGGCATGCGTCTGGCCGTGGAACGCACGCTGCAAGGCTACTCCGTGCCCCTGCCAGACGTCGATGGGGAAGTCGCATTTTCGGTGGAGACTGCGGCGTCGGGTGAGGAGGGCGTCGAAGCCATCCTCGCTCGCCCACCGGATATCGTGCTCCTGGACCACAAATTGCCCGGTATCTCCGGCCTGGAGGTGCTCAATGCCCTGGCAGATCGTAACCTCGACCTGCTCGTGGTCATGATTACCGCCTACGCCTCCCTGGAGACCGCCATAATCGCTACCAAACGAGGTGCCTTCGACTTCCTGGCCAAGCCCTTCACCCCCGGAGAACTCAAGGCAGCTGTGCGGAAGTCAGCCAGGCACCTCATACTCCAGCGCCAGGCCCGACGACTGGCGGAGGAGAAGAAGCAGGTCCGCTTCCAGTTCCTCTCAGTCCTCGCCCACGAGCTCAAAGCACCCCTCGCTGCCGTTCAGGGCTATCTCTATATCGTGAGGGACAGGGCCCTCGGGGATAACCTCTCGGACTATGACAAGGTCGTGGAGCGAAGCCTCTTGCGCATCGATGGCATGCGAAAAATGATCATGGACCTCCTTGACCTCACCCGCATCGAGTCGGGCACCAAGAAGCGTGAGCTGGCCCCCGTGGACCTGGTCGAAATCGCCCAACTCTCCATGGAGACTATGCTTCCAATGGCCCAGGAACGCTCCATCACCATGGAACTCAAGTGCGATGCCCCGGCTAAGCTCCTCGCCGACCGAGGCGAAATCGAGATCGTCTTCAACAACCTCGTCTCCAACGCAGTGAAGTACAACCGAGACGGCGGCCGCGTTGACGTGGTGATCCTGCCCTATGACGACGGTGCTACCATCTCAGTCTCCGATACCGGGATTGGAATGTCCCCCGAAGAGTCGGCCAAGCTCTTCAACGAGTTCGTCCGCATCAAGAACAGCAAGACGAAGAACGTGCTGGGCAGTGGTCTGGGCCTCTCCATCGTGAAGAAGCTGGCCGGGATGTACGGCGGCGACATCTCCGTGGAGAGCACCCAGGATGTGGGAACAACCTTCACCATTACCTTGAAAAACGCCCCGGAAGGGACCAGTGTATCCGGCGGAAGCGGGTCCGGGGTCGGGGGTTCTCCGACTTAGCCATGGCCCGCTTGAAAAGAGAAGGTTATCGAAATGTCTCCGTTGCCCTCCATGCAGCTTAGTAAGACCGCTAATGATTTTGTTGATGACGACTATCTCGACGGTCTGCTCCAAGGCCCCGTCGACCAGATTCAAGTCCGAGAGATAATTGCAAAGGCTCTGGACAAGCAGGCCCTCTCCGCCGAAGAGACGGCCGTGCTTCTCAGAGCCACGGACCCCGAAATAGTCGACGAAATTTTCAACGCCGCCAAAGAGCTCAAGCGCAGGGTCTACGGAAACCGCATCGTACTCTTCGCTCCTCTCTACATAGGCAGCGACTGTGTAAATGATTGCCTCTACTGCGCCTTCAGAAGGTCGAACAAGACGGCGGTACGCAGAACCCTCGACCAGGCTGACATCTCAGCCCAGGTGCAGGCGCTGGAGAACAGCGGACACAAACGCCTTATCCTCGTCTTCGGCGAACACCCGGCATACGACGCAGAGTTCATCGCCAACACAGTGCGACAGGTCTACTCCATCAAGGTCGGCCACGGCGCCATCCGCAGAGTCAACATCAACGCCGCCCCCCTGGACCACGAGGGCTACAAGATCGTCAAAGCCTCAGGAATAGGAACCTACCAGATCTTCCACGAGACCTATCACCACGGAACCTACGCCAAGGTCCACCCCAAGAACACCCGCAAGGGAGACTACCTCTACAGGCTCGATGGCCTAAGCAGAGCACAGGAAGCCGGCGTCGACGATGTTGGCATTGGCTCCCTCTTCGGTCTCTACGATTGGCGCTTCGAAGTCCTTGGCCTCGTTACCCACTCGCTCTTCATGCAGAAACACTACGGGGTAGGGCCCCATACCATCAGCTTCCCCAGAATCAAACCGGCCCACGGCGTGATGCTCGATTCCAAGTACATGGTCTCTGACTATGACTTCAAGCGAGTGGTCGCTACCCTTCGCCTCGCCGTCCCCTACACCGGGCTCATCCTGACTGCTCGGGAGGATGCTGAACTGCGCCGCGAGGTCATGTCCTTCGGCGTATCCCAGATTGACGCAGGAAGCAGAATCGAGCTGGGGGGCTATACCGAAGTCGGGGATGCCCAGGTCATGGAGAGAGAGCAGTTCCAGCTTGGCGATATTCGCTCACTGGATGAGGTCATGCGCTCCCTCCTCGAAGATGGCTACGTTCCCTCGTTCTGCACAAGCTGCTACAGGCTCGGAAGAACCGGTGAGCACTTCATGGAATTCGCTATCCCCGGCTTCATAAAACGCTTCTGCACCCCAAACGCCCTCACGACCATGCTCGAGTACCTGGTCGACTATGCATCCCCCGAGACCAGAGAGGCCGGTGAGCGGCTGATTCGGGAAGAGCTGGACGGGATGGAGGATTGCGAGCTCAAACGTACGCTCATTAAGCGCCTGGAGGAGATTCGTACAACCGAACTGCGTGACTCATACTTCTGAGTGGTGGTCCATCTGTCCCGCACCATCGTGCAGCGCGCTGCCACCCCTGGGATGTGTCCGCCCCAGAACGGCCCCAACTGCACGGTTCAAGGCGCAACGTGCATCAGGGCTATCCCTGATGCGCTGGTCAACGCAGAGTTGAGGTGGTGAACATGGAGTTCAGGACGGAACACGATCTGCTTGGAACCATCCAGCTCCCCAAAGAATCCCTCACGGGCATCCACACAGCCCGTGCCAGCCAGAACTTCTTCATCGCTGCCAGACCAGTACACGAGAGCCTGCTGAGAGCCTTCGGTGCAGTGAAAGCTGCCTGCGCCCGCACCAACACCGAGCTGGGTTACCTGACGCCGGAACTGGGAGGCGCCATAGAATCCGCATGCTCCGAACTCATGAGCGGCTCACTTCATGAATACCTCACGCTGGATGCCTTGCAGGGTGGGGCGGGAACCTCAACCAATATGGCCGTCAACGAACTCATCGCTAACCGGGCGCTGCAACTGCTTGGCCACCAGCCAGGTCGCTACGACCTGCTCAGCCCCATCGACCACGTCAACATGCACCAGTCGACCAACGACACCTATCCAACGGCACTCAGAGTGGCCGCAATCTGGCAACTGAGGCGCCTGGAAGGGGCCGTGGTTCAACTCCTCGAAGCCTTCCAGCGCAAGGAGCAAGAGTTCTCCGATGTGGTGAAGGTGGGCCGGACCCAACTCCAAGACGCAGTGCTCACAACCCTGGGCAGAGAAATGGGCGCCTACGCCGATGCCTTGGGCCGAGACCGTTGGCGTATCTCCAAGTGCGAAGAGCGCCTGCGCGTGGTGAACCTTGGTGGAACTGCCATCGGGACAGGCCTCGGTGCCCCCAGAAAGTACATCTTCCGCGCCACCGATAACCTTAGAGCCGTCACCAGTATTGGTCTTGCCAGGGCAGAAAACCTTGTGGAGGCAACCCAGAACCTCGATGCCCTCGTTGAGGTGAGCGGGATACTCAAGGCCCTGGCATCTACTCTACTCAAGATCACCGGGGACCTGCGCCTGCTCAGCTCAGGCCCCGAAGCCGGCCTGGCAGAGATCACTCTGCCCCCCGTCCAGGCAGGCTCCTCACTGATGCCCGGAAAGGTCAACCCCGTTATTCCCGAGGCCGTAGCCCAGGCGGCCCTCAAGGTCATGGCCAATGACTCAACCATCGGCATCGCCGCCGGCATGGGAAACCTCGAACTCAACGCCTTCATGCCCCTCATTGCCGATGCCCTGCTGGAGTCCATTGGAGTGCTTGAGCGCTCCTGCGTGACCCTGGCAACAAGATGCGTCGACGGCATGGCGGCCAATCGACAACGCTGTGCAGCGTGGGCGCGCAACGGTACGGCGCTGGTCACGGCCCTCGTTGAAGAGTTCGGGTACCAGATGGCACAAGAGCTCTCCCAGGAGGCGACTCAGACGGGAAAAGGGCTGGCTGACCTCGTGGTAGAAAGGGGCATGCTCACATCCCGCCAGTTTGAAGAGCTCATCTCCCCAGAAAGGGTCATGAGGCTTGGCTCTACCCGAAGCCCCAACGAACAACCGAAGGTCGACAAGAAATGAAAAGCACTCCAAGAGGACTCAGACTTCACATCGGAATCTTTGGCCGCAGAAATGTCGGCAAGTCATCCCTGCTCAATGCCCTCACCCGACAGAACGTCTCCATCGTGTCGGAGTTCGCCGGCACCACCACGGACCCCGTAGAGAAAACCATGGAGCTCCTGCCACTGGGGCCAGTGCTCTTCATCGATACCGCCGGCATCGACGACGAAGGAGCCCTTGGAGAGATGCGCGTGGCCAAGACCAGGAAGGCCTTCGAACGGGTCGATGTGGCCGTGGTCGTCGCTACCCATTACAACTGGGGCGCCTTCGAGAACGAACTGGTCGCAGAGTTCACAGGCCGAAAAGTGCCCGTCATAGCCGTCTTCAACAAGTGCGATCTGGGTCTCCCCTCGGAAGAACTCACCGGTCCCCTAACCCAATTGCAGGTGCGCTGCGTCAATACCATCGCCCAAACGGGCCAAGGCGTGCTCGATGTGCGCCAAGCCCTCATCGAATCCGCCCCTGATGACTTCATCAACCCACCAACCATCCTGGGAGACCTGGTCCAGGAGGGTGAACTGGTGGTCCTGGTCGTCCCCATCGACAAAGAGGCACCCAAAGGACGCCTCATTCTGCCCCAAGTGCAGGCCATCAGAGACGTACTCGACTCCGATGCCTGGTGCATGGTCGTGAAAGAGCGGGAACTGGCCCCGGCACTGGCACGACTCAAATCCCCGCCGGCACTGGTGGTCACGGACTCGCAGGCCTTCCTCAAGGTTGGGGCCGATACTCCCCTGGACGTGCCCATGACAAGCTTCTCTATCCTGTTTGCGCGGTACAAAGGAGACCTGGCCGAAATGGTGCGCGGCGCCACGGCCATCGAACGCCTCAAGCCCGGCGACAAGGTGCTCATCGCCGAATCCTGCTCCCATCACCCCATAGGCGACGACATCGGCAGGGTCAAAATCCCTCGCTGGCTCACTCAGTACGTCGGCGGCAAACTCGAAATCGATAACACCCAGGGTCGGGACTTCCCCACAGACCTCTCACCCTACAGCCTCGTCATTCACTGCGGATCATGTGTCTGGAACCGCCGCCAGATGCTCTCCCGAATTCTAGACTGCCGTCGGCAGAACGTCCCCATTACCAACTACGGTATGGCCATTGCATGGTCCCTTGGCATTTTCGAGAGGGCCCTGCAACCATTCCCCGCCGCGCTGGACATCTTCAGAGAAGCATCACAAGACCAGACTCCCTGACCCCTTCGTCCATAGAACAACCCAGTCCCATATCCCTTAGTCGACCCTTCGCATCCCGGGAGGCAAACGCTCAAAAGTGACCATCAGTACGTTCTCCGCAGAGCGAACCCCAGTCTGCCTGTAGGATGGCCCAAGATGACGGGCAGCAGCAGTGACCTGCCCCTCCCACTCCGAAGGTTCCCCGCCCGCCAGCACAAGGTTCACTCGCCTGGAAAGCGTTGATGCCCCTCCCATGTGCTCCACTGCCATTAGCCCGCTGGTGGTCCCCGCCCCAAGATAGTGCTCAAGTCCACGCTGCTCGAACATGGGCAATACAAAAGTCCTCGAATCGCTCTCTCGCCCAGGAGCAAGCCGGATGGCGTTGGCAACCGCCCGCAAATCCGGGCGCGGCCGAAAGTGGTCCGGACTGCGCAGAATCGACGGCGTCATCGTTGCAACCACCAGCGCCAGAATGGCCACACCCGTGGAAATGCGCTGTGGTTCGTAGCTCCTGACCACAAGCAAAATCATAAGCGGCAGAATAAAAACGAGACGCATTACATCGTGATGCGCCCCTAAACCAATGGTCCCTGTCAACCAAACAACAACTACGCCGACAACCAGGGATTCAATTCTAACGTCTTTGCTCCGAGTCACTCTGTTGGCGTTAATAAAAATCAAAAAAAGCATGCTGAAGTGGAAAATGCCCGCAAGAGCTACCGCCCTAAGCATCTGGCCATCAAGAGCATCACGGAACTCAGCCGACCACGGAGCGACGACGTAGCACAACGTCGGCGCCGCCAACGACAGTACCGTCAACCCCGTCGCTAATGCCCCACGCCACAGAGGCAGCGGAATCGGACCCCGTGCCAACTGGTTCGCCGATTGCTCCGACGGTCTGCGCCATTCCCCCAAAACAGTGTACGCCGCAAGCCCAAGGCATACCGCCCCGCTGCCCCACGCTACCAGTCCAGACACATGAACCGGCGCCGGGCTGAAAGCAAGAAAGAGCCACTTCATGTCCCCACGCTCGGAGCCACCCATCAACGCCAGTGGGCTCTGCACGTTGGCCAGAAATATAGGGAACCAGGCAGCAGAAGCAACTAGAACCCCCGAGAGCGAAAAGGCAAATCGTCGGGTCTGCGCCGGAGTTCGTCTATCGAATAAGAAGAAGTGAATAGCAGAAACCGCCAGCAATATGGCGGATATATAGTCTGTTGCAATTAATAGCGTCTGGACAATACCGAGAGGGAAGATTGTTTTGTGGGATGCTTCGGAGTCACGCAGGAATCTATAGTACAGCCATAGCCAGATTGTTACCCAAAGACTGAACATCGCATAGGGCATAGCCTCCGTGGATGCCCTAATATGGAAAGTGGATAGACCAACCATAAGGACTGTCATGGCAGCAGTCCAGCCCCCATAGTAGCGCCGCAACCAGCCCAGAAGCACAACCGCAGAAAGAAGGGCCATCAATAGAGACAGGCTTCTCACGGCAACCTCGGACTCGCCAAATAGCTCCGTCCATCCGTTGAGAACAAGGAAGTAGCCGGGCGGGAATGGCAAACGCTCCCCAACTTCCCTCAGCATCTCCGAAACAGGCAGCGTTATTACTTCGATGGTCGTGGATTCTTGGCTGCTGTATGGGGCGTTCAAAGCACCAATACGCAGAAACACTGCCGCAGCAATGACTGCAAACCCCAGCAGTTTCCACGCGTGCCTGTCCATCTTCTTACTTCAGCTTGCTGATAACCGGAGCGAAGAACCCGCTTCGGGTCTCCCTTGTCTCTTCAACCGTGAGAAAGGCCCTGGGACAGGTCTCGTTCACCAGCGCCATAACCTTGTCCACAAACCGCCGCTTCACCACCGTGAAGATGACCGACACCGGCCCGTCACGCCCCTCGCCCGTTACCTTGGTCACCGCAAAGCCGTTCGCACGAAGATCGGCAATCAGAATGTCAGTGTCCGCATGAGTCACAATCCTTACCATCCGGTATCCAAAGGCCAGCTTGTTCTCAAGCCAAATGCCCAGCATTGTGCCCACCGCAAAGCCACCAGAGTACCCCAGCGTGCTCCAGATGCTGTCCATGTTGGCCATGGCCTTGCCAATGGCCGTTATAAAAATGGAAACCTCCACAAATCCGATAGCAGAGGCAAGGTACTTTCGACCCTGAATGGACACTATTACACGAACAGTGCCCAATGATACGTCACAAAGCCTCAGCCCGAAAATCATTAATGCCGTCAACAACGCTTCCATATGTCCCTTCCAGATAGCATACAGTTGTGAGTAAAACCGTGGCGCCTATACCAACGCAGGCCATTGTTGCTTGATACGCTAATGGAAACACCCGGAATGCCCCGTGCCCCAGACCCAGTAATACTACTTGGGGTCGGCGCAACACCTGAACCCCACTGTGGGCGATGCACCGAATCGGCTCGCTGCCTTGTAGCAGGTGGCGTCCTCTCCTCCCTTGGCCGAATCACCACCGGCGACGGATTTCTCCTGTACCCACTCGGCCACGTTGCCCACCATGTCGTACAGCCCGTATGGAGAGCGGCATCCCGACTTGCTGCCCGTGGCAACGACGGGCCTATCCATTCCGTCTGCTCCCATGGTGTTGCACTTCTCAGGGTCGTAAGTGGAGCCGTAAGGATACTTGCCGCCACAGGCCCGCGACCACTCCGCCTTCTTGCAAAGCCGCTTGCCCTGCGCTGCGCAGGCCGCATTGGCCGCCTCCCAGCTCACATTGACCTTGGGCTTCGACCCGGCGCCTGGAAACTCGTAATAATCAATACAATAGGAAGTGGAAGTCGCCCCCTTCCCTTTGCCCTTAATCGTCATCAGCTTCATCCCACCAGGGCACGTCTTCTTCACGTCGTCCCCAGGAGTCACTGCCGAGTCGCTTCCGCTGCTCTCCGTCGCAGCCCCTGCAACCTTCTCGGAGAGTAGCTTCCCGCCCTGGGAGAGCAACTGCCCGTTGGGCCCCTTCACTACGTCAAATGCCTGCTTCGCATTGTCGAAGTCTCCACCCCTTGAGAGCTTCGAGACATCCTGCAATGCAACCACAGCCTTCTCCGTTTCCAGCGCAAGATCACGGTTCTCCTTCTCCTTGGCCGAATCCGATGCCTTCTTCCATTCATCAGCCTTCTTCTTCAACCCCTCCTGCTGCTTCTTGAGCTGCGAAAGCTGCGAAGAAATGGCCTTGTCCAACTTGGCCAACTCCTCTTTCTTCTTGGCCTCCGCTGCCTCTTCCGGCGTGAGCGGGGTCGCCACTTCTTGAGTTCCCGCAGGCTCCTCCTCAGCAACCTCCGGAGCCTTCAGCTCCAGAGCCGCCGCCACTTCAGCAGCGTAGCCCCGTACCTCTGCATCCAGAGCGTCCAGCCGTTGCAGTTCCCCTTCCCAGTTAGACTTGTCTTCGGTCAGTGCAGCCTTCTTCTCACCATCCATAGGCGAGAGCCTCTCCCCAAGTCTCTTCGAGAGGTCGGCTACCGTGGCCGCTTCCTTCTCGGCCTTCGCCCTGCTAAGTTCCCTGCCCTTGGCTGACAACTTCTTCGACTCAGCCGCAAGCGCCGCCAGAACCTCCTCCAACTCCATCTCGCGCCACTGCACCAACCAGACGCCTCCCGCGCTCAGGGCCGCAAGCTGATCCGCCTGAATGGCCGCAAGACGGCTCGCATCAACCTTGCCCGTCTCCTCAAATGTGGCAGCACTCTTAATAAGCTCTCGTGCCTGCTCCAGTCCCTGGCTGGCCTTGGCAGCGGCCTTCACCGCCTCCTGCCCCGACGTCTTGAATCCAGTCAGACTCTCCATGAGCGCAGCCTGCCTGGCCTTCTCTTTCTCCTCCAGACCATCCAACTGAGCCAGCCGCTTCTCAATCTCGGCCACCCGGTCAGCTACCCTGGCTGAGACTATGCCCAGTCTCTCTGCCGAAGCTACAGTTGGGGCCAACGCCTGCATGGCCAGCGCCTTGGCAGACTCAAGCTTCTTAGCCTCGGCCTCTGCCGCTGCCTGCTCCGCCGCCGCCTTCTGCTCCTGCTCCTTCTTCGCTGCCTCTATCGCACGCTTCTCGGCCAGCGCCTTGGCCTCGGCTTCCGCCTGAGCCGCCTTGGCAACAGCCTCTAAGCGCGCCCTCTCCGCCTGCTCCGCTAGCGCCTTAGCCTTGGCCTCTCGCTCAGCGGCCTCCTTGGCTTGCTTCTGAGCCGCTATCTTCGCATCCTCGGCGGCCTTCTCCTGCTTGGCCTTTTCCGCAGCAACTTCCTGCTTCTTGGTGCCGAATAGCTCGGTCTGCGTTGCAATAAGTACCGACGCCCCAGCCAGCACCACCAACACCACCACTATCCATATCCACTTGTTGCCCCCAGAGCTCGCCGGCGGAGCAACAACTTTTGCGCCCTGACCAACCGGGCGCTCCAGAGCAGGGGGAGGCGCTGCCGGAGCAACCACCACCGCAGGTCGCTCCTCAGTGGCCTTCTTCGGCTTCTCGCCCGCCTCCTTGCCCTTATCCTTGCCCTTTCCTTTGCCCTTTCCCTTGCTCTTCTCTACCTCGGGCCTGACCTGTGGCTCGCCGCCCAATTCAACCACCAGACCATCATCCTCGACCTTCTTGGTCTTGGCGGCTCCACCCAGCACAAGCAAGTCGTCATCCTCATCGTCCTTCCTGGCGGCAGCAGCTACAACTGCCCCCATCACCTCCTCCAGGTCGCTGTCCTCTTCTATGTTGCGCAAGCTCCAATACTCAAGGTCCCTACGGAATCCCTTCTCCGGTGCAAGGCATACAGGGTCTATTCTGGGCGGAGGGCCAACCACCGTGGCATCACCATCGCTCTCTACCAATTCCAACTCGCCGGACTCCAAAGCCTGGCCCCCTGACGAAATCCCCTCAAGATCAGAATCGTCACCCTCCTCCAACTCCAACTCCTCCATGGCCTCGACCTCGTCGACCTCCTCGGCCTCATCGATGACCTCGCCGCTGCCCTCGCCCTCGAGCAACTCGGCCTCAACCTCAACCACATCACCACCCTCACCAGCGCCGGAACCGGATTCGCCCAAGGCCTCCCCTCGCTCTTCCAACGCCTCAGAAGCCTTCACCGCATCAAGGGGGACAAGGCCCTCCCTCTTCGCACTCAACTCCATCTTCTCGATGACCGAGTCCAACTCACGGGATTCCTCGATTATCCGCTCGATCTCAGCAAGTATGCTCTCGTCGGCAACCGCACCCGATGCCCCAACAGGCACCTCGGGGGGCAATGGCGACTCCAATTCCAATGGCTCCGCAGAGGCCTCGCCAGCAGGAATCACCTCGGCCATGTCCACCTCGGCCTCAAGCTCCCCACTCTCTGATGCAGCAACCAACAACAACTCATCCTGCCCAACAGCCTTGCCAGCCTCCAACGCCGCCTCACGCTCCAGCATGGCCATCAACTCGGCCTCTTCTTCATCCGTGGCCGGCTCCAACTCCACCCCCGAAGCCTCCTCAACGGGCCCCTCGGTAACCACCTCGGGCACAAGCACCACGGCGGCCTCCGCCAACTGCGCCGGCTCCTCCTCCAGAAGCTCCATGGCCGGCAGTCCGCCAGCATCAACCTCTGCCCCCGTGTCGGCCACATCAGCGGCCTCAGCGGCCTCAGCGGTCCCAATAGCCTCCTCAACCGCTGCCACCTCCACATCGTTCCCACTCTCCGCCGTCACAACCGGCAGGTCGATTCCGACTTCCTTGTCCCCAGAATCTCCACCAGCTGCCCGCTCCGCCTCCTGCTCCATGGGCCGCTCAACGGGTACCTCTGCGGGGGGCTCAACGACGGGGGGAGCCTCTACCTTGGGAGCACCCAAGTCCGTCGTCCTCTCAGCAACGGCCTCGGAGACCGGCGACCCACCCAAACCAACACCCGGAGGCAGTACCACCGCCTGAAAGACCGTTGTCTGCGTCGGCGCAAACGGGAAAGCCTCAACACTGGCCCTGGCCTCCCGGGCCCTCTGCGAATAGCCCTCGGGCAAGAAGGCCGACGGCGTCCTGCCCGGACCAAACTCCTCCGCCGGAAGCCTGAAGACCTGCCGAACAGTGTCCCAGAACAGAGAGACCGAGTTAAATCGCGCCGACGCATCCGTCGCCGTCGCCCTGATATACAAGTCGTCCAACTCCGGAGAGAAGAATGGCCCCTGGTCACTCAGAGGAACCCCTGGCTTCACGGGCTTGCCTACCAGAACCTCTCCCATGATGAGCGCCAGAGCATAAATGTCGCTCTCCTTGCGCTCCTGCATCTCGTCCTGCAACTGCTCCGGAGCCAGGTAACGGTCCGCATGCGGAAATACCCCGTGCTCCGGAGGAACGCTGCTGCGCCCCACCAGGAAGAAGGGATCGTCGATCCGAAGCCCGTCGTCCGACAGCAGGATGTTTTCCGGTTTCAGATTGCCGTTTGTGCCAAGCAGATGAACCATCTTAAGAGCTTCACACAACTCAAATATAAGATTAGCTATCTCCTTCTTGGCGAAAGGCTCCAGCGCCTCTCGCTTAAGGGCTTGCAGTGTACGTAGCGATACGCAGTCAATAATATCTTTGGTGACGAAAAGATAGTCATCACCGGAGAAAACCTCCTGCACAGGAAGTATGTTCTTGTGCAGAAAGGCCCTGGCGCGGAAGATCCTGAAAAGATTGACATCCCTCGCCCTGGCACTGGCCAGACCAGGGTAGAATACCTTGAGAATGACCTCCTTCTGCAGCGCCGTATCCGTTGCCCGGAATACCCCGGCAATTGGCCCGAGACCAACCTGCTCACGGATTATAAATCTATCATAGTAACGTGTACCCGGCTGTGGAAGAAAGGACGTCATCACCATTTCGAACTCCTGTTCCTGAACCCGGCTCGCAAAGCTCCGAAAAATGGCAGCACATAAGCCCTCCTAAACTAACCGATCACCCCTTTCGTTTCAAGCAGTTTTGAACCGTGCGGAGCCGGCCTTGATTCGCCCGCCGGTGGCATGCTATAGCTCCAGGTGGCCGGGCCAATAGCTCTCCTGGCCCACCCGGCAGGCCGTACCGCTGCCAAGTGCAGACGCTACCGCCCATGGCCCTCATGAAGACCAGCGCCACTTGAAGGAGCCCAAGTGCCCGCCGTTACCTTCGTCATGCCCCTCTACAACTGCGCAGAACTGCTCCCGGCCGCACTCTCCTCCATCGCATCCCAAACCTTCAAAGACTGGAACTGCCTGGTGGTTGATGATGGCAGCAGCGATGGCTCCCTCAAGGTAGCAGAACTGGCAACCGCCGGAGACAAACGCTTCCAACTCATCTCCATCCCGCATGCCGGTATCGTCACAGCCCTGAACACCGCAGTGAAACACGTCCAGAGCCCCTTCATCGCACGCATGGACGCCGATGACACCTGCTCCCCACGTCGCCTGGAGAAGCAACTGCCGCTGCTGCTCCAGAACCCCAACGTCGCAGCAGTTGACTGCCAAGTCTCCCTCAAAGAGTCCAGCGTCACGGGGGCTGGCATGAATGCCTTCGTAGCCTGGCTCAACGGCCTCACAACCTGGCCCATGATTCTTCAAGGCCTCTTCGAAGAGAGCCCCCTGTGCCACCCCGCCGTCCTTATGCGAACCCAACAACTCCTCCAGGTGGGTGGTTATGTCGACGACGGAACCCCCGAGGACTACTCCCTCTGGTTACGACTAGTCGCCCACGGACATGCCCTCGCAAAACTGCCCCAGAAGCTCTTCCACTGGTCCGACCTCCCCAATCGCCTCACCAGGACCGACTCCCGATACAGCCCCCAGGCAATGGCCCGCCTCAAAGCCTCCATGCTGCCCCGAATCCACCCATCAGTCCTAGATGGGGTCACCATCTGGGGAACCGGCCCCGTGGCCAGACTCCTGGCTCCACACCTCCTGGATAACGGCATCCCCATTCATGGCTTCGTTGACGTTGCCCCAAGACGCGTGGGCAATCGCATCCTCGACATCCCCATCCTCTGGTATCAGGATTGGCAGCAGTTCCCACGACCAATGCTCGTGGCACTGGGCAAGAGAAAAGCCAAACAGGAGGTGCGCAGCTTCCTTCAATCGACGACCCTCGTCGAAGGCCGTGATGTTCACTTCGTTTCCTGACCGGCCGTCTGCCCCGTAACGGGAAGGTCCAGATATCCCCGTACCTGTGTTGGCTGTAGGCCGTCAGCCCATCTCGTCAGTTGTGCGGCAGAGGATACGCCGGTTCCAGCGTCAGCAGCGGGCCCGCCGCACGGTGCATCTACAGCTCCACCAGAAGCTCCCGGTCAATACGGACCCCCGCCCGCTCAACCACGCACCCCAGCGCAGCAACGTTGAGCCCCGCCCCAACCGCCCGGCGAAGCGCCCGGCCAAACTCCGGGTCAATGTGGTCCGCCGGCGAAAACGCCCCGCCCTCGCTTCGCTGCACCACAAAAAAAACCCAGCACTCCATCCCCTCCTTCGACATCTCCCCCAACTCCTCCACATGCTTCGCCGCCCTCTCACTCCTGGCGTCGGGAAACATGTGCCGCCCACCTTCAAAAAGCGTCACGTTCTTCACCTCGCCGTACAACCGCTCTCCATCCCCTCGACGCATCTCCAGGTCCAGCCTGCTCCCCGCACGAACTACAACCTCACGCCTCACAAAGGAGACCCCCTTTAGCCCTCCCCAACCCCCAGCGTCCAGAAACGCCCGCACCAGCGCCGGCGCCGTGGAAGTGTCCACGCCAACCCAGTCGCCACCCGCCTCAACCGCATGTAATCGGTACCAAAGCTTCCGGCCCTCTCCACCCAAACGAGAAACCAACACCCGACGCCCCGGACCGCTGCAACTCCGCATCGTGCCGGAGTTGTTCGAGTGAACCTCGACTACCGAGCCCACCCCCTCAGGGGCGCTCCCGGGAAGAGTACCACCATCGTCCTCCTCCAGCAGCCGCACCCTCACCATGAATCGGTGCGGACGCTCAACCCACTCCCCCAACAACAGCCGAGGGTACTCAACAAATGCCCCCCCGGAACCCTGCCCAACAACCATCAGAACATCCTCTCAACAGGCAGCGTGGGCACGAAGCCGTGATATAGAAACCAGATGGCCGCCGCAATGCAGGCCGCCAACGCCGCCAGCATCGCCCAACCCATGGGCCGAACCCTCCCCACCACAGGATAGAGCAGCAGGCCCATGACGCCGCCGGCAACAAATCCGCCGCCGTGGGCCCAGTTGTCCGCCCTCACGAACAACCCGAAAACCATCGTGTACAACGCCCATTGCAACATCCGATTGCGTAACTCCAGCCCGCCGCTTGTCCCCAGCCTGTGCCCCAACGCCGCCCCTGCCCCAATTACCCCCATTATCGCCCCCGACGCCCCAATTCCCACGCCCCCCTTCAAGAAGACCAGGCTCACCCCGCTGCCTACCAACCCCGAAATCACGTAGAGCACCAGGAACCTTCCACGGCCAATGGCCCCCTCTACCACAGGACCAATCTGCGCCAACGCAAACATGTTGAACAACAGGTGGATCAAACCACCATGCAAAAACATCGCCGTGCCCAACCGCCACCACTCATCCCACTCCAGCACCAAGGCCCTGAAGTTCCCTCCATACCTCACCAGCGTCCAGCCACTGAACTGAAAGAAGCTCGATGCCTCATCCATATCGATAAGTAGACGTGCATACATAACTATACATAGAAAGACAATAATGGTGCTGACATTCACGAACCCCGGTAGCGCCAGACCAAGACGGTGCAGAACGTGCTGACTCCTACCACCCACCGGCCTGCCACACTTGTCGCACTGCCGGGAATCCCCGTCCTGCAATGCCCCGCAATGGGGACAAATCACGTGCCGATACCCAGCGTGCCTCACCCTGCTCCCGGCCTCGGAAGCCTCCGCCGTCCTCCGCTCAAGCCACGCTCCAAGACGCCACCTCACCCGAACAGGATTGAACCCCAGCAGCGCCGCAATCTTCACAACCGCTTCAACAATTCGCTCTCTCATCAACTACCCCTCCCCAGGCCGGTGCAGCGCAGTATAGCGCAATTCGCCCGTTGAGGGTCGAAAATCCTTGACACCCCTTGCTCCCTTGGCTAGTGTCCGCCACCGAGTTTGGGCCGCTAGCTCAGGCGGTAGAGCAGCAGACTTTTAATCTGCGGGTCCAGGGTTCGAATCCCCGGCGGCTCACTGGTCATTGAATTGTCCCCATCGTCTAGCCCGG
>CAZQHM010000012.1:23152-72468 GCA_964593355.1 uncultured Myxococcales bacterium
TCAGGACATCGGCCTTTCACGCCGACGACAGGAGTTCGAATCTCCTTGGGGACGCTGGTCGAGAATTTCTCGGCTTATGCTTCTATGCTATTTGATTCTTTGTCCCCATCGTCTAGCCCGGTCAGGACATCGGCCTTTCACGCCGACGACAGGAGTTCGAATCTCCTTGGGGACGCCTCTCAGCAAAATCAGTTGGCAATCACTCTCAGAATATGATCTGTGTTCCGATCTGGAAGCCGTGCATCTGTAAGGTCCGCTCCTCCACACCGTCGGGGCCCGTCGTATGCATGAACGCCGCCGACGCCTTCCCAGGAAAGAAGAGCTGCCCCGCCATCACCAGGTCCGCCTTCTCCACCATCTGGATACGCACAATCAGGTCGCCTTCCAAACCCAGATAACGATGCCCAAAGGAGTTCTGCGGGTTCAACGTGAAGCCCGCACCAACCACCAACTCGGGCCTGAACCACTCCAGCCCCTTGAAGTGCCCACGCAACGAAACCTCACTCACCGACAACCCCGCCCGATTCACGAAAAAGCTCCCCCACCGCCCGGAATAGGCCTCGTCAAAGTTGTTCCCACGGTCACGAAGCTCGTCCTCAGTAATCATCAGCGTTCGGCTGCTGTTCTTCCCCGAATAGAAAAAGGCCCCCATGTTCCGGTTCCCGTCGTGGTCGTCGTCCCCCGACAACGCAAACCCGGCAAGCCTGATATCCAAGTGCTTCGTCTTCAACAACATCGATGCACTGGCGGCCCACGCCAACACCGACTGGTCAATCTGAGCAACGCCGCTGTCCTCCCAACTGCCGGCCTGCAGCAGGCCGTATAGGTCCAGGTCCACCTTCTCACTCTTCCAGAAACCGCCCAGGTATGGCGTGAAGAGCGTCAGCGGTCGCCGCACTATTCGATGGTCGAACATCCCGTAGCCCCCAGCTCGAACCCCCCAGGTGCCCTCGTGAAGATCCATCGCAAACTCGAAACCAGCTATTACGTTATCGTGAACAAAGTTGTTTTCGGATACGCTCACACCCTCAAAAGTATCGTCAGGAAGCTGACCTCCCATAAACTTCAATTTCAGGGCTGGAAATCCCAGTGTGAGCACCGCCGCCCCCGCCCAGTGCGAAAGAAAGAGGTCCGAAGGGTCTCGCAGACGCTGATAACCCGCGCGTAGTTGTGCGAGATCCATGTCGATATTTGCCCATAACTCACGATGCTTCATTATCATATAGTTGTCGGCGCTGGCGAAGTACTGATCAGGATCGTTCCTGCTCCAAACATTGAGCCCCAACTCCGCCTCGTAGAACAACTCTATCTTCTCCGTGGTGCGGAAAGTAAGTTGAGGCTTAAAGAACGTGGAAGCCTGGCCCACACTCTGCCCCTCCGCCCCGTAGGCCGGAATCGTCGACTCGAAGTCCGAGTCGTTGCGCCAGTACCACCATCCCGAAAACTCCCCGTGCAACTCGAACATCGGCGGTGGTTCACTCTCTTCACTGTTGAAGAGGTCCAGAATGTCCTCCTCGCCCAGCGCATCACCCCCAAAGCCCAGCAGTGCCAAAGCCGCTGCCCCGAACACCAGAATATCCAAAGCCCCCCTGAAGTTTCCTCTCATGGCCTACCTCCCTCCTTTCTGAAGTACCTTGTCGCCACGGAAGAAGTAGCTCCACCCCTCCATATCCGCAGCCCCTGCTGGATTCGGTGGCCTCAGCCGCACCCAGTGCGTCACCTCAGGCCCGTCCTCGTCGGGATACCAGTGCAGCAACTGCCTCGCGTCGTCGTAGTAACACCGCCCGTCCGAAACCCACACGTAAAAGCCCGTAGGATACTGCAGCACAGGCACAAACAGCTCCGTAGCCGCATCAACCTCCTTGGACTTCATCTCCATGTAGAATTCCCCGGTGGGCAGCGCTTCACCCTTCTCAGGGTCCAAGTACCCGTAGGGACCGTAGAAACGAGACTGCACCAGCTCGCCACTGGTGGCCCTGGCGTACGGCCGAACATAAGCGTACTCCCCCCTTGGCTTCAGCTCCGGACCCACTATGGAGAAATCCTCCAGGTCCCATCCCTCACCATACTCGTGACTGTTCTCCGGAGACCAGCACCAGACCATGTTCGAGATATTCAACTCCTCGAATGCACGGTAGTAATTGTCCAAAATCTGCGCAGAAATGAGGTAGTCAGAGGCCTTGGACTTGTCAATTCCGTCAAAATTGAAGTAAGTTCCGAATTCTCCGAACACGACTGGGATATTTCCAAGCGAGAACCTGCTTTTATTATAAATTGCCTCTATATTATCCCGGAAATCTCGATATTTCCATTCGTTTTCATTAAACTCTCGTGGCGGCTGATTGATTCCAAGGAACGGATAGATGTCCGGATACCAGTGAGGAGCGAATACCTGCTGCTTCACCCCCTCCAACTTCCGGGGATTCTGCGCCCAAGTCTGAACTCCCCCATCCCCGGTCACCAGCGAGAGCCCCGAACTCAGCTCAAACCAGATAATGGCATCCCGGTCAACCTCCTGAATGGCCCTCCCCAACTTCTCATAGAAAACCTGAAGATACTTGCTGTCGAAACCAATGTTCAGCCCGACCATCGCACCAAGATTGGCCCCCTCAAATCCCCACTTCCGCCGGGTCTCGTCGCTTCGGTCCTCTGGAAGTACCTTCAGCGCCAACAATACCTCGAATACCGCCGCCCCATCCGTGGGCCCCAACAGCGAAATCAACAGCCCCTCCACCGTACTCTCCAACCCCGTGTCGAAGTAAGCCGCCACCGCAGACATCACCAGAAAGAAGCCTATGGGCTCGTTCATCAGGTCATAGCCGATTATATTACTCCTGCCCTTTACCCTCTCCGCAACTGCAACAAAAGCCCGGATATATGCAGCTTGCAGGTAATCTTTGATGCTCTGCCCCTCAACCATGTACTCCGGATATATCTCGTCACCAGCGAAGAAGGTCGCAAAGATCCGCTGCACGTCCAACGACAACGCACCGTTTACACCCCACATCGTCCACGGCAAAATGTCTGAGGTCTCCGTTATGTCGAAGTCCGGCACCCGCTTCAAACCAGCGTCCAACTCCTGAAGCAACGCCAGTGCACTCTCCTCGCCACCTTCCCCCGCCGGCAGAAACTTCTGAAGCAGCCCAAGCAATGGCATCAAATCCGTCGTCTTGAGGTCCGCAAGCAACTTAGGATAGCCCCACGTCGCAGCATCCAGATTCTTCTCCCTCAACACCAACTCTACAACCCAACGCGGAAAACCGTCCCCACGGTACCAATTGTTGTACTCCCGATAGTCAGCCCCGCTGTTCTCACCCACCTCAGGAGCAGGCAGCAGCCCCAACAACATCCCCTCCATGGACCCCGCCTCGTATCTCTTGCCCTTGCTGTCCACAGGATTCATATTGTAGCGTGAAAAAATATGACGCGAAGCTATGTCTTGATGCATATCGAGTAGCACGTATATCCCATGCTCCTCAGCCTTAGTAACTAGCTGTTCTATATAATCCAGGTATCCTTCATCCAACTCATCCGGTCCGTCCGGCATTATGGCCTCCCAGTTCATGATCAGCCGGATGGAGTTGAACCCCATGCCTGTCAACTGCCCGAAATGCTTGTCGGCCTCCTCGATGGGAAAAGGCTTGCCCTCGTACGATACAAACTTCCCGTCACCATCCTTCCAGAGCTGCAATCTTTCGAAGTCTTCCGTTCCCGGCCACTTGTTGCTGCCGCTCACGTTCACCCCGCGCAGATGAACGTACCGCCCGAAAGAATCCCGCAAATGGGGCCTGTCAAACCTCTGGGAGATACCCGTGGGCGAATTCACCCTCACCCAATCCGTGGTCACCCGGCTGGTCAAAGCCGAAAAATTCAACCCGTGCGGTGCCTTGCCACCCTCACAGCCAGAGGCCCCCACAAACAACAAAAGAGCCGCAAGCCACCCCCACTCCATAGCCCCACCTGCACCAGACAATCCCGTACGCACCACTCTTCCCGCAGTCAGCATCCAACACCTCCGAAAACGTCGGCGCCATCTTAGATTCCCCCGCCAGAAAGGGCAACAATGGCGTGCCTCACCTGGGGGCGGATCTGTGGGCGGGGACCGGTACGTCCGCCGGGTGCATTTCGTGGCCGTGGTCCCGCCAAAGGCGGGTTGACAGCTTGGCCCGCCGAAGCCTTGGCGAAGGAGGGGCGCCAGCTTGGCCCGCCGAAGCCTTGGCGAAGGAGGGTTGCCGAATTGTCTACCTGCGTGACAGAGTCCATTTGCCCCCCCCTCCCCGGGTCGGGAACCGCAGCGGGCCTCCCCCTATCACCTCCCCATTTTCCTTCCATCACGCACGCGAAAATGCTACCTCTTCCCCTTGGCCCCTCTGCCTGTGGAGAACCTCATGGCCCCAAGAACCGCTACCCTCTTCGCTGCCTGCCTTATCACCCTTGTCTCCTGCTCCAAAGGCCAGCAGAAAGACAACAAAGACGCTTTCTACGACATCCCCCCAGCGGAACTCCCCTCCAACATAGAAGGCACACCCTTCCAGGCCGTCGACGACACCCAACGAAAACTTGCCGAACTCTTTGACCCCCTCTCCGAAGTAGACAGCGTCCCCGAAAATGTCCTCGCCGTCGTCCGTACCTTCGAAGAAGCCAATATCACCCAGTTCAAAGCCGATTGTGCCGCCATGCTACAGTTCTATTCCAAAGACCCCGCTCACAACCTCACCAGGTGGGCTGAGTACGGCCGACGTTGGCACCAGAACCGCAACAACATCAAAAGCCTCACCCAAGAGTGGACCCCTGGACACCAAGGCCTGGTTGATATTGTTATCGATGTTTTTACTTGCCGTTGAGAATCTTCATCAATTGCGTTAGATAAGGTCTAGACTCTACTGGCTCCTGGGCTGGTTCCAGCCGCCCTGGCGCAAGAATAGACCCGTGTGCGACTCAGCACACTCCGCTACCTTCTCCGGTGTCCCCTCCACAACAATCTTGCCCCCCTTCCCACCACCTTCCGGCCCAAGGTCAATAACCCAATCCGCAGACCTGATAATGTCCAGATTGTGTTCTACCATAACAACCGTACATCCAGAATCCACCAATCTGTGCACCACGGACAGCAGCTTTCTGATATCGTCAAAGTGCAGCCCCGTGGTGGGCTCATCCAGAATGTACAGCGTCGACCCACGACCCGTCCTGGCCAACTCCCTGGCCAACTTAATCCTCTGCGCTTCACCGCCCGAAAGGGTAGGGGAGGGCTGGCCCAGTGCCATATACCCCAAGCCCACCTCGTTCAGCGTGGAGAGAATTCGCCTGGCAGCGGGCACAGCCCCGAAGAACTCAAGAGCCTCCTCCACAGACATGGCCAGAACATCGGCAATGCTCTTCCCCTTGTACTGAACCCGCAACGTAGCATCGTTGAACCGCTGCCCAAGACACTGCGGACAGGGGATATACACGTCGGGCAGGAAGTGCATCTCTATCTTTAGCGACCCGTCCCCCTCACACCGCTCGCAGCGTCCGCCTTTAACATTAAATGAAAAGCGACCCGGGCCGTACCCGTAAGCCTTGGCATCCTTCGTCGCAGCAAAGAGCGACCGGATAGCGTCGAAGAGCTTGGTGTACGTGGCCGGGTTGGAGCGGGGAGTTCGCCCGATAGGCTTCTGATCCACCGTAATGACCGAGTCCAGCCGCTCCAAGCCCCGTACGGCCCCCACCTCGGCCTCAACCTGCTCCTTGGCTCCATTGAGCTTGAACTCAAGAAGGGGCTTAAGCACCTCCTCCACCAGAGTGCTCTTCCCTGCCCCGGATACCCCCGTCACTACCGTGAAACACCCCAGGGGAATCCCCACATCCATCCCGCTGATATTCCTGAAGGTTACTCCCTCAAGCCTCAACTCCCCGTTCGCCCCCCGACGCTGCGCCGGACGCTCAATCTCGAGCCTCCCAGAGAGATAGCCGCCCGTAAGAGACCGCTCGCACCTCAGCAGCCCCGGCAGGTCCCCGCTGTATACGACCTCGCCCCCCTGCCTCCCAGCGCCCGGCCCGAAATCCACGATGTGGTCCGCATGGGACATGGTCTCCGGGTCATGCTCTACCACTATGACCGTGTTCCCCAGATCCCTGAGTCGCTCCAGAGTCCGCACCAGCCGCACACTGTCCCTGGGGTGCAACCCCACCGACGGCTCGTCCAAAATGTATATCACCCCCGACAACTCACTGCCCAACTGCCTGGCCAGACGAATTCGCTGCGCCTCACCCCCCGACAGCGTGTGCGCCGTCCGGTCCAACGTCAGGTACTCCAACCCCACGTCAACCAGAAAGGCCAGCCTGTTCACAATCTCTCTGGTCGGCTCTGCAGCAATGGCTTCCACGTGGCCATGGGGCTTGGCAGCACGGAAAAACTCAAGCACTGCCTCGGCGCTCATGCCCGTCAACTCGCATATGCCCCGCCCCTGATATCGCACCGACCTCGCCTCGGGCCTCAGCCTCTCCCCGCCACATGCCCGGCAAGAACTCTCCCTCAGATAGCGCCCGTAAAAGCTCCGCACAAGCTCGCTCTGGGTCGTCGCCATGTCGTCAGAGACGAACCCCCACAGTCCAGGAAAAGTGCCGGCCCCATACAATGCCCCCCGCAGTGCCTCCTCCGATGCCTGAAACACCTTCGTCCCCGGAGTCAAACCCACGTGGTTGGCAAGCCCGCTCCAGAAGCGCCGCTCCCAGCCCCTCCGACGCCCCTTCCAGATCACGGTGAGCTTCTTGAAGTTCTCCTGCAGCGAGGCGGTGAGGTTCGTGAAGACCTTCTCGGCATCCAACTCCACAGAGATGCCAAGACCATGGCACGATGGACATGCCCCCAATGGACTGTTGAACGAAAATAGCTGTGGCGACAACTCTGGCAGGCTCAAGTCGCAGTGGTCGCAGTGAAGCAACTCGCTGAACCTCAACTCGCCCTCCACCCCCGACCCCGTGTCCACCACCAGGTGCCCCTTTCCAACCTTCAAAGCCGTCTCAACCGAGTCCGTGAGCCTCTCACGGATCCCATCCTTAACCTTGATCCGGTCTACCACCACGTCCACATTGTGCTTCCGCTTCTTGTCCAGAACCTGGGCCTCCTCCAACCGCTGGATCTCCCCGTCAATACGGAACCTCGTGAAGCCCTGCTTCATGTACTCCTCAAACAACACCCGATACTCGCCCTTACGCTCCCTGGCTACCGGAGCCATGAGTATCACGTTTGCCCCCTCCCCAAGCCCCAACAAACGCTCCACGATCTGCTGCGGGTCCTGCTTTCCCACGGGCCTGTCGCACTGGTGACACCGCTGCTCCCCGGCCCTGGCGTAGAGCACACGCATGTAGTCCAGAATCTCAGTTACAGTCCCCACCGTAGACCTGGGATTGGCAGACTGAGCCTTCTGCTCTATGGCCACCGTCGGCGCTAACCCCACCATCTTCTCGTACTTCGGCCGCTCCAACTGCCCCAAGAACTGCCTTGCGTAGCTGCTCAAGCTCTCGATATACTTCCTCTGCCCCTCCACGTACACCGTGTCGAAGGCCAGAGAACTCTTGCCCGAGCCGCTCACCCCACTGAAAACCACCAGGCTCTCCTTGGGAATCACAACCGACACATTCTTCAGATTGTGCTCGCTGGCCCCGACTATCTCCAGTACCCGAACCCCCTGGTCCCTATCCATCTAACTCTCCCCTCATTCCGGAAGCTTCCTGTCCACCTGCTCCAGCGTTCGAACCATGTGCTCGCCATACCTGCCCGCCACTATCGCTTCCCGGATCTCCCGCATCAGCCGCTGGTAGAAGTGCAGGTTGTGGATGGTGTTCAACACTGCCGCAAGCATCTCCCCCGCCACAAACAGATGCCGCAAATAGGCCCTGCTGAACCGGGCACACACCGGGCAATCACACTGCTCATCCACGGGCCCAGTGTCCAGCCTGAAGCGTGCCTGCTTAATCGAGAGTTCCCCCTGGCTGGTGAACAGCAGCCCTGTTCTGCCACTTCGGGTAGGCAGCACGCAGTCGAACATGTCCACGCCCTGGGCAACTGAACGCAATATGTCCCCCGGCCGACCAACCCCCATGAAGTAGCGGGGCCTATCCTCAGGCAATCCACTGACCGAAGCAGCCAGCATCTCCTCCATCAACTCCTTGCTCTCCCCCACCGACAGCCCGCCAATAGCAAGCCCGTCAAAACCCCGTTGCGACAGCTCCAATGCATGCTCCCTCCGCAAATCTGCGAACATCCCACCCTGTACAATGCCGAACAGGGCGTTCTCACCCCGCCTGGCCGCAAGACAACGGTCGGCCCACCTCGTGGTCATTCCCATGGAACGCACCACGTAGTCTCGCTCCGCCTCCGGTGGCGGGCACTCGTCAAGCACCATCATGATGTCCGAACCCAACGTCTCCTGGATCTCTACAGCCTTCTCAGGCGTCAACCGGTGGGCAGAACCATCTACATGCGACCGGAAGGTCACACCCTCCTCATCGATCTTCCTCAGCGAGGCCAGACTGAAAACTTGATACCCACCGCTGTCCGTCAGAATGCTCCCCGGCCAACTCATCATCCGGTGCAAACCGCCACACTGCGCCACAACCTCCATCCCGGGACGCAAAAAGAGGTGGTAGGTGTTCCCCAAAACCACCCTCGCACCTGAGGCCTCAACCTCCCACGGAGCAATACCCTTCACCGCTCCTAGGGTCCCCACCGGCATGAAAACCGGAGTCACATATTCGCCGTGTGCCGTCACCGCAATGCCTGCCCTGGCCGCCGTTCCACCGTCTCTTCGCTCAACCTTGAACCTGTAGACGCTCATGCCGTCCCTCCAAACGTGGCCCCAACTGTAGTTAGCCAGCCGTAACCGGCAAGCCCAAAGAAGCATGGCCCCCCATTTATAAGGCTAAAAATTCGCGGGGGTTAGGGTTGACACCCTGCCGACCCGTGGATATACTGCGCCCACCAACTGGAAGTCCGACCCAAAATCGATGGTCCCAAGGTTGGAATGAACTCTGATTGGAGGGTAAACATGAAAAAGTTTCTTTCTTTGGTTGCGGTCCTCGCGTTCGCCTTTGCAGTGAGCAGGTGCGATTTCAGCGAGGATGAGGATGTCATTGAGGACGACGACTCCTGGGAAGAGTATGACTACACCGATCCCGGCGACGACACAGGTACCGACCCCGTGGGCCCCTGCGAAGTGGGCGACCAGTCCGGTTGGTTCTGGGTCAAGGTCCTTGACGACCTGAGCAACCCCTCTCTCACCGATGGCAAGTGCCAGTCCGGTAACCCCGGCGCTGACATTGACTGCGTCGGCATCGACCGCGGCGGCGTGATCGTTGCCTGGGCCGACAGCGTGTACTACACCCCCTGGGGCCAGGCCACTTGCGACAACGACAAGGACGACCCCGAGCAGGTCACCGGTCCGCAGGACGGCGTCGCTGGCGACGGACAGTTCGTTGGCTACTTCTCCCTCAACGGCGGCGAAATCTCCGTCGACTTTGAGAACGGCGAAGAGATCCTCTGCGGCGACGTGCTCTACATCGTCGAGATGGACAGCGGCGTGGAAGGCTCCCGTGAGCAGTTCCTCGTTGAGCTCGGCCAGAGCGACAACGGCCCCTGGGCCGAATTCGCCACTGCCGCCTGGGGCACCGTGGAACTCGAAGTGGATTGGGACTGGTAGGTCTCTACCGTTTCCTGGCTGATTGAATAGAAAAGCCCCGGTTCGCTAGTCGAACCGGGGCTTTTCTCGTTTAACCCCCTCAGGAAATCTTCTCGTTACGGCCCTCAGGGAATCCTACGGATTTCCGGCCCCTCAGCTACAGTCCCGTCGTCTGGTGATTGCAATCTACAGGATGGCCTCATCCTACCCAGCCGTCACTGCGGCCACACTCCCGTCACGTGCTGCTTGCCACAAACAGAACGGCGTCATCCTACCCAGGCTTCACTGCGGCCACACTGCCGTCACGGGCTGCTTGCCACAAACAGAACGGCGTCATCCATTCCACCCTCGGCGGCGCATCATCGCCAGCGCCGCCACAACCCCAAGCAGTGTTGTCCAAAAGCCATGGAGCGCCCGGCCTCCCGCACTGGAAATGCCGCACCCGCTTCCAGGCTCGTCACTCTCATCCTCTTCATCCGCTATCGGTGAGACACAGACCCCATCAAGACAGAGGCTCTCAGGCCAACATCCCTCCAACTCCACCCACCTTCCTGGTCCCCCCTGGGCCGCAACGCTGCAGATCTCCGGAACCCCGCCCTCACCGCACCGCCTCATGCCCGGCCACGGACAGAGGGCGCCCTGGGAATCGAGTTCATCCCATGGGCCGCACGTTGCCCCATCAGGTTCTTCGATACAAACCTCGCCTCGCAAGGCACACAAAGTGGCCGATGGCTCCCCTTCCATCGGGCAGCGGATGGCCCATGCACCATGGCAGCCAGGCCCCCATGCTTCGCAGGCGCCAAAACCTCCCGTGGAGCATTGCCCATCAACGCATGGGCCGTCGGGACATACCTCGTAGACTACCTCTTCCCAATGGTCGCCCCCTTCTGCGTCAGCGCTACCCCACGCCTCCGTGGCCGCCAAATTGCATCCACGCTCGGGCACGCTACTTCCGATCCCCTCCCCATGCTCGCCCCCTTCGCTGCCATCCAGGGTGCCCCACTCCTGCATCTGGTTCTCGGCAGCGACACACTCCGCTACCGCCGCCCCACCTGCTGACCTCACCGCACAACCTCCCCCGCACGAAACCCTCCTTGGGTAGCCGTCGCTGCCACAATACCGCAGCGTGCCATCACCCTCACACTCCCCGTCAGAGTTTCCTCCCCCACACCAGAGCCCAGGCCTTTGGCACCTTAAGATATCGTTGAAGTCGCACAACAGCTCCGGCTGGGCAGCGGCGTACTTAGCACTGCCCCGTGCTACCCCCATGGTCATGCAGTGAACCGCCCCGCCCGCCCTGATTACCCCGTCCGACGGAATCTCAAAAACCTCCACACCGGGCAGCGCCTGCTTGTACACCGCAGCGGCCTGCTCTCTAAGCGCCGCCACGGCCGGGTCCTGCTCTAATGTCGGGAAAACAGACATAAGTAACGAATTGTTTGCTATAAGAGAGTTTGTGTATGTATACCAAACGCCATCAACCACGGGTGGCATAGGTACTCTCAATACGGTCAGCGGCACCCCATCGTCTCCATCGAGCTGGCCGTATTGAGCTGCAATGTCATCAAGAATACCGGCGTTGGCTCCCCCGGTCTGCTCGTCGTACCTGCCTATGATGACGCTCTGAGGTCCCACCAGCTTCGCGAACATGTCGATGTGCCCTGTGCCCAGCGCCTCGGGGCGCTGCACGACGACCAGCTGAGAGCAGCCCAGGTACGATTTCAGCCAAGCCTCGATGTGGCTCTGGCTGGCGCTGGCGTTCTGGGTGAACACCTTCTGGGTCATATGGCAGCGACCAAGCCCATCCACCATGAGATTGCCCCCCTCGAAACTCATGGGGGGTCTGGAGACGGGGGCCCCCACGGCATCTGCTACCCTGGTAGCTACTGCATCGTCGTTGGGGCGTGCCACGTAGTATCGAAAGTCTACGAAGGCCAGTGCCCCCTGGGGGCCCAGCAGCGATATGGGCCCATAGTCCCGCACCCAGTTGGAGTCGGTCTTCTCGATGTTCAAAGGCATGACAAAGCCCGGGGTCAACTGAAAACTCTCTGTTTCGGCCATGAGGCTATCTCTCTGGTCGCTCTCGTGCAGCAGCCATACATGCTCTACGTGTCCATCCAATGCCCTGATAATGGACTCGTGGAACCCTCCTATACTGCCCCCAGGACGAACCATAACTGCATCCACAGGCCAATACTCTGGCACCGGTATGCTGCCTGGAACCGGCGGAGAGGTTAGTCCGAAGAGTTCTGGCTTGGATTCGCGCATTTCTGAGGCTTCGTCGGCCTTCCCGGTGGTGGCAGAGTCGTCCCAGGCGGGGGGAAACTCAGATGTACGCCCAGCGGCCTCAGCTGCGTCATCTGCTCCGGAAATCGACGCGGCGCGACACGTGACGTCATGGCACAGCTTAATGCCTTCCCCTTCATGGGAACAACCAGCCACTAACAGAGCCAGTAGTAACACCAGTGAGCGGCATCCACCCTCACGAGCAGGAAAAACCTCTTTGAGCCACCTGGATTTGTCAGTCATATTGATAACATATGTGCCGAAATGCGCTGCCCGAGAGGCCCCGGCATTCTACTGGGCGCCAACGCGATTGTTCCCTCATAAGAACCTGGCTTCGCACCCCTCATGACACTCCTTGACTTCGGAAGCCCCGTCGCAACGCTCGCGCCCGAATTGGGTGTTGTCAACAGGCCCGGAACCCTGGTATACCTTAGCCCCGTACCGTTGTGCCATTTTCTTCGGTCCGTGTTGCAGGGGCCGGATCGTTGAGGCGATTGCCGACGGAAATCAGGAGGGGCTCATGAACTCGTTTAGTGGTCTTCGCAAAGCCTTGTCGCTTGGTATGCTTGCGGCTGTGGCGATTCTCGTCACGGGTTGTCCACCCGATGCACAGGTCCAGCAGAAGGATACCTCCCCGGAGGACCAGGTCGCTGATATCGCAGACCCCGATGCCAAGCAGGAAGTCCAGGCGGAAATAGATGCCGCCCAGGATATTCACACGGACAAGGCAGACCCGGATGTTGCCCCCGACCTGCAACCCGATGAGACCACCTTCGAGTGCCCGCCAGCACCTTGCCAGGAAGGCGAGGTCAAGTGCATGTTCAATAACACCAAGGTCCGCACCTGCCAGCAGGACGTGGACGGCTGCTGGGTGTGGAGCGAGATGTCCGACTGCGACGCCGGCACAGTCTGCCTCGAAGGCGTGGGCTGCGGCTGCAAGTTCGGCCAGTGCTCCGCCGACGACCTCTCGGCCTGCACGGGCATCGCTCTGGTTGCATGTCAGGCCTGGACCTGCGAGTCGGGCTGCTGCCAGACCCAGACCCTCACACCTCCAGACTGCTGCGAGAAGTCCGCTGATTGCCGAGACTGCGTGGACCCGCTCACCGGCGACAAAGTGCTCTGCCCCGGCGAAATCCCCGCCGGCTTCGTGGCCAATAAGTGCACCACCGACGTCTGCATGAATGGCCAGTGCCAGAACAACGACCTCCTGGCCGGTGGCTTCTGCAACGATAACGACCCCTGCACCATGGACGGCTGCGACCCCGAAGTGGGCTGCACCAACATCCCCTCCGGTTGCGAAGAAGTCTACTGCTGGGGCGGTACCGCTGACGCTGCCAACTCCATGTGCGATGACAGCAACCTCTGCACCATTCACTCCTGCAAATACACCGACGGATTCAAAGAGTGGACTCAGCCGGGCTCCCCTGACCCGGTACTCAACCCCGAGTACGTGGGCGTTTGCGACTATGTCGACATGATGGCGGCCGGTGTCTGCGACGATTTCGACAAGTGCACCATCGACACCTGCGAGCCCGAGACTGGATGCCAGCACGCGCCTGACCTCGAAAACCCCGAGTGTGCCTGCAAGGCCGCTGCTGACTGTAATGATAATAATCCCTGCACGGTCGATAAGTGTAACTATGTAACCCTTACATGTTCCTACTCCCCGGTAGAGTGCGACGATAAGGACTATTGCACAGACGATTCCTGTAATCCCAACGCCGCCCCTGGCGTTGAGCCCTGCGTCTTCACCTACAACGAGGAGCGCTGCCCACCCAACTCCTGCTCCAGCTTCAATGACCCCAAGTGCGACGACGGAAACCTCTGCACCGAAGACTACTGCCTTATCCCTGTTGGCGAGTCCGTTGGAACATGCAAGCACGCCGCCGTGACCTGCGACACCGGCTGCATGTGCGATATCGGTCTCTGCAACCCCGACACCGGCAAGTGCGAGTTCAAGTCCATGGACTGCGATGATGAAGTGGCCTGCTCCGTTGACACCTGCGACTGTGTCGAGGGATGCAAACACGCCCCCATGGTTTGCGATGCCCCCGACCTATGCAGTGTCTCGGACTGCTTCATGGGCGAGTGCGTCGTGCAGCCCATCCCCTGCGCAGACAAGACCTGCAAAACCGGCATCTGCGACCCCGGCACCGGCCTCTGCTCCTACGTCGACAAGAACTGCGACGAAGGTAACCCCTGCACCTACGACTGGTGCAACCCCGTTACCGGACAGTGCGAGAACCAGGCATTGAACTGCGACGACCAGAACGCATGCACCACCGACTCGTGCGACGTCAACACCGGGAAGTGCGTCCACACGGGCAAATCCTGCGTGGATGGCAATCTCTGCACCGAAGACTCCTGCCACCCCGTCACCGGACAGTGCACCTTTATTCCAAAGGCGTGCAATGACGGCGACCTCTGCACCATCGACGGCTGCGACCCACTCACGGGTGCCTGCAAGAACACCCAAATCGATTGCGACGACAGCAACCCATGCACCGCCGACCTCTGCTCAACCATCGCCGGTGGCTGCTACCACCAGGCTATTGTATCCTTGGAGTGCTCCGGCTGCATCGACCCCGTTACTGGCACAACCAGAGACGACCTCTGCGAGAAGGACGGCAACAAGTGCACCATCGACACCTGCGTCTGCTCTCTCCTCGACCCCAGTGACCCAAATCGCTGCGTAGAGGCAGCCTGCTTCACCTCCTTCCCCAACTGCGAAGACGGAGAAGCCTGCACCGTTGACTCGTGTAACGGCCTCACCGGCGAGTGCAGCCACACGCCTAAACCGTGCAGCGACGGTGATGCCTGCACGGTTGATGCATGCAATGTTGACACGGGAAGCTGTTTCTATACTCCGGTCGTATGTGATGATAACAATATTTGCACTAACGATTCTTGTGATAAGAACGTTGGATGTCGATACATTCAGGGAGACTTCTCCGACGGCAATCCCTGCACCCAGGACATCTGCGACCCGGGCGTTGGCGTCTCGCATCCCCCCAAGAACTGCAACGACGGTAACCTCTGCACCGAAGACTTCTGCAGCCTCGCTACCGGCCTCTGCGAGCACCAGGCCGTGGCCTGCTTCGACAGCGACCCCTGCACCTCGGACCAGTGCGACCCCATCACGGGCTTCTGCAAGTTCTCCCCCCTGAACTGCAACGACAATAACCCATGCACCATCGACCAGTGCGTCGTGGAAGGCAGCGGTCCCACCGCCAAAGGCAAGTGCGTCAGCACGGCCAAGCTTTGTGACGACGGAAACCCCTGCACAGCGGACACCTGCGACCCTGCGACCGGTAACTGCCAGTACCCACCAGTCAGCTGCAGTGATAATAACAAGTGTACGGTCGATTATTGCGACACTGGTCTTGGATGCATCAATAAGCCAGTCAACTGTAATGACGGCAACCCCTGCACCGTGGACCAGTGCGACGCCATCACGGGCAACTGCCTCAATGTCGTCAGAAACTGCGACGACGGCAACGCCTGCACCCTCAATCAGTGCAACCCCTCCACCGGCGCCTGCTACAACCCATCCATCCCCTGCGAAGACCTCAACCCCTGCACCTACGACGGATGTGATGTAGAGACCGGTGAGTGCATCTTCGAAGTTGTCCCCTGTGATGACCTTGACCCGTGCACCAACGACTCATGCGACATCGCCACGGGCGAGTGTGTCCACACTCCAAACCCATGCGACGACAGTGACACCTGCACAGTGGATAGCTGTGACTCCCTCTTCGGCTGCATCAACACCTACGTCTGCGGCTGCTGCCCGTTGGGCCCCACAGAGCCCGACGACAGCCTCTGCACCGACTACATCCCCGGGACAGGCAATCCAAATCTCTGCACCCTGGACTCCTGTTACTTCGACCCCGAGGAGAACACCTGCCTCTGCCGAAACGAACCCATCCCCTGCGCCGACGACGGTAATCCTTGTACCGAAGAACGCTGCGATCCCTACACGGGCACCTGCCTCCATCCCCCCAAGTCTTGCGATGAGGGCAACAAGTGCACCCTCGATTACTGCGACCCACTTGATGGTAGCTGCACCCATGTTGCAATTGATTGCAATGACAACAATTTCTGTACGACCGATAAGTGCAATAAGACCACAGGGCTTTGTGTGTATACACCTGTCAAGTGCTCTGACGGTGACGCTTGCACCTTTGACCAGTGCCAGCCCTCCACCGGCAACTGCGTCTCCACCCCCATCGACGTCGACGACGGCGACCTCTGCACCGATGACTGGTGCGACCCCGCTACAGGCGTCAAACACAAGGCGAAAGACTGCAACGACGGCAACCCCTGTACCGTGGACTCCTGCCAGAAGACCACCGGCACATGCTCAAACACTCTCAAGCCCTGCAACGACAACAACCTCTGCACCTCGGACTACTGCGATCCGGCAACTGGTAAATGCGTAAATACTGCGGTTGTATGCAATGACAACAATGCATGCACAAACGACACTTGCGATCCAGCAACTGGCGGCTGCAAGTACACATTCTCATGTAATGACGGAAATAAGTGCACGCAGGACAAGTGCGATCCCGCCGTGGGATGCACCTACACGGCAGTTCAGTGCGACGACGGCAATCCCTGCACCCTGGACATCTGCAGCCAAGCCACGGGCCTCTGCATCTACAGTTCCATTAACGTCGACGATGGCAACCCCTGCACCATCGACACCTGCAACGCTGAGGGCCTGGCGGTTCACACCAACCGTTGCGAAGATGGAAATATCTGCACCCAGGACCTCTGTAATCCTGCTACGCTAAAATGTACCTACGTGCCCACGTGTAACGATAATACTGCATGCACCATGGATACATGCGACATGGGTACAGGAGAGTGTACCTACACACCCATCGATTGTGACGACGGAAACGCCTGCACCAGCGATGGCTGCGACCCGGCAACAGGGTGCGCCAACATCCCAGTGGCCTGCGACGACAACGACAAGTGCACCGCCGACGCCTGCAACCCCGTGGACGGAACCTGCAGCAACATCGGCAAAGTCTGCGACGATGGTGATGAGTGCACCGTGGAGTTCTGTAACCCGCTCAGCGGCGAGTGTGAGTACGAGGCCCTCTGCGACGACGGCAACAATTGTACCGTCGACTCCTGTGGTCCCGGCGGCGTCTGCACCTTCCTTCCCAAGATCTGCAAGGATGACAAACTTTGCACCCTGGATGAGTGCAACCCCGACAATGGTGAGTGCGTCTTCACCCCGGTTACATGCACCGACAGCAACCCCTGCACTAATGATAGCTGCAACCCCCTGACAGGTAAGTGCACCTTCTCGGCGAAGAATTGCAACGACAATAATCCATGTACCGCTGACTCATGCGACGGTGTTACCGGAACTTGTGTTAATTTGCTGAAGAGCTGCGATGATGGCAACGCATGCACTACAGATTCTTGCAATACAACTACGGGCGCGTGCCTGAATCAATTCAAGAACTGCAGCGATAATAACCCCTGCACGGTAGACTCCTGCGGGCCCGACGGGAAGTGCGTCAATACGCCGCTGAACTGCGACGATGGCAACCTGTGCACGGACGACTCCTGCGGCGACGGAACCTGCCTCCACACGCCAACCAACTGTAGTGATAACAATCTCTGCACCACAGACAGCTGCCTCGCCGACACTGGCTGCTACCACCAGCCTGCCAAGAGCTGCGCAGATACCAACCTCTGCACCCAGGACCTCTGCAACCCCGCTACGGGCGCCTGCTTCAATCCCCCCGTCGATTGTAACGACGGAGACGTCTGCACCATCGACTCCTGCGATGGAGAGACGGGCGAATGCCGCAACCGCCCAGCTTGCGACGACGGTTACGTCTGTACCCAGGACTACTGCACACCCCAGGGTCTGAGTTCATATTCGTGCACCTACGAGAACTCCTGCGATGATGGTAGTGCATGCACCATAGATACATGTAATCCCCTTACGGGCGATTGCTCTTATACTGAAGTCGACTGCGTCGATGAGTATCTCTGCACCGACGACTTCTGCGACCCCGCATCGGGCTGCATCAACAACCCCAAAGATTGTGACGACGACAATGCCTGCACCATTGACCGCTGCGACGCCCTCACCGGTGAGTGCCTCAACACAGCGATCAATTGCGACGACACCGACGACTGTACAACCAACTCCTGCGACCCCGAGACAGGCAGCTGTATCTACATTAATGCTTGTGATGACGGCATCCCCTGCACCGTGGATGATTGTGACCCGGGCGCCGACGACAACGACGGAGAGTTCACCTGCGACATCTTCCCCGTTGTTTGCGATGACGGAACCGCCTGCACCCTCGACCACTGCGACGAAGAGACTGGCCAGTGCGTCTACACCCCGCTTGTCATCGACGACGGAAACGCCTGCACTGTGGACCTCTGCGATATCGTTACCGGGTCGGTTACACACACCGTGAAGGATTGTAACGACTTCCTCAACTGCACCGACGATAGCTGTGACCCCGGCGTGGGCTGCAAGAACCTTCCCAAGGTGTGCGACGACGACCGCAAGTGCACCCTCGATCTCTGCGACGAGCAGACCGGCGTCTGCCAGAATATCGTCAAGAACTGCGATGACGGAGACCTCTGCACCGTTGACTCTTGCGATGAAGAGACGGGCACCTGCCTCAATCCGCCCAAGCCCTGCAACGACAATAACCTCTGCACCCAGGACTCATGCAACCCCGCAAATGGCGAGTGCCGCTACGTTGCCACGAACTGTGACGACGGTAACGCCTGCACCGTGGACACCTGCTCCACCGAAACTGGGTGCAAACACCTGGAGAAGGTCTGCTTCGATAACGACGAGTGTACCGTCGATGGCTGCAACACTCTCTCCGGAGAGTGCGTCTACTCACCGGTCAGTTGCGATGACTTCAGCATCTGCACCGAAGACGCTTGTAATCCCCTTACAGGATGTTACTTCCTGCCCATCTGCGATGATGCGAACCCATGCACGACCGACCTCTGCAACGAGACGACCGGTGCCTGCTCCTACGAGACCACGTGTGACGATGGGGATGCCTGCACTCTGGACAATTGTGACCTCTTCACCGGCGAGTGCAGTCACGGTCCCGTGGATTGTGACGATGACAATCCCTGCACCGAAGACTCTTGTGAGCCCGACTCGGGATGCTCCAACCTCGTCAAAGAGTGCGACGACGGCAACCTCTGCACCGAGGACTCATGCAACGAGGCCGACGGCGAATGCCTCTTCACTCCCAAGGTCTGCTGGGACAACGACAAGTGCACCGAGGATAACTGCGACCCACTCACAGGCCTTTGTGAACACCCCCTGGTCTGCGACGATGGGGATGGTTGCACTATCGACTTCTGCAACCCAGCGAATGCCGCCTGTTCATACACGAATGTAGTGTGCAATGACAACAACAAGTGTACTGCAGACATCTGCAACTCAGCTACGGGCCTCTGCAGCTACCCCGCTACGGTCTGCGACGACTTCGATGCCTGCACCCAGGACCTCTGCAGCCCCGCTACGGGCGCCTGCGCCAACGTCCCCGTGGAGTGCAATGACGGTAACAACTGCACGGTCGACTCCTGCGACCCCGCCGTCGGCTGCATCAACGACCCCGTGGTTTGCAACGATGACAACCTCTGCACCATCGACTCGTGCAGCAAGACCACAGGCACCTGCTCCTTCATTAATAAGCCGTGCAATGACGGTAACCCCCTCACCATCGACTCCTGCGACATTCTCACCGGTGAGTGCGTCTTCACCCCCGTGAACTGCGATGATGCCAACGCCTGCACCGAAGACTCCATCGACCCCATAACTGCGGCCTGTATCTGGACCCCGGTTGACTGCAACGACAACGATGCTTGTACTACTGACTACTGCCTCACCGCTACGGGCTGTGTCAACCAGGCCAAGCCTTGCGATGATGGTAGTGCCTGCACCGTTGACTCCTGCAATCCGGTCACGGGCAGTTGCGTCTATCTCCCTGTAAACTGCAACGACAACAACTTCTGTACTCTCGATAGCTGTGACCCCGCCTCAGGCTGCGTCAACAGGGCCAAGTGCGACGATGGCTATCTCTGCACAACCGACCTCTGCGACCCGGGCTCTGGCAAGTGCACCTACCTCGCTGCTTGCGATGATGGCAGCAAGTGCACCATCGATTCGTGCAACACCGTCACCGGTGAGTGCTCCTACGAGGAGATCAACTGCGACGACGCCAATGCCTGCACCATCGACAGCTGCAACGCTGCCTCGGGCTGTGTCAACTCACCTCTGGCATGCAACGACGGAAACAAGTGCACCATTGACGCGTGCAACCCCGCTACCGGTGCCTGTGAGTTCACGCCGCGTTCCTGCAGCGATAACAACCCCTGCACCGTGGATACCTGCAATGAGGCTGACGGAAGGTGCATCTATGCTCCGTCGTGTGATGACAAGAACAACTGCACCGTTGACCTCTGCAACGCCGCCTCAGGTGAATGTACGTTTAATACCGTTGTTTGTAATGATGGTAATAATTGCACGGATGATTCTTGTAATGCAAGTACCGGACAGTGCGTCTTTGCCACTAAGACCTGCAACGACGATAACGCATGCACCACCGACGTCTGCAATCCGGACAACGGCGAATGCACTAACCAGCCCAGAACATGCTCTGACGGTGACAACTGTACGCTGGACGAGTGCTTCCCCGAGACTGGTTGCAGAAATACCCCCATTGATTGCAACGACAGTAATAAGTGCACTGTCGATAGCTGCAATCCATCTACTGGTCAGTGCGAAAATGCGGTTTTGGCGTGCGATGATGGCAGCATGTGTACGTCGGACTTCTGCGACCCCGCCACCGGAACCTGCGTGTTCCAGCCCGTGGTATGCAGCGACGGCAACGCATGCACCACTGACTCGTGCGTTGAGGCTACCGGTGAGTGCGAGTATTCCGATGCCGACTGCAACGACAACAATGCCTGCACCGTGGATTCTTGTGACAACGTCACAGGGTGCGTCCACCAGAATGTGCCGAATCCGGACACGGACCTCTGCACCACCGACACATGCAACCCCGTGACAGGCCAGTGGACCCACACCGAGGTCAACTGCTCCGATAACAATCCATGCACGGACCAGTTCTGCGATCCGGATACCGGAGCCTGCGTCTACAGCAACCGCTGTGACGACCAGCTCAACTGCACTACCGACTCGTGTAACCTGAACACCGGCGCATGCACCTACACTCAGAAGTGCGACGACGGAAATAAGTGCACCAACGACCTCTGCTCCGAGGCTCAGGGCGGTAAGTGCACTTACACGCCGGTCGACTGCAATGACAACAACCCCTGCTCCGTGGACTCCTGCAACCCCTCCAGTGGCTGCATCAATGCCCTCAAGACATGCGACGACGGCAACCCCTGCACCGAGGACTCCTGCAGCCCCACTACCGGTGAGTGCCTCCACACTCCAAAGGTCTGCGACGACCTCGACATCTGCACCGTTGACTCCTGCTCCATGACTACCGGCGAGTGCATCTTCGCTCTCAAGTGCGACGACGGAATTCCATGTACCCTCGACCAGTGCAACCCGGTCACCGGTGCGTGCAGCAACTCCCCAATCATCTGCAATGACTCTAATGCTTGCACTACTGATACGTGCAACAGCGTAACTGGGATCTGCGAGTACGAAGAGAAGTCTTGTAGCGACGGCAAGTTGTGCACCGACGACATCTGCGACCCGCTAACCGGCATCTGCTCCAATCCCACCAAGAGCTGCATTGACACTGACCCGTGCACCGTGGACAGTTGCGACCCGCTGCTCGGTTGCGTGCACACACCGCTGAATTGCAATGACAACAACGCGTGCACAACCGACTCCTGCGACCCCATCAACGGCGGCTGCAGGAACGTTCTCAAGAGCATCGATGATGGTGACCCGTGCACCCAGGACCTCTGCAGCCCGGTGACCGGTGAGGTCTCCCACGTGCCGCTGAACTGCGACGATGGTAATGAGTGCACCGACAACATCTGCGTCAGCGGCGAGTGTACCTACCCGGTCAAGGATTGCTCTCTGGCCGACAAGTGCATTCAGACCTCTTGTGACCCGCAGGTTGGCTGCGTCCAGGTGCCGATCACGTGCAACGATGGTGATTCTTGCACTACGGACACCTGTAACCCCGCCAACGGAACCTGCGCCAACGTAGCGGTGAACTGCAACGACAACAACGCCTGCACCACCGACTCTTGTGACCCAGGCAGCGGCTGCAAGAACACTCCGGTGAATTGCAGCGATGGGGACCTCTGCACAACCGATGGCTGTGACCCGGCCACGGGCTTCTGCAGCAACGTGGTCTACTGTGATGACGGCCTGGCCTGCACCAATGACATCTGCGACCCGGTCACCCTGGCCTGCTCCTTCATGCCCAAAGACTGCTCCGATGGCGACCCGTGCAGCCTCGACTCCTGCAACCCGGCCAATGGCGCCTGTGTTAACACCCTTAAGGACTGCCGAGACTGGATCGACCCGCAGAAGACCAAAGAGAACAAGTGCACCCTCGATAGTTGCGACCCCATTACAGGGGCCTGCCTCAACGAGTGGAAAGAGTGCGTCGATGGCGACATCTGCACCGATGACTCCTGCAACACCCTCACCGGCGAGTGCGTCTTCGCACCCGCCTGCGAGGACGGAGACCTCTGCACTATCGACTTCTGTGACCCGGTAACTGCAGCGTGTAGCCACACCCCGCTGGTCTGCAACGATAGCATTGCCTGCACCGTCGACGGCTGCAACGCCGGCACCGGCCTCTGTGTTTACACCTTGGTGACCTGCAGCGATGGCAACAGTTGCACCATGGATATCTGCGAGGCGGACCCGGGCTCGCCCACGGGCTACAAGTGCTCCAACCCCGATTGGCAGTGCGACGACTTCAACCTCTGCACCATCGACTCTTGCGACACCAATGACCCCACGGGCATGGGCTGCAAGAACGTCCTCAAGACCTGCGACGATGGTAACAAGTGCACCGTTGACACCTGCGACCCGCTCTCTGGTGAGTGCACCTACAACGCTAAGGATTGCGACGATGGTGATTCGTGCACAGTGGACTCTTGCTCGCCAGCAACTGGCGCTTGCAGACATGATGCGCTGGCATGTAACGACAACAACGCCTGCACAAACGATAAGTGCGTTGAAGGCAGCTGTGTCTACACGCCGAAGAATTGTGACGATGGCATCAAGTGTACAATGGACTCTTGCGACCCATTCAGTGGATGCAAGAACGAGGTGAAAACCTGCCTGCCGCCCAGTCCCTCGCCATGCGAGATGTACTACTGCATCGAGGCAACGGGCGAATGCGCCAGTGATGCCATGGAGTGCGACGACGGCGACAACTGCACCACCGGCGACTACTGCGACCCCAGCATTGGTGCCTGCATCAATCTCCCCGTGGTGTGCGATGACGGTAGTGCCTGCACCAACGACTACTGCGATCCATCCACCAACCCTGGGAAGTGCGTCTTCGAGACCAAGGTGTGCAACGATTCCAACCCATGCACTAATGACTCTTGTAATCCGGTCATCGGCTGCATTCACACACCCAAGCCCGGCGCTGCCTGCTTCGATGGTGCTGGCTGTAATGACAATGACCTCTGCACTCAGGACATCTGCAACGCCTCTTGTACCTGCGAGCACACCCCCGTTGAGTGCGATGACAATGACTGCTGCACCGCAGATTCTTGCACCCCAACCGGCGGCTGCAGACACGACCGCCTCTACGAAGGATGCGCCCAGTGCGGTGTCGTCGCAGACTGCTACGTTGAATGCCCGCTGCTTCCCAATGGTCAGCCCGTCGAGCCCGACTACCCGGAACTGGGAGCCTGCAAGCCCGACACCAAGGTAACCCCCGAGGGAGCCGTCATTCGAGATCTCTGCCTCCTCTGGTACTGCAATACTGAGGCTACCGACTGCGGTGCCGGCATCGGCCGCTGCTCCTACTCCATCAAAGACTGCGACGACGGCAACGCCTGCACCTTCGACTACTGCGTCCCGGAGACCGGTGAGTGCGACAACATCCCGTCGCCCAACTGCTGCACCCTGGAGACCGACCCGGTCCTTGGTGAAGAAGACCCGAACTGGGATCCCGAACTCTCCTTCTGCAACGATGACGACCCCTGCACCGTCGACCGCTGTGACTATGATACCGGTGAGTGTCTGTACGATGCCGTTGTCTGCTATGATGGCAACGCATGCACAACGGACGTCTGCGACCCGGTCCAGGGTGGCTGCGTCTTCACCGAAATCATCGGCTGCGAGTATGGCTGCTACGACGACATCGACTGCGGTGATGGCCCCGGCGACACCATGGGCTATTGCTCCACGGACCGATGCTCGTTCCTGCTCAATGAGTTTGGCGATTGTCTCTATGAACCCGTCGTTTGTGACGATGGTAATCCGCTCACCACGCTGGTTGAGTGTGACCCGAGAGTGGGCTGCATTTACAAGAGCTCGCACGCCGCAAATGTGCCTTGCAACACCGCTGCCGATTGTAATGATGGTGATGCCTGCACAAGGGACTATTGCACCCAGAAGAAGTGCAATAATGTCTACGATATTTGCGGTAATGATGGGGCCTGTGATACTTGCATGCCCAGGACTGGGTCATGCAGTGGAAGCAATCCATTCCCGTCGGCTTGCGTGGGTGCTTGCAACAGCACCAACTGGCAGACGGTCTGCAACGATGGCGACATCTGCACCATCGATGGCTGCGACTTTGCCAGCGGACACTGCAGGTACACCCTCATCAAGTGCGACGACCGCAATCCTTGCACCACCGACTTCTGTCACCCGCAGAATGGTTGCGTCTACACGCCCATTGCAAACTGCACCGGCTGCCAGAGCGATGCACAGTGCAACGACAACAATTCGTGCACGGAGGACACCTGCAAGGAGGTCAATCCCATCGGCATCGGCTTCGGCGACAAGCCCGAAACCTACTGCAGCTACCGCTCCATCTGCGTGGGCTGCCAGTCTAACGCTGACTGCTTCGCCTACGCTGCTGAGAATCTCTGCGTGACTGCATCGACCTGCAACCTGGCAACGAACCGCTGCGACTTGACCTATGCCGAGTGTGACGATGGTAACGTCTGCACCCTCGACGAGTGCAACCCGCTTACGGGGGACTGCGTCTTCATGCCCGTTGCCAACTGCTGCCAGACCGTTGCCGATTGCGTCGACGCCGACCCCTGCACCGGAAGAGTCTGCGACAACAACGAGTGCGTCTTCCCGCAGTATCGCTGCGACGACCACGACCCGTGCACCCTGGACCAGTGCAGCCCGGCCAACGGTAACTGCCTGCACACCGCTGTTGTTGGCTGCCTCGACGAGTGCGAGACAGACATGGACTGCGTCTACAAGAACGAAGAGGGAGTTGCTCTCTGTTCTCTGGCACGCTGCCGAGCCACTCCGGGCACAGGCGTGATGGCCTGCCAGTACTCGCCCAAGAGTTGCGTGGACCTCATGCCCTGCACCACCGATGAGTGTGCACCCGACTCGGGTTGCGCCTACTTCCCCATGCCCAACTGCATTGCCTCGTGTGACGACGCCAGCGACTGCTACGACGCTGATCCGTGCACCGTGGACACCTGCACAGCGGGCAAATGCGCCAACGTCGCCAAGGTCTGCAACGACAACGATAGCCAGACCGCTGACCGCTGCGACCACGACACCGGCGACTGCGTCTTCACGCCTTGCCCCGGTGGCGCCTGCGACACGTGCATGGCCGACGATGACTGCGACGACGGCAACGTTTGCACCAGCGACATCTGCCTGGGTGGCAAGTGCGACTACTGGAACCGCAAGTGCGATGATGCCAATCCGTGCACCATCGATTCCTGCGACCCAGTGGACGGGTGCTTCTACCAGAACGTAGAGAAGTGCATTGGTTGCTACTTCGACAGTGACTGCGACGACAACAATGAGTGCACCGGCGACGCCTGCACCATTGATGGCGTCTGCGTCTACACCTACTTCTGCGGCTAAGCGGGCCACCCGGGGCCCCGGGCCCCCAGCGGGGCCCCCAGCGGGGCCCCCTCCAGAAACTCCACATCCAGCCCAAATCCGATACAGCGCAGTGAGCCGGCCAACCACCCATTAATCCGATGGGCCGAGATGGTAGCAACGTGCGAGCCGTTTGGCTTTGCTCCCTGGGAAGGGTCTGCTATACTCGGCCGGCTAAGGGTGGCGCCTCGTTGTGCGCCAGTCGGCCAATGGGGAGGATGCACATGAGAGCGGTGCGTTTTGTTGCGCTTGTTGTTGTTTTGGGGCTCTGGTCTTGTGGTGGTGGTGGCTCGTCGGGTTCGGACGTAGCAGTGGATTCCGCCGGTGATGCGCAGCCCGCTGATGTGTCGGACCAGGATATCCTTCCTGACCAGGCCGCCGATGTTGATGATGTCGCTCCCCTAGATGTCAAGGATACCAAGGACAACTTGGATCAGGCGGATGAGGACGCCGACCTGGTGGACGATACTCAACCCGAGGTCGACGTTGACCCTTGCCCCGGTGGCTGCGACGACGGTGACCCGTGCACGACGGATAAGTGTCTGGCGTTGGGGTGCTCCCACGCGCCAATAGCTGGATGCTGTGAAGGTCAGCAGCCCTTCGCTGTTGACTTCGAGGCCGAAGAGTCCATGACCGGCTGGGAGGTCGAAAGTAGCGTGCCCGGCTACACCGATGACCCAAACCTGGAAAGCTATGTCTGGCAGCGTTTCGATGGTAGAGCCCACGTCTCGGCATGGGCTCTCTATTTCGGTAACCCTGTCACCAAGAACTACGACAACGGCCATCGGGTGGCCGCTACGGCTACCTCTCCCGAGTTCCAGCTTGCGCCCGATGCTCGATACACCCTGCGCTTCTGGGCCTATCTGGGCGTTGAAGATGGACGCTTCTCGGACTTCCTGTCGGTAAACGCCGTGGTGGGCGGCTCCACTATCAGGCTTTGGGCCAAAGGGGAAGATGATACCGTAACCAAGTGGATCCAGCTCTCGGTGGACCTCTCTGCCTTCGCAGGAAAGAGCATCAGGCTCCAATTCGCATTTGACTCGGTCAATGAACGAGAAAACGGCATGGAGGGCGTCTATGTCGACTCCATCACCGTGGACCGAACCTGCGGTGCCGACCTCTCCTGTTCCACCCCCGCTGCCTGCAACGACATGCTGCCTTGCACTATGGATTCTTGCGACCAGGGTAAGTGCAAGTTCATATATCTGGAGGACTGCTGTATGACCCCTTCGGAGTGTGAGGATTGGGACGGCTGTACTATCAACAAGTGTACCAATAACGTCTGCTCCACAACACCCGACCCCGACCCCCAATGCTGCAACGAAAGCAGCACCTGCAAGGATGACGACGACGTCTGCACCGTGGATGTCTGTAGGAATACCCGCTGCGAGTTCTTGCCCAGCGGAGCAGCGGGATGTTGCGTGATTGATACCGATTGCGATGACAACAATAGCTGCACTATCGATAGCTGCACCGACAACACATGCTTCTATGTATCAATGTGCTGCACCGAGGACTCTGACTGCAATGACTTCGATGATATATGCACTAATGATGTTTGCGAGTTCGGCAGCTGTAAATATTACAATACTGGGCAGCTTGGGTGCTGCAACTCCATAATAGTTGATGAAGACTTCGAAGATGGTGCGGCACAGGGATTCTACCTGGAGGCAACCAACTCCGATATCCTGAAATGGATTGTGGGCGTGGGGGATGCCTATCAAGGCAATCGGTCGATGTTCATATCCACTGAGGACATTACAACCTCTATGAGCGCCGAGGCCGTACTCCCAATTGCACAGATACCCCCGGTTGGCGGTAAACTGACCTTCTACATGAAGCAGAATATGGCGACATCCGGCGAGTGCTCAAAGAACCGGTTGGTGGTGAAATTCGGTGCGACTGTGCTGGCGACAGAGTGTAATACAGTGGCCAACTGGTATAAGGTCTCGGTGCCGTTGACACCCGTGGCCGGGCAGCAGGGAGAGTTGGCTATCGCCTTCTACGCCAGCCCATCGTCCCTCAGCAGCTACCAGGTGTGGGTTGACAAAGTGGTTCTTGAGCAGCAGTGCTGCAACATGGATAACGACTGCGATGATGGTAACCCATGTACCACTGACAGTTGCCCGGGCGTTTCGTCCATTTGCCAGTTCGTGCCCATTCCCGACTGCTGTCTTTCTGATGATGCCTGCAATGATGACGACAACTGTACTGTCGATCGATGTGTGAATAACTGGTGCGAGCATATTAATGAGTGCTGCGCTGCAGATGCAGAATGCGACGATAATGACGCAATTTGCACATCTGACTGGTGCATCAATTCCAGGTGCTACTTCGAACCCACCGGCGTGGCGGGCTGCTGCGACCCCGACCTCTACTTCCAGAGCTTCGAGGCAGGCCTGTCAGGCTGGGTACCCAGCGATACTACCGCTGCCTCCCATTGGCGTATCTCCAATGTGGACATGAGCAGTGGCTTGCAGTCGCTGTATTTCGGTAATGACTCATCTTCCGGATACACAAACAATGTTGAGTCTAGTATTGTCAGTCCGTCGTTGACGTTACCAATGGCGCCATCGGTCAAGCTGAATTTTAACACGAAATACAATACGGAATATGCCGATAAGTTCAAGGTCCAGCTTGAGACCGCAAACGGGGTCCGACACCTGGTCGCCGAACTTTCTGGCTCGCAGAACTCTTGGGCTTCCAAGTCATACGACATCAAGTCTTTCGCCGGGCAGAACGTTCGTATCGTCTTCTCGTTCCGCTCCGACGGCTCGGTTACCCAGCTGGGCGTCTTCGTGGACGATCTCTCCGTGGTAGCCGATTGCTGCACCGAGACGGCGCAGTGTGATGACGGCAACCCTTGCACCCAGGACCTTTGCCCAGGGCAGCAGGCATACTGCGTAAACAAGCCCGTGGAGGGGTGTTGCGTAAACTCCAATGGTTGCGCCGACGGCAACCCCTGCACCGTTGATGTGTGCACCGACGACCATCAATGCGAGCACACCGATGTCTGCTGCGACTCGGACCTTGACTGCAACGACGGCGATGATGTCTGCACCCAGGACCTCTGCATCGACAGTTTCTGCTTCTTCAAGCCCACGGCGGAACCCGGTTGCTGCTCCCCTGTCCTCTTCGGTGAGAACTTCGACCAGGGCCAACTCTCCTCCAGATGGGTTGCGCAGAACCCCGGCACCGGTGACACCTGGAAACTCGGCACCGTGAACGCCGTCTCGGCCCCCAATTCGCTCTACTTCGGCAACACCACCGAGTCCTCATACTCAAGCAGCGTGGATGCAACCATCACCCTGTCGGAGGCTGTGCAACTTCCTAACGAAGATAATCTCATGCTTACCCTCAAGGCTAAGAGCGCTACGGAGGCTAACTACGATAAATTGGCTGTTAATGTTGTCGTGGATGGGGCCGTAACGAAGCTTGGGGAGATAACTGGACAGTCAACCGGGTTTGTGGATAAATCGTATCCACTGGCTGCATTTAAGGGAAAAGCCGTACAGTTACGGTTTACCTTTAAGAGTGATGGCTCCGGGACATCACAGGGCGTATGGATTGACGACATCGTGATTCTTCGACAGTGCTGCAACCTTGACTCGGACTGCAACGATGGCAGCGTCTGCACGGCAGACTCGTGCCCGGGACCTGTGAGCAACTGCATCTTTGAGCCTATTCCTGGCTGCTGTCAGCTCAACAGCGACTGTGATGACGGCAACGTCTGCACGGTGGATTCTTGCCTCCCCGACAACACATGCGCAAATGTCAACGAGTGCTGCGAAACAGACGCAGAGTGCTCCGACGGCGACGACCTCTGCACCACCGACCTGTGCGTTGGGGGCAAATGCAAGTTCGTGCCCACCGGTGCCCCAGGTTGCTGTATGCCTAATCTCTTCTATGATGGCTTCGAGTCGGCTTCCTTGGAAGGCTACCTTGTGGTCAACGACTCCGATTCCTCGGCAACCTGGCATGTCAGCGGTATTGGTCCATTCAAGGGCGGCAAGGCCCTGGTCTTCTCCGACGACGCAGAATCCTCTTACGGATCCAACGTGGATGCGTCGCTGGAGACTCCCAAGGTGCTGATACCAGCCAACGCCATAACGCCCATGTTGAGCTTTGGTTTGAAGTACAAGACTGAGAGCTGCTGCGATAGATTGACCGTATTTGTTGTTGATGGTGAAACAGCAAACAAGGTCGGAGAATACAAGGGTGAGGGCAGTAATTGGACTGAAATAGCGGTCGTTATGGATGCCTATAAGGGCAAGACGGTCTCCGTGAGATTCGAGTTCCACTCGGACAGCGGAATCAGCTACTGGGGAGTGAAGATCGATGAGCTGGCCATTACCCAGCAGTGCTGCAGCAACTCTGAGCAGTGCGCCGACGACGACCCCTGCACCTTCGACTACTGCCCCGGGGCCAACTCTGCCTGCATCAACGAGCCCATCACCGGCTGCTGTGTGGTGAGTTCCGACTGCATTGATGAGGACCCATGCACCAACGACATCTGCGGCAAGGACTACTTCTGCAAGCACATAAACGTCTGCTGCACCGAGTCGGCCCAGTGCGACGACGACGACGATGTCTGCACCGTTGACTCCTGCGTTGATGGCCTCTGCCTCTTTGCCCCCACTGGTGCTGAAGGCTGCTGCTCGCCACCGCTCTTCGCTGATACCTTCGCTACCGATAAGGGTTGGACATACGAAGGTCAGTGGGCCAGGGGCCAGGCCACGGCCTCGACCTGCTCTGTCTCCCCCCTGGGCCATGACCCAGCGTCGGATCACACCTCCACGGCAGATAACTCCCTGGCAGGCGTGGCCCTGGGCGGCTGTGCGTCTAAGACGGACATCAACACCTGGTTCTACCTCACCTCGCCCAAGGTCGATGCCTCGGGCGACGGCGACCTCTACGTCTCGTTCTGGCGCTGGCTCAACTCTGACTCGTTCCTTTACATGGATAACCGTGTTGAGGTCTGGGATGGGGCGGCCTGGGTCAAGGTCTGGTCTCAGCCCTCCCAGTCCATCGTCGAGCAGAAGTGGAACTACTTCGAGTTCAACGTCTCCCCCTATGCCAACGCCGAATTCCAGGTTCGCTTCGGGGTCAACGTCCTCTCTGCGGCAGGCAAGGATGCTGCCTCATGGAACATTGACGACGTCAGGGTCTTCCGCTCCACCAGCAACATCTGCTGCACTCTGGACACCGACTGCGATGGCCAGGGGGCCGTCTGCCTTGGTGGCACCTGCGTTGACAAGTGCCTCGCCGGCTGTATGGGCAAGCAGTGCGGTCCCGACCCCTGCGGAGGCTCTTGCGGAACGTGTGCGGAAGGCAGCGTCTGCCTGGAGGCAGGCAGTTGCTGTGAACTGCAGTGCCAGGACAAGGAGTGCGGCCCCGATGGGTGCGGTGGCTCTTGTGGCTCGTGTGGTACCAATGAGATGTGCCACGACGGCAACTGCTACTGCGTTGAGTTCAGCACCCAGTGCGGCGATATCTGCTGCGCCCCGGGCTTCTCGTGCCTGGAAGGGGCCTGCTGCGATCCTCAGTGCGGCACAAAGGAGTGCGGAGCCGACGCTTGCGGTGGAGCCTGTGGCTTCTGCTCAGACCTGGAACACTGCATCGTGGGGATGTGCGAGTGCAATTGGGATACGCTGCCCCTGGCGGGTGAGTTCTTCAAGGTCAATACCATGCTCTTCGTTGACCACACTCAGCCGGGTGTTGGCTTCGACGTCGACATGAACCCCGAAACCTGCTCACCAGAACCGGGCTGCTCCGGCGGTATTGACAACTCTGTGGCCAGCCTCATCAAGAATGCGCCTCAAATAGACCTCAATCTGCTCTTCGCAACCCTGCTGGAAGAGGGATACCTTGCCCCGCTGGTCGCCTTCAACATCACCCCGGCCGGCCCCGAAGCTACCATCTACGGTGGCGAGCCTGAGGCGCCCCTGAGTGTCTGTGACCATCTGCAATCCGATTGCCCCCACTGGGTGCTGGGCGAATCCTTCGACTCGCAGACCTGCGTTGCCGGCCCGACTTGGCCTCACATGGTTCTGACCCCACCTCTCAACTTCTTCGGTGGGGAACTGACCACCGTCGCCAACATGCCCATGCGACTGCCCGGTGAGGCCCGATTCACACTCACCATCTACGCTGCCCAGGTTGACGCGTCCTGGACCAACACCTCCGAGGGTGGCATGGTCACCGGCTGGCTTGGTGGCGCCGTTCGAAAGGCAGACATCGTGGCAATGGCCGACGTTCTTCCGCTGTTGCCGGGAATGTCTCCCAGCAAGAGCCTGTTTGTAGCGATGCTGGATGCCTACCTTGTGCCCGACCTGGACCTCGACCAGGATGGCGAGAAGGAGTCTTGCTCTCTGGCCATAGAAATCACGGCCATTCCCACCGAACTGCTGGGAGTGCTCGCCCCCTGACCCCGCTTCGGTGCTTGAAGGAGGATTCATATGAGAAGGACTATTCTTTTTGTGGCAATGCTGATGCTGGGTGTGGCTGTAGGCTGCAAGAAAGAGGCCGACAAGAAGGCGGACAAGCCCGCCGAACAGCTAGCTGACCCGGCGGCCGAGAAGGTCAAGGTTCCCGCAGAAGAGGCCCCGGCCCCGGGGCTGGAGAAGCGGCCCGAAGGCCAGGATGCTCCCCCTGTTTCCCCCGACCAGGCCGGCCAAGGCGCCGAGGCCCAGAAGCAGCCTGGGGACCCCGCTGCTAAGGCGCCAGACCCCTCTCAGACAGGCGCAGACCTGGGCGAAGAGCCAAAGGCCGAGACCGACGTCGTGGAGGCGGAGAAGGGTGAGCCAGGCAGCGAAGGAGCCGTGAAGGTTGTCGAGGCCGCAGGGGAAGGGACTGGCACTGTGAAGGCTGGTGAAGGTGGAGAGAATGTTGTAGGTGGCGAGGGAGAAGCAGCGGCCCCTGCCCCCGAGGGACAAGAAGAGCCCCAGGACGAGAACAAGTTCGGCGCCGAGCTTGAACTGCCGGCTATCATGGTTACCAGTGACATAGTCGCCAATCCGGAACACTACTCGACGTTTGAGAAGCTCCAGGTCCGGGGGGAAGTCATCGGGGTCAAAGAGAACATGCTGCTGGTTGGAACCAAGACCACCGAGGGCTACTGGGTCATGGCAGTAAGAGTGGTAACAGGCCCCACCGCCAAGAGCTTTGAACCGGGGCAGATGGTCTTCTTCGAGGGCAAGCTTGAGAAGGACCCCTGGACCATGGCAGCAGTGGGCGCTGCCGAGTTCAAGTCAGAGCTGGAAATCAAGGCCGCAAACGACTGGACGCTGAATGCGCTGGGAGGCCGCTTCGAGGAGATTCAAGAAGTGCAGTAGACGACGTTGAAGCTGGCGGAGGAGGGGGGATTCGAACCCCCGGAACCCTTTCGAATTCAACGGTTTTCAAGACCGCTGCCATAAGCCGCTCGGCCACCCCTCCAGGTACAACCGGTCAAACTGCTGCGTAGCCTATTTGCGCCGTCTCAAATGTCAAGCCGGGATCTTGCTTTGCCGCCTCCGGTGGGGTAACTTCTGCAATCCGATAGGACATGACATGTTGGAGGTCTCTCCATGCGGACAGTGATAATCTCAGCGGCGCTGCTCGGTTTCTCTCTTCTGTTGGCTCCCCTGGGGGCATCCGGCTCTGACCGAAGTGCCGTGGCTGATGAGCCGGGGGCGGCGGAGCAAGTTGTGGCTGATGAACAGCCTGCGCCGGCCCAGGTTGCGGAACCGGCCGGGGGCGCTGCAACCGAAGGTGACGCCGCAACAGAAGGGGGCTCAGCGGTATCCAGCCCGGCGGACGATGTTAAGACCCGAAGTGGTGATACCGAAGCAGGCCCCGAGGGCGAGGTCAAGAAACCAACGGATGGGGCAGGGGGCGGGGCAGGGGCTGCGGGTCAGAAGGGCCTCGGTGAAGTCGAAGTGCCCGAGGCGTTCCTTCGCAAGGCGCAGCAGTGGCTGGGTGGTGGCAACGATGAGGCAGGCCGCCTGCTCATGATGGATATTGCCCGTGACTACCCCTATTCGACCCCGGGCAAGAGGGCCAAAGAGTGGCTCTCCGTCAACTCGGGCCTGGACCGTTCCGGCAGGGTCGAGTTCATCGTCGGGTCGACCCTGCTTGGCTCCTATCTCGGCTATACGGTCTCTATGGGCCTTGCAACGGGCGACAGCGATGGTGATGTCGGCGAGGCCGAGGCCAAGGGAGTGATCTGGTCTGCAGTGGGTGGTGCTGCGGCGGGCCTGGTTGGTTCCGTGTTTTACTCCCTGAACAACTCCGTAAGCGAATCCCAAGCCAGGCTCTTCTCCTTCTTGGGAAGCTGGGGCTGGTTCAACGGGTTCTTCATCTACGATTTGTTCAACCCTCTCTGGGACAACGTTTCCGATGCCTTGCTTTCGGGTGGCCTTGGCATGGCCATTGGCGTAGGCACCTCCTTTGCCCTCTGGGACAGACTCAACGTGGACCCTGGTACGGCGGAATTGGCAACGGGTATGGCCACTTATACAACTTACTTCGCATCCTTGTTTAATTTTGTTGCGCTGGGTGCCGGCGCTTACCGAGACCATGAAGCGTTCTCTGTTTTAATGCTCCTTCTACCTGCAAATGCTGCCTTTGTTGGTGGCTTTTATTTAGGAGATGAGCTTAAGTGGTCCGCTGGGGACATCAGGCTCATAGAGTTGGGTGGTTTCCTGGGCACACTGTTGGGTGGGGCCATGCTGGTCACAATACAGCCGGATATTGAGGACGGAGACTCGATAGCACGGGTCATAGCCGGTACTTTGGCAGGGTTTACGGCTGCGGGCCTGGTGGGGGCCGCCCTGGTAGTCGAGCCATGGAGTTCCACGGGGGCAACCTCCGAGAAACGCAGTGCCTCGGGGCTCAATGGGCTGGTGCGGTACGACGGCGACCAGTGGGAAATGGGCGCCCCATTGCCAAGCCTGCTTCCCAGACAGGTGGAAGGGCGCACTGGTGTAGGTTTTGAAGTGCCCCTGCTCTCTATCAGGTTGTGAGCGCCTTAGCCCCGGTCAATTCCCGAGATAGAAATAGGTCATGAAGGAGCCAGGCTGTTGGAAGCCATTGGCCACTCCAACGGCGAGTGTGAAGGACCTATAGTAAGCGTAATCGAACGACAGCTTGACTTCGCCACCGGCGCCCCACAAAAACTCATCAATATCGAACTCGTCAAATGCGGCGGCACCATTACCAAAAAGCTCAAGGTGAAGGTCTTTAAAGAATATTGGAAATGTTGATATACCACGACGGATATACCAAAGGGGCATGGAGTACTGGGCCACCATGAAATGATATTGATGACCTCTGGCAGCAACTGACGGGTACCCCCTCAGGTAGAGGCCGCCGATCGTGCTCTGACCGGCCATGAGTTCGCCTATGACGTCTTGATCTGGGTAGCCGCCTACGGTGAAGGTCTTCATGAAGGCGTCTCGGCCGTCGGCGTAGCCCGCTGAGTAGTGGGTCATGAGGGCGTGGTTCGAGAACCATGGCATGGGCGTGTACTTAGTCACCCTGAGTCTGGCGTGCCACTCGGTCCAGTTGCTGCCCAGGGGAGGTGCCGAGGCCCGAAACTCGGTGGAGACTCGCCAGCCCCGCTCCGTGGCCACTGACCAGGCGTAGGCTTCGGTGTTGTCGAAGACTATGTCCATCATTACTGTGGCAAGGTTTCCTTCCAGGGGTACATAGGGCTCGATGGAGCCTGGGTCATACTCCCAGGGCTTCTTCACCTCGCCACGGAACCACTCGAAGGAGTATCCAGCGAAGAGCGAGAAGCTCTTCTCAGTGCCCGGGATGGAGAAAGATGCGCCTATGGAGGTGTAGATGTCTCGCTCGTAGTAGTCGGTCCACTTGTCGCTGATTCGAGCCAGGTAGGTGTTCTTGTAGGCGCCCACGAAGGCGGTCAGGCTGGGGTAGAGGCCCTGCCAGGTCGTTGAGAGTGAGGCAGCGTGCTTTGTGCCTTGCAGGTCGAAGTTCCCTGCAGCACTCCAGCTAAGCAAGCCCACAGGGTCAGAGCCGAAGACCTCAACACCCATGTTGGTGGTGTCGATGGTGCCCGACAAGAAGCTTGGTTGCCAAGAGCGGGGGTAGATGTAGCGCCAGGGCTGATAGCTGTGCGGAGGTTCCAGGAGTTCCGGCGTCGGCGGCTCAGCCAGCGCCAGCATTCTTCTATCGGGGAAGCTCTGCTCACCCGTGGGCCTGCGCTGAGGCGGTGCTGCCTGGGCCGTGCCGGGGCTGAAAGGAAGCTCGAAGAGGTGCCAGCCGTCTGTGCGGTATCCTGCGTAGACCATGCGAAGCCCGTCGGGGCTCACTGCCGGTGAGAAGGCGCCACCCACGACGTTGGTGAGCGCCTTGGTGGTGCCCGTGGAGAGCTGGGTTGCCCAGATGTTGTAGACTCCAGTTCTGGCCGAGCAGTAGACCAACCAGTCACTATCGGGGCTGAAGTGGGGTTGAATCTCTCCCGACGGGGTGTTGTGCAGCGTACGGCTCTTCCCCGTCTGGACATCCACCAGCAGCAGGCGTGCGGGACCGTTGGTTCTTGATGCCACGGCAATCGTCTTCCCGTCGGGGCTCCAGGTGGGCCAGCTCAAAGAACCCTCCTGTTCGAACAGCACCCTTCGCTGCTCTCCGTCCAGGAGGGAGAGCTCCAGGTAGCTGGTGCCGGCTACGCTCCTCACATAGGCCAGCCACTTCCCATCTGCTGAGGGGGCCGGGTCCTTGGCTCGTCGTGCCCAGGTGACCTGCTGGCCACGGCTCATCCCGGGCTTCCAGCGCATTATATCCCGGAAGTTATAGAATAGTTCGTAATACTGCCTGGATGAGAAGGTGACGCTCCCATCGGCCAATACATGGTGCCTCTCACAGCCTCCTCGGCAGAGCACCATCTGCTCAACCTCTCCCTTGGTTCCAAGGCGCTTGAGGCTGGCAGTTTCCCGGCCCGTGGCAGAGTAGAACCAGATGGCACCCTCGGAATCGAAGACCGGCTCGGGGCCACCCTCTCCAGCCCAGAGCAGGTGGCGCCCCTCCACAAGACCAGCGGCTCTGATGTCGTCGGCCTGGGTCTTGAATCGCTGCGTCGTCTCCTGGACGAACTGCCGGTACATGGAGGTAATGGTCCCGCCCAGGTGGCGCCGGGCCGAGATATTGATCGAGTAGGGGTTTATCTTGCCCGCCTGCTCCCGGATAAAGCCCGAGAGGCCCTCAAGTCCCACCCGCTCCATCATCCAGTTCATGAAGTAGCCGCCGTACATGTACGGAGCACTGCCGCGAGGCAGCTTCATCGGGCGCCCCGTCACCTCATCAATGTCTAAGAGCCCATAGCTGTCGGCCCAGACTCGCAGGTACATGTCGTAGGTAGGGCTATGGATTCTGCCACCCACGCCGATAGTGCTTTCAGTATAAACAGTAATGCCTTCCATTATGTAAGTTGGAAGGGTGGCGTTTGGAACGAATACTTTGCCAAGGATGGTGTTGGCAAGCTCCAAAAGCCCCGATACTTGTTCCATATGAAAAACATGCGTCAATTCATGGTATACCAGTATCCTTCGCCAGTCGCTGGTGTACCCAAGGTCCGACGCCGGGTCGGGAACGTGGGCGTACAGCGTTATCAGATTGTACGGGAGGTTCTGGGCAAAGCCGTTGGAGTCATCGACATCATCCACCAGGACCATGTGTGTCCTCTGGCCGGGCTCGAAGCCGAAGCGCTCTTTGAGCACAGCGTAGGCCTCTTCGGCAATGGCCAGGAGTTGCATGGCCAACTTCTCTTCTTCGGGGTAGAAGTGCATCCAGAAGTGTTCAGTTTCGACGGTTTTCCACTGGAGGTTTGGGTCGGTTCTGGCCTGGAGGGTAGGGTAGGGCAGGGCGAGACTCAGCAAGAGACCGAAGTATGCAGCTACCACGGACCTTAGATGTGCTGGGCCACGTGAGTTCATTCCCATCCGTCCATGCAAGAAGCCCTCCGCCCACTGCTTTTGTGGCTCCGGCCCTTGTCAGCCAGGCAGCCTCTGCTTCGGGAACTCCCTACAGCTTAACAACGGTACCCGTTTCTGCCGACCGGTAAGCGGCTTCGGCAATCTTCATCACCACCAGTCCTTCGGCGGGGCCGGGGACGGCCATTCTACCATGGGCCACGGCGTCGAGGAATTCGGCCATCTGGAGGTCGTACATGGGCTGCTCGCAGTGGTCGGCCCTGAGGGGGAATTTGGGCAGCCATGGGTCTTCCATGGGTGAGAATTTGGCCATGGTGGGGAAGAGGCGACCGTAGCCCTTCTTGCCGAAGATCTGGGTTGAGGCTTCGGGGCCATCCATGTGGCTGTTCCACCAGCCGCTCTCCACGATGGAGGTCACGCCGTTGCTCCAGCGGATTACCAGAACGCCCGCATCATCAACGTTGTAGTCGCCATAGCGGGTCTCAACCACGGCGTAGACCGACACGGGGTCGGGGTCGCCAAGCAGGTATCGGGTGGTATCTATTGCGTGGACGCCCATGTCGATGAGTGCGCCGCCACCGGCCAGCTCTTTCTTCACGAACCAGCCGGCTGGGCCCCAGTTCTCGTGGATTCCGTAGCTCTTGGTTTTGACCAACTCTCCCAGGCGCCCAGAGTCGACCACCTCTCGCAGCGCCCTGGCCTCCCGGTCGAAGCGCCACATGTGCGCTACCATAAGCGATACCCCTTTGCGCTGGGCAAGTGCTGCCATCTCCTCGGCCTCGGCGACGGTCATGGCCATGGGTTTCTCCACCAGCACATGCTTGCCCTGCTCCATGGCTCTCATGGCCAGGGGGTGGTGGTGAACGTTGGGAAGCCCGATGACGACGGCGTCGACGTCGGGGTCGTCCACCAGCTCTTCGGGGGTAGAGAAGAGCCGCTTGTCGGGGTAGAGCTTCGAGAACTCTTTGGCCGTCTTATCCGGCTGGGTCCAAATACCCAGCAACTCTCCTGTGGATGAGTTCTCCACGGCTTTGCAGTGAATCTTGCCAATAAAACCGAAACCGAGCACGGCGACCTTGGTTTTGCCCATATTATCCTCCTATCCCTCGGGGCCCCGAAGGTGCCTGAACTATGTCACGCCTGCCCCCCCGATTTCAAGCCCCATGGGCCCCGCAACGCCCTCGCCGCTGCCGCGTCATAGCTCATTGCGCTTTGCGTCATTTCGCGTAGACTAGCCCGGTCTGGAGGTGGTCGAATGGTACCAGTGAAGGTTGACGTTGTGGTGGTGGGAGGCGGCGTAATTGGCTGCTCTGTGGCACGGGAGCTCAGCCGCTTTCGGGTGAGAGTGATGCTGCTGGAGAAGAACGCCGAGGTGGGGTTCGGCACAACCAAGACCAACAGTGGGATTATTCATCCAGGTCACGACACCTCACTCTCCACACTCAAAGGTCGGCTGGTCACGCCGGGCAACGCTGCCTTTGACCAGCTCAAAGAGGAACTCCACTTTGGCTTCGAGCGCATCGGCCAGTTGAACGTTGCTATGAACGAAGGGGACATGGCCGAGTTGGAGCGGATGAAGGCTCAGGGGGATGCCAAGGGGGTGCCCGGGCTTGAGCTGTGGGGCCAGGAGCGGCTGAGGCGTGAGGAGCCCAACCTCTGCAGAGAGCTGCTTGGCGCTCTCTACGCCCCCTCGGCCGGGGTAATCAACCCCTATGAGTTTGCCTTCGCCCTGGAGGAGAGCGCCAAACGAAACGGCGTGCAGGTGCGGGTCGGGTGCCCGGTCAGCGCTATTAGTGTGCTTGGCGATTCGCTTCTGGTGGAGACCCCCTGCGGCCCCGTGGAGGCGCCCTTCGTGGTTAACTGTGCTGGTGTGCATGCCGATACCATCGCTGCCATGGTTGGCTGCAACACCTTCCGAATCCTGCCCCGCAAGGGCGAAGAGTATATGCTGGACAAACGCTTGCGAGGGCTGGTGCGCAGGCTGGTCTTCCCTATTCCCAACAAGACGACAAAGGGGACGCTCATCATCCCAACCTTCGACGGCACAATCATGGTGGGGCCCACTGCCGACGACGTCGACGATAGGGAGGATGTGGCCACGTCGGCGCCGGGGTCCCAGTCTGTGTTCGCCTTCGTGAAGAAGCTCTGCCCCTCCATCGATCAGCGCGACGCTATTGCGGCCTTTGCAGGTCTTCGGGCCGCCAGCGATACCGGCGACTTCGTCATTGGCACAACCAGCGTCAAGGGGTTCATCAACGTGGCGGGAATTCAGTCGCCGGGCTTGACTTCAGCGCCCTCCATCGCTTGGTACGTTCGTGACATCCTGGCCCAAGAAGGGCTTGAGCTCAAAGCAAACCGGGAGTTCGTTGCGGGGATTTCGGGGCCCAGCCGCTTTGCCTCAGCGGACCACGAGAGGCAGGCGGAGTTGGTGGCATCGAATCCGGCTTTCGGCAAGGTGGTCTGCCGCTGCGAGCTGGTCACTGAGGCCGAGATTCATGAGTCCATCGACCACGGGGCCAGAACCCTGGACGGTATCAAGTTCAGGACAAGGGCCGGCATGGGACGCTGCCAGGGAGGGTTCTGCACATCGAGGTGCATGGACATTCTCTCGGCCAGACTCTCCATTCCAATCACCGAGGTGACCAAGCGGGGAGCGGGCACAGAAATCTGCGTTCCCATGGACGACCACGTTGAGTAGTGGGGGCTGGTGAACTGCCGTTTTGGACCTGCGGCCGAATCGATGGAGCAAGGGGGTCAGATGTTAGACAGGCTTGAAAGCAAATACGATGTGGTAGTGGTGGGCGGCGGGCCGGCGGGGCTTGGAGCAGCGCTTGGGGCCCGTGAGTCGGGGGTTGGGCGGGTGCTGGTGGTGGACCGGGAGCCCGATGCGGGTGGCATTCTGCTCCAGTGCATACACAGCGGGTTCGGGCTGCACTACTTCAAAGAAGAGCTCACGGGCCCCGAGTATGCCGAGCGGTTCATCGAAAAGGCCATGGAGCACGACATCGATATCGTGTCGGATTCCTACGTGTCGGGCGTCGGCCTGGATAGCGATGGCACCCGCACCGTACGTGTGCTCTCCAGCGGCCGAGGGCTCAAGGAGGTCACCTGCCGAAGCGTGGTGCTGGCCATGGGCTGCCGTGAGCGCACCAGGGGCGCCATCCGCATTCCGGGCACGCGGCCCGCCGGGGTCTACACCGCCGGACTGGCCCAGAAGTTTGTGAACATGATGGGGGTTCTGCCGGGGAAGAGAATCGCGATTCTGGGCTCCGGTGACATCGGGCTCATCATGGCCAGACGCCTCACCCTCGAAGGTTGCGAGGTTGTGGGGGTGTTCGAACTGATGCCCTACAGCAACGGGCTGACCAGGAATGTGGTGCAGTGCCTGGATGACTTCGGCATCCCGCTTCATCTCTCCACCACGGTTGTAGAGATCATGGGGAACCAGCGGGTGGAAGGCATCAAGGTTGCCCCGGTGGACGAGGGCTTCAGGCCCGACATGAGCCGCTCCCGCACCATCCCGTGCGATACGCTGCTGCTCTCAATAGGCCTCATTCCCGAGAACGAGCTATCCTGCGGTCTTGGCATCCAGCTTGACCCGGTCACAACGGGGCCACGGGTCAGTTCCACCATGGAGACCAGCCTGCCAGGGGTCTTCGCCTGCGGAAACGTGCTGCATGTGCACGACCTGGTAGACTTCGTGACCGAGGAGTCCATGAGGGCCGGGCGCTACGCCGGTGAGTACGCCCAGGGAATTCGGCGGCCTCACGACAATATCACCGTGGTGGCCGGCGAGAATGTCCGCTATGTGGTTCCCCACACCCTCAGTCCCGGCCGTGACCACACCATCTTTTTGCGCTGCAAAAATCCCATGCAGCCGTGCCGCCTGCACGTTGGAGACCTCATGTCCAAGCGGCTGAGCTTCGTGGTGCCCGCTGAGATGATCATGTTCCACATCAAGCCCGATGCCCTAGAGCACTTCCACGGTGACTCGCTGCGCATCGACATCCGACCGGCGTGATTTGGGAACAGGGGAGAGAGAAATGAGCGAAACCAGCACCTTCACATGCATCGGCTGCCCCATCGGGTGCCCCTTGCAGTTGACTCACCAGGGAACCGAGATCCTGGAGATCTCCGGCCACGCCTGCAACCGTGGGGCCAAGTACGCCCAGCAGGAGTTCACAGACCCAAGGAGGGGCATGTCCACCACCGTGGCCATCGAGGGCGCCCGATGGAAGAGACTGCCAGTCAAGGTCACCAAGCCCGTGCCCAAACACCGGGTCATCGAGGCCGCCGCAGAGATTCACAAGCTGCTTCTCCGGGCGCCGGTGAAACGCGGGGATGTGCTCATTTCCGGCCTGCTGGGCGAAGAGGGCTGCGACGTGGTAGCCACCAGAACCCTGACCCGGTATCCGGCCTGATACCCAGCCCGCCCCCCCGGTCAACGGCCCTCTTTGCGGCGTGTGAATTGCTCTTGCGCTGCCCCGACTTTTCCCCTATAGGCCAAACCGTATTGGTTGATCCTACGCTCTCTCTGCGTAGTTCACACGGGTTCATGAGCGCATTTGGAGACTGCTTACGGGGAATGGCGTGTTGCTAGCCGATGTCTCATTGTCGGGCTATGTGTTTGGAGCCACAACCTGGGCCTTTCTGGCCAGCGGCGTGATCTCTCTTCTTGCTGCGGCCTGGGTGTGGGGCAGCAGAAAGCGCCCCGGGGGTCCCAGTGTCATAGGGTTGCTGGTTGCTTCGGCAGTGTGGGCGCTGGCTGTGGTCTTCGAAGACTCTGCTACCTCTGTGGCCGATAAGATTCTCTGGTCCAAAGTCAGCTATCTCGGGATCATTTCGGCCCCCGTGCTCTACCTCCTGGTAGCACTGCAACTGGCCTTCAGGCGTCCCGTGGGCCGGAGACTGACTCTTGGGCTCTGGATCGCACCCGTGTTGGCTCTGGTGCTGACCTGGACCAACGACTGGCACGGCCTTATCTGGTCCGATGTGACTATCGAAGGTGGTAGTAATTATGCTGTCTACCATCGTGGCCCGGCCTTCTGGGCCAATATTATTGTAATGTATTCGTACATCATGGTCGGTGCTGTGATGCTTGTCTCCGAGGCCCTGCGCTCCAGGCGGGTGTTTCGAGCCCAGGCAATGGCAATCCTTCTGGCCGTACCAATGCCCTGGCTGGCCAGTGTGGCCTATATGTTTCGCATAGGTCCATTTCCCAATCTTGATACTACGCCAATCTTCTTTTCATTCTCATCCATGGTTATTGGCTATGTAGTCCACCACCTTCGCTTCACGGATCTTATGCCCGCTGCCCACGACGCCGTCTTTCAAAGCCTTGACGACGGTCTGGTGGTCATCGACCTTGAAGGGCGCATTGTCGACATGAATGTATCAGCTGCCAGGATTCTCGACCTGGGAAGCACCATCCCCGTTGGGGCTCAGGCCGATGCCGTCAGCGTTTTGTTGACCGAGGGGGTTCCGCAGCGGGCAGAGTTGCGAACTGCCATTGGGGGCACCCGCCACGTTGCCGTTCGGCGCCTGCCCCTCAGCCACACAGTCTCTCACCGGAGGGGCTGGGTGGTGGTTCTCCAGGACGTCACCCTGCGCACTGCAATGGAGGAGGAACTCAAGGTCAAGACCAGCGAACTGGAGTGCATGGTTCTTACCGACGTACTGACCGGGCTTCCAAACCGTCGGCACATCGCACAGCTTCTGGAGAGCGAACTTGCCCGGGTCACTCGATACGAGGTTCCCGTCTGTCTGGCCATCTGCGACGCTGACCACTTCAAACTCATCAACGACGAGCATGGCCATGGCGTTGGTGACAAAGTACTCATAGCCGTGGGACAGGCCCTCAAGGACGGAGCCCGTGATTCGGATACAGCGGGTAGATTCGGCGGCGAAGAGTTCGTGGTCTTCTTCCCCCACACCAGGCTGCCCGAGGCCGTGTTAGCCATGGAACGTCTCCGCCGGCGTGTGTCGGCCCACGTGATGAGCACCACAGGCCTCAAGCTGACCCTGAGTGCGGGCGTATCCGAACTTCGCAAGGGCGATACCCCCGATGCCGTGCTCGGTCGGGCCGACCGAAACCTCTACAGGGCCAAAGACCTTGGCCGGGACAAGGTGGTCTTCGATAGCCCGCACCAGTTCGAGGTGCTGAGCGGGCCGTGAGGTGGCCCAACGCCTAACAGATATTGCTCAAAGCGCTGCGCCGGGTTAGAACCCAGGGCCAGATGGCGTTCTTGGGGGCAATCATGGAGCAACGAAGCGACCTGGGGCAGTTGAGGGGGCAAATAGAAGGCATTAACGAGAGCCTCCTCGAACTGCTCAACCAACGGGCACTGCTGGTGCAGCAGATAGCAGAACTGAAGCGTGGCCTCGGGCTGCCCATCTACGACCCCCTGCGTGAGAAGCAGCAGATTGAGACGCTTCAAGCAGCGAACAGGGGGCCCATGAGCCCGGCTATGGTGGCTCACGTCTTTCGGGAACTCTTCAGGGCCAGCGTCACATATCTGGAGCAGGGACCGTCCCACGAGCTGCTGGTCACCAGGCGCACGGGGCGAACCAAAGTGGTCCAGGTGGGCAACACACCCGTTGGTGCCGGGAAGCCAGTGCTCATCGCCGGCCCATGCTCCGTGGAGAGCTGGGAGTTCCTTGAACCCGTGGCCAGGCGTGCTTCGGAGCTGGGGCTCTCGCTGCTGCGGGGTGGAGCCTTCAAGCCTAGAAGCTCGCCTTACGACTTCCAGGGGCTTGGCATGCAGGGGGTGGAGCTGCTGCAGCGGGCAGCGGAGCAGTACGGTATGAGCGCGGTCACGGAGGTAACCGATGCGGCGTTGGCAGGGGAGATTGCGCAGAAGGTGGCCATGGTGCAGGTTGGCGCCAGAAACATGTTCAACTATGAGCTGCTGCGCACCCTGGGCCGCCTGGGAAAGCCCGTGTTGCTCAAGAGAGGCTTCGGCGCAAGAGTCGACGAGCTTCTGCTGGCCGCAGAGTACCTGCTGCGAGAAGGCAACCAGTTGGTGATTCTGTGCGAAAGGGGAATCCGCACCTTCGAAAATGCTACCCGCAGCACCCTGGACATCTCCGCCGTCTGCCTCCTGAAGGCCCAGACAGACCTCCCCGTGGTGGTGGACGTAAGCCACGCAGCAGGCAGGAGAGACATCCTCACGCCCCTTGCCAAGGCGGCCCTGGCAGCGGGTGCCGATGGCGTCATGGTGGAGGTGCACCCCCATCCAACTGCGGCCCTCTCCGACGGTGGGCAGCAGTTGGACCTTGAAGAGCTGCGGGAGCTGGTCTCCGCCCTCTCGGCCATGGCCACCATCATTTAGCTCTCTTTGGCCAGGGATTGTGTGATACAGTAGCCCCTTTGTGGCGGCCTTGATTGGAGGGCCCATGGACCGGCCGAACGAACGTGTTGATGTGAAAATGCCCCGAGACCTCGAGGCCGAGAAGAGCGTCCTGGCTTGCCTGATGTACGACCCCACCCAGGTGGATGTGGCCATCGAGCAACTTAAGGCCGACGACTTCTTCTCCATCCAGCACCGTGAGGTATTCGCTGCCATTCAGCGCCTCAGCGTCAAAGGCAGTGCCATCGGGATGCTCAGCATCATGGACGAGCTCAAGACGGCCGGGCAGTTGGAGTCAGTGGGGGGAATGCCGTTTCTGTCGGACCTGGCCACTTATGAGCACGGCCTGGCCCTCTTCGATGTTGCGCTGGACATGGTCAAGAACAAGTCCGTGCAGCGAGACCTCATCGCAGCAGCACAGTCCATCGTCCAGGAGGGCGTCTCGGAGCGCATGTCCGTGCCCGAACTGCTGGCCTACTCCGAAGAGAAGATAACCGAACTGACATCGGACAAGTGGAAGCCCAGCTACAGCACCATCGAGGCCGTGGTGAAGCAGGCCTACGAGCAGACCAAGCTGCGGCTCACGGACCACTCGCTGGCCTTCGGTGTGACTACGGGCTTCAAGGGACTGGATGAGAAGACTTACGGCCTTCAGAAAGGCAACCTCATCATCCTTGCCGCACGTCCCGGCCTGGGAAAGACCGCCCTGGCCCTCAACATGGCTACCAACGCTGCCAAGGCCGGCCACTGGGTCGTGATCTTCTCACTGGAAATGTCCAAGGATGAGCTTGCTTACCGCGTCCTCTCTTCGGAAGCCGAACTGGATGGCTACAAACTCAGGACGGGCAAGATTGACAAAGACGAACTGCACAGGTTTGTTGAAACATGCCGCAATGTGGCTGCACTGCCCATGATCATCGATGACACGCCGGCCATCTCCATCACTGAGCTCAGGGCCCGCTCGAGGCGCCTGAAGAGAGAGGGCCGCTGCGGCTTCATCATAGTCGACTACCTCCAGCTTGTTCGCTCTTCCCCAGGCATCGAGAGCCGTGAACAGCAGATAGCGGACATCTCCCGAAGCCTCAAGGCACTGGCAAAAGAGCTTGAGGTGCCCGTGCTGGCTCTCTCTCAGCTCAATCGCTCTGTGGAGAACCGCAAGCCGCCCAAGCCCATGCTGTCGGACCTGCGTGAGTCGGGCTCCATCGAGCAAGACGCCGATATTATTATGTTTATTTATAGAGAAGGCAAGTACGACGAAAACGCTAACCAAAATAAGGCGGAAATCATTATTGGTAAGCAGCGCTCCGGTGCCACTGGTTCCGTGGAGCTGGTCTTCATAGCGGAAACCACCAAGTTTGCGGAGAAGGCCTACGAAGACAACATCGGGAGCTTCTGAGCATGTTTGCCCGGCGAACAGGAAGCTTCTGCGGCGTAGCTCTCCTTCAATGCCTCGGGGCTATGCTGACGGCGGCGGCCGTCTGTATTCTGCCCACTGTTGTTGCTCTCCTGGGCGTGATGACACCTGTCTCGTATGTTGGGGCAAATGAGTCTGAGTATACTACACTGAAACCGTATGCCGCTAGATTCAAATCAATCAAAACAGCTACTATCGAAGCGGCGAAGCACAAGACGGAGAGAGCGGTTGAGAGGTTGGGTCGGGTCAAGCGGATTCCCACCGACTCCAGGCAGGTGCTTCAAGGCGAGTGGCTCCTGCAGGGGGGCAAGGTCTCGAAGGCCCGGGGCGTGTTGGAACTGGTCTCAACGGGGCGAGGCAGGTTGGCGCCCTATGCTGCCTATCTGGTGGCCCTCTCTTGGGGAGACGACTGCGCAAAGACCATTGAGCCGCTTCGAAAGGCCGTGGAGGGGGCAGGAACAAGGGCCCGGGCTCTTGGCAAGCTGTGCCCCTGTCTTGTGAAGCTTAATCGGGCAGACGAGGCTCTTGACGCCTACTCGTCATGGCTGCCTTTGATTCCCAAGCCGTCGGAACGTCTGCCCCTGGTGGTCTCGTACGGCAAGCTGCTGCTGGAGGCGGGAGACAAGGCCAAGGGGCTCACGCTGCTGACGGAATCGTGGCTCAGCGACGGTTCGGTTGGCGATGTGGACGAGGTTCTCAAGCGGTTCTACGGAGATGAGTGGCCAACCGTATTGCTGTTCAAGCGACTGAAAGAGGGTGGGCGAGGGTGTCTCTCTGCGCTACCTGACAAGGGCGGGGAGTGCAGCTACAAGCAGGCGCTGTACAAGGGGGCAGCGGCCAGGGCCGCACGAAAGAAGAAGGAGGAGGCGCTGGCCGGGTTCGAACAGGGGGTGGCCGCAGCGAAGTCGCCCATGGAGAGGGCTCTGGCGGCCTACTTGCAGGCCCGGGCGCTGGAGTCTCTGGACCGAGACCTGGAGGCCAGGGACATCTATGCAAAGATAGTTGAGGAGCTTCCCAGCTTTCCGGCCGCACGCTCGCTGCTTGTGCGCATGGCGCAGATATCTATTCGTGAGGGTGTGGGGGCCGAGGCCGTTCCGGTCTTGCAGAGGTATCTTGATGGGGCCACTCCGGGCGAGGATGTGGCAGAGGGGCTGTGGCAGCTGGCTTTTCTGGAGCGTCTGCAAGGCAGGCCTACAGAGGCACGAAGGCTTTTGCAGCGTCTTGAGCGGGAGTTCTTCTTCTACACACGATCATCTTGGGAGTACTACGGTCCCATGGCCCGGTACTGGCAGGGTGTCTGCCTGAGGGAAGAGGAGAGGGCAGTGGACTCCGCTGCCTACATGGATGTACTGGCCCGTGAGTTCCCGTCGAACTACTACGGGCTTCTGGCGCTTGTGAAGGGCACAAGGCTGGCAGCTTTGCCCTGGCCCGCTGCCTATGAGACCTCTCCTCTTCAGGTGCCCAGCGAGGTGAGGCTTCCGGAAGCTTACGAGACGGCCATCGAACTCTTCCGTCTGGGTCTTTGGGACGAGGCGTATCGGGAGTTCAGCGCCCAGTTGGGGCTTGGGAACATGGCCCCGGGCGTCGTGGCAATAATGGCATCGGCATGGTTTCGGACCCATCCGGTGAACAACGCCGTTTCGTTCCGGCGGGCACACGGCCTCTTGCCGGCGCCGTGGGAGACGGGGGCCAGGCTATGGCGCAGCAGCTTGCGAATCAGGCATGTGGGCTCGATCCTTGAATCCGCCCGGGAGTCGGGCCTGGAGCCTGCGCTCATAGCCGCCATTATTCGTTTCGAGAGCGACTACAACGCAACGCTGGAGTCCCACGCAGGTGCCGTGGGGCTTATCCAGGTCAAGACCAACGCCGGCAGCGATGCGGCGCAGTACTGCTTGGGGCAAGGAGCTGTCTCCAAGAAAGAGCTGAGGGACCCCGACCGCAACCTGCTTCTGGGCAGCCTCTATATTGCAGAGCTGTTGCATCGGCACCACCAGAACTGGCCTGTCTCGCTAGCTGCCTTTAACGCCGGACCTGGCACGGCCCGCTGGTGGCTTGGCCGCTTCGGTGGCCTGGGGCCCGACGAGTTCATCGAGCAATTGACCTATCCCAACGCCATAGGATATGTTAAGCGGATAATGGGTGTGGTTCATATCTACTGGTCATTGTATTACCCATTGCTGGGCGAAGCGTCACCCGGGGTGACCATCGGCGATGAGCTGCCCAAGCAGCTGAACCCATTCCTTGAGGAGGAGGGTGCCCGCTGCAAGACCAGGAGAGAGGCATTAGAGAAGCAGAAGCCCCAGGCCGAGCCAGGAAAGGGCAACTGAATGGAGCGACCATGAGCAGAGAGCAGAGCAGCAACATGGGTGACCAGACGGGGCTTGGAGCGACGGGCGGTGGCGAGGAGCTGTTGGCCAGTGGGGGAGTGGAGGCTGCGGAGCCTGATGCGTCGGCACAGCGTTACGGTGCGGAGGAGGGGACTCCACCGCTTGCCGAAGAGTCAGCCGATGAGGGCGGGGTTGCGGCGGCGTCTGGCCAAGAGGGCGATTCCGGCGGAGCTGCTGGCGTTGCCGGTGCGGGTCCGGAGGAGGAGGAGGAGCCTTGGCCTCCCAG
>CAZQHM010000013.1:0-71695 GCA_964593355.1 uncultured Myxococcales bacterium
GAGTTGGAGCACGCTGCGGACCGTCTGGCCGAGGGTGACCTCTCGGTGCGGGTGTCTGCGAGCGCTTCCAGCGAGGTTCGAAGCCTTGCCCGGGCCATGAACAGCATGGCCGAGGGTCTTCAGGAGCGGTTCAATACTATAGAGAGGCAGCGTTCGGAGCTAAACGCTGTTTTCGCTTCGATGTTGGAGGCGGTGCTGGTGGTGGACCCCGATGGCCGCATTACGGGGTGCAACCAGGCGGCCTGCGTTCTGCTGCACGTTGCCTCGCCCGAGCAGGTGATGGGGATGCTGCTGTCGGAACTCTCGCCGAATCACGAGTTGTTGAGTGTAGTCGAGCAGGCACTGGAGAGTGTGACGCCGGTGGAGTTGGACCTCAACATTGAGGAGCGAGCTCTTGTTGTGCACGGCTCTCCGGTGCGTGACCCTAAGAGTGGGCGTTCCAGCGCGTTGCTGGTGTTGCACGACGTGACGAGGCTGAGGCGGCTTGAGGAGTTGCGCAAGGAGTTCGTGGCCAACGTTTCTCACGAGTTGAAGACGCCAATTACCTCCATTCAGGGATTCGTGGAGACTTTGCGGGATGGAGCGCTGGACGACCGGGAGCAGGCCAGGCACTTTCTTGATATAGTGGCCCGCCACGTGGAGCGGCTGGCAAGAATCATCGAGGATCTGCTTACTCTGTCGAGGTTGGAGCAAGGGTTTGACGACAGTGCGGCCCTCTTGCAGCCTGCGCGCCTGAGGCCTGCGCTGGTCAATGTTGCTGAGCTGTGCCGCACCAAGGCCAGTGCGTCGGGGGTGGGCATCGACTTGGATGCTTCAGAATCTATCGCCGTGGTGATGAACCAGCCGCTGCTGGAGCAGGCCATTATCAATCTCATCGACAACGCCGTGAAGTATTCTCCGCCGGGGAGCAGCGTTGTGGTGCGGGCGTTGGAGAGTGGTCCGCTGGTGAGGGTGGAGGTTCAGGACAGCGGAAGCGGCATTCCTGCGGAGCATCTGCCCCGGATTTTCGAGCGGTTCTACCGTGTGGACAAGGCTCGCTCTCGGAAACTTGGTGGGACGGGGCTGGGCCTTGCCATTGTGAAGCACATTATCATGGCACATTCGGGCACAATCTCCGTCGCCTCCACGGTGGGTGAAGGGTCCACATTCCGAGTGACCCTCCCTTCTGCCCCACCAGGAACCGTGGTGAGCTGAATTGGCCTCGGGGCGGCGCTAATGCGTAGCGGCGCTGCTCTTGCCTTGTGTGGAGCACCCCGGGGCCGTATACTCACCCGCCGTGAGGTGAGCCATGTCCAATCCTGGGTATCCGAAGCTTGCTCAGTCTGAAGGCCCGCAGAAGCCTGCGCCCCGGAGGCGGCTGTTGGGATTGTCTCTCTTGGCAGCGGTGTCGCTTGCGCCGAAGTGTGGTGCGATGCCGTACCGTGCCATGGAGACCGACTGGTATCAGACGGACCAGGCGAGGGTGCCCGACCAGAGTCGTTCCGATGCTTCGGGCGACTTGGCCGGAGAGCTGACTTCCGACACCACCGAGGAGTTGAGCGGTGGGGCGGATCTGCTCCAGGAGACTCTCGAAGGCGACCAGGCCGAGTTACAAACCGGCGACTTGCCGGAGAGCCCGAGGGGGGATGCTGCCAGCCGGGAGTGAAGATATTCTTGGCGCTCTTGCTTGAGGGTGTGCGAACACCTTAGATGAAGTGTAGCGGTGCGCGGTTCAGGCAGCGTGCCGACGTCAGTTGCGGGGTATATGAATGCAGACGGTTCTCTTCTTGACCAGGCGGTGCAACCTGAGGTGTGACTACTGCTACCAGGCGCCTGTTGGCCCTGATGGTCAGAAGGATTTTGCAGTGATGACGGGCGATATGTCGGCCGAGGTGCTGGAGCAGGCGGTGACCTGGACCATGGAGGCATCGAAGTTCGACAAGAGTGCGGGAATCGGGTTCTTCGGTGGTGAGCCCCTGCTTGCGCGCAGTGCCATGGTGCGGGCGGTCTCTATGGCCGAGCGCATGGCAGAAGAGTTGGACATCGCCGTGGGCTTCTCTACAAGCACCAACGGAACGCTGCTCACGGATGCCGATGCCAAGTACCTGGCCTATCACCGTTTTCTTGTGCAGTTGAGTCTGGACGGTGGTCCGGCCAGCCATGACGTTCACAGGCGGTTCCACGACGGTCGGCCCACGGCATCCACGGTGCTTATGGCCTTGAACCGCCTTGAACGCGCTGGGGCCTACGTTGAGGTTGCCTCGGTGATAACCCCTGGCAACGTCACCACGCTGCCTGATTCATTCGCTATGTTGACCCGTTCTCTGGGGGTGAGGCGGCTCTCTATGGCGCTGAGTGTGACTTCTGACTGGGGCAAGTCGGACCTGATGCTGTTGGAGGAGGCTCTCTCCAGGGTTGGGGAGGAGTTGGCGGGGCTTTACCGAGACGGCGTTGAGGTGGTTGTGGATCTCTTCGATGAGCCCATCGAGGCGCATATTCGTGGCTACCATCCTCACCAGTATTGTCCTTTCGGGCTTGGGAAGGTTGCTGTGGACATTGACGGCACCCTCTATCCCTGTGACCGAGTTGCGGGCGAGGGGCGCCGTGCCAGCGTTGCAATCGGGCACCTCGACAGGGGGATAGACTCGGACAAGCTTGAGGACATGCGCCATCACGTGGGGCTGGAGAAGCCACCGTGCCCCACATGCGAAATAGCGGGCCGTTGCCGCCACTGGTGTGGCTGCGTCAACATCGATGCATCGGGTCATTACGCCAACGTTTCCGACACCTTCTGCGACCTGCAGCGGTTGCGGGTGAAGGCAGCGGACACCATGGCAGAGGCCTTGTATCAGGAGCGCAATCCACTATTCCTTGGGCGTTTCTATGAGGAGCAGGCGGTGGAGTAGGCTGCGGACATAAGCGTTCGATAGGCGCAGTACTTTCGGGCTTCCAAGAGCATGTTCGAACGCGCTTCTTGCACCAGCGCTGTGCCAATATCCATCTGCACGTGAAAGGCCTCTAATCGGCTTCGGACCGCAGAACTGGTAGCCATCTCCAGGTAGTGTTGCCTTGTGCTTCTCCCATACGCACCGTTCCCGTCTGTAGGGATTCCTCTCCCCCGGTATACCGCCTTGATTCGATTCTTCACACGGGTCGTGTCGGACAGCAGAACTTGGTAGGTTTTCACCAGATTCCGAAACTCTTCCAAGTCCTCGTCCCCGTGATACACCGGTGAGAGTTCCCCTTGGTACAGGAGCCTCGCAAGAGACCGGGCATCCTTTCGGTCGGTCTTGTTCCTCAGGGTTCTGCCCCGTGTGTTCTTTCGTGCATCGGAAACCACAACCTCTGCCACAAACGGCCTCACGAGGCCCCTGAACCCACTGACCACCAAGGACCGGCAACGGCAATTTGCCCCAAACCGGGTTTAGCACTCGCCCACCCTGCCCTGCACCTTCCCAGACCTCAGCCGGACTCTCCTCTTCGGCTGTGCGCTCCGCGATACATAGCCCCCACGAGACCATGAGCGAGCACATCGACCCATTCCGACAGCGTCACTACACCCCCACGAATTGGGACCCACCGATTTGGGTGGCAAGTTCGTGGTTGACATCCATATCAGATGATCGTATCACCGGAGTAGAAGCAGGCAATGATGCCTTTTAGCTGTTAGGAGTCTCTATGGTCTACTTGCCCCCCCCCCCCCAAAGAGAGAACCGAAGGCCTGATCATAAGAATGGTGTGTAGTCATTTGCACCAAGGCTTTCGGCCACCACCATGGGAGACGCCACTCCTCGGGTCGTTTCTGTTCCTGTTCCTCTGGGTAACGGCAGCGTTCCCAGCGGAGGCAGATTGCCCAGAGACGGTTTTCGAAACGTGGGAAACCTCGCCGTCGAGCACCGTGGAGGACGTGGCGGAAGTGCAACGGCTAACCCTTCTCGAAATGGAGAGGATCGTATCCGATGGAGTTGCCCAGGGAGCGAACGAGGCCCAGACAAAGAGCGGGGCATCGGGCTCACAGCCGTCATTCTCCGTAGAGTTTGGACCGCTCGGTGTCGTTCAGCGGCTTGCCGGCCACTCACTGGCCATGGACATGGGCGAGGTGGCTCGCTCAGCGGGTCCCGCCGGTGTGGTTGAAGAACTGCTGACAGGTAGGCCCGAACTCTTCGGATCTCTGGAACCTCTTAGCGAGATGATGGTTACCGACTACGGGACCGATGAACACTTAGTGTCTCTCACCATGCATCAGTATCACAGAGGTCTCATCGTATTCGGGTCATCCCTAAAGGTCATGATGAACAATAGGCTATTCATCACTGCTATTGAAGCATCTGTCGTACCGAAAGGATCTCTTCCCAGTGGTAGCGAGGTGCCAGATAACGAGATGTTGCAGGCCGATTTGTTAGGTGCCGCGAACTGCGAACTCGGTTGGTTTCATCCAGCACTCATCCAGCACTCCGGCTCTGAAGCCGTTTTCGCCGTGCTGGCGCGGAAATGCCAAGAGCATGAGGCCTCAGGGCAACCAATCACAGTCTATCGCTTGGCCGACGAGGGGACGGTTCTTCACGTCGAACCAGCTGTTGACTATCATTCGCAGACTGATGTTTATCAATACGATTTGCAGAATCCAGTCTATCTGGAAACCCAGGCCCTCTGCGGATCCGGGACGTATCCCAATTGCGTCTTCCCTGGGAGTTCTGGGTCTGTGAAGTCGCTCGTCTCGGCATATGGTATGCACCTTCAGAGTTGGTTTGCCCGCGATTCCTGGGACAACGGCCAGGGCATCACCGGTGCCTGCGCTGGCGCCCCTGATCCTCACCGCCTGCTAGCCATTTCGGATTGGGACGAGCCATGCAATGCTGCCTGGGACAATAGCATATGTTCTGTCTTTATTAGCCCCCAGTACGGGACCTATCCCGATGTTATCGCCCATGAATTCACTCACGGAATTATGAGATCAGAGGGGATTGCTGCGGCTGTTTCGGACCACGCACTATCGATGAACGAGGGGATACCTGATCTGTTTGGCCAATTCTTTGAATATGCTTCGACGACACCCAATGTCACCGACTGGATATCCGGAGGTAACCCAGTGTGCGGCTCCTTCAGAAATCTTGCGGAACCGCATAATTCTGCTAATGCGAATGGATTTCCAATTGAGTACCCAGAGCATGCTTCGGAGTACTGCATGTCCCCTTGGGACCAGTGCCCGGATCTGCCCTTTGGATGGGGCGCAAACTATGCTAACTCGACTCTAGTCGGGAAGCTGGGCCATCTATTGGGGCGCTCGCCCTCCTTGGGTGCCGAGACGCACTGGGGCGTGGCGGTGGCTGGAATAGGTATGCAGGCGGCTGCATCGATATTTTATCGGGCAATGACCGCATATATGACGAATATGACTACCTTCTCCGCCTTGCGAGATTATCTGTATTTGGCAGCGGTTGATCTTTACGGAAGTGGCAGTACGGAAGCCGCGGCCGTGCTTTCGGCCGTTGACGCCATGGGTTTTTGGACAAGCCCTGTGCTGAGTCCCAGCACTTCGACGGCAAGAACAGAAGTGGTCGAGTTCGCAGTAAGCGGTCAGCCTCGCCGCTATTGGTTTGGCGTCTCTAATGGAGTGATCTGGTACCAATACCGCACTTGCCCACTAAATTCGCCCTGCCAATGGACCACACCCGTCTCGCTATTCAGTTGCACCACCGGCCTCTCTGTGGCGGCATTCGGCACAGCGCTGTGGGTGGCGTTCGACTATCAGGGGACAGCGTGGACGGCGCGCCTCAATTCTGCCGGTGTTTGGGATTACCTTGGTTCCGTGCCTCGCTCCTCCACGACAAGTCGTCCCGAACTGGTTGTTGTCAATGGCGTTTATCTCAAAGTATATATAAGAGATTCGGGGTCCTTAGCGTCAGCCCTCCCCGTGAGGGTCTCGGTTTGGAGTGGCACCGGGTGGTCGAACGCTACCAGTACGGCTTACACGACGCGGTCCCCCGTCGATTGCACGTCGTCTGGCTGGGTGAGCAGGTGCGTTTACAGAAATGCTAATAATGATGTGGAATATCGAGCATATAATCACTATCTTGGGGCTTATGGAGTGCAGGTGGTGCCGCCATTGCACGTTCTATATTCCGGATCTACCTTTGAGGACGTCCATGGACCGGCTATAGCAAGATACAGGGACCGGATACATCTGGCGGTAAATGACCGGCCTATGCTATTTTACAATGGCGTTTACTATGGGTCGGCCTCCGCTTCATGTGAGGCGTCTTCTTGTTGGACTCGATTCTCGCGTATTGACGGTAATAGTGATAACTATGATGTCAATTGTGATTGGGTCTCTCTGTGGGCCGGCGATTCATTCCTGTACCTGTTCAGGCAGGACACCCGTTTTGGGGCAGTATTTCTGCGTTGGAGGTGGAAGAACTCGGAATAGCGCCTAGCTTGCGGTGCGATGCAGGTCCTTGTTCACCATCTGATGGAGGGACGAAGATGGTCAGTCCGAATCCTGGCAACTCGGTTGTCTGTCTGGGTAGCGGCGCTTGGCGCAGCATGGTTGCCGGCCAGATTGGCAGGCTGGTGGCGAGCCTCCTTGGTCGGCTCGCCGCTGTCACCGTCGTTGTCATCTTGTTTGCGAGTTGCGGGGGCAGACAGACTGCTGGGGCCGATAGTGGCCCGGAGCTGCGCACCGAAATGCGTGACCACGATTCGGGCGAGACGAAAAACGGGGATACTCTGCCAAGCGCAGATGATATTGCGGAGGTGACGGAGACAGTCTCTGATATCCCCCACGCTGACTTCGAGGGCGATGTGGATTCGGGTGAGACAGCCGACCTTTCTGACCTGGGGGCTGTGCATCTCGGGTTTCCAAAGCGCTCTGCCCTATCTATCTACGTGCGGTTGGACACTGGAGTTCCCTATTCGATTCGGCTTAAAGCAATAGGGATTTATCAAGAATATCTGGTTGATATTATTGCGATTGTTTACCATTTGGCGTGTGAGACACAAGGGTCGCTCTGTGATCTGATTTTTGAGGATGGCGAGTTCTCGCAGTGGACGAAAACTTTGGAGGCTGTGGCGTATATTATGGAGGCCAACCTAACCGGCATACAGAGCGAACCGTTCGTATTACAGCCAATCCGTCTAAACACGGAGTTGTCGTTCGCAGATGTAGTCAGCGTGCCTGCCGCTGTAGCCGCGAGCGAGACGATGCACCTGGTTCCTACGATTTCAGTCCCACACACATGCCAGTCGGGCGGTTGCATTCCGGGGGGCGCTTGTGTCTGGACCACTTTCCCACTGGAGGCTGGTTCGGGAGGAACAGTGACCTTTGGTGGCTTGGGCCAGTACTTGATCGTGCCAGCTTCCCGAACAACGGCCACTTTCGCTCCCACCGAATTGATGTTGGAAGTTCCTTGGGGCAGCGTTTTTCAATCCCATGTAGCCTACTTAATGGCACAAAACGCAAACATTGGCGAGCCATTGCAGAATGAGGTTTCGAAGAGCATATTCCTGGCCTATTATGGACATTTAATTGGTGGTCGGGAATGCCAATCAGTAGAGGAGTGTTGCGACAACTTCGTGCTTGAACTAGCAGGAGCGGTCACCGAGGCCGAACTTGTCATAGTGGCAACAGCGTGCCACGATGCCGTCCTGCAGGCCGGAACCAGTATGTCGGAGCGTCTCCTGGCCCTCAACTCCGAGTCAGTGCCCATGCGCTTGTCGGTGCCCAACGACGGTCCCGAATGCCAGGCCGAGGATACCGACAGTGACGGCGTGCTGGATGTCCTGGGCGATGTGAGTGACGTTTCCACGATGTGTGTGTTGCATATGACAGAAGAGGGCAACCCCCAGGCTCCTCCCATCTCATTGCTGTTTGTCGGTGAGGGGCTGCAAGACTGATACCTCAACGTATAGATTCTGAGAGAGCGGGGCTTGGAGTAGGCTGCGGATTCGAGCTGACCAGGTCCTGCGATTCGCGAACTAGTGAGCATCAGACCGTCCTGTGAGCGTCCCGGAGGTAAGTTCCTCTCACGGGGCGTCGGGGCGGGTGAGCAGGTCTACGGCCCAGGTGGAGAGGGCTGCGGTGCCCAGCAGGGCGGCGCCTCCGTAGAACCAGAGTGAGAGGTCACGGAAGGCGGCGGCGCTCTCACGGTAGTCTTGGGTGCTGCTGTTGGTATCGCCGACCAATTGGTTATGGGAGACGTTGGCCCAGATGCCAAGGCCTGCTGCGGCCAGGGCGCCGGCGCCGAGGAGTGCCGAGGCGAGGGTCAAGGTGTCGTCCTGGGCGATGTAGTCCAGCAGTAGCGGCTCTTTCACGGCCAGATCATCTACGACAAGAGGGTGCTGCCTGGCTACGGATGCCACGAGCCATTGGCCATCGTTGGATGGAGCCAGGGAGGCCGCTGCGCCGTTGGTATGGGCCAGCCTTCGCAGCAGGGCCACGTCGTTCTCTCGGGCCCTGTTTTCGGGGCTTTGTTGTACCGTGTGAAGCTGAGCAAGCCTGGTTTCCGATGCCACGTCCACTTTGGGGAGTTTGATGTGGCCTTGGCTTACCTCGAAGCGTTTTGGAGATGAGTGGAGGGTGCCGCAGCGAATCCAGTAGACGTGTGGTCCGGGGGGGACCGGGATGCCCTTGACGGGCAGTGCCCCGAGGGGCAGGCCATCGACCACCAGGTTGGCCTTTTCGGTGCAACCCGTTGGGGTGGGTGCGGAGAGGGGGATAGAGGCCTTTCGTGCCTTCTCGGCTTCTCGAGATGCTTGCAGTTCAAGTTCAGGGGTGAGGGTTCGGACGGAGGGGGTCTGGTCGGGCATATGAGTTGCAAGCCACTGGAACAGGCCGGGGATGGAGTCTCCCTTCTCTGCGGCCAGGGTGGTCCATGTAGCCATGGCGCGGTAGACGAGGCCTCGGCTGGCCGGGTCTTCGGGCAGGAGTTGCGGGGCATCTTGGAGCATGCCAAAGGCACTGGCGAAGGAGGCCATGGCCTGGTCCGTGTTGCCTTCGGGGAGGAAGCGTTCGGCCTCCTGCAGCATGGCGATGATTGCCACGGTCCTGGCGGGGTCAAGCTGAACAGGGGGCAATTGTTGAGCCGTGGGAGGTTGCCACCAGCGGCACTGGTTCCAGGCGATCTGGGGGCGCTCCTTGGCTGGACCAACAAAGAGCAGACTGCACGGTTGTGTTGATGCGCAGGCGTTGAGAAGGATGATGGAGAGGGCCATGAGCGTTGGGGCGGCGCTAATGGCAGACAAAGAGCGCCACGGCACTTGCCGGGCCTGGTGTGGCCTCATGGTGGCGCCTCAGCGACTGGCCACGAGGCTTGCCACAAGCTCCTTGAAGCTTCGGAATGCCTCGGTGGGGTCAGGGGCGGCGGTGACAGCGGTGACCACGGCTATGAGAGTGGCTCCGTGGGCTACCACCTCGGCCACGTTGTGGGGCTTGATGCCCCCCATGACGCTGAAGGGGACATGGAGCGTTGGGGCGATTTGGGAGATGGCGGCTGGCCCCAGGAAGCTGGTGAGTCCACCCTTGGTTTTGGTTGGGTAGATTGCTCCGATATTGACGTAGCTGGCGCCGTCGGCCTGGGCTTTGGCGGCCTCTTCAAGGCAATGGGTGGAGGCCCCGATGAGCATGTCGGGGGCCAGGGCCCTTGCGGCGACAACGGGCATGTCATCCTGGCCCAGGTGAACGCCGTCGGCTCCCACGGCCATGGCGATGTCCAGGCGGTCGTCGATTATGAGCAGGGCGTCGTAGGCGGCGGTGAGCTCCCGAGCCTCTTTGGCCAGCCCGTATAGGCGCTGGTCCGATTCATGTTTCGCCCGAAGCTGCACCAGGGAGGCGCCGCCCTTGAGGAGCAGCGAGATGGTTTGCATGAAGTCTCTTCCGGCGCTGAGTTCCGGGCCGCTCACCACAGGGTAAAGCAGCGCCTTGGAGAACTTCTCCGTACGTTGTTTGTGCATTCTCAGCCTCCGCCGACCATACGTACCAGGACAAGGTCATCGCCATGGGATAGTAGCGTAGATGGCGCCTCATGGGGAGGGAGAATTTCTCCATTTCTTTCACAGGCAAAACCAACAAGCGACTGAATTCCCAAGGTGGAGAGGAGTTCCTGAAGGGTGGTTCCATCGGGGACCTCCCTTTCAACGCCGTTGAGAGTGACGGAGATGTTCTTCTGGCTCAAAGGAATCCCTCCCAGTCTTTCCATACGGGGTCAAGTCCCAGGTCTCGCAGCCTTCGTGCCACCTCATCGGGGGAGCGCCCATCCTCTACGTGGAACTGAGCTTCGTAGGGGTCCTCTTTGGCTGCGTAGCCGCCGGGCTCGGTCTTGGAGCCGGCGCTCATCTGGGTGATGCCCAGGGTTGCAAGGCGGTCCCTCACCGCAGCGGGCTCTCGGGTGGAGAGCACCAGCGGGCTGTCGGGCAGGAGAATCCGATATGCCAGCACCAGGTGGAGCAGGTCTCTATCGGAGACGGGGTGTGGCGGGGCGATGCCGCCCTGGGCCTCTCTCATTCTGGGGATGCTGACGGCCACCAGGCTCTTCCAGAAGCGTTTCTGAAGATAGAGGGCGTGGGCAGCGACACGCAGGGCCTCCTGGCGGAACGGGGCCAGGCCCAGCAGCACGCCCACGTTCATCCTGGGCATCTCCGAGAGACCAACCCGCTCCATAGCATCCAGGCGGGCCAGGTAGTCGGCCTTTGGTCCCGAGGGGTGGTATCGGCGGTAGAGGTCCAGGTCGTAGGTCTCCTGGTAGAGGGTAACACCGTCGGCGCCGGCTTCGCGCACCAGCCGGTACTCGTCCACGCCCATGGGATAGACTTCGAGGCTGACGGAGGGGAAGCTTGGCTTGAGAGTGGCGATGAGGGAGGCGAAGCGTGTGGGGGGGACACCTTTGGGGTCTTCTCCGGAGACCAGTAGAAGGTGCCTGAAGCCCATGGCGTGAATGGTATCGGCTTCGGAGCGCACCTCCTGGTCTGAGAGCAGGCCGCGCCGGGCACCACTGCCTACATGAAAACCGCAATATGTGCATCCATTGCAACATATATTGCTAATATATAGAGGTGCGTATAATTGTATTGTGTTGCCGAATCGCTGCCTTGTTATCTGTTGAGCTCTTGACGCCATGGCCGCCAGTTCATCGTCGGTCTTTGGGGAGATGAGTCGGGCAAAGGCCTGGAGGTCGGGCTGGTCTATGTCTGCGGGGGAGAGGGAGTGGGGGCTCTGCACAATGGGGTCCAGTTGTCGGATGGATTCCAGGTGGTCTGCGAAGGGTTTTCTGGCATTGAAGTGCATATCAAAACGACCTTGGCTTATGTCACGTTGTGTGTAGCAGCCCTGAGAGGGGGCTTGAGGCTTCGGGGTCGCTTTCCGGGGCGATACCTGCGAGGTAGCCCAAGCGCCCGGCCTCGACGGCTTGGGCGAAGGCCCTGGCCATGGCGACGGGGTTTGAGGCAGCGGCGACGGCGGTGTTGATGAGGACGGCATCGGCGCCCATCTCCATGGCTTCTGCGGCGTGGGAGGGGGCCCCCAGGCCGGCGTCGACGACTACGGGGACGCTGGCGGCTCTGATGATGAGTTCGATTGCGTCTCTGGTTTTGAGGCCGCGTTTGGTCCCGATGGGGGCTCCCAGAGGCATGAGGGTAGCGCAGCCGGCATCTTCGAGGTAGTGGGCGAGGATGGGGTCTGCGGGCATATAGGGCAACACGACGAACCCTTCTTTAATGAGTTCCCGTGCGGCTTCGAGGGTGCCTATGGGGTCGGGCAGGAGGGTTCTGGGGTCTGGGGTGACTTCGAGTTTTATCCAGTTAGTGCCGGTTGCGACCCGGGCCAGTCGGGCGATCCGCAGGGCTTCGGTGGGGGTTCTTGCGCCGGAGGTGTTGGGAAGCAGGAAGAAGTGTTTCCAGTCAAGTGCTTCCATGATGGGGTCATTGGGGGCGGTGAGGTCAACGCGTCGAACTGCGACTGTGACCATTTCGGAGCCCGAGGCGTGGATGGAGTCGGCCATCTCTTTGGGCGAGCGGTATTTGCCTGTGCCCATGAGCAGTCGGGAACGGAAAGAACGACCAGCGATGACAAGCGTGTCCATAGCACCCCCAGAAGTCAGCGGCGGGGATGATACTACCGCTCAGGCACAATCTGCAATGCCATCGCCATCAATATCTGGGAAGTCTTCGTCAACGAGGCCGTCGCAGTCGTTGTCGATGCCGTCGCACTCTTCGGGTTCAGGGGTAACGCCCTTGCATTTGAGCTTTCCGGTTTTGAGGTCGCAGGCCCAGTAGCCGGTGCCGCAGAAGGGGCTGATGCCACAGACCGATCCCTTCTCGGGAAACTCTTCGTCGATGAGGCCGTCGCAGTCGTTGTCCTGGTTGTCGCAGATTTCTATCTGAGGTTTTTCGCCACTGCAGACAAGTTGGGAGCCATCGGGGTGGCAGGTCCAGAGGCCGGTCATGCACTGGTCGTCATCGGGGCCATCGCAGAGGGTGCCTTTGAGTGGGAAGGGCTCGTCAACGATGCCGTCGCAGTTGTTGTCGAGGCCATCGCACAGGTCGAATTGGGGAACTGGCCCTTCGCACTTGAGTAACCCGGCTACGGTGCAGAGGCCTGAGCCCATGCAGGAGCCGAATTCGTTCTCAATTTTACAGGCCACGGTGTTGCCGATTTGTGACGGTTTGCAAGCGCATCCGGGGATAGGTGGGCGGCAGAATTTGAGTCCATCTTCGGGGCCTTGGCATGAGTACTGAGGGGGGCACTGTTGGTCCAGCAGGCAGGCCGAGAGGCAGAATTCTCCTTCGATACCCAGCGGATGGCACCAGGAGTCGGGGCAGAAGGTATGTTTGCAGGGCCAGCAGGAGAGCGGTGCCACGGGCCGACACATGGCTTGTTCGGGGTCATCATCGCACTCCCACCCGTCGGGGCAACCGGCATCGCAAGGCAGCAGGCAGAAGCGGCCGAAGGGGGTATCCTGGCAACTGTTGCTGGTGCACTGTTCTGAGAGGGTGCAGGGCTCTCCAGGCAGGCGCTGGGGCAGGGGCTCCAGGTCGGTCTCTAGGTCGACACTATCCAATATTTCCTGGCCGGTTTCATCGGGAAGCTGGTCTGCATCGGGGTAGGTGTCCGTTGCCTCGTACAGATCCACGGCGTCTGCAATCTCCCCATCGGGGTCTATGAGGTCCAGCACATCCCAGGGTGGTGGTGGCTGGTCCGTGGGCAGGTCATCGAAGGGCAGGTCGAGGGGCCAGTGGGTGTCAGGGCCCAAGTCCAGGTCTTGGGGGGACAAGTCTAGGGTTGCGTCGGGTCCCCATGGATTCTCGGGTACGTCTTCGAAGGCAGGGGTCGGGGAGTTGGGGGTGGAGCAGCCGACGAGGGCGCCCACCGCTGCAAGGCCGCCAATTAGCACCATCCATCTCATCATGTCCAACCCACTTTCGACAGGCCGATAGAACTGGCGCCCAATCATACATCATCCCAGGGGAAAGCCATAACATCGGAGATTGAGGCCCGGTCGGCCAGCAGCATGACCAGGCGGTCAATGCCCAGGGCCATGCCCACGGTGGGGGGCAGGTGTTCAAGGGAGTGGAGGTACTCTTCGGGCATGGGAGGCGGCTCTCGGCCTGCCCTTCGAATCAATTCGGATGTCTCAAGGAAGCGGGCTCTCTGCTCCCGGGGGTCGTTCAACTCAACGAAGCCGTTGGCCAGTTCCAGCCCCAGCACGTACAACTCGGCTCGTTGTGCGGTGCGTGCGTCGTTTGGGCTCAGGCGTGCCAAAGATGCGGCCTGGGCCGGATAGAGCACCAGGGCCTCGGGCCAGCCGTTGCCGAGGTTGGGCTCTACGATGGTGCCCATGTCAAGGTCAAAGCGGTCGGGGTCCCAGGTATCCAACGGGTTCCAGCGGGCGTAGCGAAGGTAAGCATTCTCAACGGTGATGCTCTTGAGGGCCGGGGTGACCTCGACAGCACGGCCCTGCCAGGTGAATGTGGAGGTGCCCGTGACTTCCAGGACGACGTGGTGGAGCAGGGCCCCCAGATCCTGCACGAGGTCGTGGATGGAGTCGCCGGGGCGGTAGTACTCCAGCATGGAGAACTCGGGGTTGTGCTTTCTGCCCAACTCGCCCTGCCTGAAGGAGCGGGAGATCTGAAATGTCTTTGTTAGTCCTGCCGCTGCGAGAAGCTTCATCTGCAGTTCAGGGGAGGTGGCCAAGAAGCGCTGCTGGGCGGGTACGGGCACGATGTGCTCTTCCGGGGCCACGGTAGAGAGCAGCAGGGGCGTCTCAACCTCCAGGAATCCTTGGTAGAGGAAGAAGCTTCTTATGGCCTGAAGAACTTTGGAGCGGATGCGGAGAGCGTCGGCTCGTTGGGAGAGTCGCTCCAGCAGGCCGCTACTTCTTGTTGACTCGCTCCACATACTGCCCGGTGCGTGTGTCGATTTTGATGAACTCGCCCTCGTTAATGAACAGGGGGGCCTGGACAACGGCTCCTGTCTCCACTTCGACGGGTTTGGTTGCTCCCGAGGCCGTATCTCCCTTGATCCAGTTCTCGGAGTTGATGACTTTGAGGACCACGAAGTTGGGGAGGTTCAGGAGGATGGGTCTGCCCTCGAAGAGGATGGAGCTGACGTTCATGTTCTCGGTGAGGTAGTTTTTGCCAACGCCCACGGCTTCCACGGACATTTCGAGCTGCTCATATGATTCTGTATGCATGAAATGGAACGTCTCAGCGTCAGCATAAAGAAACTGAATGTCCGTTTCTGTAACGTCAGCCTGCTCGAATTTTTCGCCGGACCGGTATGTACGCTCATAGAGCTGTCCAGTTAAAAGATTCCGCAGACGACACTTATAAAGGGCCTGTCCCTTGCCTGGCTTAACAAAGTCAAGTTCTTCAATCAAGTGAGGCTTCGCATCTACCATAATAGCAAGGCCTTTTCTAAGATCTCCAGCGTCCAGTCCTGCCATGACTATCCCCCGTTAAGGCGGTTCGCAAACCGGCGTTTTCCTTACCTTGGGGGGCTTCTCAATGCAAGGGAAATCTCACGTTTGGATGTTGGCGCTTGGGCGTTGGGGGGCTCAGCGTTTACCCGTGTCGTCGAAGGGGTCGCCGCCAGAGAGGGAGGAGGCGATGGACTTGATAATCATGGTAACGGGCCCTCGCCTCTTCTGGGCCTGTTCGTTGCCAGCGCCTTGGTGTGCAGCGGCATCGGCGGGCGAGGCGGTGGGGCGTGTGGTGGCCCCGGAGAGTTGGTCAATCAGATCCATATCCTGCTGGGAGACGTTCATTCCATAGACATCGGCGCCCTTGGTCTCTTGGCGTTTCTGATGAGTTGATGCGGCGGTAGCCTGGGGCTGCCAGGTTCCACTGCGGACGGGGTTTGTTGGCGTAACGAGGGTTCGGCTGCCCGGGGCGGAGAAGGGCAAGGGATGAGGGGCGCCCAGGGGTTTGAGTTCGTCGGGGAGAGAGCCGTAGTGTACCGAGTCTACTCTGTGAGCGGGGGCCTGGCCACGGCTGGGGAAGTTGACCGTCGCCGAGGCGAAGTCGAAGTAGGCCAGTTCGTTGTCGACCCAATCGAGGCCAAGGAGGTGATTGGCTGCGATACAGACGCCGAGGTTGCTCTGAAGGTACTCCATCATGACGGTGAGCCCGGGGGGGCTGACCAGTTTCTCCCACACGGCCTCATAGAGGCATCTGGACGGGTGGGGCACGAGCACTCTGGCGAAGAGTTGCAGGCGGCCAAAGCCCGGTGTTGCGCCGGCCAGCGTGGGGGTAAGCACGAGGCGATCGCCTTTGACCAGGGCAAAGGGGCAGACAAGCAGGGCATAAGAACCCTTCAGCGCCCTCACGGAGACCTCGAAGCGGTTTCCTCGGCACTGTGCCAGGAACTTCAGGTTGGTGGTTCTCATTTCAGAGTGCCCGGAACTACCCGAATCCATTTTCAGCTAAGCTCCTTGTTGCCACGGCAGCGCCATGAGTTCCTGTTTCCCAGCCTTTCACGAGCTTGGTGCCCTTATACAGAAGCCGAAGGCCCTTATCAACACCAAACCAACGCGGCTTCTCATAACGTGTCAACCTGTACCCGGAGGCACTCATGTTATGCCGGCGGGCGCAGGAGCGTTTCAGGTGCCGCCTGGGGCGGTTCTGTGGCTGTTTGGCCAACAAAAGCCTTTTTGTCGGGACGAGGGCCGCCTATAGTAGGTCGCCGTGGGGGCAAGCGTTGAGTTTCGATCTCTACCTGGTACCGGCACTTCTGGGGAACATCGGTGGCACGGAGCTGCTGCTTGTTCTTGTGGTCGTCCTTCTGGTCTTCGGGCCCAAACAACTGCCGGAAATAGCTAGAACCATTGGGAAAACTCTCAAAGGGGTGCGCAAGGCAGCGGATGAGTTTCGGCAGGAGTCGGGGGTAGACGAGGCGTTGAGGGAGACTCAAAGGCTGGGAATCGATCTGAAGCGAACGGTGGTAGGCCAGTTCGACCCGATGCGCCCCACGGCTGGCCACGCATCAAAGGGCTCATCGGTGGCTGGTGGCGTTGCGGGCGATGCAGTCGCCACCGGTTCCGCCGGGGCTGCGGCGGAACCACAGGGCGATACCGAGAGTGGCGGCCAAGGAGGTGGAGCCGAGGTGTCGGGTAGCGGCATTCCGTCATCACCCGATGCGGGCTTGGTTAGGCCTGAAGCGCCTCGCCCGGGGGCCCAGGTGGCTGAGGCCTCGCTTTCGGGCTCCACCATGAAGGGAGAGGAGCCGGAGGCATGAAGGAGTTGCGGCTGTCCCCACAAGGCGAGCCATTGGAGGAGTCGGGCTCCTCGGGTTTCTGGGATCACATCAGCGAGCTGAGGCGTCGACTGCTCTATGTTGCCTATTGTCTCGTTATCGGCGTTGTGGCAGCTTGGATCTTCCGTGAACAATTGTATCAACTAGTAACGGCTCCTATTTTTGCGGCGCTGGCACCATATGGAATCACCAGACTGATTGCTATTCAGACAAGTGAAGCCATGATGGTGTATGTCAAACTGGCATTTGTCGCTTCGCTCATAGTAACGCTTCCGTTTTCGATTTATCAGCTATGGGCCTTTGTGCGGCCCGGCCTTTTGCCGCATGAGTATCGCCCCATAAGGCGAATAGTTATTCTGGCCATGTTTTTCTTCGTTTATGGGGCTCTATTCTCTTATAAAGTGGTTTTGCCGTTTTTGATCGATTTTATGGTATCATTTACGCTGAGTGCCGGTGATGTTGACTTTCAGCTCACGATGAGTAGTGCTTATAGTACTACATTGAGTGCCTTATTAATGTTTGGCATAATCTTTGAATTGCCGCTGGCAATGGTGCTTTTGACCGCCTTGCCAATCTTGTCATGGCGTATATATGTTAAGTATTTTAAACATGCTTTTGTTTTGAGCTTCATCGTAGGGGCGGTTCTTACTCCGCCCGACGTTATTTCGCAGACTCTCATGGCCATCCCCATGACCGGGCTCTACGGTTTGGGGGTGCTGATGTCTTACTTCATGGAGCGGGCCCGGCTGAGGCCCAGGAGCACTGCTGGGCCCGACTGGATTCTGATGGGGTCCGTGGGGCTGACGTTGGCAGCGATGGTACCTCTTGCGTGGCCGGGCAGGGAGGACCCTTTTGCGGTGATGCCAGCGGGGATGGTGAAGGCTGTGAGCGAGCGTGGCCCGGGTATTGGAGATGCCCGTTGTTCGGGCCTTCCGGCGCTCTCCATGGGGGATAGTGGGGAGGCTGGCTGGGCCTGTGCGGTGTACGAAGATGGTGCGTTGATTGTTGCCCAGGGTGTGGAGGTTGGGCTGGTGAGTTCATGGTGCGGGGGGGTGGAGTCAAGTGGGGGGCGCTGCATGAGTGATGGTGATCTGGTGGCTGGGGGCGACGAGCATCTTGTGGCGGGTTTTGAGGCCAATCGTGGTTCGCTTGGCGGGTCGGTATCGCCTCTGGCGGGATTCAGCGGTGCGGGGAAGCAGCTTTATGTGAGCAGCCGGGCTTCTGGTGGCAGGGAGGCTTCATGGTTGCTGGCGGTGATGCCTGAGGGGGACGAGGGCAGGGTGTCGACGGTGATTTCTGCCAGTTCGCTGGCTGAGGCGACGGGGTATGTGAGGCAGGTTGAAGGCGGTGGGGCCGCCAGGGGGAGGCCAGGTGGGGGCCCCGTTGTGGGGGACCTTGTCATGGCTTTGGACGGACTTGCCGGGAGCGTGGAGCTTCTTGCTTCGAGCTGTGGTGAGCTTCCAGAGCCGGAACGGGACCGGATAGCAGCGGCGGTGGCGCTGGCCAGGCAGATGGTTGGCGACGGTGTGGGGGGCGGCAGCAAGGGCACGAGGTGTGAGGCTGTGGGCTGCTACCTGGGGGAGCTTCTGAAACGGGTGCACGAGACGGGCACGGCCAGTCAGAGCGGACGCATGGTCAACTTTACCGGCAGTGTTTCCCTGCCTGGGGGGTGGGACGATATGCGATCTGCGTTCATGGGGAGTGATGGTTCAACTATAGAGCACTGAGGAGGGTTGGATGCCGCTTTACGAGTATGAGCACGAGGGAGAGGTTGGTTTGGAGTGCGAACGGGTCTTCGAGCTGGCCCATGGAAGTGGGGAGTTGGTGCAGGTTTGCCCTGTGTGTGGGGGGCCGGTGAAGAAGCGTGTTGTGGGTTTTGGTGTTGCGGCAAACCCGCTTGCGCCTTCGAATCTCAAGGAGAAGGGTTTCAAGAGGCTGGTTAGAAAAGACAAGGGGGTCTACCGGGAAGAGTAGTTTGCAGTTGGCTCATCACTCAAGGCGTGTTATACCGTTTCTGCCAGCAAACTCGATTCGTACCGGGGTGGGCCTTGATACACTGCGACTACTCAGATCGTCTCTGCCTTCTGATTACCAACAACCACATTCAGGCCGCTCGAAATACCCCAACGGTGGTTCAAGAGCTTGAAGAGCGGATGGACAGGTTGGGCAGGCGCCTGGCGTCGGGCGTGCTGCCATTCAGGGTGTTCAGGTTGGGAAGCCCCAACGAGACATTGCCTTCGGCCGTAGCGGTTCATCTGCGTTCAGAGAGTGGTCGTGCGCTGGCCTCTTGTCGACCGGGAGCGCTTCTGACTCTTGTGATCTCCGGCCACGCTACTCTGGGCCTTGACGGGAAGCCCAACCTGCTTGCCCGGGACGTCTTCATAACGATGAAGCAGCACGGGATGTTGCCTCTGGACTGGTTCCACGAGGCGCTGGAGGAGGTTGACCCGGCCCACGTTCTTATTATCTACGACATTGGTTTTCTGGATGGTGGAGAGGTTGATGCCGGGGAGATGTTGAGGCGTTTGGGGGCGCCCAAGGTCTCCTGCACGCAGATTTGGATGGAGAGCACGGGCAAGGCAGTTCCCTCGACGTTGAACTGGCTGGAGAACGCTCTCTCGGGCGGCCTCATGGTTGCCGAGGTAGGCGGGGTGACGGTGCGAAGTCTGCTGAGTTCGGTGGACCAGGCCCACTGGGAGGGGCGCTCTTTTGGTGCGGCCTGGGCCACGAGTCTGGGGGCGGGTGAGGACCACCTGATACACTCGCCGGTCACCTTGGAGCCTGGGGCTGCGGCTCCCGGTGGCAAGCTGCCTGAACTGGGACTGTTTGATACCCGAAGCAATGCAATTCCGTTGGGGACCATGCTTCCCAACAGGATAAGGGTTTCGGAGTTGGTTGGAAGCGGCGGCTTCGGGTCGGTCTACCTGGGGGAGCAGGTTGACCTAAGGCGTCAGGTAGCCATCAAGGTGCTCCATTCCAGTGCCAGCGCCGAGCCCGAGAGCGTGAGCCTCTTCTTGCGTGAGATGTGGAGCATTGCGAGGCTTCGGCACTACAATATTGTTACTTTGTACCACTCGGGTACTCTTCAGGATGGTCAGCTCTTCTACGCTATGGAGTATCTGCCTGGGGAGACCCTGCGGGAGCGGTTGGAGCAGCACGGTCGGCTGCCTGTGGAGAAGGCTGTGGACCTGGCTTGTCAGGCGCTGGCTGGGCTTGAGCACGCCCATACGCAGGGGGTAGTTCACAGGGATATAAAGCCTGAGAACATGATGCTGGTGGCGGGGCATCACAACCGTGAGAGGCTGGTGGTGCTGGATTTCGGGGTGGCCCGGTTTAAGGAGGATGTGGCGCAGATAGCCTTGGGCGGCACGCCGGGTTACATGCGTGAAGGAAGGGGTAGCCATCACAACGATGAGCAGGCGGACTTGTTTGGTGTGGGCGTGGTTCTCTTTGAGATGCTGGTGGGAATCAGGCCTGGAGAGCTTGTCTCGAAGACAGCGGCCTCAGCGCTGGCTGAACTGGGTGTGCCCCAGCGCGTTCGCAATACGGTCTTGAAGGCCATTCAACCCAAAGCTGAGGACGGTTTCAGGTCGTCGGCGGAGTTTCTGGAGGCATTACAGGGGTCGGGGAGGGATCTATCGGATTCAATTGCCAGGGTGATTCGCTCAAGGCAGCCGTTCAGGGCGTCGTCGGCCTTTGAGTTGGAGGATGCGCACCTGTTCTTCGGCCGGGATCAGGAGGTTGAGCAGCTGCTGGACCGTCTGCTCTTTTCCAGGGCAGTGGTGTTGCTGGGACAGTCGGGTGTAGGGCGTACGTCGCTGCTGAGGGCCGGTGTGGGACCACGATGCGAGCAGTCGGGGATGGTGGCGGTTCAGCTGGATTTGAACCAGGCCCTCACCGAGGCGATTCGGCGTATCCAGCCCGGGGCAAGGTCGCTGAGGCAGGCCGTGCGCAGTGCTCAGTTCAACCACCCGAAGCGTATGGTGCTGCTCTTCGACCACGTGGAGAGCTTGTTTGAGGGCAGCAGGTCGAGGCAGTCTGAGGAGAAGTTGTTCGAGGAGCAGTTAGAGGAGCTGTTGGAGGACCGGGCGCTGGACGTTTCGGTGCTGCTCTCGGTGCGAGAGGATACTTTCCCGTTGACGGCGGGGCTTCGGCGCAGGCTGAACTTCGCTGCGGCTCAGGAGTTCCCGTTGCGGCCACTGGGGCTGACCCAGGCCTACCACGCCTTCCAACAGCCGCTTCGAATGGCACGCATTTTGGTCCAAGGCGAGCTGGTATCGGAGACCCAAAAGGATATGGTTCTAGCGTGTGGAGAGCTTCTGCCGCAGGTCGGGCAGGCCCAGCCAAGGCTCTTCCCGCCGCACCTGGCCCTGGTGGGGCAGGCGCTCTACGACATGCTGGAGCCGGGCAAGAACCAGTTGACAGCGGAGCACTACGCAAAGCTGGGCCGTCTGCACGGTATACTGAAGCGGCACATACAACATGTCATAGAGAAGTACGTTGCCCCCTCCGAGGCAACCTCGGCCCGGCGGTTGCTGTTCGACATGGTGGCCGTGGATGGAACCAGGCTGTTGCGGCCCGATTCGGAGTTGCGCAGCGTCCTGCAGCTACACTGCTCTCCCCCTCAGGTGGGCTTCCTGATTTCGTTGTTCCAGGGAAACCGAATCATTCAGCCACATTCGGTATCGGGGCAGCTTCACTGGCAATTGGCCCATGATGCGTACTCGCAGTGGGTGCAGGAGCATCTGCACAGTGACGAGGCCGAACACAAGCGGCTGCGTGAGATAGTCCTGCTGAAGGCCCTGACGCCGGCCGACGAGCCCGGAATGCTGAATACCGATGAGTTGAACGCGCTGGATGCCCACGAGGGGTTGCTGCAGGAACTGGACAACGAGATATCCCGGATGCCGCCGGAGCGTCGGCCGAAGTGGCGGGCGACGGACGTGTTGGAGAGGTCCAGGCGTCGGCGGGCCGTGCGCAAGGCGGCACTGGGGGCTGTGGTCTTTGGTGCGCTGCTCCTTGGTGCCCTGGGGTTACAGGCTCTTCTGGGTGTGACCGCTGTCCATGAGGAGCCCCCGGGCCGCTTCTACCTTCGATTGGTATTCTTCGATGGCGACTGGAAGACCAGCGACAGCACCGTTGCCTCGGAGTTGGAAGGAATCGCAATGGGGTTCTACGACGACATCGACGGAACTCAAGGCGAGAAGAGAGAGCTGTCCGGGCAGATTCGGCAGGTGGAGGGAGGGGATCCTCGCGGACTGCTCTATGAAGTTGAGATGACTCCCCAGAAGAATGTGCTGCTGAGGATCGATGGCCGCAACAGAGAGGGCGAGGCGCCTTGCGGGCCGTCGTGGATTCCTTTCGAGAGAACGCCGGGGGCGGACGTAGTGGGCAATACCAACGACCGGGAGCATCCTCTGGAGATACGGGTTCCGACGTGCAGGGCCATGAAGTCCAGGACGGTGGAGGTGCCCTCGGGAGTGGCCTATGTGGCCGCAACAGAGGGATTCGGTGCCAAGCTGCAGCCTGTGGCGGTTAAGGCATTCCGCATCATGAGAGAGGAGGTCTCGCGTTATGAGATGCTGCCTTGGGCCATCTGGGCATCGAGGCACGAGGAGTTTGCACTGGAGGGCAACTGGCGCCTGCCGCCGCTGCCAACGATGCTGGAGCAATTGGCCCCCGCTTCGGCGGTGAGCCGAGACATTGCCCGGGACTACTGCCGCTGGTGGGGGTTGGAACTGCCAACGCGTTCCCAGTGGACCAAGGCGGCCAGGGGGGGCAAGGTGCTGGATGGTGATGAGACGGCATCCAGGCAGAACCCCATCCCCACCCGGGTCTATCCCTGGGGAAACACCCGTCCCGTGCGCACTGGCGACGATTCGCCCATCGCGGCCGCTGCGCTCCTGGAGACTGGGCAGGGGGGCGAACCTTGGGATGTGACCATTGGGCAGGATGGGCAGAGTCCTTACGGCGTGCTCAACATGGCGGGGAACGTGGCGGAGTGGCTTCTCGAGACCCGTGCAGCCCCTCCAGGGGTTCAGTGGATGCCAGGGGCGACCCAGGGCCTGCTGGCCGGGGGGCACTATCTATCCGAGGATGCCGAGGATCTGGCTATTGATGCAATGCAATGGGTGAACCTGCCGGCGGCCCCGGTCACGGCTGGAATAAGATGCGCCACGCCCGAAGGCCAGTGAGTGGGACAAAATGTGCCATATATTGCTAGCTTAGCACGAATTTTCTAATACTTTGATCGTATATTTTCGTGTCCAGCTTTCGTAATCTATTGTTGTGAATGCTATAGATTCGATATTTAGCGACGGTTGATGTGTCGTTGGTGACTCTTGTGGAGGAACCACAGCATACGAACTGCGTTTTCTTCCCGGGCTGTTCTCGCTCCCAGGTCACTCCGTGGTGGTCGTGGCCATACATGACGAGGTCAACCTTGCAGCGGTGGATCATGGCCAGGACGGCATCCCGGTCCAGGAGCCGCGAAGTGTATTCGGGCATGGCATCCCGGATGTGGAGGGCGTGGTGAAGCACGAGGCAGGTCATCCGGCCCTGGGAGGAGGCATCGGAGAGCACCTGTTCAAGGCGTTGGAGTTGGCGTTCGCCGATGCGCCCGTGGGAGATGAGGGGCTGGGTTTTGATGGCGGAGCATGCGCCAACGAGCAGGCAGTCTCCGAGGTCCTTTGTATAGGGGTAGAGGTCTGCGTCCGGGTCCGAGAAGCCGTTGGGGAACATGAAGGGGTAGAAGGTCTTCTCGAAGCGTCGGGTAAGGGCCGCACCTGCGGTGTAGTAGTCGTGGTTGCCGGGTACTACGGAGACTCTGGTGCCGTCGCCCAGGAGTTTCAGGAGGTGAAAGACCCTCTCGAACTCGGATTCCAGGCCGAGGTTGCTGATGTCGCCTGAGACGACGATATGGTCCACGCCTTCCCGAATGAGGTCATCGACCAGCACTTCGAGGACTTCGGGGCGATACTCTTTAGCGCGTCTGAGGAGCAGATTGACGCCTCCAAGGATTCTCCTGTTGGTGAGCAGTCTTGAGAGCTTAATGCCCGTGAGGTCGAGCAGATGAAGATCCGAGATATGAGCAAGGCGCATGCGACCCTCCGATGGGCGGTACGTTACCAGCTATTGAGTGTGACACAAGGGCGAAAAGGGCCAGTGAGCCACCATCTCGGGCCACCTGGCTCTCAAAACATGGGTCTACCGGCCAGGTCGGCCTCAATGCCGAAGATTCGGGCGATAGTAGCGGCCAAGTCGCCAAAGGAGCTTCTTGTACCCAGATCGAGGCTCCTGGGGACTCCGGCTCCTGCTGCGAGGATAGGTACGTACTCTCTGGTGTGGTCTGTGTGGCTGGTGAAGGAGGGGTCGCAGCCGTGGTCTGCGGTGAGGAAGAGAGTAGTCTCATCATCCATTACCCGCATGAGGTCACCTATGGCCAGGTCTGCCTCCATAAGCCCCTTGGCATAAGCTTGTGGGTTGCGCCTGTGGCCCCACACCATGTCGAAGTCGACCAGATTGGTGAAGAGCAACCCTGAATCCATCTTCTTGTAGGCTTCCAGGGTGTGGCGCATGCCATCCACGTTACCCTCAGTGTGGATGCATTGGGGCACGCCGCGGTCGGCGAAGATGTCGCCAATCTTGCCAACCCCCACCACGGGTATGGATTTCTGCGTCAGGTGGTCAAGCAGGGTTGGCCCAAAGGGGGCCATGGAGAAGTCTTTACGATTGTAGGTGCGTTGGAACGCACCGGAGCTTCCGACGAAGGGTCGAGAAATGACCCTGGCAACTCTATAGGGGTCGAGAATGGACCTGGCGATGCGGCAGACTCTGTAGAGTTCTTCCAGGGGGATCTTCTCTTCGTGGGCAGCGATCTGGAACACTGAATCCGCAGAGGTGTAGACGATAAGCTTACCCGTCCGCAGGTGCTCATCGCCCAGTTCATCGAGAATGGCGGTGCCGCTGGCCGCAACGTTTCCAAGGATGCCGTACCCGCTCTGCTCGACGAATGCGTCGATGATCTCAGGGGGGAAACCATCGTGGAATGTTTTGAAGGGCTCCTTGGATATGAGTCCCATGAGTTCCCAGTGGCCCGTAGTTGTGTCCTTTGCGGCAGAGGCCTCGGCCATTCTGCCGAAGGCACCCACGGTCTGGCTTGCCGGCGGAACCCCGGGCAACTCGAGGATGTTACCAAGCCCCATAGTCTGTAGCACGGGCATCTTGAAGCCGGGCAGGCTTTCCGCAGCGTGCAGCAGAGTGTTTGCGCCCTGGTCAAGATAGTGGGCTGCGTCGGGCATGGCTCCGACACCTACCGAATCAAGCACGATAACCACGACCTTCTTCCCGTTCATAGCTTCCTCCCGACTTACTTCCGAAGCTAATGTAGGAGGAGGCCGCCTTTTTTGCAACCTCGGTGCCGTGCGCTAGACTTGTCCAATGATGATGAGAGCAACCCTTCTTATCGCTGCCCTTTTTCTCGCCTCCTGCGCCACAGGAAGTGGGACCAGCCGCACCAAGAGGGCTGTGGCTGGTGGTGATGCCGCAAAGGTGGCTGTGGGAAAGGCCGGCACCTGGCGCAACGGCAACAGTGACCTGCCCAAGCCGGGCCCCTGCGGTAAGTACAAAGAGCTTATCGAGGCCTACTCTAAGGAGCACGGTCTGGAGCCCGAACTGGTCATGGGGGTGATTCAGGTGGAGTCGGGCTACAACCCCAAGACCCGCTCAAGGGTGGGGGCTACGGGCCTGATGCAGCTCATGCCCAGGACTGCCTCACACATGAAGTGCGGCAGCGACATGACCGACCCCGAGGAGAACATCCAGTGTGGATGCCGGGTTCTGAAGAAGTACTTGGATCTATATGATGGAAACTTGATATATGGGCTTTCAGCATATAACACGGGCCCAGGCAATACGAATCCGTCCAGAAGAGAAGGCAAGGCCCCTTTTAACTTCCCATATGTAGAAAAAGTGCTTCGCTGGCGCAATGTTTTCGTCAGAATCGGCTGCCAATAGAAAATCTTCAATAGTTCAACAAGATTAGACTAGTTCATTGTGTATGAGTGAAGAGTGTTTTGGGCAGCAGGTAAGTAGTTGACACCCAGATAGGTGAAGAGCACAGCGAAGAAGCCCACCACGGCGAGGATGACCATGGCTCTTCGGGAGACCCCCTCCACCCTGCGCATGTGGAGCCATGCTCCGTATAGCAGCCAAGAAATCAGGGCCCAGTTCTCTTTCGGGTCCCAGGTCCACCAGTCACCCCAGGCGACTTTCGCCCAGAATGCGCCGAGGATCAGTCCGACGGAGAGCATGCTGAAGCCGAAGAGGATAAGCATGTGTGTCCAGCGGGCGAAGTCGACTTTACCTTCAGCGGCCACATTTTTGCCATCCGTTGCAAAATATAGTACACTTGTTACAAATGAGAAGAAAAGTGCTGCGTAACCGGCAAAGTAGATCACCACGTGGGGAATAAACCAGGCGCTCTGCAGTGCTGGCGGCATCTCGTGAACGTTGGAGTCTCCCCTGGTCGCTCCGTAGCCTGCCATAAGGAGGTTGAACGCAGCAGCGGCCAAGCCAGCCACGGGCAGTTCGCGCATGGTGAGGGCCCAGGCAAGGGTGGTTGTGATGGTGAAGACCACGAGGCTCTGCTGGAGGGTCCTGAAGGGGGGGTGCCCGGTTTCGATCCACAGTGTTGCCACGTAGTATCCAGCGGCAGCGAGGCCGAGGAGATTGAGGAAGAATCCGGCCCAGCGCAGGTGGCTTCTTGCTGCGAGGTAGCCGAATCGTTCAGGAAGCATGGCCGCTGCCCAGCAGAAAGCAGCGAGGCCGTACAGTATTGGAATGAGAAGATAGCTCATGGGTTGCCTCCGTTATCCACGGCCCTCACGAACATGCGCCTGACGTGGAGCAGAGCACCGGCGGCAAGGAGGAAGAGGCCGCCCAGGGCAATCCACAGCCCCGGGTCTCGCACCACTTGAATGCCGCTGAACCCTGGCCGGCGTGGGTCCCAGTCCGACTGGTAGAGCCACCAGCCATCGTATCTGAGTGGTTCGTTGACCTGAATCTCTTCGGAGACGAGGGGTTGGTCTGAGGAGTCGAGCAGGGTTAGCCGGCTCTGGAAGGTTCTGGGGGACTCAATGGCCTGGACCATGATCGCCATGTGGTCGAAGAGGGCAGGTAGTTCCCGCTGCGGGGTACCGAACTGGGCTCTGGAGCTGCGGATGAGATCGGCAAGCGACACCGAGTCTCCCAGGGGAAGGTCGGTGATTGTTCCCTCCCGTTCAAAAGTGAGCGGGAAGTAGGCCGGCTCACCGTCAAGCAGCAACATTGCCGTGGTGATTGTGAGTTCTGCCGGGCCGTCACCTCCCATCTTCATTGGGGCCTGGGAGGTGCCCAGGAGCTTGACCTTAAGCTTTCCTCCATCCAGCGCTATTTCACCGGGGGCATCCACGGGCAGTGCTGCCTTGGGCCTGTCGGGGGCCGATGCGTCAAGAAACATGGCTGTGCATTTGGACGGCTCGAACTCGGCTTCTTCGGGGCAGTCCATAGCCAACTGGTATGCCATGAGGGGCCGAAGAATGGTCACGTCCGTGGTATCTCCACCCGACTTTGAGAGGGCGTCGTGGGCCAACTGGGCAAGATTACCGCCCTCGCCGAAGGGCAGGGGAATATGCTTCCCAACTTCCGTAGCGGCAATTGGAAATGAAAGGGCCAGGCCGTTGGCCTCGAGGTTGAGGCTGGTGAGCATGATGTTGCCGTGGCTCTTGGCGATGTCCCGTGTCTCGGTTTCCAGCGCCTTCATCTCGATGGTCACTCCGCCTGCCTGCAGGCGTTCTCCCTCCAGGAGTTCCATCTGGCCAATGGGCATCTGGGGCTGTCGGGCGTCGAACAGGTAGAGAGAGAAGCGCTTGGGGTAGAACTCCACCCTGAAGCGCTCCAACCTGACCCTAAAAGGCAGCTCGAAGGTCTGGCCTGTGGCGAAGCCGTTGACCAGTTCGTGGGCCACGGCGGTGGTTTCGCCCTCGTGGAGTTCCACCATTCCCTCCTGCTTGTAGGCCGCTTTCATTCCGCCACCAACCAGGATTACGGGCACGGAGAGGTGGACGAGAACGAAGGCCAACCTGGCGGACCCTTTCTGCTTGCGTAGGTTCGCCACTGTGCACAGCAGACTTGCCACGCCCCCTGTCCCCAACAACGAGACAAACCACATAGATTTCCACACATCAGGATTGTGCGTCATGGTCATTGCAGCAACGGCAGCGGCTGCGAGGACGGAAGCGATAACGAAATACTCCATGGTCATGAGGGCGTTTCGAAGCCGTGGAGCCAGCAGCAGCAGGAATGAGGCCAGCGCTATCCATGGTATGCCCGTGAGGTCGGCCACGATGCCGACAACCATGGGGATGGCCGTCACCACGGCGCCATCACCGAATCGAACGGTTGTCTTAGAGCTCATTTGGCTATGCTCCTGCCACTATTAAATGCGACCAAGTTCTCCTCGAATCTCTTATTTCCAAGGTGAATCTCCAGCGCCCGGGTCCAGCAACTCTCGGGGATATGTGGCAGTTGTGCCGAGAGCATCCCGAGCAGCACCGTGTTGGCCGCTCGGACCGTTCCTGCCTGTTGTGCCATGCCCACTGCATCCACCGCCTTGACTATCAGTCCACCGTCAGCGAGGCGTTCGGCGAAATCCAGGGGGTATGCCGCTTTCTCCAGCAGCACCGGCGAAGGAAGCACGGGTCTGGTGTTGACGATGGCCACGGCCCCACGGCGCATCATGCGTGCCCAGCGTAGCCCCTCCAGTGGTTCTATGGCCACCAGGATGTCTCCTTGGCCTGCGGCGAAGGTGGATGTGAGAACTCGGGGCCCGTGGCGGTGGAATCCATACAGTGCGCCGCCGCGCATGGCCAGGCCGTAGATGTCGCTGGTCTTGACGTCAAGGCCCGCTTCCAAGGCAGCAGATGATGTAATGGCATTTGCCAGAACCAGTCCCTGGCCGCCGACGCCAGAAAAAAAGATATTGCTGACCATGTTGCTCTCCATCTTCTACTCCACGGGGTTGCGGGGCAAGGGGGCCGGGACGTTGGGGGCAACCCCAGGCTCACTTCGGATGATGGCATGCACGGGGCAGACCTGGGCACAAACGGAGCATCCGGCGCACATGTCCGAGCGGATGAAGGAGTTGAGCTTGCCTGCGGGTTTGCCGGGGTAGGCCTCCATGGAGATAGGGGGACAGGAGACCGAAATGCAGGAGCGGCATCCGATGCAGATATTTGGATCGACGTAGAAGAATGGTTCTTTTATGCCATATTTCAAAGTACATGGGCGTTTAGCTATTATCACAACCGATTTAACGGGATCTTCGAGGTGCTTCTTCAGGGCCGCCTTGGTTCCGGCATAATCGAACTGGTCCACTTCGACCACCTCCAGCCCGAGCATGGAAGCGAAGCTGGCGAAGTTGAAGGGGGTATTCTTTTGCCCGCCGATATCGACGCCGGTTCCCGGGTTGTCCTGGCATCCGGTCATTGATGTTGAGCGGTTGTCCAGGATCACCACTTTGATGGTGTGGCCATTGTAGACGGCGTTGACCAGGGAGGGGAGGCCCGAGTGGATCATGGTGGAGTCGCCCACCACGGCCACCTGTGGCAGGCGCTTCTCTTCGCCGGCGGTTGCTCTTTCCCAGCCCATGACGGTGCCCATTGAGGCGGCCATGGAGGTGGATGTCTTGTAGAGGGCGAAGGGTTCATGGGCCGCCATGATGTAGCAGCCGATGTCACCATGGCACTCGACTTTGAGGCGTTTGAGGATGTGCAGCACGGGTCGGTGTGGGCACCCGGCACAGAGCATGGGGGGTCTGACCACGCCGGGGTCAACGGTAGCTGCTTGGGGCAGGGGCTCCAGTTCGAGGCCGGCTCTGGTGAGGGAAGCGTGCAGCTTCTCGGGGGTGAGTTCTCCTTGATTGGGGAAGAACTCTTTTCCATGGATGTTGGTGAGCCCGGTGGCTTTGAGCAGGGTCTCGATGAAGGGCTCGAGCTCTTCAACCACGAGTATGCGTTGGAATTGGGAGGCGAAGGCCCGGATTGTCTTCATGGGCAGGGGGTTGACGCAACCGAGGCTGAGCATGGGCAGTTGTGGCGCCAGCTCCTGGATGTACAAGGAGAGGTGTCCCGAGGTGATAACAGCAGTATTTGAAGTGGGCTCTCCGGCCCAGCGGGTGTTGATGGGGGATTCTTCGAGCCATGCAGCCACGGCCTCCATGCGCTGGTCCAGGGCTTCCCGTCGGCGGATAGTGTTTGGCGGCACCATGCAGTACTTCGATGGGTCGGGCTGGAAGGGCTTCCGGGGCACTTCTGTGCGCTGGCCCGTGGCTACGACGCCGGCCATGTGGCAGGTCTTGTCGGTGAGCCGGATGATTACCGGGGTCTCGAACTGCTCCGAGATTTGGAAAGCCGCAAGGGTCAACTGGTATGCGCTCTGGGCATCGGCGGGTTCCAGAATCGGCATATAACCGAAGCGGGCCCACATCCGGGAGTTCTGTTCGTTCTGTGATGAGTGCATGCCGGGGTCGTCGCCAACCACCAGCACGAATCCTCCGCGGGTGGGGGTGTAGGCGAAGGTCATGAGGGGGTCGGCAGCGATGTTGATGCCCACATGTTTCATGGCGCAGATGGTTCGCCGTCCGGCGAAGGAGGCGCCCATGGCCACTTCCAGCGCCACTTTTTCGCTGGTGCTCCATTCACAGTAGACCTCCTGGTGCGAGGCGAGGTTCTCCATGAACTGGGTCATGGGGGATCCCGGGTAGGAGGTGGCAATGTGGACGCCTGCCTCGAAGGCGGCTCTTGCGACGGCTTGATTTCCTGTAAGCAGCATTGTCGGATTCATCTACTCTCCTGACCATTTATCATTGGAACTCAGAAGTTCGGAAGTGCGTACACCGTTGCACCGGCACTGTCAACGCTTCAAGCTGCGGACTCCCGCCGTCGGCGGGCCTGCAGTACGAAGAGGGCCCCGGCCAGAAGCAGCACCCATGGGAAGAGATAGCCGAAGCGGGCGTATACCGTAGGCTCATCTCTGAGTGGGACGCTTTGCACGAAGCTCTCCGGGTCCTGGATTCCGGTGCGTGCGCTGATCCGGCCCGAGGGCAGAATGACACCGCTGACTCCGGTGCTGGTTGCCCGAACCAGGGCACGTCGGTACTCGATGGCCCTGAAGGAGGCCAAGACGAAGTGCTGGTCGGGCTCTTTGGTCTTCCCGAACCAGGCGTCGTTGGTGAGGTTCAACAGCACCTGGGCCCCCTGGTTCACCACCGAGCGGGTATGGCTGGAAATGAGGTCCTCGTAGCAGATGAGGATGCCCAGGCGGTTGCCCTGGTAGTCCAGGGTCATGGTGTTGGGCCCGGCCCTGAAGGCGCCGGACTCAGGTATGAGGTCGTAGAGCCATGGGAAGGTCTCTCCGCCGGGGATGTACTCCCCGAAGGCCAGGAGGTACTGCTTATCGTAGCGCCCCTTCACCACGCCCCACTCATCGAGGAGGAAGGCGCTGTTGTATCGGTGGTTCTGCAGTCCGCCGGGGTCATCGGGGTCTACCAGCAGCCCACCGATGGCTCCAAAGAGCAGCGGCAGACGGAAGCCTCGCTGCGGCGAATTTGCGTCTGCGCTTGGTGTCAGCGAGTCGGCCAGCACCGGGCCAGGGTAGGGGCCCTGGGCCGGCAAGGGGCGATGCGACGTATGCAGCCGCCTGGCGTCGGGCGGCACCCACCAGAGATAGCGGGTTGGCGGAATGGCCGTCAAGAAGAGGTTAGTAGTATCTTCCAACTCAAGCTCAAAGGGCGCGATGTTGTAGCCATGGAGGAATTTCAGGGTGCCATGCTCTGTGGCGCAGGCGCAGAGGCCGATTCCGTCGCAAGCCACCGACACGGCACCAGGCAGGGCCAGGTACTGAAGAGTGCCATCATCGCCAACGGTGTAGAGCCCCTTGTTGGTAGCCAGGAGCACTCTTTCGCCGTCAAGGGTGGATACTCCCACCAGCCTCTGCCCACGCAGTGCCTCGGGGCGGCCGTGCTGCGTGGGACTCTGGGAGCCCAATTCAGCCATCAGTCCATCGGCTGCCACCAGGGTGACTCCTCGGGTCGTCGAGACGGCCCAACGCCAGGCTGCCTCGGGCAGGTCCAACTCCTGGAGCGCACCGTCTCTGGTGTTGACCACGGCGGCCAAACCGGCACCGGCAACCAGCAACATGTCGTCACCAAGAGAGAGCGACGCTGCTATAGTGAGACTCTTTGGCAGGTCGGTCTGAACCATGCGGACGCTATTCTCTTCCAGCACGCCCACCGTGCCACCGCTGCCTGACACAAAGACCGTGCACTGTTGGAATGACGTTCCTTCCAGTCCGTTATCGGCGCTGCACTGCACCGCTACCGTTCGCCAATCAATCTCTTCGGGGCCCTTGGCGACCATAACCAGATCGGAACCGCTCATCTTCCAAACGGTTCCCTCGGCACCGGCGCACCAGGTACGCTCTTCGCCCGTAGAGATGCAAGCCGCTGGTGTGGCGGCATCGAGTTGCTGCGACGTTCGTGACGCTCCTCCAAACTCCAGGCCACGAAGTGTAGAAGCCGTAATGGCCAGGAAGTCGGGCTCGGTTCGGTGGGCATGCACCGATAGCGCCGGGAAGAAGCTGCTCTCGGGCCACATGAGCAAGTCGGGCCGCTGCTGCTCCAACTCCGCTGATTGCCACTGGTGATGCAGCAGATTCCAGCGCAGGATGTCCACAGGGTTTTCGTCAGGGGGGAAGAGCTTACGCTGCTCCTCCAGAATCCCAATCTCGGGCTCCACTACGGCCACCTTGAGCTGCTTTGCTTCCGAGTCCTCCTGGTCGATGGCCGCCAGCCGCACAACGCCGTAGACCAGTGCAGCGGCGATGGTGACCCCCGGTCCCAGAGCTTGCAGAGTCAGGGCCTGACGTTTTCTGAGATGCTCGTACAGCAGGTAGAGCGCAGCGTTCCCCTGAAGCACAAGGAATGTCACCCCGGAGATGCCCACGAGGTCGGCTACCTGAGTCAGCCAGAGCTGCTGGTATTGGCAGTTCCCCAGATACCATGGGAACAATATGGGATGGAAGTACTCAAATGCCGTATAGAAAACAGGTAGTGTCCAAACTAGCGAGATGGAGCTTCTTCTAGAAACATAATAAGCAGCGGTATAGGCAGCACCTATGCTGATTGCCTGATAGGTGGCTCCGGCAGCGACGATGAGCAGGGAGGGGAGAGAGGGGAGATGGCCGAAGACCGTGAGCAGGTGGTTCATCCAGAAGAAGCCGATGAGGTTGGCCGTGGCTCCCCCGAGGAGGGCCACCCGGAAGAGAGACCAGCCCCGGCGCTCTCTGGTCGCTGCCAGAATCAAGGCCGGCCCCAGCCAGGCCAGGAACCAGAGGTCAAAGTGGGGAAAGGCGAGAGCGATGAGGGTGCCGCCCAGCAGAGCGAGCCCAAGGTCTCTTGCCAGGGCCATGGTTGCCGGGCTCTTCAGCCATGCGGCGGCACGCTCTTGGCGGCCGGGTTCTGGAACCCCGGTGGGAGCCTTTTTCTTGATGTTCTTATTGCTCATGTATGAGGTTACCAGACTTTGAGTTTAAGGCATTTAGATAGTACTTCAACTTTGATAGGCAGGGCTCCCTTGGCCTCACCGTCCACATCGAGCAGCACGGCATCGCCTGGGACTACCGGTGACGCCTCGATGACGGAAGCGCGGTGCACCTCAACATTGGGGTGTTGAACGTGGGTTCCACTGTAGATGTGGCTGGACATGGTGACGAATCTGGCCGTGGAGAGGTCCTTCAACAGGACCACCTCAAACTGTCCGTCATCGAGCTCGGCCTGGGGGGCGATGAACATTCCGCCGCCGAAATAGCGCCCGTTTGCGACGGCGCAGACGTGGATAGTGCGCTCCATGGCGGGGCCGCCGTCCAGGGAGATGCGCACGGGTTGCGGGCGATACTTCATCATTGCCCGCAGGGTGCCCATGAAGAACGAGACTCTGCCTCCCAGGGCTTTGGTGGTGGTGTTGACGTAGTGGTCAACGAGGCCTCCGATGCCGAAGCTGAGGATGTTCAGGAAGTGGGCCGTAGCTGGTTTGCCATCGTGGGTGAAGTAGGAGAAGCGCCCCACATCGATGGGCCGTAGGGCCTCGCCGTCCAGCAGCTTGAGTGCGGCATGGGGGCCGGGCTCAAGGCCCAGGGTTCGGCGGAAGTCTCCACCGGTACCGCTTGTAATGACGGCCAAGGCGGCCTGGGGGTTAATCTGTGTGGTGCCGTCGAAGAAGCCGTTCAGCACCTCGTGGTGGGTTCCGTCGCCGCCAACAGAGAGAATGAGGTCATAGCCTTTGGCCAGGGCTTCCCGGGTGAGGATGGTGGCCTCGCCGGGGAAGGTTGTGAGGCGGAAGTCGACGGCACCAACCCTTCGGGCCAGCTCTTTGGAGAAGTCGGGCCAGCCTTTGCCGGTTTTGCCGTTGCTGCTTCTGGGATTGACTACGGCCATGGTTTTGAATGCGTTCATGTGAGACCTCAGAGGCCGCTGCGCGTGGCCAGCACCTCGAACAGGTGCAGGACAGGGGCGTCGGGTGCGGCCGATTTGAATTGCCTGACACATTGGCCGCACCCAGTGACCAGGTACTGGGCGCCCGTATCTTTGAACTCGTCCAGCACAAGCCGGGCTGTTCCAAGGGATGTCTCCTTGGCCACGGAGACCATGGGGTATCCACCACCGCAGCACTGAGAGCGGTCATGATGGTGGGCCAGTTCGGTGGGGGCCCTATTGCAGGCCCAGGCCAGGAGGTCTCTGGGGAGCTGATAGAAGCCCAAGTGCCTGCCCATGTGGCAAGGGTCGTGCCAGGCAACGGTGTGGGGGAAGAACCCAGCGCCGGAGAAGTCAATTCGCTTGCCGACATACTCCAGCAGGGATGTCTCAATCTTTGACCGGTCCAGGTCATGGAGTGGCCAGACCAACCTGACGAAGGAGAGGCTGTGAGGCGAGACGAAGAGCACCCTCTTATAGCGGCCCAGCCTCTTGTAAGCCTGCTTCATCTGCGCCATGGCCTCGGCACCGTGGCCGTGAAGGTAGGCGATATGCCCGGACTCCAGCACCGAGTCTCTGGTTATGCCCACGGTCTTGTCGCCTATGAGGTCCAGCAGCACGAAGATGGCCTTGAGGATGTGTGCGGAGTCGGGCCTCAGCAGTTCTTCGCCCGGCACCAGCAGGACCTGGGTAGCATCCTCCATACGCCAAGTTGGGGCAACGCTCTGAAGCAGAGCCCAGGCTTTGGCCTGGTCGTAGCGCTCCTCCTCGGGGATTTGCACCGCTGCTCCCTGGGCGCCGTAGGAGTTTCGGAAGGCGGCCAGATTTGATGGGACGTCGTTCTCGTGGTTGCAGGCTTCTCTGCAGGCCAGGCATTCGTAGCACATGGCCGTGGCAGCGCAGGCAGCGGGGGTAGCGGCCAGTTCGCCATCCAGGATGCGCTTGGCCAGGGACATCTTGCCCCAGGGCGAAAAGGAGATGTTTCCCGAGACGAAGCCTGCGGGGCATCGAGACTGGCACAGGGTGGGGCAGTATCGGCACAGCCCAAGCTGACGCATGTCAGGGCGTATCTTCATGGCGTTACTCCCACAGCAACGGCACGGAAGAGAAGATGCCTTCCGGGTCCAGTTTGCTTGCAATAGAGGCCAGCATCTTCTCGCCGTCGGGTGAAGAGTGCATGCTGCTGCTGCCTGAACAGAGTCCGATACAGTTGTGCGCCGCGGAAATGAGCAGACAGGTCTGGTTGTCGATGAAGCCTCTGGCTCTCAATTCGATTGCGTCGTTGGCGCCCACGAGTTCGGCGATTCTAGCAGCGGCCTGCTCTTTCTGCAGCGTGCCATGAACCATGGGGCCAGGTGCAGCGGGCTCCGAATCCATGCTGAACTGGCTGGATGCCCCCACTGCACCTGCCAGCTTTCGGGCCCTTTCCTTGCGCACCGAGAGTCGGTTCCCCTCACCCCACAACTCCATGGAGATCCAACAGCTTTCGGCCCCCTGCTGTTTGGAGTAACCCACCTCCAGAAACTCTGGCGCCACAACCTGGGCAAGCTGCCATGCCGAATCAAGGGCCGCTTCAATGGAGGGGTAACCAAGGAGCAGGTACTCTCGCCGCGGGGGCTTGGGGTGGACCTTCATGGTGAATTCAAGCGGTATTCCGAACCGGCCTCTGCCCATGAGAATTGGCCTGGAGAAATCGGGGCCGACGCTGCGGCCCGGCGAAGCGGTGTTTCTGAAGAGCCTGCCGTTGGGCAGAACGGCCGTCATGCTGAGCACTTGCTCCCACTTGCTGCCGAAGTGGGGCCCGAACCTCCCCACCTCAGGCGAGAGAAAATACTCCCACAGCGAGAGGCCACCACTGCCCTCGGGGGAGCATGCCATGGCCAGGTGCTTGTCGTGCAGCCAGTCCGAGAAGCCATCAACCGTGGCACCGGCCTGCACCGTCACCAGGGCCGAATCGGGGCTGTATTCGGTTATGGCCTTCAGACCGGCCAGGGAGAGCTGAATAACATAGCCATCTTGGGCCGGCAGCGCAGCGCTGTGCGGTTGTGGAATGACCCGCACACCCTAACTCTGGGCAAACATCACCAGCGACGAGACCTCCTGAACCGACTCAGGGCGGACAATGACGCTCTTGGACGGCTCTGAGAGCACGACGCGGTGCGCCGGCATGAACCGACCGATTTCTTTGCGAATTCTACTTCCCGATACTGGTGCTGACATGTCGACCTCAATCCACGCCGTAGAGTTTGCCCGGGTTCATGATGCCTGCGGGGTCCATAGCCTCTTTTGCAGCGGCGAAGAACTCCTTGCCCCCCGGGGTCTCCCTGTCCAACCACGCCCGTTTCAGCACGCCAACACCATGGTGGTGGCTGATGGTGGCCCCGAACCTTGTAACGGTATCCATGCCATGTTTCCATACTCTTCGATAGGTCGATAACATGGATTTATGAGATATTCCATAACCGGCAAAGGTGAAATAGATAGAGCAGCCCTCCCTGTAGGCGTGGGAGAAGTGAGCCATGATGAAGACATCCTTCTCTACTGCCCTGACTACCGCACGGTAGAGGGGATAGAGGTTGTCCCAGGTGGTCGCAACCTCCATGGTGTCAACGAAGGCGCCGGACAAGAAGACCTTGCTCTGCTTGTAGGAGATTCCGTATCTTCGCTTCAGCCATGCGTACCCAGGTTCAGGCCCCAGGTCCTCGGCACGGCAGGAATCGGCAATCTTCTTGATTTCGTCCCACTGGTGGGAGACCTCAGCCTTGTCCCCCTGGACGCCTGCAATGAGCAGGGGGCGTGCCGGGAGCACTTCGGCCATTCTATTAAGGATCTGCGGTTGAATCAGTGCGGTGCGGACCGCTGCCTCGTTGAGCTCGGTGAGCAGCATCTCAGATATCCGCTTTATGCTCTCCCGGATGCCGGTTCCAGCGGCATCAGCGTCGTGGCTTCCCCCTTTGTGGAAGCCGGCAAGCATGCTGTCGAAGGGGTCGTAGAGGCGAAGCACCGTGGGCCTGATAGAGCTCTGCATGATGCGGCGCATGGTCAGCAGCGCATCCTCCATGGTGAGGAAAGCGAACCCCCGGTAGTCGGCAGTGGTCGGCAGTGGCTCTGCCCTCAGCGCTGCCTTGGTGATGAACCCAAGGGTGCCCTCGGAGCCAAGCATGAGTGCCAGCATGGGGTCTCTGGGGTGGGCGCCGCCCAGGGTGCCAAAGGTCACGACTTCACCCGTGGGTGTCACCACCTCGAGCCCCACGGTTAGATCTTCTATCTTCCCGTAACGACTGGAAAACTGCCCGGCCGAGCGGCAGGCTATCCAGCCTCCCACGGTGGAACAGTTAATGGATGAGGGGAAGTGCCCCAGGGTGAACCCCCGGGCGTTGAGGTAGTCTTCGAGCCGCTCGCCCATCATGCCCGCTTCGGCAACGATGATGCCATCCTGGGGCGAAAAGCTGAGGACCGAGGCCATGCGCTTCACGTCCACCATTATTCCGCTGTGCTCTGGCAGCGCCGAGCCGCAAACCCCAGAGCCAGCGCCATAAGGCACCAGGGGCACCCGCTCATCCTTGCAGAGCCGCACCACTGCGGCCAGTTCCTCGGGGGTTTCGGGGAAAATCACTGCGACGGGGCGATTCTCGGGCACCTTGCCGGCCAGCTTCAGAATCTGGGTGCGGGGGTACATGTCGCTGCTGTAATTCACCAGGTCCACAGGCGCCGTGGAGAGCTTTCCCGGTCCAAGCACCTCTTCTATTGCACGAGCGATTCCAAGCGATTCCATGGCCTACCTCTCGCCGCATGGTAGTTTATGCCTTCAAGCTAGGTCAAGGACCAGACTCCGCACATTCGCCAACGAGCGGGCTGGTGGCTCGGCTGACGGAGCTTACGTGGGTAGCGGGCCCGGGCGGCCTGCTGGAGTTGGGGGCTATGAACTGCGGCCTCGCAACAGCCTCATAGCCAGCAGAACAGCGCTCTGCACCATCCTGAACAGGGGCCCTGCGGGGTCCACGAGCAGACCTTTGCGATACATTGCCGTGACCGGCCCGATGACCTTGTGGCAGGGAACCGGGGGGTCTTCCCAGGCCAGGTTGTCTCCCCGGGTCACGACTATACCATCCCGAATCGCCACAACCCGGTGCGCCACCTGCTTCCCGCCCGGGAACTCCAGCAGCACCACGTCTCCCGGTCCCCAGGGGGCCGTTGAGTCAACCAGCAGCAGCGTATCGTCGGGGATGAGGGGAAACATGCTGTCCCCACGGGCTCGGAGATGTCCAATGGGCCGTCTCATTGCCTACTCTTCGACTCGGCTGACGCCTCGCTCTGATGCAGCAGCGGCGATGGCAATGCAGGTGGAACACTGCTCCTGGCCGGGCTCTGTGAGAACGCCGGTCTCGGCCAGTGCAAGGGCTCCACAGTATCTCCCGTACTTCAGATGTTTACAAGCCATACACTTAGGTATCTCTTTCCACCTTGGATTGAATTCATCAATTCGCTGCTTCAGTCTAGCCCAAAGAGTCTCCAGCGGCTCATCCCGCACGGTGCCCACCACTATCTGGTGCAGGTCCACGCAGGGCCCCACGGAGCCATCCGGCGCCACATATATCGAGAGCTGCCCCGCACTACATACCCGCTCGTCGGGGTCGGGGTGGGTGACCACTACGGTTTCACGCCAGGCCAAGAACGCCTTCATGAAGTCGATTTCGCCTTCACTTCCTAATGCCAACTCGTGGGCCGAGGAGGTGCCGCAACCGGTCTGGCTGTAGTAGTTCAAGGCAGCGGCGTGGAATCCTGCATCCAGGAGTCGTTGGAGGTCGCCCACCAGGTCATGAGGGCCAGGGCCCAGCGGCGTGTAGACCGCCCTGACGAAAAGCCCGGCCTCTCGGGCCGACTCCAGAAATGCCATGGTGCCGGCGAGGCTACCGCGCATGCCTGTGACCCCGTCGTGCTCCTCATGGTCCAGCGAGTAAACGGAGACCTCCACAGAGACCACCTTGGCTTCGGCCATGGCTTTCAGCGTTTCGGGCGTTGCCCCAATACCCGTGGTCTTAATTCTGATTCCGAACCCCCGGCGGCTGGCGTGGTCCAGCAACTGAGCCAGGTCACGACGAAGCAGTATCTCTCCGCCCGAGAAGAGGAGATAGAGGGTTCCCAAGCTGTGCAACTGGTCCATGGTCTGCTGCCACTCTTGAGTGGTGAGTTCAGCACCCCGCCTTCGGGTCTGGAGGTAGCAGTGGCGGCATGTAAGCGGGCAGCGCCAGGTCAGGTCGAGATGGGCGGAGCCGGGCACTCCGGCCGTAAGACAGGCTGTAATGTACTTCTGGAGGGGGCTACTCATGGAGCACCAGTGCCGGGGTTCTTGTAGCCAGGTCGACGTCGAGGCGAGAGACTTCCAGCGCCTGGACCAGGGCCAGCACCCGTCCCAGCACCAGTTCGTGCAGCGCATCGGCCCCGGGCCATAGGATGACGTTGCTCATAAGTGCTGCCAGAGCCTCCCCGCGTCCCAGTGGGCGCCTTTGAGTAACCTCGCCTCGCCCCAGCAGCGAAATACGGGACAGTGGTAGCAGCACCCCGGAGCCTTCGTCCCCAGCGGCCAGCCAGCCTTGAGATGCAGGGTCAGGCAGCAGTGCCGTTTGGTCCGTGGCCAGGGCGGTAGCCCCCTGTGAGGCGGCCCAACGTGCAGTGGTTGTCTTTCCTACGCCGCTGGGGCCGGGGAAAAGGTGGGCCGCACCAGCGAACCCCACAGCGGAGGAGTGGAGCAGAACGCCCCCTTCGAGGATGGTCCACCCAAGTACAGCGCAGGCTGTTGCCTCCTTCACGGCTTCGCTGACGTCGCTGCCTGGTCCCACGAAAAAGCGGCCATTCTCTCTGCTGATGCTGAAGGAGAGGGTGTCGCTGTGGCCGGCCAACTGGTCGCCCACCATCTTGACCACCCACTTAGTTGCAGGTTGCCACGGAGGCATGAGGTCATCGGTGGCCAACCAGAGGCATCGCCCAATGTGCTGAGCCCCAACGCCCTCACCCCCGGGGTTGATGATGAGGGGATGAAAGGCATCCCACCGGTCGCCATCCACAAGGAAGAGTCTGTTCATCTAACGCCTCGGAATTAGCCGGCCAGCACCATGCGAGTTCTGTTGGCCGTCGGGCGAGCCCGGCCCGAGATGCCTTCGGCCCCTCGATTGTCGGGGGCCGCTTCGGTCAGGGGTCTGCTTGTCTCTCACCACGCGGCGTGAGTCAGAGGATCAGACGTTGTTTTTTACGCAGGCACCGCCGGGCTGAAAGCGTCCCGCCCAGGAGCAGGTTGGGGTTGTCTGTAGGATCTGTCGTTCCGGGGCCTGCTCGGACTGGACAGTGGGCTTGCTGTATTCTCGTTTTTTCTTTTCATCTTTCATATCTAAGTTCTCCTTATTAGACCATTTGCTTTAGTAGACCAATACAGCGTATCCAAGGTCTTCTGTTGCTGCCAGAATATCTGGGAGACCATCACCGTTTATGTCTCCTGCACTTACGACCCTGCGGGCAAAAGCGTCGCTGTCGGGGGTGAAGGGGTCGGTGATTGTCAGGTCTGCTGCGGTCCAAATGACGTTTGCATCTCTTTCTTGTCCGGTGTGGAACTTAACGAAGATTTTGCCATAGACGCTGCCCAGGCCGTTGAAGACGCCGAAGAGCAGGTCGTGGCCCTGGTCGAAGCTGTTGGTGCTTCCATCGAAGTTAGCCAGCGCTCCAAAGGACCAGGTGTTGGAGACGATGCGGTAGCCGCCGGGGAAGACCCTGACGCCGAACTTGTTGTAGGTGGAGGTGCCGAGATTGACCACAGCACCTTGCTGCGCCGCAAGGAGGTCGCCCCAGAATACGTAGTGAGATTGGTCGGAGTAGTTGACTGTCCAGCAGGGGTGCGTCATTGCCAGGTCTGGGGTGCCATCGCCGTCGAGGTCTTTACTGCCCAGCAACTCAGCGCCCATGCCGTCGGTGCATGCAGCGGGGTTCTTTGAGAGCAGTTTGAGGGCCACTGCATCTTCGGTTCCAGAGCCATCGAGGGTGGGCGAGACGGTGAAGAGGGCTGCACCTGTCCAGTTGCGGCCTGGGAAGACGAAGACGGCACCAGGGGGGCCCCACTGGGAGACCATGAAGTCATCAAGGGAGTCACCGGCCTCGTCGGGCAGGACGTTTCCAGTGTTGGCGACGTTGAAGCCGAAGGAGTCCCACTCTCCGGCGGTTGGATTGCTGAGGGTAGCCACGTTCCACTCTGTTCTCTGGGACTCCTGCCTCAGGTCGATAGTGACTGGTGCGGCCGAGGAGAAGAGGGTGTTGCCCTGTACCAGGTAGACCTTGTTTCGCCACCCGGCTGTGAGGGCGAAGTCATTGAGCGGTTCACCGCTGGGAAGGAGGTCACCGGTGAGGTTCCCGAGGGCTGCGCACGAATCGCTGACGAATTCGCCTTCTTCGATGAGGAAGGTTGCAGCGGCGGTGGAGTCGAGGAAGCCTTGGGCGTTTCCGAGGTAGAGGCGGAAGCTGGTGATGATATCTCCGTTGGAGTCGTAGTCGACGCGGGAGACGAAGTCACGGAAGCCGTCGCCGTTTACATCGCCCACGGCGCAGCCTTCACGTCCCAGGCCGCTGTTGTAGCCGTCGAAGACGCATTGCACGACGTTGGAAGGAGCGTCGGAGAGGGCCAGCTCCGAGGGGAGTTCCCCAGAGCCTTTGACCACGCAGAAGCCACGGAAAGCCGGGTCGCCGCCGATGATAACCTCATCGAAGCCATCGCCGTCGATGTCCCCGGGGGCAAAGACGATAGAGCCGGTACCCACTGAGCCGGCGGTACCTCGGTCTATGCGCATGAACTTGAGGGTCAGCGCATCGGTGACGGTGGAGGAATCCACGGACATGGGCGAGGCATTGCCCGCATCGTCCCGGGCCTGCACGGCGAAGTAGTACTTGGCACCTGGTGCCGTGCGCACTCTCCAGAGACAGGGGTCCCCGGGGAGCCTGATGTCCGGCCCTGCGATGGTGAAGGCTTCGGTGCCGCCGGCCTCTTTGGGATCAGCGGGGGCGATGGTCTCCAGCAGCGGGCTGATATCGCAGGCCGCATCGAAGTCTTCCTGACTGACGATGGGGTTCAGCGAGTACTTGACAAGGTACTCTGCGGCCGTACCTGTGGAGTGGTCATCACCCGGTGCGCTCCATCGCAGGGTCACTGCCGGCAGGCGTCGGTTGATGTCTGCCACGGGGTCAACCTCGTACAAGAAGACCTCGGAGGGTGGGGTTACGTCCACGGTGAGCGGCACTGAGAGTTCACCAAGGTTGCCCGCAGCGTCCCAGGCTGAGAGCAGCATGCTGCTTGGGTCAACTTCGGCAAGAGAGACCGAGAGAATGGGCATCTCTATAGCTTGGGTGGCAGTGCCGGAGGCAAGATTCGTTGGAGAGAGGCCCGTCTGCTGAAGGCGGTACGTTCCTCCGGCGAGGTTGTCGTCGCTGATTTGGGCGGCCACCTCGGTCTGGCAACCGGCGGTGAGTTGGTTGGTATCCACGGCCATGTTGCAGACGAAGGGTGCTTCCGAGGGGGTAGTGAAACCCACTTGAGGTGCAACGAAGTCGGTCTCAGCACCATAGGAGCCAGTTGTGAAGAGGGTTGGACCGGTGTTCGCTACCAGCTTTGCCTCAACATTTGCAATGGTAGCGTGGGGCAGGTTCACGAGGAAGAGTGCGGTGCCGTCGGCTTCAGGGGCTTCGGTTCCAAAGGAGTTGCCGTCCAGAAGCAGTTCAACCCCGGTTATGTCGCCACAGGGGCCGAAGAAGGCCACCTTGACCGGGACGTCAGCGAAGTCGCAGTCGCTACCCGGGACCAGGCAGAGCTCGTTGTTCCAGTAGCCGTTGTCGGGCCACTCCGGGAAGCTCACGGTGCAGCCGCCCGCAGCAATCTGGATGTCGACCTGATCCTGCCGAGTGTTTCCGCAGCTGTCCTTCACTGTTGCAACAATACGCCGATATTCTATTGGTAATAGCATCTTTGAAATAGTAACGGTGATAGATAGCTGTCCATTGCCTGCGTCTATTACGGATACAGGAGTGACCTTGACCGGGTCTTCGCAATTAGAGTAGGTAGCATCAGTGCATCTAACTGTCGAAATATCGTATTCGGTTACGTCGCTGGTATTGAGCAGCAGCAAGACCTGGAAGCCGCCCTTGGTGGGGGCCGCATCGTCGGTGGGGGTAAGAGAGGCGCCTTGTGCCGGCTGCATGATATCGACTGCGGGTGGGGTTCGGTCCACGGTGACGGTTGGGGGTTGAGTGATAGCCGTGGCCATGTTGCCGGCGGTGTCGGTGACGGTGGCCATGAGTTCGTAAGAGCCGTCGGATGCCATGGTTCCTGCGAAGGTTGCCAGGCCGTTGCCTGCGGCGGTTTTGCCGTTCAACTCTACGAAGTTGCCGCCCTGGTTTCGGCTGAGCGTTACGACCCGGCCCACGGCATCGGTGTAGACCACGACATCGGCGCTGCTTCCTTCTGCCACGCAGGCCTTATTGGGGGTCTGGAAGAAGAGGAAGGGGCTGGCAGTATCAACAGTGATCTGCTGGCAGAACTCAAGGGTCTGGTTACCCACGAAGTCCCAGACAACGACGCAGACGGTGTTTGCGCCCTGCTTGCAGGGCAGGTAGATCTCGAAGGTGTTACCGGCAACGGGATACTGTCCTATGAAGACGCCTCCGCTCCAGACCGATATCTGTCCACCCACGGCCTCTCCAAGCTGAATAAGTGCCGGGAAGGTGCAACCTGCTCCCACCTCCTGGCTGTTGAGGGTACCAACGGGGGCCTGGGTATCCGAGGGGAAGGAGATTCCGCCAACCACGGGTGCGGTGGTATCAATCCAGACGTCCCGGAAGGTTCCCAGGGGGTTGCTGCTGTCTGCCGATGACTGCCACACCTCGGTGTCCTGGCGCCAGCCCTCAACCATGAGGCGGTGTTCGCCTTCGGGGAGGGCAAGCACTTCGCTTTTGGTGAACTCCAGGGACTGGTAGCCGCCCACGGCGTCGAAGACCTTGAGCACTCTGAAGGTTCCTTCGCTGGAGGGGCATATTTCGCCTGACAGACCCTCATTGTCGCTGCAGATTCTGAGGCCGCCTTCACCGGCGAAGAGAGAGACTGGGAGTGCATTGACCTGCATGGATTGGGCAGCGGCACGCCAGCCTCTCATACAGATGTTGCCCCCGGAGGTTGGGGCGCAGACAGCGCCTGCCTCGGGGCAATCGGCGTTGCTCGTGCAGCTTTTGGGGTTGACGTAGGAGGTAACGAAGAACTCGACCTCGGTGCGTTGCTCTGAGAACTCAACGGCCTTGGCGAGTTCTGCGGCATTGCCCGCTGCATCAACGGTGGAGACTGTGATAGTGTTGATGCCATACTCGAAGGTCAATGACGGGAAAGAGTAGAGAGTACATATGTTGCCTATCTTGGTTGTAATATTAAGACTGACCACCTGCTCTTCCCCCGATGGGCCTTGGACCTTCAGTTCCAGCACCTGTCCTGCATCGAGCTGAGCGGCCCTGACGCGTACGGTGTACTGGAAGCCCTCTTCGCCCGGACCCTCGTCCCAATCGGACGGGAGGATTGCGAATTCGGGTTTGAAGAACTCGCAGATGTGTGGAGGAGAGCGGTCAATGGTAACGGTGACGTCGTTGCTGGTGGCCGTCTGGCCAGCGGCGTCCACCACCGAGGCCGTGAGGGTGCATGTGCTGATGTCGGGCAGGGCGACCTTGGGGAAGCTGGCGGTACCGGTTTTGACCTTGCTCTTGAGCGGCGCATCGAGGCAATCGGAGAGCAGCAGCACTTCGGCGCCGTCCTCGACGTGGGTTGTCTGAACCTGCACCGTCATCATGCATCCTGGAACTCCGGGCGTGCATGACGTATATGCCCAATTAATAACATCGCCGTTCATGGGCTTCACGATCTCAATTTCTGGAGGCTGGTTTTTATATGTAACTTTGCGTATGTCAGAATAGCCTGGCTCGGCGGGGAAAAGCGGATGGGAAGCCTGCACCTGCAGCTCCACAGGGATATCCTGCTGCAGACCGGAATACTGCATCTCGTACACACCGTCTCCGGCGTGAACTGCTGCCTGAGTTGCCACGCCACCCACCATGAGGGTCACTGCGGCATCGGTCAGGGGCAGGCCCGTGCCGGGCGCGGTTACGAGGGCCATCACCGTTATTTGCGGCTGGAGCACCACGGTGTCTTTGAGGGGGGTGAGCAGTTGTACTCGGGGTACCTCCTTGGCCAGGGAGACGCTCCAGGTCAAAGAGGAGTTGTTACCAGCGCCGTCCACGGCTTCGGCCTTCAACTCGTTGGAACCAGCGATGAGAGTAACGCCGAAGAAGGCAGCTTCCCAGGAAGCTCCGTTCTGGGTGGCATTTCCGCAAAGGGACTCGCCTCCGTTGGCGGTGAGGCAGACCCTGGTAAGCTCGGGGCGGTCTTCTTTGGTGACTTTGATACGGATATCAACCTGGTGACCGTTTCGAAGGGGCACCGAATCGACGCATGAGGGGAGGCTGCATATGGCCATGGGGGCGAAGGGGTCCAGCGGGGTGAGTTCTGCTGGCGTGCCATCGATAGTAATATCGACGGTGGTGATGTTGCCGGCCTGTTCCGATGCAATATTGCCGAATATGTCAGTGCCGTCTACATGGAGAGAATACTTGCCATCATCAATAGATAAGCCATTAATCAAAGTATAGAAGCCATCAATGGCAGCACGTTCCAGATCGACATCTAGTGTGCCATTGGCAGCTATTTGTCCATCAGATTTGAGTGAATAGGAGAGACTCTGCCACCCTTCGGCGAGGCTTCTGCCAACAACCAGGAAGTTGTTCGGGCTGACGAGCTGGTCTGTGACGGGTTCCAGAAGCTCCATGGTCGGCGCCGGGAGGCCGATGGTCAGCGTTATTCTGGGGCTGAGGGCCAGGGCCCCACCGCTGGCCAGTCTGGCCTTGCAGACTGCCACGCTACCGAACTGGAGCTTGTTGAGCAGGGAGGGGATTGAGTAGACGAAGTCCTCGTCGACCTGGGCCACAACCACAGAGCCGACCTCCACCCAGGGAGAACCGGGGGGATTGGGGCGGCATTCCAACTCGATGGTATCGCCGACCTTGGCCGTGGGTGCCTGCACCGAGAAGGTAAGGGCGTAGAGCGAAGGGGAGCCTCCGGCAGCATTATCCTTTGCGAGCAGCGTGGCGTTGTCGGCGGGGGCGATGATGCGGAGGTCCGAAGTGTCGAGCACCGCCACGGCAGAGTAGCTGTATTCGCCCATATTTCCGCAGCAGTCCGTTGCACGAACGACGAACTGGTAGGGGCCGGTGGTCTCCAGGGTGAGCGGGAAGGCGAAGGCATTGCCCGAGCTGGTTACCGAGTCTAGAAGCGCCAGTTGCGATTCTCCGGGGGCTTTGGCCCACAGCTCCACCAGCGCACCTGGCTCAACGAGGAACACGGACCCTTCCATGGTCAGGTTGATACCGTTGGCGATTTCTCCATCCTCATCCATTCTAGCGCTGATAACGGGGGCAGTGGGGTAGGCCAGGTCGACTTGGGGTTGGGTTGTGCTGAGTCTGAATATGGCGGAGGTTGTCTCTTCCCGGTCGGGGTAAGCCTGCTGAGTCACATGGGCGACGACCTCGACCTCCTGACAGGTGACCGACGCCGAGGGGGCCAGGGTCACCTGAATCACCGCCGAGCCGTTGATGAGGGCTCGGGGCTCTGTCGACTCTTGTCCGTAAGAAATCCAGGCCAGGTCGCATCCGGGCATGACGCTGGAGACCAAAAAATCCATCTGGAATCCGGCCAGGGCAGGGTTGGTGTCCTGGGTCTGGCAGACGGGGGATGAGGGCTGCAGTTGTGGAGCGCATCCTCCCGTGTTGGCGCACACGGTGAGGGCCGTCTGCAACTCGGTATCCTGTACCCGTACGACGAATTCGGGGCAGTTGGGAGCTTCGGCGTGGCTCAGCAGGATAGCATCGAAGGAGAAGGTCTCCTCAGAGACTTCCCGATACTGAATCAGGGCGCCGCTTTTGAGCAGTTCGACCCTGGTGCCCATCTCAACGTTCTGCACGGTCACCTGGAATGCTGCCTGGAGCCCCGGGACGGCAGGCTGCAGGTCATGCTGCGCCAACTCCAGCGCAAGCTGCCCGGTCTCAGGAATCTCAAGGCACCCGGTTGCCGTTACGAGGCAGACCTCGAGGGTCGGCTGTTGGACCACCTCTATGTCTGTATCGGTGACCTCGGTGTCGACCTGAGGTGTATCGTCCATCTCCACCAGGTCATCGGGGGCAACCTCTCCCACCTCCTCGATTTCACCGGCTTCGGCATCAAAGCTGCCGTCCTGGTCGGTGATATCTTGGTCCACCACAATCTTCTTGTCGTTGGAACTGCACCCCGGGCTCAGCACCAGGGTGACCAGGAGTGCAGCGAGGCAAGAGCGCACCAGTGACAAAGTTCTCATTTCAAACCCTCCAGGCCGCGTGGCCCCAACACGGTAAAAGAGGTTCCGCGGGCGCAGATTATAGCAACGACTGCCCCTTGTGGAAAGGGAAAAGCCCGTGGCTTCCGGGCCATAGGCCCCCGCCGACGCTGTTTCTGGCAGAAGCTGCCGAACGGCACCCGTTTCAGGGTTGCATCTCAATCGCTTTCGCGATATTCAGGTAGCCACTATCGGGAACAGTGGCAGCGGACAAATCCTGTTGAGCGTTTTTGCGGACGGTGCTACTGTAGGCGTACAAAAGGGGGGATCGATGGAGATGACCAGCATCAAACCTGTTCGGTTCATGCTTGTGGAGGACTCGGAAGGAGACGCCTACATCTTCAAGCGCACCCTGGCTGAGGCCAAGATTGCCAACGAGGTCACTGTCTTCGATAACGGGAAGGAGGCGCTGGCCTACTTGCATGACCCGTCCAACGCCGACCGTCTCCCCGGCATGATTTTCCTCGACATCAACATGCCTCAATTATCTGGATTCGATGTACTCAAGCGCTTGAAAAGCGATGACAAACTCAGGAACATTCCAGTTGTTATCCTGACCATATCTCAGGAAGAGGAAGACGTGCTCAAATCCTACGATTTGGGTGCTCTTTCATTCATTACTAAGAGCATTCGACCAGAGAATCTGACTGATGTTGTTGTCGGCACGCCCGGTATTAAGTTCTTGGTGATTCAGTAGCCACATATGCTGTGTCGCTTGGTGCGGGGCTCCATCTATGTTACGTCGGGGTGCGCATCGGCGCAGGCCACTTCTCGTCTTTGCCCCCTTTCGAGTTGCCCAACGGGTTGAGGTGAGCCATGAGCGTTAGCCACTGGCGGTCGGGACTGCTTCCCGAAGCTCTCGAAGAGGAACTGGACCGATACCAGAGCAGTTTCAAGCGGCCCACGGTTGTTGTGGTGGATGACGAGCCGGACTTCTGCGAACTGGTGGCTACCTACCTCGACGACGGCGGAAAAGACATTGTGCAGCGCAACGATGCCACCGGGGCCCTGGCTACCATCGGTGAGCTCAGGCCCAGCCTGGCTATCATCGATATCCGGTTGCCGGAGATGGATGGCTTCGACCTGGTGGCGCGCGCCAGGAAGCTCTCCCCCGACACTGTATTCCTCATGATGAGTGCGCACACCTCCGTGGACCTGGTACTCCAGGCCATGCGGCGCGACGTGCACGACTACCTGCCCAAACCCCTGCCCTCGGCCGAGGACCTCAACCGGACCGTCCGCCATGCCCTCGAGAAGCAGCGCCTCCAGACTGTCTACACCCTGCAAACCCTCGTGGGGTCACTCACGCTGACCCTCGAAGGAATCTCGTCCGTGGGCGAAACACGCAACCACTTCTTCAAGCAACTGGTCCGGGGAGCCGCTCAGATTTCCCCAGGGATTAGCCTGGCCGTGGCCTTCCCTGAAGGGCCCAATACCCGATGCCTCATCGAAGGCGGCCAAGGCCTCTCTCGGGAAGCCAGGCAGAGGCTTGAAGTGCACGCTTCCAGCATGCTTCAGGCTGGCCGTGGGGCCGGCACTTCGGTGCCCGTGCTGGTCCCACACGACTTCTCCCAGGAGCTGCGAGCCTCGCTCTTCCCAACCCTGGTGGGCATCCACATCAGAAGCAGGCGGGGGGCCGAGGCTGTACTCTTGCTTGCTGCACCCAGGCCAAACGCCGTTCCAAGAGAATCCGTGGACCTCACCGTCTGGTTCGCACGCAGCGCTGGAATAGTCATCGAACGCCACCAGGCCAGCCTCGACCTCGAATACCACATGCTCGTCAACCAGTTGGACCACCTCTCCGACGCCGTGGTCGTGCTCGATAAGACATGCAGCAAGGTGCAATACCTCAACATCGAGGCCCGTGCACTCCTTGGAAAGGTCTCGCAGGACCCCTACGTGGCAGCAATAGAGATTCTGCCCTCCCTGGCAGGCCCGGGAGGTGAGCAGATGCTGAGAACCAGAAACGCTCTTGGCCCCGTTAGAAGGGAGTCAACCATCGTCGTCGATGGCGAAGAGCGCATCTTCGACGTCAGAATTCACCCCTTCGACAGCCCCGCCAGAGTCTCCTACAGAATGTTCGTCCTTCATGAAATAACACAAATTAGACGAGAGGCAACAAAAATACAGGAACTAAATGAGGAATTACGGGTGCAAAATCTTCATCTAGAGGCGATGAATAAAGAACTGGATAACTTCGTTTACATTGCTTCCCATGATCTTCAGGAGCCATTTCGCCATATCGAGATATTCGCCAAATATCTGGAAAAGGACCTCGCCCGCAGTCCCGCCATGACTGAGGATACCAAATTCCATCTGGACCAGATCGGCAAGAACTCCGACGTCGCCTGCAGAATCCTGGCAGACCTCAGGACCCTATCCAGAATTACTCGCCTGCAAAATGCCCAGAAGCGGCTCTCCCTCGGACAGATCCTCCGTGAGGTCGTGGAGCGCTTCGCCTCGGATGTGGCCAAAGGCGAGCTTCGCATAAGGGTTCGCTCCCTTCCCATGATGAAGTGTGACCCTATCAAAATGAAAGAGCTGTTTCAGAACCTGATTTCCAACGCTGTGAAATACAACAAATCAGAAAAGAAAGAGATTGAAATAGGGACCGAGACCCGCACCGGTGAAGTCCTGGTCTACGTTAAAGATAATGGCGTTGGCGTCGATCCCGAGTCCCTTGATTATATCTTTCAGCCATTCAAAATCCTGCCGGTCAAAGGCATCCCAAGGGGCAGCGGGCTGGGGCTATATATCGCCAAGAAGGTGGTTGAGGAGCACGGGGGGCGAATCTGGGTGGAATCGGTGCAGGGTGTTGGCAGCACATTCTTCATGGCCTTTCCAGGGGTCTTCCGTTCCCAGCGTACCACGTCCAGCCGTTGAGGCGGTTCTGGTCCACCAAGGGGGTCGCTAAGGATGAATATCCAATCCAGACGAGCGGTGGCAGCGGAGTGGTTGGCCGCGGGTGGCAGGGTCGCTGCGGTGACGCCAATTTCTTACCCCAGGGCGCTGCTTAGGGCGCATGGCTTTCTGCCCATGGAGATATGGGGGCCACCTGGCGTTTCGCCGGCTCTGGCCGACCCCCACATCCAGAGCTATGCCTGCTCCGTGGTCCGCTCCATCACTGCTTTCCTTCTGGGCAACGGGGCCCGTGAAGCAAGTGTTCTTGTAATGCCACATGCCTGCGACTCGCTGCAAGGCGCCACGGGGGTCTTGGCAAACCACGCCAAACCGGGCATGCCCGTGATTCCAATCTACCTCCCTCGCACTACCGGCCAGGCAGCGGCAGAGTACCTGGAGGCCGAACTGCGAAGTGTGGGGGCCAGACTTGCCGCTATCTCCGGAGTGGAGCCCCACGATAAGGAGCTTGCGGAACAGATCCACCTGGAGGAGGAGGCAGACCGAGCATCGCTGGAGTTCATCAGCAATGTGTTGCCCGAATCCGGGAATTCCGGGGCGGCCTATGGGACCTTGCGCCTCAGAGAGTATCTGCCCGCTGAGCGCTATCTCGAGGCCCTGCAATCCTTCGTCCCAGAACCGGCGGACCCTGACACCACTCCTCTTCTGCTCTCGGGCGTTCTTCCTGAGCCCATGAGCCTCTTCGATGTGCTCAAAGATTCGGGGGCCAGGGTCGTTGCCGACGACATGGCCTGCATCTCCCGCCGCATGGGGCCCCCGGGTACCTCGAACAACCCATACCGACGAATGGCCGAGGCCCTGTTGTCCCAGGCCCCAGAGCCCATGCGGGGGTCGGACCTGACCATGCGTGTCGCCAGGTTGCGGGAGCTGTGCGCCCGCACTGGTGCTCGGGGCGTTCTCTTCTGGGTGGTGAAGTACTGCGAGCAGGAGCTCTTCGACCTGCCCGTGCTGCAAAGCAGCCTCAAAGACCTTGGAATTCGCTCCATACTCCTGGAGCTTGAGCTGACTCAACCGCTTCCCATGCAGGTCTCGGGCCGGCTGGAGGCTTTCTGCGAGATGCTGCGATGAGCACACTGGACAACATCCGTTCCCGTCTGGTAGCCGGAGTCCTTGGACCCGCCGGTCTGGCCCTTCGTCGCAGGCAGGATGAGCGAAAGCTTCGCCGCAAGAGGCACGACGAATCTGAGCCCCTTGGCCCGCCGCTGCTAGCCGGCCCCAGGTTCAAAGAACTGGTGACAAGGCACTATCTCACAGGGCAGCACGCCAACGCCATGGGACGCCCTGTGGCCTGGGTGACCTCGGGCGCACCGGTGGAGTTTCTGGTTGCCCTGGGCTACTTCGTCCACTACCCCGAGAACCATGCGGCCATGTGCGGTATCCGGCGCAAAGCCGTGGAGATTATGGGTGAGGCCGAGTCCCAGGGCTACTCTCGGGACATATGCTCGTACGCCCGCACCGACTTCGGCTCGCTGTTCTCGGGCAAGACCCCGGCAGGCCGACTGCCCCGCCCAGACCTGCTTGTCTGCTGCAACAACATCTGCCAGACGGTCCTCTCCTGGTATCGTGTGCTCTCCCAGCATACCGGAGCGCCACTGATAGTAATTGATACCCCATTTATTTATGATGAGGCGCCACCCCACGCCATCGAGTATGTGAAGAGGCAACTGGAGGAGGCCGTTGAGGTTGCCCAACGGGTGGCGAAAAGGACGCTGAAGCCTAAGGAGCTTGAGCGTGTGGGGCGCCTCAGCAAGGATGCCGCAGAGCTCTGGATGGAGGTGTTGCTGAAATCCAGAAACGTGCCGGCTCCAATGAGTGCCTTCGACCAGTTCATACTTATGGGACCAATCGTAGAATTGAGGGGCTTCCCATACACTGTTGATTTCTACAGGCAGCTTGTCCTGGAACTGGACGGACGAATCTCCAAGGGGGTTGGGGCCGTGCGCAAGGAGCGTCATCGGCTGATCTGGGACAACCTGCCCATCTGGTTCCGGGTGAAGAAGCTCTCCACCTTTCTGGCGCAACATGGGGCCGCATGCGTCACCTCTACCTATACTAATGCCTGGGGCGAGTTGGCCCCCATGATGACCCCCGAGAGGCCCATGGAGAGCTTGGCCAGGGTCTACCTTCACCCCATTTTGAATCGCTCTACGGCCCACAAGTTGGAGACGATGCGCAGGATGGTCCATGAGTACCATGCCCACGGGGTGCTGCTCCACTCGGACCGCTCGTGCAAACCCTATTCTATTGGCCAGATGGACCAGCGGGAGCGCCTGGTGAACCAATTCGGTGTGCCGGCGATTCTGCTGGAGGCGGATCACAGTGACGATCGCCTCTTCAGCGAGGAGCAGTCCGAATCCAGGCTGACGGCCTTCCTTGAGAACCTGGGGCGTGGCCATGAGTGAAGATGTGGCAGCGGCCTTGGGGATAGATGCCGGTTCCACTACCGTCAAGCTGGTAGCCGTGGATGGAAAGGGGAATCTGCTGTGGCACATCATCGAGCCGGCATCGCCGCTGGTTCAGCAACAGACCCAGCGGATCCTCGAGCAGGCCGGAGCCAAGGCCGGGAGCGACGCTCTGCCGCTTGTGGCCACGGGTTACGGCAGGAAGCTTGTTGTGGGTGCCGCCAGCGTTGTCACTGAGATAACTTGCCATGCTAGGGGCGTCTTCAGGGCCATGGGGCAAGGTGGTACGCTTATCGACATCGGGGGCCAGGACAGCAAGGTGATTCGCATCGGTGCCTTTGGGTCGGTGGATGACTTCGCCATGAACGACAAGTGTGCTGCTGGCACCGGGCGCTTCCTGGAGAACACCGCTTCACGGGTGGGGGTGGCCATTGGGGATATGGAGCGGCTTGCGCTCTCCACTGCCCAGGAGACCCCTATCTCCAGCACCTGCACCGTCTTTGCCGAGTCGGAGATTATCTCCCTGCTGGCCATGGCCACGCCGCTGGAGTCCATTCTGCGAGGACTGCACCGCTCCCTGGCCTCCCGCGTTGCGGCCATGGTGCGCAGCGTTGGCCTGGCTCCAAGGGTCTACCTCTCGGGGGGCGTGGCCCAAAACGGGGCCATAAGAAGCATGTTGGAGCAAGAGCTGAAAGTTGACCGAATCGAAGTCCCCGACCATCCCCAGCTAATGGGCGCCTACGGCGCTGCCCTCACCGGTCTGGCCTCCGTTGCAGGACCAAGGTAACAGGGGTCTGCCGGATCGGTGCTGTAGGAGGCTGCAGGGCATTGATGTTCATCGAGCGAATTCGATAGATGCCCCAGATGTGGACCACAAGATATGGGTGCATATCGGCACTGCACCGGTCCGGGTGCCTAACACGCTTTCCCTCGGCGCTCTCCTTGCCGGCGACGCCGACGGCGACGTCAACGGCAACGGCGACGAAGGAGCAGACGCACCACGGAAAAACGGGCACGGAAGGCGAGAGATTCTATGCCCCACAAGCTCCTGGCTTCGTCCGCTCTCAACTGGTGAGGGACCAAGGTAACAGGGGCATGCCGGTCAGCGAGCGCCACGTTGAGCGCCGATCAGGTTGTCGGACCGAGCCCGCCTGGTGCAGCGTTTTCAGGCGGACGAAGCGAGGATGAGTCGTGGTAGAGCCACGGCGATTCCGAGCGACACACCGCCTGGGAACGGGGCGCAGGCTGGCGACGGGAGACAACCTGATCGGCGCTCCGGCAAGGCGGACGGCGCCAATGACGGCGCAGGCGTACTCGTGTACGCCGAGCAAGTCATGCGCCGGCCAACGCCGCATACGGGGATGATCGCTGGCCGCCAGGCCCCTGTTCAGCTGCAGCCGGAGGTCTCTCCGCAAGTATCGCATTTGTAGCAGGAGCCGTTGCGGCTCATGGGGTCGCCGCAATGGTGGCACAGTGGTGCGTCGCCCAAGGACGACTTGCCATTGCTGCCGTTGGAGATAGTGAGTGGCGTTGAGGCTCGGGGGCCCGTGGGGGCCGGTGCGCCGGAGTTGTAGGACTTGACCTGCCCGTCGGGGCCCAAGAACTTTCCTTCCAGCCAGCGGAACATGTAGTCCATGACGGACTTGGCCGTGGGGATTTGGGGGTTGGCTGTGAAGCCCGAAGGTTCGAAGCGCAGGTGCGAGAACTTGTCCACGAGGGTACCAAGCGGAACACCGTGCTGCAGCGCCAGCGAGATGGCTGTTGCGAAGGCGTCCATGAGGCCCGAGACGGTGGAGCCCTGTTTGGCCATGGTGATGAAGATCTCGCCGGGGGTGCCATCATCGAACATGCCTACGGTGATGTAGCCCTCGTGGCCAGCGATTTCGAACTTGTGGGTGATGGCCTGGCGTTCATCGGGCAGCTTTCGGCGGCGGGCCCGCTTTGCCGCAGCGGCGGCGGAGGTGTCTGAGGTGGAGAGGACTTGAACGGCTTTGCTGCTATCGCGATAGACGGCCACGGCCTTGAGGCCCAGTTTCCATGCGTCGACGTAAACGTTGTAGATTTCCTCTGCTGTGCAATTCGATGGTACATTCACGGTCTTGGAGATAGAACCTGAGACGAAGGGCTGCACCGCTGCCAGCATGTTGATGTGACCGTGATAAGTGATAGAGCGCTGCCCGCCTCTGGGCACCAGGGCACAGTCGAAGACTGGGAGGTGTTCCTCTTTTAGTTCGGGGGCCCCTTCGATGTGTCCGTGGGTTTCGATGAATGCTGTAATCCCCTTGACGGCTTCGGCGTCGTAGCCAAGGCGTGCCAGGGCGGGGCCTACCGAGCGGTTGACGATGCGCATGGTGCCGCCGCCCACCAGCTTCTTATACTTCACGAGGGCCAGTTCTGGCTCAACGCCGGTGGTATCGCAGTCCATCATGAAGCCGATAGTGCCCGTGGGGGCGATGACGGTGGCCTGGGCGTTTCGGAAGCCCACCTTTTCCCCCAGGGCGAGGGTTTCTGCCCAGACTCTGTTGCATACCTTGAGCAGTTCTACATCCACCAGGCCCGAGTCGATCTTGTCGAGGTGGCCGCGGTGCTTCTTCTGGACCTGGAGCATGGGGCCCCGGTTGTGTTCGTAGCCTTCGAAGGCACCCTTGCGTTCGGCCAGTTTGGCGGACATTCGGTAGGCCTCACCGGTCATGAGAGCGGTTACGGCGCCGGCCAGGGCACGGCCCTCGTCGGAGTCGTAGGGGAGCCCCTTTGTCATGAGCAGGGCGCCGAGGTTGGCAAAGCCAAGGCCCAGGGGTCTGTATCGGTGGCTGTTGGCGCCGATGGCCGGGGTTGGGTAGGAGGCTCGGTCTACGAGGATGTCCTGGGCCGTAATCATGATGTCCACTGCGGCGCAGAAGCGGGTGTGGTCGAAGGTGCCATCCTCACGCAGGAAGCGCAGCAGGTTGATGGATGAGAGGTTGCAGGCCGAATTGTCCAGGAACATGTATTCGCTGCAAGGATTGCTGGCGTTTATGCGGCCGGAGTTGGGGCTGGTGTGCCAGGCGTTGATGGTGTCGTCGAACTGAAGGCCCGGGTCACCGCACGAGTGGGTCACCTCGGCGATTCGGCGCAGAAGCTCCCGAGCCCTGAAGGTCTCGGCGATGCGGCCCGTGGTTACCTCGATGGTGCTGAATTCGGCGTCCTGGATTACGGCCTCCATGAAGCGGTCGGAGACCCGAACCGAATTGTTGGCGTTCTGGAACATCAGCGAGCTGTACAGGTCCGAGTCCAGGCCACCCTCGAAGCCGGCTTCCAGCAGCGCTCGGGCCTTCTGCTCCTCTTTGAACTTGCACTCCACGAACTCTTTGATGTCGGGATGGTCCACGTTGAGGATGACCATCTTGGCGGCCCGGCGGGTCTTGCCCCCAGACTTGATTACGCCGGCGAAGGCGTCGAAGCCTCGCATGAACGACACGGGGCCCGAAGCAGAACCGCCGCCTGAAAGCAACTCTTTCGAGGAACGCAGTGTGGAGAGGTTGGCACCCGAGCCCGAGCCGTACTTGAAGAGCATCCCCTCAATCTTCACAAGGTCCAGAATGGACTCCATCCTGTCGTCCACGGAGTTGATGAAGCAGGCGGAGCACTGTGGGTTATCGTCAACGCCAAGGTTGAACCAGACGGGACTGTTGAAGGAGGTGTGCTGGTTGACCAGCAGCCAGGTCAGCTCGTGCTCGAATATGGTCGCCTCGTCCTCATTCTCGAAGTAGCCGTCCTCCAGGCCCCACTGCGCTATGGTCTTCGCTACCCGATCGATGAGCTGCCTGACGCTCTTCTCACGCTGGGTGGTGCCGGGGATGCCCTTGAAGTACTTCGAGGAGACCACGTTGACGGCAGTGAGCGACCAATCGTCGGGGAAGTCCAGGTCTTCCTGCCGGAACTTCACTTCGCCCTTGTCGTTTACAATCTCACCGGTGCGGTGAACCCACTTCTTCTCATCGTAGGGGTGAACCGTCGGCGAGGAGAAGACCCGCTCGTGAAAGAAGTATCCCGGCCTGGCCGCGGCAGCGGCCTTGGCGGCCCTGGCCCTGGTCTTGGTCGATTCAGTCTTGGTTGCACCAAAAAGCCCCTTAGAACCACCCTCTTTCTTCTCTTTCTTTATCTCGTCCAATTTACTCACCGTAGTTGAAGGCGAAACAAACAATCCACCCATGGCGCACCCCCATATAAGACCATTGCGAACAGGTTCGCACCCAATTTCTTGAAGGGCCCTCAGGCCGACGAACGCAATCCTAGCCCCCAGCCTGATCACGTCAACTTTCCTAACACAACATCTCGGGGGTGGGAATCCTCTACACCACTACATATTGTGTTGGCCGAGCCTAATGGGGAGTTCCCTCACAACCGATGGGCAAAAAAAAAGTGCGAATCGATTTGTGCCCCAGGGGCCCCTCTGTCAGGGGAATATGAGGGGCAGTGGTGTCAAGGTTTTCATTGTCAAAGAGAGCGGAAACCAGCTTGATCACGGGCGAAAATCTGGTGCGCCGTGGGAAGTGCGGGCCGCTGCCAATGCCTTGTCAGCCCATGGTCGCGAACTGCGCGCGCCGCATCATTGCTAAAGATCCTCGGTTTCGGGGACCGGAACGGTCACCAGGAGAGCTCACTGACAGGTTTCTTCATCGCCGCTGGAGATTAGCGTCCCTCCCAGGCGGACACATCTCGATGGTTGTTCCGGCGAAGGGCAGCGGCGAAAAGGGGGGGCATGGGGTCAGGTGGGGTGGTGAGCAGCGGTCACCACTCTGGCAAAGAAATATTGGTTGGCCATTTCTGGACCAAGGGCTATTCTCGCCGACGCCGGGAGATATGGAGGCGTCATGCGCAAGGTAGTTCGTGGGCTTCTGCTTAGCTGTGTGCTAATGGTTCCAATCCAAGGAAGTGCTGCCGAAGGCGTCGGGTTTCACACGGCGCTCTCTCTGGGATGGTCCTCCGCCTCGGGGTTTGACGACAAGCTGGATGTGGAGGGGGGCGGAGGGTTCATGATCAGCCTTGTGCCGAGGTACCGCCCTCTGGCATGGCTGGGCATCGGACTTGACCTTGGAGCTGGCTCCTCCTCGTCCAAGTACTGGTGGAAGGTGCCCGAGAGCAATGATCAGAGCTCATACATCTCGGAATATACCATGTCTGAGACATGCTACTGGGCCATGCCGGTGATTTCGGGACATCTCCCCTGGAAGTCCTTTGAGCTGGTAGCCAGCGGTGGGGCTGGCTACTTCACCAGCGAGGCTCAGTGGCGCGACACGTGGAATGATTCCCCCTGGGGACGCAAGTACGAGAGAAGCACGTGGGCCGCAGTGAAGGTCGGGGTCGCCTTTTTGTACTCGGTGAATCCCAGTTGGCGTGTGGGTTTTTCGGTCTCCTCCATCTTCAACCTGCCTTCGGAGGGGAGGGTCTGCTACAAGGACAACGACTGGTCCATGGAGAGTACCTGCCTGGGAAGCTCCAGGACCTTGGGGCCATCTACTTTCTGGCACTACGCCGCTAGTACTGAGATTAAGTTCTAGTTTTATATTGTTCTATTTTGGAGGTTGAGTGATGAAGAGAAGCTTGAGTGTTCTGGTTATGGCGACTGCTGTTCTTGTTCTCTCCACGGGGGCCGCCCAGGCAAAGGGGGGATTTGAGCTGCTGGTGGGGGCCGGAATTAACATGTGTAGCGAGGATGGGGATGCATCCTGCGACACAGTAGAGTCGGGCTATTTCGGCTTGGTGGCTCCGGGATATCGGTTTCACCGCAACTTCGGCATCTTCCTGGACTTTGGATACGGCACGATTGAGCCCGATTTTGAAGGGCTGCCCGAAGGGGTTGACACCTCTGCATACGGCATCATAGTAATGCCGACGCTCAGGGGCTTCGTCGAGGTAACCAGGGGTCTGGAGCTGTTTGCCGGCCTGGGCGTGGGCTACTTCATGTTCAAGACCGAGGCCGAGTATGAGGGCGAGAGCGCTTCGACGAGCCTCACCAATATGACCAGCATCAAAGTGGGAGTTGGCGGGCTCTATTGGGTCAACCCCCAGATAGGGGTGGGCGTTATGGCCGACTTGATCTCCACGGCTAATTCGGGCGAGTTCTGTTTGGAGTACCCAGGTGAAGGAGAGCAGTGCGACGACCTCGATGACGACGCCGATATCGCCGACTTCTGGCAGATTGGGGCCGCAGCTATCTTCAGGTTCTAAGGCGGCCAAGTCCGAGCATCGAAGAGCCCGGTTCGCATCGCCACTGAAGCTCGCCGCCCACCTCAATGAATTACTGGCGTTGCGGATTTGCCCCACGGTTGCCATAATTCCCCGGGACAGAAAGGTGGTGGGCGATGAGAGTGGTTCTTGCAGGCAGTGCGGTTCAGCTTCCAGGGGTTGGGAAGGAGTCGGGTCGGTACAACCTGGCTCTGGGTTACCTTGGTGCCTATGCGAAGTACCATGTGGATTCCCTAGACCTCTCTCTGGTTGAGCTGCCCGTCTCCCTGGACAGGCCCGAGTTTCCTGAGGATAGCGTCGAGCGCATTCTGGCCGGGGACCCGGAGATCATAGGGATTTCCAGCTACACCTGGGATGTGGATGCCTTTCTGGCAATCCTTCCCGAGCTGCGCAGGCGGGCCCCCGGGGTGCCCATCGTCCTTGGCGGTCCCACGGCAACCTTTGATGCGCCACAAATCATGGCGAGCGTCCCCGAAATCGACATAGCCGTGCGTGGGGAGGGCGAGGAGACCCTGGTTGAGCTTATTCGTGGTGGGGTCCGGCGGCCCGAGGGCGTTGGCGGGCTGGTCTACCGTGCAGGTGGCGGCATCATGGAGACGGAGCCTCGTGGGCCCATCGAGGAGATGGCTTCTTTGCGCTCCCCCTATCTGGCAGGGCTCATCGAACCGCCACGCAACAACCTCATGATCGAGTGCAGCAGGGGCTGCCTCTTCCGCTGCAAGTACTGCGCATGGAAGAACTTCCTCGGGGGCGTAAGGTACTCTGCCCCCGAAACTCTGCGGGGCGAGCTGCGCTGGGCCATGGAGCGTGGCTATTCTCACGCTTTCATCCTCGATTCAGCAATCAACTTCGAGACCGAGCGACTCAAGGGCTTAGCGGGACTTCTTCGGGACACCGTGCCCGAGGGGGCCATGCGCTTCAGCTACTTCTTGAGCCACCTCCACGTGAACGATGAGCAAATTCGGGCGCTGTCGGGCATTGCACCCCACGAAATCTACGTTGGGTTGGAGAGCGTCAGGGAGCAGGCGCTGCGAACCGTCGGCAGGCCCAAGCTGGATAAGGTCAAGTTCGAAAGGGTACTGGACCAGATAAGCGTCATGGGACCGGCCACCGTTTCTATCATTCTGGGTATCCCTGGTGACACCCTCGATGGGTTCAAGGAGACGGTAGACTACCTGGTCGAATTGGCTCATCGTGGTGGCAAGCGCCGAATTGCTCACGTCAGAGTCTTCTGGATGATAATTACTCCTGGCTCATCCCTGGCGGGGCAGAAGGCCGAGTTGGGCATCGTCACCGCATCCAGGGGTGTGCCATATCTCCTTGAATCCGCCACCTTCAGCCGTGACGACATGCGTAGCGCCATTGAGTTTTTGGCCGTCCACCCGGCCCGAAGCCTCTTCCTCTGGGACGATGCCGACCCCGCAGGGCAGTTTCCTGGGCTTGTCTCCCTGGCCCCAGGCGATGGTCAGGGCGATGCAGGGGAGGGCGGACCAGATTTGTCTGCAATGCGGATGTCCATGGAGGAGCTGGCCAGGGTGCTTCCCATGGTTCGGCCCGGTCTGCGCAGCGGTTCGGGCTGGGAGGTGCTGGAGGTCCGCGCCAGGGAAGGGTGGCCACTCATTCGCATGGCCAGAGGCGACGAGCGGCTTGACATTCAAGTCAGGCACGGTGGCCAAGGCGTCCCCGCACTGGTCTCCACGGGGCGCTACGCACTCTCCTGGATGGCAGCGGAGAGGGGGCTGAGACCTTCGGATGAGGGGGCGGTGACAAAGCTGCTGCGGGCCTTTGCCAGGGAGATTCGACGCAGGGAGGGGGGCGCGTGAAGGTGCTTCTCGTGGCCGGCACGCCGGCGGAGCACGCTGTGGATGTGCCCGGGCGTGAGGGCTTCAAAGACTTCGCCGACCAGAGCTACAACTACGCCATAGGGCTGCTTCGAGCCTGCGCCCTGGAGTCCTCGGGCCGAAACGACCTGACCATCGACCTCTACGATATCCCCCTCCACCGGGCCGCTGAGGAGCTTACTCCTGAACAATTGCAAACGATATTAGACCACAAGCCCGATGTAATTGGATTTAGCTGCTATGCTTGGGATGTTCACATATTTGTAAAGGCAGCATGGCAGCTTAAGCGAAGTTTGAAAGGTATGAAGGTGCTGTTGGGAGGACCCTCGGTTTCGTCCCAGGCCAGGAGGCTACTTGAAGCCTACCCCTTCCTGGACATCATCGTGCGAGGCGAGGGCGAACTGCCCTTCACCCAGATGTGCTCTCAGGGCTTTGAGGGCCTTGAGAGTGTTCAAGGGATCTCCTACCGTGCCCCCGACGGGGCGATTGTGGAGGTGGGCGAACCCTCCTTCGTTCCGGACCTCACGGTGCTCCCTTCTGCTTACCTATCCGGCCACTTTCGTCCCGATTCCCCCAGCCTGCTTATTGAGCCATCCAGGGGGTGCAAGTTCCGCTGCAGCTTCTGCAGCTGGTCTGCCAGGGGCGGTGGTTTGCGCCGGGCGGGGCGTGAGCGCCTGCTGGGCGAGGTGCGCTGGGCCTTGGAGAACGGCTATCGCTTCGTGAACTTCTGCGACACCTCTATCAACCACGATACGGAGCTGCTCGAGGAATTCTGCCAGACGCTTCTGCAGGCCGACCCCGAGCACGGGCTGAGCTATTCGGTCTTCATCAAACAGGACCTCCTGGATGAGGAGCAGTTCAAGATCCTGGAGCGGATGAGGTTCGAGGAGATCATTCTGGGCCTGGAATCCATTCATCCCGAGCCTCTCAAGGCTTGCGGCAAGAGGTCGCTGGACATTCCGCTGTTCGAAGAGCGACTGGGGAGGCTTGGGCGTGCGGGTCAGAAGGTCACCCTCTCGTTCATCTCGGGGCTTCCCGGCGATTCGGTTCCCAAGTTCGCCCAGACCCTGGACTACCTCGAAGACCTTCAGGCCAGGATGCCCGATGTTGTGAACATCCTGTGCTGCTTCTGGCTTTCGGTACTGCCCGGCACACGGTTCGAAGCCAAGGCGAAAGAGTACGGCTTCAAGATTCTGCCCCGGGGGACGCCCTACATTCTATCCAGTTCGGAGCACTCCACGGCGGATCTGGTGGAGATGTCTCGAATGCTTGTGGAGCGGTGCGAACGCAACGAGCACTTCCGCTGCGAGGAGATCCACCGAGACGCCGCCGAGGGCCGGTTTCCGCCCAGGGCAACCACTGCCTCTACCTCTCCTGGTGGGCGGGGCTTAGGTCAAGCAACGGCGCAGGGTGGTGCGCCCAGCGCGGTGGGCTCGGGGGCCGGGTTCGCTACTGCATTGGAGGATTTCGTGAAGCGGGTACGGGAGCATGCCCTGGCAATGGGGGTCTCGGCCGTGAAATGGGATGGGAAAGGGGTGGGCGACAGGCCCGGGGTACTGACCCTGGAGCGGCCCCATGGCGCCGTGGATGTAATCGTGGAGCAGCGCAATGAGCAGAAGGCCTGTTTTGTTCGCGCCGGCCTCTTCAACCTGTACTATCATGCCAAGCCCGGCGCGGAACTTCCTGGACCGGAGATTGAAAGGCTGATGCAGCTCGTGGCCTCGCTAGCACACGGGCCGCACGGCCGGGATAAGTGAGATGGCAACGCCAAGAAGAGTAGTTCTGATTCACAGTCCGCCCCACGGCGAAGTTCCTTTCCGTCACATCGGCCTGGGGTACCTCCAGGCGGTTCTTGAGGCGTCGGGCAACGAGTGCATCCTCTTTGACATCTCTTTAAAGGAGGATCTGGCCCACACCGATTTCTACGTGGACTACATTCGCTACCTCTCAGAGGGCATCGGAGACATGGGTGATGGCCCTGACCCCAGGATAATCGCCCAGGTGACCCACCCCGAGTGGTTCTCGGAACTGCTGCCCATCAGCCAGACCATTATCCGGAAGGCCGAGAGCTACCTGGAGAAGGTGGTGGTGGCAGGAGACGTCTTCCTCTTCACGGTGAACACCCTCACCGTCTACTTCGCAGCAGCGCTCTCGTCCATGCTGCGACGTCGAGGTTATCGTTCGGCCGCTGGCGGGCCGAACATGGGGTTCGCTCCGCTGAGGTCCATTCTGCTGCGCTCGGGGGCCTTTGATGCCGTGATTCAGGGCGAAGGCGACGGTGTGGTCGTTGACCTTGTGAAGTGGCTGCGCCGAGAGTCGTTGACTCTTCCACCGGGGGCCAACTGGCTCCAAGGCGACGAAGTCAAGGCTCTTCCCGCTGCCCCGCCGGTGCCGCTGGATGACCTGCCCTATCCGCTTTTCCGGGGCACGCTGGTGCGAGAGTTTGTGCCCATCCTCTCCAGTAGAGGCTGCCCCAGAAAATGCGCCTTCTGCTCGGAGACGTCGAACTGGGTAAGCTGGCGGTTCCGAAAGGTGCCCAACGTCATCGCCGAGATGGATGAACGGGCCAGGCAGTACGGGCTCACCAGCTTCCATTTCCACGACGATTCAATAAATGGCAGTTTGCCCTGGATTGACGAGTTCAGCCGGGTGCTAACCGGCCGTGGCTATCCGTATCAGTGGGAGAGCTTCTGCTGCCCCGAGGGGCTGACCGAGGAGCGCCTTGCCAGGATGCGTAAGGCCGGTTGTGTTCTGCTCAAAGTGGGTGTGCAGAGCTTCAGTCCCCCGGTGCTCATGGCCATGAGGCGGCGACCTGATGTGGAGTTCCTGAAGCGGGCCATCCTGTTCGGTGACAGCATAGGAATATCCATCCGCTTCGACATGCTCATAGGTTTTCCCGGCGAGACGCACGAGGACCATCAGGAGAACCTCAAGGTGCTTGATGAGATCCTCACTCAGGCCCCCAGGGTCTACTTCTCGCCCAACCCCTTCTACCTGTCGCTGGGTTCAGAGACCATGCTCAATGCTGACCGCTACGGCATAGAAATCCGCTACTTCGACTGGAGTACGCTGCCCGGTCCGGCGGCGGAAATGGTTCGGAAATCGGGGCAGTTCCCCGTAGGGCACACCTACGACATCCCAAGGCCGGTGCTGGTTGAGCGCATGGCCGACATGGGGCGAATCCTGGAGAAGCAGAACAAGGATTACCAGTATCTGGGCAGAACGTAGAGGTCAGCCAGATGGCAAGCAGTCCCATGAAGTCCGGGGCAAAAAGCTCAACAACTGCCGGCGCAGGCGAGGGCATGCGTCAGGTAGATGTGCTGCTCATTCACGTGCCTCGAATGAGGCGGGATATGAACCAGATAATGGTCATGCCTGCGGGGCTCTTCAGCATGGCCGACGTTCTTGACCGTGCCGGAATCAGCGTCGAAATTCTCCACGTGGGACTGGCCAGACAGAAGAATCCCGCTTTTTCGCTGCCCAAGTTCGTTGAGGCCAGCGGGGCCAAGGTCTGCGCCTTCACACTGCACTGGTTCTACCAGACCTTCGATGTGATTCAGAGCATCAACCAGCTCAAGAGCGCAATGCCGGGAATGGCCGTGGTGGTTGGCGGCTACACCGCATCGTGCCTCTACAGGGAACTCATCCTTCGTCGCTCCATAGACTTCCTCGTCCGGGGCGACGGAGAGCTGCCTTTGAAGCTGCTTACGAACCGGTTGCTGGGCCTGGAGGCCACGGAAATCTCTGCCATCCCCAATCTGGTCTGGAGGGATTCTGAGCTCAGGCCCCACGCCAACGAACTCTCTTTTCAGGCCAGTGCCGAGTTCATGTCCGATGTATCACATGCACGCATGGATCTCTTGGTTGATTCGGAATTGTATTTTTCGGATAGAGTGCTTTATAAGGATTTCGACGAACGCATTCTGGCCAACAAAGGTGACTTTTTCAAAAACGCCTTCTTTTATACCCCTGGTAAGGGTTGCCCATACAACTGCAGCTTCTGTGGAGGCAGTCACGAGACCCAGAAGGGCATATTCCACCGGGCAAAAACCTGGTTCTTCCCGGATGAGAAGATTCTCAATGATTTCAGAGCTATATGGCAAAACGGAATAAACACCATCAGGCTCTCCTTCGACCCTGACCCCAGGCGCCGGGCCTATCTGCGTCTCTTCGAAGCCCTGCGGTCCGAGGGTATTCGGTTCACGCTTGTATTCGACTGCTGGACGCCCCCTGACGAGGCTTTCGTAGAGGCCGTGGCTTCCACATTCACAAAAGAATCAATGTTAGTAATATCACCGGATGCAGGCAGTGAAGAGGTAAGGCGTAAGAATAAGAGTTGCTATTACAGCAACGACGAGTTGATGGAAAGTCTGAACCACCTTTCCCGTTTCGGGGTTCGAGGGCACGTCTTCTTCGGCCTGGGTTTGCCCTTCGAATCAGCAGCAGATCTGGAGCTGACCGCCTTGCTGGCCGAGGAGGTTGTGCGCCGGGGTTTCAACGTTTCGGCGCTGCCAATGGATTGCGACCCATGTTCGATGATCCAGGGCAACCCCGATGGATACGGGGTGACTCTTGAGGGTCAGGGGTTGCGCTACTACTTCGAGGCTACCCGCTCCGATGCTCCATTTGTGAGCTACAAGGGTTCGTTGTTGTCGCCCGAGGAGATTGACCTGTTCCTAGGCCGACTCATCCACCGACTTAACGCTCTGGTCCGGTAACCTTTCCGACAATTCTTGTCTCTTTTAGGGCGTTGCTGAAGAATGGCAGCTTTTCCCGCTCGATATTCCCACATTGCTGATGCGGAGGCAGGTCTATGGAACGTTACTGTCCCACGTGCGACACGGTGCTGGCTGATGAAGTCTGCTCAGGGTGCGGGAACAAGACCTACATGGTGACCGATCCGGACAACAGCGGCAATCTGCGGCCAGGAACGGTACTGGAGGGGCGCTGGCGAATAGATAGTCTCATCGGTGCGGGGGGCATGGGAGCCGTCTACAAGGCATCCAGGGTCTCTACCAACGCCGAGGTTGCGGTGAAGGTGATTCAGGGTCAACACGCTTCCAATATCAACGTAATCAGGTATTTTCAGCGGGAGATTCACGCCGCTTCGTCGCTCTCGCATCCCCACACCGTGAGGGTCTTCGATTTTGGTCAGACCGAGCGAGGTGAGTTCTTCCTGGTGATGGAGCTTCTCAAGGGCAAATCGTTGGCCGAGGTCATAAGGGGCACGGGCAGGGTCGATTCGGGCCGCATCGCCAGAATTGCCTCGGGCATTGCCCAATCGCTCTTCGAGGCCCACAGCAAGGGGCTGATTCACCGGGACTTGAAGCCTGAGAACGTCATTATCCTGGACCTCGCCGGCCGGTCGGATTTCGCCAAGGTGCTGGACTTCGGCGTGGCGAAGTTCGTCACTGAGGGGCGGGCAGAGGATAGCGTCACTGCCACGGGCATGATTGTGGGAACCCCGGCCTACATGGCCCCCGAGCGGGCCCGGGGAGACCCGGACATCTCCCCCGCCTCGGATATGTACGCCCTTGGTGTGGTCATGTACGAGATGGCCAGCGGCACTAAGCCCTTCAGCGGTGCAACGCCTCTTGCTGTGCTCATGGCGCACCTGAGTCAGGCCCCAGCGCCTCTTGCAAATATGGAAGGCATCCCACAGTGGCTGGAGCAACTCATAATGCAGTTGCTGGACAAGGACCCACTAAAGCGCCCCACTGCACAGCAGGTGGTGGAGTTCTTGGAGGGAGCCGCTACGCCCACCCCTCCATCGGGGTCCATCTCCGGCGTGCAGCCGTTATTGACTCCGCCCCCAATCGGACAAAGCAGCGATACCGAATCCCTGAGCCAGACTGCGGCGTTGGAAGCCACGGGGCACCACTCGTCCGGGGCGATTCCCTCTGTCCAGGAGCCGACCAGGCCCCAGCGCCGTTGGGCACTGCCCATCTTGGGTCTCTTGCTGCTGCTGGCTGGTGGGGCCGGAATCTGGTGGTATCTTGCCTATGGGGGCCATTCATCCGTGGGCGATGCACCGGTCTCCGTCCCTGCTGCCGAAACGACAGGCTCCGTCCCCGCTGCCGCCAACTCCCCAGCAGACGGTGTGCGCTCTCCTGCCGCGGCAGACGTGGTTTCTGCGGCCGAACCCGACAGCTCCGCCAGCGACTCAGGGTCAGCAGTAAGCAAGCCACTGGCGGATGCCACAGAATTGGATGCTTCCGCTGCCAAGCCGGACGATCTCTCGGCGCAGCCCGAGACAGCGGCGCAGCCCGAGACAGCGGCGAGCTCTGAGACAGAGGCCCAGGCCGACGTTGTCGTGGCACCGTCTGAAGCGGGTTCCGGTAATACTGGCAGCGATGTGACCTCTGACGCGGTCCCTTCGCCGGGCGAGGCCGCAATCCCTGCGGGCGATGCTCAGGGGGCCGTGATTCCCGGCGAGCAGTTGGATTCCGTTGAGAAGCCCGCAACCAGGAAGAGTGGTCGAAAGAAGAGTGGCTCCGGGGCCAAGAAGGCTTCCGAGGGCACGAAAGAGGAGACTTCGCCTGGCGCCGGAGAGAGAACCTACGAGAAGTTGGAGGACGACTCCGAACCCACTGTGCGAACGCCCGTGGAGACTCCAATATATGAGAGGCTGGAATGACCCATCTGATGCACGTCCTGGCGGGAGGTAACATGATGCGAGACCAAGTGACACGGGGCCTTACGCTGTTTGCTGCAGCGCTGTTGCTGTATGCGTCTCCGGCAGCGCACGCACAGGCACCATCGGGTAAGGCCGATGAAGCAGCGGAGTTGGCGGCGAAGGCAGCGGATATGGCAAGGCAGAAGAGGTACGCAGAGGCAGCGGAGCTTTACGAGAAGGCCTATGGGCTGGACCAGGCGCCGGTGCTGCTCTTCAACCTGGCGCTGGTTCATGAGCGGCTGGGCAATTTGTTCAGGGCAGTGAATCTATATGAAAAGTACATCACTGTTGAAAGCGACCCCGAGTCGGTGAAGAAGGTGGTGGACAAGCTTGTGGTGTTGAGGCCCAAGGCCCCGGGGAAGCTGAGGGTGGAGGGGGCGCCTGCAGGGGCTACCGTCTCCGTGGACGGGAGGGTCGTCGGAGCCTTTCCCCTGGTTTCGGTGGAGTTGAAGTCCGGTGACCACGACCTGGTCATCGAGAGCCAGGGCTTTGGGACCATCAAGAAGAGGGTGACCATTGAGGGTGCCCGAGAGCGTATCGAGAAGGTTACCCTTATCGCAGAAGTGTTGATGCGACCGGAGCCGGCGCTGCCGTTGCAGCCTCCGGCCAGCGAGCCTCGTGTTGGGGCCCAGGATGACGACGGTGGGGTTTCTGCCTGGGTGTGGGTTGGTATCGGGGCCGCAGTGCTTGCGGGTGCCGGCGTGGCGGGATGGTTCCTGCTGGCGCCCGATTCCAGCGGACCGCCGGGGGCAGACGCAACCTGGACCCTGCCCGGGTCGGGAGGTCTACAATGATTACAAGCCGAATTGGATTTGGAATAGCTGTAATTGCCGCTGTTGTGATGGTTGCGGTTGGCTGTAGTGAAGGCAAGAAATGGGATACGATGTATTTTAGTGTCTCAATAGATGGGGAAGTCACGCCGCCCACAAGTCTGGTTCTAAAGGCGTTGACGCATACGGATGAGGGTGCGGTTCTCTCTGAGCGAAGGATAGAGTTGGTTGGCCGGGACCTGACAGGTTCTCCCTACGTGGTGAAGCTTGATGTCCCCGAGGGCTCTCCGTTTCTGGTGGAGGCAGTGGTATCTCTGGTGGCCTACCATGACAAGGAGCCCGTGGCCAGTTACACGGGGCGCATGGGTCTTGGCGAGAAGCGCACTGTGGACGCAGTGCTGACTCCCATTGCTGTGGAGTGCGACCAGGATGGGGACGGCTACAAGAACTGCCTGGCGGCGACCTACTGCTGCACCAAGGTAGAGGCCGACTATGGTCACGACTGCGACGATTCCAGCACGGCTGTGACGCCAATGGCCATTGCCGAGGAGTGCAGGATTTGTTCCGACAGCGACCAGGACGGGGTGTTGGACTGCGTCAAGCCCCCTGAACTTGACATCATCGAAGACCTGGAGGGCGACCTGGGTAGTGAGGACGTGGTCGAGTCCGATGTGGAGGGTGACGAGACAGATTCCGTAGGGTCCGACGACGGAGTCGACCAGGTTGACGTAGTGTGCGAGCCCAGTTGCGAAGCCGGCGTTTGTGGTGGGGCGGATGGATGCGGCTCCACTTGCGGCTGCAGCGATGACGAGGCGTGTCTCTCAGGGATATGCGTGGTGAAGGGGATGACCCGGGTTGATGGCGGGGAGTTCTGGATGGGTTGCAACGATGTCGTGGATGACCAGTGCACTGCCGACGAGTTGCCGCAGCATTTGGTAACGGTTGCTCCCTTCGAGATGGATACGTTGGAGATCACTAATGCTCAATATCAAGAGTGCGTTGATGCTGGTGTTTGTGACCCGTTGAACTATGATAATGGTCAGTGTTTTGTGATAGACCCCGTCAGTGCGGACTGGATCAAGAAGGTGCTCCCATATGAGCCCGATGCGAAGTTCAGGGGCGCTCAGTTCCCTGCACTCTGTATGACATGGGAGCAGGCACGCCAGTTCTGCGAGGATTGGCGCTGCCCCGATTGCCGTCTCTGCACCGAGGCTGAGTTCGAAGTTGCATCCCGAGGTGCCTGTCTCCTCTATGAGGGCAAGGATTGCAAGCAGGCCATAAGCAAGTTCCCCTGGGGAGACCTGGAGCCTCTGGCGGCGCTTGGGAAGGGGGCTGCTCCCGGCAACTTTGCCGACGAGACGGCCCAGGCCAAGTACCCGGCCCTGGAGGCCATCAGCGGCTACGTCGATGGGTATGCGGAGACATCTCCCGTAGGCTCTTATCCCTCGGGGGCCAGCAAGTACGGCATTCTGGACCTGTCGGGCAATGTCTGGGAGTGGACGGCGGATTGTTGGAACGAAGGTTACACTGGCGCGCCGGCTGATGGTGCAGCCTGGCTGGATGGCCCATGCACCCAGAGGGTCAGGAGGGGCGGTTCCTGGATAAACGGTGCGGCCGACCTGCGCTCCTCCACAAGAAGCGGATACAATCCCACACTGGCCACCGACCTTGTTGGCGTTCGATGCTGCAGGTAGCAGCAAGAGCCTCTGAACCGTGGCATCTACGGTAACGGACTTCCTCGTTTCTCGGTTGCCTTGGCTGAGGGCGCCTTGATGGGCCTTGCTTAGCTGCCTATTGTTGCGGAGTGGAGCACGGAGATAGCTGGTTCAGCTACTGAGCGCAGGCAGCTACTGCTTCGTCCAGTTTGGCCTTTGCTTCGGGGTTCTTGCTGACGCATTCGTCGCCGTCGTTGAAGAGCTGGTCGATGTTGGCGGCCTTGTCGTTGAGCAGCTTGCAACCGGCATCGGCGTAGCCCTTGAGCAGGGCATCCACCATACACGCTCCGCCCTTCTCCGCTACCATCTCTTGCTTCATGGATGCCTCCATGAGTTTCCAGTCGTTGGGGATCTTTGCAAGAGAGCACTCTACAAAGATGGCCTCCTGCTTGGCCTCGAAGCCCGCCTTCTCGAGGCAGGCGGTCTGCTCTTTCTCGTGCTCGGCTTCGCTCGTTGTTGATTTATTGTAGTAATATTTGCAGTCAGTGCCATTCAAAAACTCTATCGTCTTCTTGGTCATGCAGTCCGTGAGACCCTTCTGGAGGTCGGCCGGGATGGCGATGAGCTGGGCCAGCCCCGCAAGCTCCGTCGTGTACATGACGCCGATTTCGCCCTGAGCGTCGTCCCACCCCGAGGTGGCCTGCATAGTCTCTACGGCGACCATGGGCCAGATGACTCATTTCACCAGGACGACAAGGCCGACGACAACCAGTGTTCCAATGATACTCTTTTTATTCATATACATACCCCTTTGCATACACGTCCCGCTTGACACCGGAAAACCCAGGAGTGCGGGGACGCTGAATGTGGCGATGGTTTCACCAAACCTAACCGGAGTCAAGGGGCTGTTTAGAGTCCAAAATCGTCTCCCACCGAATGGCCTCGGGGCCGCCCAGGAGGCGGCCGGGTGGTCGTTAGAGTCTTGGCACCAGACGGGACGCTACTTCATGAGTCGCCCAATCCATGCACCGAAGAAGACATCGGTGAACTGGTACCCCTCGCCACGTTGTCTGATCATGTGTTTGCTGTCACGCAAGCTCCGCAATGAACGAGTTGAAGGCCACCTCAGGTATCGATGGAAGATGGTGGAGCCGCCCCATCTGATAGACAGCCCTCGAAGGGTCTGAGACCATGTTCCTCCGCATGGTCTCGTGGGAACCGGAGAAGATGTAGGCGACGCTCCTGTGGTTCTGCAGAACCGCTGGTAGGAGTGCGACACGCAATCTTGCGACACGCAATCTTGCGAAGTGAAGACCATGCTCACGATGCGGCCATGTCAAGCAGCAAGCCCGACGAGATCTGGCTACACGGCCGCTCCCATATCTCGATCCACCGAGCAGCCTCAGAGCCGAAGGCAGGCCCTTCGAT
>CAZQHM010000014.1:0-71192 GCA_964593355.1 uncultured Myxococcales bacterium
AGCCTCCCAGGCAGATGGGGAACATGGAGGCTCTGGGTGTAGCGCTGGTGTTGTTGTTGCTTGGTGGAGGGGCGTTGGCGTACCACCTTCCGCCGGCGGACCCGGAGCTTGAGATGCACTACTGGCGTCCCGACGGGCGCACCGTTGAGCTGCTGGAGATGCAGTCGAAGCAGCGTCTGGCCGCTGTCCAGGTTGCTGACGAGGAGGTTCTGGAGCTCATGGAGGCCTTTGCGGAGATGCAGGGGGCTTATGTGGCCAATCTTGGGGTGCAGGAGACCAGGGCCAAGGAGATGGTTTTCGCCAATGCGGTGCGGGCGCATGTGGAGCGACGGGGTCCCGACTCCTATATAGCTGTTGGGGAGATGATGCTGCTCTCGTTCTTGAAGCACCTACGCTCTCTGCAGGAGTTGTGGGCCGTGTACGAGGGCACGTTAGCGGACTGGATGAGGGAGAATCCCGATAACCCCCACGTAGGGGCACTGAGGCGGGTCTCTGGTGTGATGCTTGAGCGTGTGGCGGCGGCGGGGCTGGTCGGGCCTGGGGTGGCGATGGATGGTGACCGTTTGCGTGTGGCCGGGGCGCTCTGGAGGGGCTTCTGGCTTGAGGGGCTGGGACTTGGGGCATCGCAGAAGCTACTCAGCATGGAGGAGCAGCTCTTGATAGCCCGCTACAAGGTGGAAGTGGCTCCTGAGTTGACCGACAAGCGCAAGGTGGAACTGCTTTCGGCGCCGGACGTTGGAGACGGCTACCCCCATGCACTGGTGAAGGGAATCCTGCTGGCGAGGGTTGGCGACATAGATGAGAGCCTTTCTGCCTTTGGTGAGGCTTGGGTGCAGCGAGTAAGGCCGTGGGAGGCCAGGGCCTGGTGGGTTGCCCTCTACGTGCGCACGGGTGAGTTCTTCAAGTTGACCAGGGCCGAATAGCGGCGTGCCGCACCATCAGCGAAACAACTGCTCCTGACTTCAGAACTGAGCCTGGCGGGGTCGTTGCACCGCACGACAGTGTCATGCCGGCGGGCCCTTGCACCTGCTTACATCTCCTCAAGAGTCTCGATTCCCAGCAGTCCCAGGGCGCTGCGCACCGTGATTCCCACGGCCTGGGCCAGCATGAGGCGTGCCTGGCGTAGTTCGGCATCGGGGCATGAGAGGATGGGATAGCCCTCTTTGTCGGTGAACATCTTTGCGAACTGAGCAGCGAGGTCGTAGACGTACTCGGCGATTCTAGAGGGGTCGTAGTTGGCAGCGCTCCAGGCTACCACCTTGGGGAAGTGGAGAATTTTGCGCACGATAGCGGCCTCGGAGGGATCTTGGAGAAGGTCGACCAGGGATGGGTCGAACTGTGTGGAGAGGGCCCCCTTGCGGATGAGGGAGCGTGTACGGGCGTAGTTGTAAAGGCAGTACGGGCCTGTCTGTCCGTTGAAATCGATTGAGGCCGAGGGGTTGTACTCGAAGCTCTTCTTGGGGGTGAACTTGAAGACGAAGAACTTGAGGGCCGCCTGGGCGATGCGTTCGGCTCTCAGGGCCAGCTCTTGCGTGGAGAGGCCCTCGTGGTGAGTGCCGCCGCCCGAGACTCTGGCCGAGAGCTCCTGGCGTGCCATTTCGTGCAGTTCGTCCATGAGGTCGTCGGCGTCAACGACCTTGCCTTCTCTACTCTTCATTCGTCCTTCGGGGAGGCGGACCATGCCGTAGGAGAGGTGGTTGCAACGGGAGCCAACGCCGGGCCTGAGGCGGTCCATAATCCCGAACAGCACTTGGAAGTGGTAGAGTTGCTCATCTCCAACGACGTAGAGAATCTGGTCCGGCGTCCAGGTATCGTATCGCTGCAGAGCCGTCCCGAGGTCTTGGGTCATATAGACGCTGGTGCCGTCGGGTCTCAGCAGCACCTTCTCACCTTCGAGGCCCAGGCGCTCAAGGGGGAAGACAACGGCGCCATCCTCCCTAGTGCGTAGGATGCCCTTGGCCAGCCCCTCCTGGACCAGGGCCTTGCCGGCCTGGTAGGTCTGGCTTTCGTACTGCATCTGGTCAAAGGTGCAGCCCATTCGTTTGTAGGTTACGTCGAAGCCTTCGTAGACCCAGGAGTTCATGGTTGCCCAGAGGCTTCTGGTGTCGGGGTCGCCGCTCTCCCAGAGCAGCAGCAGTTCTCGGGCCTCGGCGCCAAGTTTCGAGGGCCCGTTGAAGAAGGACTCCTCCTCCATGGCCCCGTTAGCCTCGACCCATGCTTTGTACTCTGCCCTCAGCGCATTCTCAAACCTTACATAAAGGCTGCCTACATAGTGATCACCCTTTATATTTAGCGATGTGGGAGTTTGCCCCTCGCCCCACTTCTTGTAGGCAATCATCGTCTTGCATATATGGATTCCGCGGTCATTAATCAAGTTGACCCGAATCATCTCGTGGCCGAAGTAGCTCAGAATATTGCTTATTCCCAGGCCAAGCAGATTGTTTCTGATGTGTCCAAGGTGCAGTGGCTTGTTGGTGTTGGGTGAGCTGTATTCGAGCAGGTAGCGGCGGGCCTGTGAGGCCGCACCGCGGGAGGCGAACTGGTCTCCCTCCTGGAGGACGCAGGCAAGCACTCTCCGGGAGAGTTCGAGCTCGTCCAGGAAGAGGTTAACGTAGCCACCCACGGGCAGCACCTTGCGGACAAGGGACTCTATGGGGATGTGCGATGCGACCTCGTTAGCAATCAGTTGGGGCGCTTTGCGAAGTGTCTTAGCGAAGGACATCACGGGGAATCCCAGGTGTCCCATCTCGGGGTTAGGGGGCTCGACCATCTCTACGGGTTCGTTTATGCCCACTGCTGCCAGAGCTTCGGCGATGACGGTGCGCAGCTCGTTCCATATGTCATGAATTCGTTCCTGGGCCATTTCCTCTTCCTCCATCCCTGCCTCAGCAAGGCAGCGCAGCATAGCAGGCGGGCTCGTGGGAGACAAGGAACTTGACTTATGTGCAGGAAAGGTTAGAGCATAAAAGATTGTGCTGCAGGCTCAGGGGGCAGCACTTCAAGGGGAGGGTGCAATGTCGGGCAGGTTTCGGGCCTCAGTCAGGAAGCGTGTGGTGGGCATGCGGGACTGGCTCAGCTTCAGCAACTCAGTCCGTGAACTCGTTGACGCGCTGAATCGTGAGATCGAGTCTCCTGACAAGCTGCGACATAGATTGCAGTCCCACCCCTCCGGATTCATTCGGGCCATCACCTGGCGCCGTCTGACCATGGCCGAGGCCTACCTGAAGCTGGTCGCTTCCAAAGGTGCTGCCAACTATGAAGAGCGACTGGATGCTCTCACCGTGCTCATGCACCAGGCGTGGCACGCCAAGACCCTCTCCATGCCTATCAATACGGCCCGTTGCCAGATAGCACTTATGAAGGAGTGTGTGCAGTCGCAAGGAGAGCTTCGGCGTCAGTTGGAGCTCATGTCGGACTTCACCAGGGCATCCTATGGTCAAGAGACCGTTATCAGGCGCCTGCTGCGGGAGCTTGACCTGATAGAGGTGCCCGAGGAGGGCAAGCCGCTGAAGGATTTGGGCCTGGGTTTCGACGACCATGTTCACGACATGATGTCGCAGGGGACCAAGACTCCAAGCCAACTCTGCGTCGACGCGTTTATCAAGGGCATGAGCCGATTGACGGTGGCCTACTACGACTTGGAAGACCCTCGAATGTACACCGAGGCGCTGGAGGCGGGCAGGATCCTCGGCATTCAGGTAGAAATCGGGCTGGAGTTCTCTGTGGGGGAACGAGGCAAGCGGCTGCATTTCATGTATGTTCCCCCTCAGGACGGTTCTGCCAGCTCCATAAGCTCTTTGGTGGAGCGCAACGCCGACCTCTTCAAACCCTTTGTCGACGGACTGGCACACAATGCTCGTGGGCGCCACCAGGCCATATGCGCCCTGCTTGATGTCTTCAATTCGTCGCACCTTCCTGAACTCAACTCACGGTTCAGAAACGCCCAGTTCTTGCGCATCAAGCCTCTGACTTGGGCCGATGTGGAAGAGACCATCCATGGTGGACAGGCCTCGCATATTCACCTGGGGCAGCTTCTTGCGGAGCGGTTGAAGCCTATCTTCCATAAGCGGGTGCTCTATCTCAAAAACCAGTACGAGCACTCCAGAAACCGACTCCTGCGTGGCGAGGTGTCGAGTTGGGAAGTTGAGAGCATCCACAGCGAGTATCTCAAGGCCCGAGACGACTACGAGCACTGCCGCCCTGAGACCATGACCGAGCGTTACGTCACCCCATCCAGGCGACTTGCGGATTACGACTCGGCCTTTCCCAGTCTCGATGTCGTAGAGCCCCTTATGACCCAGGTTGGGGGCCGCCTGGTCTTCATTCATCCCCTCTCCCAGGGCCCCAAGAGGGCCGTGAACAAGCTGCTGCGAGCCCATCACCTCATCACCGACATCGAAACCTTCAATATGTCGGACTCGCTCTTCCGAGACCCTGCGGACCTCAGGCGCCTTAATCACCTGGTTGAGCTCATGAACAGGGGCGATGAGAAGGAGGTGCGACGCCTTCTGGCTGACTGGGGCCTGCCCGACATCGACGTTGCCCAGGTGGGCCGTGCAGTCTCCCACTACCGAGTCAGCAATCTGCGCCCAAGGTGCGGCAGTGACTACATAGGCAGCATCGCATCATTGCCTGGCATGGGGTTCATAGACTCCAGGGCCATTCCAAAGAGGGCATTGAAGCAACTGGAATCCCACGGCCACGCCTCCATACCGGTTCCAGTGGCGAAACTGCTGCTGCAAGGCGGAGACCCCGACGCCGAGGTGGAAGCCGAGGGGCAGGTGGTCGCCCTCTCAATCCCCAAGGTGCCCAAGCCGAACCCTGTGGGCGATGAAGTAGGAGGCACCAGCATCGGGCCCATGAGGTTCTGGCGCTTCCTCAACCCAAGCCTAAAGGGCCTGCTCAAGACCATGATTGCCTACACACCGGCCTTCTTCGTAGTGGGCCCGTGGTACGCCGCATTATGGATTGGTATCACCGGCTTCAGGAACCTCCTGGCAGACCTCATCTCGGCATCGGGCTTCATGCTCAAAGCCTGGCGTTGGGACAACGTAGACAAAGAGAACCTTGCCAACTCCATGTTCTGGACCGGGTTCTCGGTGCCCATTCTGGGCGGGGCAAAGGCCGGATTTGACTACTTGTGGCCACATATCTCCGGTGATGCAACGGGTTTTGTCTATACGCTCGTTCAATTTTGGGTTATTGCATTTGCAAATGGTCTATATATTACATCGCATAATAGGATAAGGGGATTCGACCGGAGAGTGATAAGAGCGAACTTTTTCAGGACCGTACTTTCTTGGCCCCTGGCCACGGCAGGTTCATACTTGCTCAACCTCCTTATGATACCACCCATCGTGCAGTCAAAGATATGGTCCGACACCGTTGCCGGGATCATCGAAGGCACAGGGAAGTTCATGAGCCGAATGCGTCTGAGGCAGAGGGACTTCCTTGAGCTCTTCACCAATCTTCTGTCGGCCGACCGCGACGGAAGCGTGGTGGCGACATCGGACATCATGTATGTCTGGGCCCGACGGGACAGGGGAAGAAGCGCATTGGCCAACCTGCTAAAAGGCCGGATTCCACCCTCCGTGAACGTTCCTGCCAGCAGCGAATACACGGCTCATGAAGTGGTTGTCGATTCACACCAACTCTTGCTTCGCACTCTTGGTGCCGAGGGAAGCATGGAGATGCTGACATCCAAGGTGCTCAGGAACTACAGTGGCAGAGAGGCTGTGATTCTGACGCAGTTCATCGGCGACATGCACGAACCCTTCGAGGCCTGGCTGGAGCGTCACCCACCATCGGAGCGGCTTGTGAAAACCGTTGAGCAGCAGAGAAGAGAGCGACAGCAAGTCTCGGAAGAAGGGGCGACCGCTGCAGCTAGTTAGAAGGCCCAACCCCGGCCCGTTCGGAAGGCCGGCCCCCTCGTTTTTCCGGCCAACAGCCTACCTATTCATGGTCCAGCAGCGCCCTGACCGTCTCGGGGCTGACGCCCTCCAGCGTAGTCCAGACCGCCACGGCCATTGAAAAATCGTGGGCCGCCGTGAACTTGTGCGGCACGGCGACGCAGCGGATTCCGGCGCTCACAGCCGCCTGGACTCCGGGCCCGGCGTCTTCAAAGGCCACACACCTTCCCACGGGGATCCCAAGCCTTTGTGCCGCAAGAAGATAGAGGTCCGGGGCTGGCTTCGTGCGCTGCACATCATCGGCCGTGACAACGTGCTCCATATATTCGAAGAGCCCCACCGAGCGCAGCGATGCACGAACGTCATCACCCACAGAAGAGGAGGCCACGGCCATGGGCACCCCCTCTGCGGCAAGCCTCTTCACAAGCTGCACCGCACCCGGGCGGGGTTGCAGTCTGCTCCATATAAGCTCACTATATGCCCTATTCTTTGCTGCCATTAACTCATCTAAAGATTGTAGAATACCGTACTGATCTTTAATGTCCCGGAAATTCTGGATGGTAGCGATTCCAACCAGCCCCTCGAAGACCTCATCGGAGAGCCTGATGCCCAGCGGCTCCAGAGCGATGTTGAACGACTCGGCCTGCAAGGGCTCGCTGTCCACCAGCAGCCCGTCAAGGTCGAAGATGACACCGAATTGATTCGCGGCCATTTTCATGTCCATCCTGCTATTGGGAACGGTAGTGCGGTGGGGCGACTATCTGTGAATCGAGTGGAAGAACTCTTCAACCTCGGGAATGCCCCCCTGGTAGATGAGGTAGCCATCGATGGGCTCTCGCTCCGTAAGCTCACCGCTCACGGGGGTCAACATGATGCGCTGGACCTCTTCCCGGTCGTGGCTGTGGCCAAGGGCCCAGCAGAGCTTCATGTAGGCGGTCTCCGGGAGCATGTTGCCAGCCGGCACAACGCCAAGGTCCATGATCTCACGCCCGGTCTCGTAGACGTACATCTGAACATAGCCCCAGAGCGTCTGCACCGTCATGTACATGTGCACGCCAGCATCCGTGGCCCGCTGCAGAGCCTGATAGAGCGGTCGATTCACGTGGCCCAGGCCTGTCCCTGCGATTATTATGCCCTTGTATCCCTTATCTACCAGGGCGTCAAATATGTCAGGATTCATGCCAGGGTAATAGTACTGAATTGTAACACGATCGTCGAACACTGGATCAATTATGACATCCTTGTCCTCTCGCCTGTGTTTGTAATCCTCTCTGAAGGTGGTGACCCCCTTTGGAGTAACCATGCCCAGCGGGATGTCGCCCACGGTGCGGAAGGTGGATCGGTACGAAGAGTGCATCTTGCGCACCCGGGTACCACGGTGGATGAGGCAGTACTCGTCCGACGTGGGACCAAACATTGAGACCACCACCTCGGCTATGTCGCTGGTAGCCGCAATGGTGGCAGCATTAATCAGGTTCAAAGCAGCGTCGGAGCTGGGCCGGTCAGATGAGCGCTGACTGCCAACCATCACGATGGGAATGGGCGAATTCTGGACCATGAACGAGAGCACCGCTGCGGTGTGGCTCATAGTATCGGTGCCATGGCCCACCACGATGCCACGCTTGCCGTCGGCAACGGCTTGGCCGATTGCAAGCGCCAGTCCGATGTACTGCTCCTTTGCCATATTTTCAGAAAAGACACCGTAGAGCTTCTTGGTTTCAAGATTACAAACGTCTGCCAGCTCTGGCACGGAGCCGTAGAGTTCGCCCGGAGAGAATGCCGGAATCACGGCCCCGGTCCGGTAGTCCAGTCGGCTTGCGATGGTTCCGCCCGTGCCCAGCAGTATAACGTTGGGCTTGTCGGGAGAGTAGGGGAACTCCTTCTCGGGGATCTTGTAGTTGGCTTCCCTGTAGCCGCACGCAGTGATGTTCTCGATGGTGGAGTAGTGCAGGCCGACGTTGTAGCCGGAGTCCATTTTCAGCACCAGGTGGAAGGCATCGGCGGTCTCGGACCTGGGCAGGATGATGCCCCTGAAAGAGCCCTCGGTGGTCTTCACATCCACATCGAACCAGACGCCCACGTCGAAGCGCAGCATGACCTCCAGGGTTGGTCCCCGGTAACCCTTACATTTTGCATTTGTGCCAGCCGTGATCATTACTTCCCTCCATCCTGCATGAACGCCCTGACTATCTCGCCAACGGCAGCGCCTCTGACCCTGCCTCGGTAGGGGGGAGCGACCCTGCCCATGAGAATGGTGTACTCTTTGCGGAGGTCTCCGCCTCGACGCCATTCTGGTTCGGGGATGGCCCGAAGCTGGTCGGTGACAACCTGAGCAAGAGGCGGCTGGGCAGGCACCACGGGGAACAACTCGTCCACCAGGGCAGTGAGGTCTGCGTCGGGCTTCTTGGCCAACGCAGCAATGAGCACCGGGAAGGCCGAAGAGGTGATCCGTGCCTCAGCCAGAAGCTGGAACAGGCCCAGCATTGTGCCATCGGAGACCCTCTCCACGCCCACGCGCTTCCTCCGGAGGTGGCGCACGGTCTGCCCCATGATTCTGGCCACCACGCAGCCATCCAGTCCAGGGATGTCCAGAGCCTGGTCAAACACCTTCCGCCTCGGGTCCAGCAGCATGGAGTGGGCAAGATCCAGCGGTACGTTTCTGGAGCGGTACTTCTCCACGGACTCCCACGGGGGCGTGGGCAACTGGGCCCTTATTCGCTCTACCCGCTCGGGGGCCAGAGCAATGGGTGGCAGGTCGGTGTCGGGATACATCCTGTTGGGGCCGGGGAGAATGCGCTCGAAGACCGTCGAGCCATCCTTCAGCGCCTTTCTTGTCTCCGAGGGTACACCAAGCAGCGCCTCTCTGGCCCTGTCGGCAATCTCGTCGGCCGCCAGGCGTACATCCCGCGGCTGTCCCCAGACCAGCACCACGGTGTCCTCTTCAGTGGCCCCTACCTCACGATTCACACGCTCCCAGAGGCGGAACGCCAGAGTCACGTTGGGGCAGTCGCTCCAGATTATGTTCGGCATTGCATCGATACAGGCTACCACCTTAACACGCCCGGAGAACTCCCGAGCAAAGGTTGCCTCGGGCGCCGTCTCCACGTTGAGCACGTTGCGGAACCCGGGAAGGCGCACGGCCATCACGGGCAAGCCCAACTCAACGGCACTACGCACTGGACCAAAGTGGGTTTGCTTCACCACGGAGCTGACTTCGTGGATGGTAGGTTTGAAGGTCTCAGGCGTCACTCCCCTTGACAGGAGGCCGTCTCTGATGTCCAGCAGCGCCCTTTGACGCAGCGCTTCATAGTGCGTCAAAGCAACGAAAGTGGGAATCCTGGGGACGCCCTTAATCTCCACCCGGGTGCCTCCGGTTACGCTCACGTTCACGTCCTGTCTCGCCGCACCGATGCCCGTGCGCACCTTGCCGGTACACCGGGTCAGCGCCCGAATCACCTGCCCCACCGCCGCTGCTTCTTCGGGGGTGCGAATCTCCGCCTCGGTTACCGTCTCGATGAGCGGAATGGAGAGCCGGTCGGTGATGTAGGTCCTGTTGTGGCCCACGTCGGAGACCTCTCTACACGAGTCCTCTTCAAGGCCAAGCTGCCTTATGCCAATCTTTCGCCCCCGGAATGGTATCCATCCGTTGACGCCAAGAATCGTGGTGCGCTGAAACCCCGTGGGCATCGAGCCATCCAGGTACTGCTTCCTGGCAATATGAACCTCCTGAACCATGTTGAGGTTCAGCAGCATCGAGACCTCAAGGGCTATGTCCAGCGCCTCTGGGTTGAGCCGGAACGGAGGCGTGTCGTCCATCTCATATGTGCAGACCGTATCCCGGTTAATCCGGCACGTGATCTCCTTCTTCGTCTTGAACTCCATGAGCGCCGTAGGATCGTACTCGCCCAATTCAGAGAGGGTAGGCCGCATGTGCCGCAGGATCTCGGCGTCGTAGGCATCGGAGTAGGTGGTGTTGGGGCAGTGGCAGAATAGCTTCTTCTTTGTCCGAAGCTGCTGGTGCACCTCTAGCCCGCACTTGAACCCGAGACTGGCGTAGTCGCGGGGCGTCATTTGCTCTGGGGTTTTCACAAGTTCCTCCATGCGGATGTAAGGTGGACCCAACCCGGTCCTCAACCCGCAATTCCGGGAGAACCTAGCACATGAAGGGGGCCTCCCGTCAAGGAGAGTTAATGGGATTTCGCGCACCGTGGCTCATGCCCCCCTCCGTGACCGCTTCTTATGCTGCCTCTTCAACAATTAGTAATGGTAAAGTTGTAATGAGAATGGGGCGGCCCTTTGGGCCATCGCCGGCGCCCAACCGAGGCCGATTTAGGCCCTTCCACAGCTGTTAGTCGATTGCATCGAGGTTACTCAGCGGTTAGAATCCGTCGTCCGCAAAGGGGACCGGTGCCGCACGGGTACGGCATGTAGTTCACCGGAGCAACGCAATGAGAACAATGGTCAGGACGGGTGCGCCTTGGAAGATGCGGCCTCTCAACGCCGCTGCTACCATCCCGGAAACCAGCGACACCGGTCAGCTCAACGGTCAGTGGCATGCTCCCCACAAGTTTGCTGCCTGGCTCGCACGCAGGCTCAGAGACAGAGGACTGGGAATCGATGTCTCCGTTGGCTTCAGGCCCGATGGGGTCCTGGTGCTGCTCTACAACTTCCGGGGTACCCGGATTCCCCTCTTCCTCACCGTGGGTCGCTTCCACGAGGGCCTGGCCAGTACTTCGTCGGGAAGCCTCATCCTTCCTGCTTCCGTTGACCCCAAGGTAGCCAAAGTCCTTGTGTCACACACACAGACCATCTTCCACGACCTCTTTGGTGACAAGCCCGCTCAGTGGCTCAGCAAGCTCCCCATGGACGAACTTGAACTGCTCTGGGGCCCGGAATTCTTGAGCGAGTTCTGTGAGGATCTGCTGGCGCCAGGAGTAACCCACTGGGGAGCCACCATGCTCCTCGAGGATAGCTTCGACGCAGACACAGTGCACCTCTACTTCGGGGGAGAGTGGAACTTCAGACTCTCCCTGGGCCTCACCCCACCAGCCGACCCTGCCCTGCTCATGGGCCGCTACGGCATCCTCTACCTCTGCGCCCAAGAGCCCCAGTGGACCAGAAACCCCCTGGCGAACTATGTGGGATATGTCTTCTCGCTTCGAGTTCCAGGAGATGCCTTCTTCTTTCGAAAAGATCCCTACGAAAAAGATAAACGCCAGTTTAGAGGCTTCACACCATTTGAAGACGATTTCATGATGGGATATTTTCTGGCCATGGAATTCGAGATAGCAACTATTACATATTCTATGGGAAACGTTGCGATAGTTACCAATGGTGAGCGTGAATGCGCCACATGCTTCCGAACCATGCTGGGACCCACGGAAGAGTACACCGCCGACCTCTGGCACAGCCCCGCTCGCCGAGGCGGCCTGCGGCAGTACCAGTTCGTGGACTACTCCAGCGCCGATGTGGCCTCGGGTGACTCCACCCAGGGCGTCACGAGACTGCTTCGTGATGTCATTGCCCAGAAGCCCGACGTGGTCTTCCTGGTTAACCCCTGCTCCGGGGTCATCATGGGAGATAGCTGCGAGGCCATTCTCCGAGAGTCCTTCGGTCCCGACGGCCCACCGGTGCTGACTCTGGCCATGGACATTCCCCTGGAGGAGAACGTCGAAGGCCGGGCCTCACTTTGGGAGAAGATCTTCATCTCCAGCAAGGCCCGAAACAGCTCCCCACTGCCCGGCGTCGTCACCCTTGTGGGGTACGGCACCCAGCACACCCCGGCGGTGCAAGAACTGCCGGAATTACTAACCATTGCAGGCTGTTCGGAGCACCAGTTCCTGGTGCCCTACTTCGACGCCGACCGAATCAAGTCCTGCGCAGCGGCAGAACTCACCCTGGCATACCCAAGCAAGCTCATCCACGATTCGGCCTATCTCGCCCTTCGTCACTGCATCGGAGAGGTGGCCCACTTGGCTCCCCCCTGGGGAATCTCAGCCACAGACCGCTGGCTGAGCGCCATCCGCTCAAAGCTCACGACGCCCGATGCTATACCTCCCCTGGACTTGGATGAACTCCACCGACGCTTCATACCCAAGGAGTGGGATGCCCTCAGAGGTCGTGCAACGAAACACAGGGTGGGCATCCCCATGTCCATGTCCTTCATGATCAGCCCCGACTCGCACCTGCGCCACGGTGTGAACCTTGTCGAACTCCTCACCGAGATGGGCTTCGGTGTCGACCTCATTCTGCTGCCACCCAAGGGACGAGCACCCACCCCGGTGCCAACCGCCACCAAGGAACGCTGGGCCGTGGATGAGTCTGGCGCCGACACCGTTCGAGTCATCTTTGGCCAAGAGGGGCAGTCCGTGGGTGACCTTCTGCTCAGTTCCCCGGCCCGCCTGGTCTACTCGGAAGTTAAGGGCGACGAGCGGCTGCTGGCCGCCGGCAAGCAGAGCTTCTCCAACGAAGACCTGGCCATGGGATACGCCGGTGCCCTTCGCAACCTCAAACGACTGCTTGGCCTCTGCGAAACACCCTTCAACGGACTCTGGGACAGAGTCTTCCTGGGGGAGGGACGTCCATGAGCCACTCCATGCCCACCACCTCCACCTATCTCGACGGCGTCATCCTCGTGGTGAACGTGGTGCCAGACCTCGCCATCGTCATCGACAGCCCCGGATGCGGCCTCGAAAGAACCGACAAGATTGGCCTGCGCCATGATGTCTACTCCACAGTGACTCTGCCCGGCATGAACGCACGACTCATCAACTCCATGGTGCGCTTCCCCGACATTACCCTGGGCACCGAGCCCAAAGTTGTCGCCGCAGCAAAAGAGATAAATACTAATAATAACCCTTCGGCAATAATGGTGACCGCTAACAGCACTATCGAACTGACCGGCGAGTACCACGAAATGACCTGCCGTCGCCTCTCCGCCGAGTTTGGGAAACCCGTCTTCTCGTTTCCCTCACGCTCCATCTCCGGTGACTTCCTTGACGGCATCAGCGATGCGCTCAAGGCCGTGGCCGGCCACGTGCCCCTGTCGCCAGCCCCCATCCCCGGAAACGTGGCCATAGTCGGTGCCCCTTTCGAGCGCAACGAGATGGATTGCCACGCCAACCTCAACGAACTCAAACGCATGCTCGCAGGCCTGGGACTCACCACCTGCGCCACTCTGCCATCGGGCGTCCCCTTCAACGACTACCGTCTCCTCTCCTCCGCAGAACTGGTCATCGGCCTCCCCTACGGACACGAAGCGGCCGCAGAACTGGCCCAGCGGCTTGCCGTGCCCATGCTGCCTCTGGAACTGCCCGTCGGGATGTCAGGCAGCGCTCACTGGTTGAGGAAGGTGGCTGAGGCAACGGGCCGGCACGAGGAGGCAGAGAGGTTCATCCAGGCCGAGCTGCAGGATCTGCTGCGCCGGGTGCAGCGCGTGGTTCGAACCATGTTCTTCGGAAAACGCCTCCTCCTGGCCCTGGACCCCTACCTTGCCAGAGCCCTCGTCCCAGCCCTGGCGGAACTTGGCTTTGAAGTGGTCGACCTCATGTTGCGAACCCGCGCAGCGTGGCGAGTAACAGAAACCAGCTCCATGTTTGAATCCGCCGGCCTCCGCTTCCCCATCTCCTTCGATACCCGTCTGCCCGAGCTCAACCAGACCTGGAGCTCGGCCATTGCGTCGGGAGTGGACCTCATCATCGCCACAACCCTGGAGCGGGCAGCATTGGAGGATGGCAGTGTGGCCTACCTGGAGATGGGTTTTCCATCATACCTGCGCCATGCCCTATTCGACGCACCTTGGCTGGGATTCAGAGGGATGTTGTGGTTGTGTGACAGAATGTATAATACGATGTCTGAAAACAAGTATATTGTGAATGCGAAAACCTAGTACGGTGGACCAATTTCGCCGCGGCTGGGGTTTTAGAGATCCATCCTCAAATTTACCCCGCCTTGCAGAAGAGGGTAGGGAAGGGAGCTGTCGGGGACGAAGGGGATCTCCTCCATGCCGAACCGGAACTCGCCACCCTTGGTTCCCCAGTTCCCCGAGAGGTATGCTTCCAGCTTGACCCAGGTCAAAATGTCCGTGCGCATGTCGAACCGAGTGAGCCCCGAGCCATCACTCAAATTGCCGATGTTACTCAGGGTAAACGAAGTGTTATTCCAGTTGCCAGGCATTGGTAATAATATGTATAGTGCAGCATAGTGACGTCCAAGATAGAAGGGGGAGGCCGAGCCCGTGGCGATGGCCTCCAGGTAGCCGCTCTTATGTTCAAGGCCATTGCGATTATAAAAATACTCTGCCCCAAACACGATGTACTCGGACGCATCATATTTCAGAGTGTATGACGCTCCGAGAGTGGCTTGTACCAGCGCATCCCAGCCGTTAGTCTTGAAGAGTTCTCTCCTCAGTGAGCCTTCGTCTTGCAAGAAGGTCAGTGCTGCCTCGGCGGTGAGGTCCAGGTCCCATACCCCCGCCGAGAGGTCCAGGCCAAGCTGATACTCCCTGTGGCGGTCGGCGCTTGTGCCGGCCAGAAGCTGGGGCAGGGTCAGGGGGTCGCTTCGCTCGGTTAGCACCCCGCTGAGTCCCACTTCCGCCGTGCCCAAAGGCTTCTCCAGCCGCAGCGCTGCCCCAAGCTCGTCCCAGCGGCCATCGCCCTGAAGCATCAGCAGCCCGATAGCGTTGAGTCCCAGGGGCTCAATGGGCAGGTGGGCCTTGACCATGGGCACTCCCGTTCGCTCGTCGAAGAAGGCCAGTGGGTCTTTCTTTGATGCGTTGATACCGTCCACGGGGTTCCAGAGCCTGCTGGTGCCCCAGCGAACGGGCTGTTTACCCACGGTGAGGAACATCCAGCGGCCGACATCGAAGTGGACGAAGAGTTGGTCCAGCAGCGCCCGGGTCTCTTCGGCCTCAGGGGTAACACCGGGCACCATGGTGGAGGAGAGTGGCGTGTAGACCAGCCGGCCACGGGCATAGGCCCTGGTTCGGTCGTTGGGGCGTGCATCAAGGAAGAGGTCCAGCAGGTTGGGCGAGGCCACCACGGGCCCTCGCTCCTCTTGTGCCTGACTGGCCGATAGGCGGAGGTAGACCATTCCGCCTATCTGCAGCTTCTCTGTGGTCAACTCCGAGAGCAGCCTGCCCGTCAGGTCTGCGCTCTCTTGCCCCGACCCCTCACCAAGCAGCAGGTCATCAAGAGACTTATCACCTTCGGGCTGAGAGGGCTGAGCGGGCTGCGTGGGTGGAGAATCATCCGTGGTGTCATCACCGAAGAACTCCTCGTCCCGTGGGTCATCAAGAAGCCCCGCTTCACTGCCCCGAGCGCCATCCACACCGACCAGATTAGTCAGCAGCAGGAGCCCAAGGAGCCACCCTATCTGCGGCCTTGGCACTTCATTGGGTTGGGTCATCGACTCTGCCCCTCCAGCCATGCCTTGGTGAATATGTTGGCCGGAAGCGGCCGCAGGTCCACGGACTGAATGACAATGGTCGTGGTGTTGCCCTTCTCCACCTCGTCGAAGATGCGGACCTCTGAAGGGTACCATACGTCGGCCTTCTTGGATTCGGAGTAGACCTTCTTCCACTTGGGAGTGTAGGTCGTTCGCATGAGTTTCCCCGAGAGGGCGAACTCCTGCCTCTTTAGAATGTTTGCCGTATCGCCATCCACCCAGAGCTCCTGCACCGGATAGGCCACGTCCACTTCGGCTTTGGCAGTGAGCTTGATTCGGTGCGCCTTGAACTTGCCAAGCTTCTCTTGGCCCACGTACTCGGCGGTGAACTCCTCGGCCAGCCTCGACTCGTCGAAGTCGGCACGCCTGGAGTCGGTGCCCGCTATTCGCTCCCGCTCCGTACGCCGCTCCCAGCGCCCCACCGACGGGTCGTAGAGCCAGAGGTTTCTGTCGATGCGCAAATAGCCCTTTCCACGCTCTGCCTTGGGGTTGAGGAAGAGCAGCATGAACTTGTCGTCTTTGTCCCGGCGATATACTACCGCCTCAAGAACCACGTCGTCACGCCCCTTCTCTTTGTTCTGCACCAGCACAAGGTTCTTGAAGTCCCCCGAGTTTCGCTGGCGCTCGTCAATGGTCTCCAACAATTTCTTCACCCCGGCATCGTCCAGGGCTTGCGCTCTAACAACACCCGGTATCATCAACAGCGCTACAAAGGCAGCTATGAACAACTGGTTTCTCAACATGTAACCTCCTGTCAGGCCGCCTGACTATCCCGCCACTTGGATGTTGCTCATGCCAAGTGGGCAAAGTCCGACTCAACCCACCTGGTGTATCGCAGTCACGGGCTTGAGCCTCGTCGCCCGCCACGCCGGGAACAACGACGCCAGCATGGCAAACCCCGGAACGATTAACATAGCATTCAGCACCACCCTGGGGTCCATGACCAACCTGAGCGTGTCCGTCATCAGGAAGAGCTGGAAACCAGGCGAGACCGGAATCTCCAGAGCGTTTATCAGGGCCGCCAGAGCTGTGCCTAGCCCCACCCCCAGGAGTGTGGCCGATACCGACAACACACCAACCTCAATCACAAAGGCTATCAGAACCCGCCCCTTGCCCATGCCGATGGAGCGCAAGGTGCCGATCTCTTTGGTCCTGTCTCTAATGGCTATCCAGAGCGTGTTCATAACGCCCACCAGGATTATCACCAGCAACACCATCACAAGCATGCCCGAGACCGTGGAGAAGGTCTTCAGCACCCACTGCATGGCCAGCAGCTCATCCACCCAAGTGGTCAAGTCCAATCGCTGACCGGTCCAGTCTTCCCCCGCCGCCAACTGAAACTTGCCCCAGAAAGGCCCCGGGTGATGCTCCATCAACTCATGCCCGTAGTCAGGCAGCATGGTCCTCAGACGCGACTCAACCTCTGCGGACTTTTCCGGATCATCCAGGTACACGTATATAACACCTGTTGTGTCTTCAGTATAGAGGTTCAGTTCACGCATGGTGTCCGCCGAAGCAAGGCACGACATGGTGGACAAGATCCCCAGATCTTTAAGGATTACCCGCACCGTGACATCCACAGAGTTGAACTGCCCCCGCACCGTAGGGGCCGAAAGCGTCACAGCGTCGCCCACGGATACCCCCAGGCGCTTGGCTTGCGCAGCGTAGAGCGCCATGCTGCGAGGCTGCGCCAGGTCCATCAGGTTCCCCTCAGCCTCCCGCAGAACCTCCCGCAGACCGGGCTCAGACTCGATGGCTACCCCAACCACCGCCGCCTGAATGGAGTCACGCTCGGAGACTATCTTGGCCATTCCACGGAGGCGGTCAGAGAACCTCACCGCCTCAGGCACAAGCTCCTCTATCTGCCCAAGAACCTTCTCACGCTCAAGCAGCAGAGGGGCAACACGACCGCTGGAAACTTTGTAGAAGCCCGTGACGTTCACGTGCCCGGATAGCAGCGCCGTCCCCGCACGCATCATCGTCGACTCTATCCCAGCACCAACCGCTCCAAGCAGAACCAGCAGAATCGTCACAAGCGCCATGGCCCCGCCCAGCAGCAACGAACGCCGACGGTGCTGGATAAGATTCCTGACCGCTATCAGCATCAGTCTTCCCATCTCAGTCCTCCCTCTCCATGGCACGAACCGGCGCAATCTGGCTTGCCAGACGGGCAGGATAGAGTGTAGATGCCACAGTGGCAGTTACCACAACCCCCAAAGCAATAAGCATCTGCTCCGGAAGCAGAGTTGGATAGAGTCTGGGGCCGCCGAACAAGAAGTACAACTCGCTGTTGAAGGCCGGAATCCCCGAAGAGCCGGCCCAGAGCATCAACCCCGCACCTAGCATCATCCCCAGCAGCCCAAACCCGAGGCCCAAAGTGGAAGACTCAACCAGAAACATCTTCAAAACGTAGCCACGGCTGGCACCCATCGCCCTCAAAGTGCCAATCTCCCTGGTCCGCTCCATGGTGGCCATTACCATAGTGTTGTTTATTATCACAAGGGCAACTAAGAATATTATCAGTACCGACGCCACCAGCACCGCCCACAACACCCCAAGGAACTGACCCACAAGGCCGCTGGCATCGCGCCAGCCAACCGCCTGAACGCCCAGCCCCTCACTCTCAGAGAGCGAGCGCAGCTCAGCAAGAGTCTCCTCCAGCTTCGAGGCGTCCCTCAGAACCACAGCCGCATGAACCACAATGCCCCTGTCAAGCTCCTCCCGAGAGTACTCAGTCTCCAACAACTCCTGGGTGTATCGCTGGCCCCCACTGCTCATATCCACGTGGGCGAATTCGTCGAAGCCGGCCCCCTCGGCAGAAGCCCCCTCCTCAGGTTCCCCCTCCTCAGGTTCCCCCTCCTGCGGGTCACCCCCAAACAGCGCATCCTCGGCCTCGTCCCTCGTTACCTCCACTATCCCCGCCTTCTCCACCAGCGCTGCCAACTCCTCCCTCTGTTCGGGCCCGGTACCACCATAAAGATCCCGGAACGTCATCATGTCCAGCAGGTTGAAGGCACCCGCCAACACCGATTTCTCCAGCCCCATAAGTTCGTACGTGCCATACACGGGGACAGCAACCGAAGTCATATATCCGCTCTTGGTGACAGCACGAATTGTCAGGGTGTCTCCGATCTTGACCTTGTGAAGTACTATCTGAGGGGCAATTACATCATAAAATATCTTGTACCGTTCCGAGAAGTTCGAGTCGTCAACCTTCAAAAAGGACTGCAGCAAATCCGAAAGCTCACCGTCGGGTTGCCCCAGGTGTTGCGCCAAGACCTCTGCCACCAGCTTCGATGCATCGCCGTCAAGCTGGAAGAGAATCTCCCGATACTGGCGCACGTTCTGCTTCACGAAGTTGCCAAGCATCATGTCGCTCTCAAGCGAAATACCAGCGTCGAGACCCTCCTTAATGAAGTCCAGACGGCGGGCGATGGGGTGCTTGACCTGTCTCTCGTATACCTGCTTCGCAAATAGGAACCCACGTTTCCCCGGGGGAACCATTGTCCCGTCAACGATACGAAACCGGCTGAAATTCTTAGAAAATGCGTCCAGGTCGGTGCCAAGGTAGCGCAAGAAGATCATGGACTCGTCCAGTGCCAAAGGCGCTATCTTGTTCTCCAGGAACTCCATGGAGCGCTCCATGGCCTCTTCAAAGCCATCCCAGAAGGTCGTCTGCGATGCCTGCGCAAGAAGCTCTCTGCGGGAGGCCAGCTCCTGCTGCTGCGTAGAGTCCGACTTGAAAGCCTCCAGGGCATCGGTTTCGGTCTCCATGGTCTCGACCACGTGTCGAATCTGCTCCTTCAGCAGGCCAATTCGCCGCTGCTCTCCAGCGGCCTGGGCCTGCCTCAGCTCGGCCAGCTTCGCATCCAGGAAGTTCCCTGCGAAGACCACGGCGAAGTCATTAGCCATGGGGATAACAGCGTGGACATTGGGATGCGATTCTAGTGCTTTTCGGACCTTGGGGAACTCCTCGATGGTCCGCAGGTCGGGGCTGCCCGTGGGGGGCCCGAAGAGGTCCAGCTTGTCTCCCGCCTCATCAGAGTAAACCTGAATGTGGCCCGTTACGCTGCCAACCACGCTGCTTGCCATGCTCTGCTCCAACGACGAGAGCAGGCTGAGGCCCACAACCACAAGGGCAGTGCCCAGCACCGTCAGCACACCGATAATGAGCGTTCGCATCCTGGTGGCCAGGATGTTGCGCAGCGCTATCCTGAAGAGAATCATTGTTTTGCCTCCACCACCAAACCATCCTCCAGACGGAAGATCTGGCTGGCGTGGGCCATCACCTTGGGGTCGTGGGTAGAGAAGATAAAGGTTGTGTGCTCCGTGCGATTAATCTCTTTCATCAGGTCGATAATCTGCTCACCTGTCTTAGAATCGAGATTGGCCGTAGGCTCATCGGCGAGGACGATGCGTGGGTTGGTAACCAGGGCCCTGGCAATGGCGACCCTCTGCCTTTGCCCCCCGGACAACTCCCCGGGCCTGTGCTTCAAATGGTCGGCCAGCCCAACCTTCTCCAACATGCGCAGCACCCTCTCCCGCCGCTCCTTCCGGTCAATCTTCCCTTGCAGCAGCAGTGGGAACTCCACGTTGTCGAAGGCGTTGAGCACGCCAATAAGATTGAACGACTGGAAGATGAAGCCCAGCTTGTGCAGTCGCAGCCGGGTAAGCGCCCGCTCGGACAGCGCCGAGGTGTTCTCCCCGTCCACCAACACGGCACCCGATGTTGGAGTATCAACACAACCAACAAGGTTCAGCAGCGTGGTCTTACCGCTTCCCGACGGTCCGGCGATGGCAGCGAACTGGCCAGTACCGATGCCGAAGGAAACACCCCGCACGGCCTGAACAATTGTATTGCCTAGGATGTAGTGCTTTTGAACATCTTTAAGCTCGACTATGCTCTCGTTTCGGGCCTGCAGGCCCTCGGGCGTCAGGGACATGGTCAACCTCTTCAGCGATAAACTGCAACCTTGTGGCGACAGAGTTATTAAGCGTCTATATATAATCGGACAATCCCGCCCAGCGCGGCGGTGGCCCATGGGGCCCCCTCCAATCAAGCACAGAAGATAAAGCCTGATGCAACTGGTTTCAAGCAGCGATGAGGCCCGCAGGTCGCCTATGGCCGGCGCCCCCTTCAAAGCAACTGGGAGAGTGACAGCTCTCGTTGCAGTTGGGAGACCACGGCGCTGGCTGTGAGGGCTGGGTTCCACGCAGCGAGATTCTGCACGAAGGCAAGGTGCGAGCGGCCTGCCCTGTAGTCAGGCTCTTTGGCCGGATGGCGCAGCAGCCGGTCGATAACAGAGAGGTCTGCATTCACGAGTATCACCGCCGAATAGTAGAGCACGCCCCTGCGCCACAACATCCCCGACCCCGAGATCTTTCGGTCCTCTACGGTGAGGTCGCTGAATCCCGATACCCCCACTGCCACACCCGCCACAGAACTCAAGGGCGTCGAGAGCCAGCGGCCGATGTTTGCCAGATGATGCTCCAGACGCCCCCTGGTGGGCACGGGAAGAGAAATCGAGACCACCACCTGCCCGGGCCCCAGCACCACTGTGCCACCCCCACTTGGCCGCCGCACCACCGGCACCTCCTCGGCCAGACATCGCTCCAACTCGACATCGACCTCAGGACGCCCATGACGCCCCACCACCACCATGAGGCGCTCGGGCACACTCAACTTTAGCCGTGGCGCCCCATCCTCAACGCTTCGGGCAATCATCTCGTCGTCCTGGGTCCAAAACGGTAGAATCATGGCACCCCGCTAACAAGCCAACAGGTGGCACCCCAGTCTAATCCCCAAACGGCTCAGCGCAAATCCGGCGACGGACATAGGGGCCTCGTCAGGCCGAATTGGGGCCTCGTCAGGCCGAATTGTCCCATGAGAAGCTCTCCTGTCATGGGTGCCTGCAGCCTCAGACCGCCAAAATCTGCTGGGAAATCTCTGTCAGATCAGGACCGAAGGGGGGGGGGAATGCCGTTGCTCAGGGCATGGGGAGAGTCGCAGGCTGTCGAAGCCTGTACGTAGCGTCGAGGTGGTCTACCAGTTCGAACACAATGTCCTCGTAGCGCATCACAGCCGCTGCCTCTACATCGCCCCACTTGTTGGACTTCTGGTTGGCGAAGAAGTGGCCACCGTTGCACTCCTGGTGGAGTTCGCCCTTAGGAATCTCCAACAGTTGACACTCTTCGTGGGTGCCCTTGCAGTCGGGATCAGAGCAGGACCAGCCGTTGTAGCCCTCTTGCTCGAAGCAGGCGCAGTAGCGCTTGCCCGTCTCTTTGTGAATTCGGCAGCACTGCCCTTCGGGAATGACCAACATGAACTTACCCATCTTGCCAATCTTCATCATCATGTTGAAGACCAGGCCCACGGCGATGGAGTCGTTGGCCATCATGCCGTGGCCAAGCAGGTAGATGTAAAGCGGATAGGTCTTGTCGGTATCTGTGTTGTAGCAGGGGGGAATGCTGTAGGCATAGCCGTAGCGGTTCTGGAGAGCCTCGGAATAGAAGGTTGAGTAGGCGGTGCTGCCTGCATCGGTGCCCACGGAGCACTTGGTCCAGTCCACGCCGGGCCACCTGGTAACAGGGGTCACCATCATGGTCCAGGCCCTGTTGAAGATCTCGTTTCCAGACCCCACGTGCTTGCCGTCGCCCTTCTTGATTTCGGCTTCGGTGGCGTTGGGGTTGCCGTAGGCCACAAGGAGGTTCTTGCCAACGGATTTGGCGTCGAGTTTGCACTTGTCGCCGGCGCTGTCCAAGGTGGAGTCCTTGCCCATGGGGCAGAGCGAGTCATCGAACCTGACGAAATCGTTGTAGATTTTGGTGTTTGGTTCACGGGCCTTGAGTTGCTGGGCCAGACCATAGGTTGAGGTGAGGGCGTGGAGCGCGTCGCGGATGCCGCCATCGAAGGTGATGTCCACGGCATCCAGCTCTTCCTGGGTAGCGTTCTTGATCCAGGTTGAGACCGAGCGGTCGATGGCTTCCTGTGCGTGGGGGTTGATGGTGAACTCGCCATCGCCCTCGCCGAAGTCGGCTGTGCCGTCAACGCCATCCAGGCCGAAGTCATTGTAGATCTCACCCTCATCCCAGAGGTTATTGCCTTGGGTTCCGAAGGGGTTGTTGATGAGGTCGTAGTTGTCGCCGTTGGGGTCGCCCGCGGCGCCGTTGGCGGTGCAGCCGCCGTTACCGTCTTCCAGGGCATCAGGGCAACCGTCGACGCCGAAGTCTTCGAAGCGCTCCATGATGTTCATGACGAGGGGTTCGTGCATATCCCTGCGGCCGTTGCCGTTGTAGTCCACGGCAAGGGCGAGGTTGACCGGGCGACGGTGCTCATAGGCAGGATCGTAGGCGCCAAGGAGCGTCCAGTAGTCGGGGTTCTCTTTGCCACCCTGCACGGGCTCTTCGCCATCGCAGAAGGTGACAAGGTCGTACTCGCCATCGGGATTGTATTCAGCGTTGTAGTTGTGGGGCTTACCCACTTTGTAGGGGTTTGTGCAACGCTCGGTGGTATCGCCGGGAGCGGCCCACTCAACGGGCACGCCCGCAGGAAGATAGGGGTGATCGGGGTTGTAGTTGGCAATATTGCCCATGGCGGTGCAGATGCCCTCGATGGCCTCCAGGTAGAAGTCTCGGTCCCACGTGCCGCCAGAGTCATCGGCATGCCAGTTGTTGAAGTCCACGGCGAACTCCCACGGGTCTCTGGGTGCAACGGGGCCGCACTTCAGAGCCTGGGAGTCGGGGTCGTTGACCTCTTCGATGTTTGCCAGGATGGTCTCCATGCTGCAGAAGCCGCCAAAGAAGGCGCGGCGGAAGAAGTCGGCCAGGTAGTAGTAGTTAATGTAGCCACCGTTGGCGGCCACATGGTCGAAGACTCCCTGGTGGTTAACATGAAGGGTGAGGGCTCCGGCACCCATGGACATGCCGCCGATTCCTTTGAAGGTGTAGTTGCGGTAGACCGGCTCAACTACCTCCTCGATGTCCGTGGTGTCCTCCTGGTCCTGGTCCTCGATGTCAGTCACCTCTTCGACGGCGTCGGAAAGGTCCTCCACCGAATCGGGCTCGACCACCATCTCACCGGGAAGCTCCGGCTCCTTGTTGTCGGGCATCTGAAGGTCCGCTTCCGCATCAACCACATCCGCTTGCCCCGTCTGGTCCTCAGGAGTGCTTGAATCACTCGAGCAACCCCAGAATCCCACCGAGACCAACACGAACAACACCCCTAACCTTCTCATGCAATCCTCCCAAAACCGTCGCGAAATCCCCATACGGCCACGGCGCCAGCACTATTCCGGCACGCCGCCAACCCGATGCACAGCATCCGCTGGAGTAGACTAATCTTGTCAACTACTGTCAAGGGCAAAGTCGGCACAATACCGTGGTCTCCATCCAGGAAATGTCGTGGCCCGGTCCTTCCTGTCTTGACCCTCAAGCGCAGGTCAAGTGGTTCGCTGCTCAATTGCCCCTAAACCACTGCTCACTATTCTCGCCCCTACCCCTCGACTCGGCACGAGCCTCGCTCGGGGTAAACGGCTGGGGGGCGGATCGAGATATCTGAGCAGCCGTGTAGCATCATCCACCTCTTCAGCCGGTATCGCCGGGTTGAAGCCTTCTTCAGCTAAAGCGTCTTTGGGTAGTTGGGTGTGATAGAATGTCCATTGTCATCATTGACAACTTGCGTCACTTTGCCTGATGGCCAGTGTAGAGTAGCAGCGTTCCATAGATCACCATGTCGTAATTCTACATTAGCTACCTCCAATACCAAAGCCCCATAGATATAAAATCGTAAAGTGGCGAAAGCTGGGCCATATCCGTGATCATCCCAATAGTGTACGCCGATATGATATGACGCGTTAGTTTCTGGCTTAGAAAAGTTGAGATTTTCGGGACCTCCACCATCAACGTCGTCACGGTCCAGTCTTGGATCGTCATTGACTTCTAACTGAAAGCTGCCCCAGTTGGGCTGCGGGTTGAACCAGTAACAGTCATTCAAGGAGTCAAACCAGGGGTCAGGAAGGCCGTCGTTGTCATAGTCTGGCTGGATTGATAATTGATTACCAAAATGTAAATCAAGGTCGCTGCCTGTGTTTGGTCCCGTGTCGGTTTCATCGTTGTCACCCGGAGTGTTCCAGAGCAGTTCTATGTGAATTACCTCACTACATGTCACTATTAGCTCATACTTGGCAGTAGCACACGATTTGTTGCCATTTTGATCCCACACATCCAGTGAGAACTCGTAGAGCCCAGCGACATTTGCTTCGAAACTCGGGTCCGGGAAGAGGTATGACGGCACGAACACCGAACCCGCCAACGGCGGTTGCTGAACACTCCACTGCCACTTCACCACCTTACTCGACGAAGAGAAACTCTCAGACCCGATGAGGTGAAGGATGGTCTGAGGGATGACCTCTTGGCCCTCCGGACACTTGATGACCGCTGTGGGGCAGGTGCTCGCAATGTCGTCAACAGTCTCATAGAAGGGCAGGTCAGGCGAGTGGTTGTCAACACCGGTGCCGTCAACGAGGTTCAGGTCCGCTTCCACAACGTCCGATCCGGTGGAGTCTACAGAACCGGTTTCGGGCTGAGCGAGTTCAACCCCGGGCAAGTCGGAACCGGCTAACTCCCCCATGGAGAAGTCCCCCAGGGACGAGTCCAAGCAGCAAGAGTCCATGCCACCCGTCTCACCCGCTGCGTCCCCGGTTGGGCCCACAGCCGAGTCCCCACCTTCAGCCCCGGCATCAACAATGCTCGGTCCGGGGCTCGTGGGACACCCGAACAAGCTCACTACAAGGCCGCTACAAATCGCCCACACCAGGTAACGCATGATAACCCCCGTGCAAGAGCTGGCATTTTACGCAGAGGGATAGATTGATGCAAGTGTGGTTTAGAACCGCTTGGCGGCTGTGTACCCTGCCTTCGACGGCCCCGAGGCGCAGCCCTTCTGGAACTCTGTTCGGAACCGGGATTGGGCTGGAACGTCGGTGAGAATGAGGGGCGGGGAGTGAGGGCGCTGCTTCCGGGGCTACAATAGCATTGCCGAATCAGTCTGGGAGCGAAACAGCCTCCCCACGGGCTCGTGAGCGGGCCGGAATGAGACATTCTTGACCGCCGTCGGGTTCTGATACAGACTCCCCGGTCCCTCGAAGGGCCGGGGGCGTCCCGGTCTGGTGCCGCTACCGCATCCCGGGTGATAAGGAGACTCCATGAACTTCGAATCCGTGGTCCAGAAGGCCGAATTCTATCGGCAGGATGTTGCGCAGTTCCTCAGAGACATCGTCGCCATACCCTCGGAGAGCGCTCAAGAGAGGCTGGTTGTGGAGCGCATCGCACAAGAGATGCGTAAGGTTGGCTTCGATGAAGTCAAAATCGACCCCATGGGTAACGTCATGGGCAGAATAGGCTCCGGAGAGCGAGTAATCGCCATGGATGCCCATATCGACTGCGTGGGCGTCGGCGACCCCGCCGCCTGGTCCTGGGACCCGTTCAAAGGCAAAGTCGAGGATGAGGTAATCTTCGGCAGAGGCGCCACAGACCAGAAGGCGGGCATGGCCTCCATGGTATACGGTGCCAAAATAATCAAAGACCTGGACCTCTCGGGCGATTACACCCTGTGGGTCGTGGGCTCGGTGCAGGAAGAGGACTGCGACGGCCTCTGCTGGCAATACATACTCAACGAAAAGGTCCTTGCTCCTGAGGTGGTGGTCATCACCGAACCAACGAACCTCGGGCTTTACCGAGGCCATCGCGGCCGCATGGAAATAGGAGTCACCACCAGAGGCGTCTCGTGCCACGGCAGCGCACCGGAGCGTGGCGTGAACGCTGTGTACATGATGTCCAAAATCGCCCTGGAGATAGAAAAACTCAACGAGCGACTCGCAGACGACCCGTTCCTGGGCAAGGGGACTATCACCGTCTCGTACATCGAGTGCTCAACGCCCTCCCTCTGCGCCGTACCGGACCGGGCCTACATCCACCTTGACCGCCGCCTTACCAGGGGCGAAACCGAGGAGAGTGCCGTGGCCGAAGTGAAGGATGCCGTGGCCAGAGCCGGTGTGGAAGCAGAAGTGAAGGTGCTGGAGTACGAAGTGCCTTCCTATACTGGTTTAGTATACAAAACAAAGAAATACTACCCCACCTGGGCCCTGGAGCCCGACCACCCGCTCTGCGAAGCCGCCGTGGGCACCTTCAGAAGCCTCTTCAGCGAGGAGCCCAGGGTTGACAAGTGGACATTCAGTACCAACGGCATTGCCACCATGGGGATGAAGGGCATTCCGACTATCGGTTTTGGCCCGGCCCATGAGATCTACGCCCACTCCACCCTGGACCAGTGCCCCATCGACCACCTGGTGAAGGCAGCAGCTTTTTACGCCGCCTTCCCCACGGTGTATTGCGGCCGAAGAGGGTAGGGGCTGACGGTTGTTACCGGTTCCCCACGCCCGGGCGGCGAGGGGTAACGACAATAGGAGTCTCACATGGAAAAAATTCGATCGCTTATAACGCAACTGGAAGACCGCAAGTGCAACATGGCCGGTACGGATTTCTTGCTCACCTGGGAGAAGCGCGTGGAGGAGATCCTTGCTACCCTGGATACGGCAGACATTCTCAGAGAGATGTACAAGGCCAACATTTCCACCAAGGTCTTCGATTCTGGTCTCGCGGTCTCTCTCTTCAGGGACAAGTCCACACGAACCAGGTACTCCTTCGAGTCTGCAGCAAACCTTCTGGGGCTCTCTCTGCACGACCTCGACGAGGGCAAGAGCCAGATTTCGCATGGCGAGACCGTGCGTGAGACGGCGAACATGATCTCCTTCCTTACGGAGGTCATCGGCATCCGAGACGATATGTATCTTGGGGCCGGCAACGCCTATATGCGGGAGGTGGCCGCTTCGGTTCAGGACGGATTTGAGGCTGGAGTACTTCCGCAGCGTCCCACACTCGTGAACCTGCAGTGCGACATCGACCACCCAACTCAGGCCATGGCCGACCTGGCGCACCTTGTGCACCACTACGGTTCGGTGGAGCAGCTTCGTGGCAAGAAGATTGCTATGACCTGGGCCTACTCTCCCTCCTACGGAAAGCCCCTCAGCGTGCCCCAGGGCATCATCGGTCTTATGACCAGATTCGGCATGGATGTGGTGCTTGCTCACCCCGAGGGTTACAACCTGATACCCGACGTTGTTGAGACAGCGGGCAGGCAGGCCGGGGAGTCGGGGGGCCGCTTCACGGTGGCCCACTCCATGGAGGATGCCTTCGTTGACGCCGACATCGTCTACCCGAAGAGTTGGGCCCCCTACGAAGTGATGGGCAAGCGCACCGAGTTGCTCAGGGCGAAGGATCATAAGGGTCTGGAGGAGCTCGAGAAGGTTGCATTGGGCAACAACGCCCGCTTCAAGCACTGGGAGTGTACCGAAGACCTGATGAAGCGCACCAGGGAAGGCAAGGCCCTCTACATGCACTGCCTGCCCGCCGATATCTCGGGGGTCTCGTGCAAGGAGGGGGAAGTAGCGGCCTCGGTCTTCGACCGCTACCGCAACGCCACCTACGTTGAGGCCGGCTTCAAACCATACATCATTGCTGCCATGATTCTGCTCTCAAGGTTCCCCGAGCCCGCAGCGCTCTTCGACAACCTGCTGGCCCGAAGGCGGTCTCGGCGCGGTTAAGCAGGCCGCTGCCATCGTTCCTCGACAACCAAAGCCCTCTCAGGCCCCTGGCAGCTTGCGCGCGGTGGTCGATCATGAGAGTGGCCACCGGGGCCCGAGCCCCTGGTGTACGCCCGAATGATCCAGCCACCTGGTAGAACACTTGAGAGCGGCAATCCTTACAAAACACAACCTTGTGCTGGTGGATCCATGGAGCGTTGATCTCAACAGTGGTCGGCTGCTACAAAATCGATGGAGTTTTTCCGGGCGAATGGTGGGGGGATTTCCCTGAAAAATCAGGCACTTACATAACTAACAAGCCCCTAACGCGAACATTTTTCGGGCTTGGCTGCAAAGGCTCCGCGCGCAGCCATAAATCAACTTGAACAATGGCCAAAAATCGTGTGATTTCAGGGGCTTAGCATGGTCATGCGAATCAGGTACCTTCTGGACATCCCACCGCACCCTCAAAAAAGGAGAGAAAAGAGTGGTCGGGGCCTGAGATGCCCATGAAACCGGGCTGAGCGCCTACCCGGAAACCGGGATCTGTGAATTCGCTCTGGGCCCCCTCATTGACACCCTGGCCGCAGACCTAATATCCTCCGCAAAGAACGTACGGAGCTTGGGTTCGAGCCTCACTCTTTCAGGCCCGGATTTGTCTGCGGTCCCCCTCCAAGGGGGTGATCTGCAGTCGAACGATGCTGCTCCTGAATCCGTGCTTCTGGTGCCCCTGCGGGCGCTTCATTGGTTACTGACCCTGGTGGGTTGACATAGGCAAGAAGGCAAGGAACACGGCCGTCGGATGCGCCGGCGGTCGCTGCAGCGGAGGTCGCAGTGATCGAGAGGATCAAGAAACGTGATGGACGTATCGACCGATTCCACTCACAGAAGATCACCACTGCAATCTTCAAGGCAGCTACCGCTTGTGGAGGCAGCGATTTCGGCAAGGCCGAGCAGCTATCGGAGCAGGTAATCTCCATCATCAACGGGAGATTCCCTGAACCCGATGCCGTCCCCGAGGTAGAACAGGTCCAGGACATCATCGAGAAGGTCCTCATCGAGAATGGCCATGCCCAGACAGCCAAGGCCTACATCCTCTACAGGGAGAAACGCAAGAGCGCCCGGGAGAGCAGCGCACTCATCCACGCAACCATCGAGATGTTCAACGATTACCTCAAGGACCGCGACTGGCAAGCACGGGAAAACGCCAACACTCAGAAGAGCATTAACGGCCTCAATAACTACGTCCGTGAAGCCTTCACCAAAGGCTACTGGCTCAATGAGGTGCTGCCTAATCAAGTGGCAAAGGCCTACGCCGAGGGCGAAATCCATATCCACGACCTTGGTTTCCTTGGCCCCTACTGCGCCGGCTGGGACCTGGCCCAACTGCTCATGGACGGCTTCGGTGGAGTCCCCGGAAAGGTAGAGAGCCGACCCGCTCGCCACTTGCGCTCCTTCCTGGGCCAAGTCGTCAATTCAACCTTCACCACCCAAGGTGAGTGCGCCGGCGCTCAGGCATGGTCATCCATTGACACCTACTGCGCCCCCTTCATCCGCTATGACGGCCTTACCTACAAAGAGGTCCGCCAACTGGTGCAGGAGTTCATCTTCAACATCAACGTCCCCACCAGAGTCGGCTTCCAGTGCCCATTCTCTAATCTTACCTTTGACCTTACGGTCCCCAAGACACTTGCCGATAGCAATGTTATTATCGGCGGCACATACATGCCTGAAACCTATAAGGAGTTCCAGGCGGAAATGGATGTGTTTAATAGGGCGTTCTGTGAAGTAATGATGGAAGGCGATGCCAAAGGTCGGGTCTTCACCTTTCCAATCCCGACCATAAACGTTACCAAAGAGTTCGACTGGGATAGCCCCTCGGTCAACGCCTTCATGGCCATCACTGCCAAGTACGGCATCCCCTACTTCGCCAACTACATCAACTCCGACCTCTCCCCCGAGGACGCAGTCTCCATGTGCTGCCGTCTCATGCTCGATACCACCGAGCTCCGGAAGCGTGGCGGAGGTCTCTTCGGAAGTAATCCGCTCACGGGCTCCATAGGCGTTGTAACAATTAACCTGCCCCGCCTGGGCTACCTGTCGAAATCCGTAAGGGAGTTCAAGAATCGCCTGTGGCACCTCTGTCATGTGGCCAAGAGTGCCCTTGAAACCAAGCGGAAGGTCATCGAGCAGCAGACCGAAAATGGCCTCTATCCCTTCTCGGCACACTACCTGCGCCTGGTGAAAGAGCGTCACAAAGAGTATTGGGCCAACCACTTCAACACCATCGGCATCGTGGGAATGAACGAGGCAGCGCTTAACCTTATCGGCAAAGACCTCACCACCACCGAGGGCGTCGAGTTTGGCATCGACCTCATGGAATACCTGAGAGAGGTCATCAGGGACATCCAGGAGGAGACCGGCCACTACTATAACCTTGAGGCAACCCCCGCCGAGGGGGCCAGCCACAGGTTGGCAAGATTGGACAAGGACCGCTACCCGGATATCATCACGGCAGGAGATGAGGTCCCCTACTACACCAACTCCTCGCAGCCCCCCGTGGGGTTCAGCGACGATATCTTCGAGGTGTTGGACCTGCAGGACGGCCTCCAGAAGCTCTACACAGGGGGAACGGTCATGCACCTTTACCTTGGTGAGCCCATCGAGCACCCCGAAGATGCCAAACGCCTCATCCGCACCGTCCTGACCCGCTACAAGCTGCCTTACATCTCACTGACTCCAACCTTCAGCGTCTGCCCAACTCACCACTACATCGCCGGGGAGCACTTCTCCTGCCCGCACTGCTCATCCAAGACCGAGGTGTGGTCAAGGGTCACAGGCTACCTTCGCCCTGTCAGCAACTTCCATAAGGGCAAGCAGCAAGAGTACACCGACCGCAGGAAGTTCAAGTTCCCGGAGTTGGCCCAATGAAGATAGCCGGCCTCCAACCCTGCACCCTCCAGGATTTCCCCGGCCACATCGCCGCCGTGGTCTTCACGCCGGGCTGCAACATGAACTGCCACTACTGCCACAACCCGGCACTGCTCAAGGCCGACGCTGGCCAGGGCCCCCACGATGCCGACTCTATCCTTCGATGGCTCCACCGCCGTCAAGGCAAACTCACCGGCCTGGTCATCTCCGGCGGCGAACCCACTCTCCAGCAGGGACTGGAGGAGTTTATCGTTCACGTGCGCGACACGGGCATGGCAGTCAAACTGGATACCAACGGCACCCGTCCCAAGGTGCTGGCCTCCCTCATCGACAAAGGACTTCTTGACTACGTCGCCATGGACCTCAAGGCCCCCCAGGACCGCTACAAAGACGTCTGTGGTGTTGAGGTCAATGGAGAGGACGTTGAAGAGAGCGCCAGGCTGCTGCTTGAAGATCGTGTGCCGTATGAGTTCCGGACAACCTTCTCGCCGCTGCTGAGCCCCGAAGATGTGCTGCGCATGGCCAGCTCCATTCAAGGCGCCAACCGGTGGGTCCTGCAGCAGTATCGGCCCGGCAACGGCTCCAGCGCAGTGGTGAACCGCTCAATCCCCGAGGCCCCCCACACCGGTCTCGTCATCCGTCAGACCCAACAGCTTGCTGCTTCCCACTACCATATCGGAGTGCAGGTTCGGGGCCTCTGATTCTCTGTCGGTTTTTTAGAACCCCTCCAGAACAGGTGCGTAGAGCGCCGCCCGCTTCTGTACCCAAATGGAGGAAAACCATGAGTACCCTATCCATCAGGATCGCCTTGTTTGCTGCCTTGGCAGTCGCTTGTCAACCATCGGAAGTGCCGGCCAAGGCGGGGATTGATGCCTCGTCCGCCGCTGGTGCGGCCCAAAACCAGGGGGCGATTCCGGCCCCGCCACCTGCCACAGACCAGCACGCCGCCACCGCCGACACCAACAACCTCGCAGCCAGTCAGAAACTGGCCTCCCCAAACACACAAGAGAACACCACCCTGGCCGCCAATGAGGCGTCGTCCAGCGGCACAACGGCAGAGGCCGGCAGCGAACGCTCGGAACGCAGCGGCGCCGAGCCATCAAGCAGAGCAGCAAAAGACGATGTGATCTTTGAGAGGGTCAAAGGCTTCGGCTGCCCCGAAGTGCCCAACCCCGACATCATCACAGAGGGCCAAATGCGGCTGGAGGACTCCGATGGACGCATCCTCGCCCTCCCCCTGGCCCACACGGCCGTTGAAGCCGACGTCAGCGGCTTCCTTGCCCAAGTCTGGGTGACCCAGTACTTCACAAACCCCTTCAACCACCCCATCGAAGCCGTCTACACCTTCCCACTGCCAAGAATGGCAGCGGTGGACGATATGGAGATGCTTATCGGGGAGAGGGTCATAAAGGGACAGATCAAGAAGAAGGAAGAGGCCCGACAGATTTACGACGATGCAAAAAGGGCCGGAAAGACCGCAAGCCTTCTTGACCAGCAGCGCCCCAACATCTTCACACAGTCCGTGGCCAACATCATGCCCGGCGACCGCATCAAGGTCAGAATCCGTTACGTGGAAGACCTCAAGTACGAAGATGGCCGCTTCGAATACTCCTTCCCCATGGTCGTGGGCCCCAGATTCATCCCCGGAAACTCCGCCGGACGCACAGGCACCGGCTGGTCCAACGATACCGACCGAGTCCCCGATGCCTCCAAAATCACCCCACCAGTGCTCAAGCCCGGCCAGCGCAGCGGCCACGACATCGAAGTCACCCTGACCATCGACGCCGGCAACAAGATTGCCAGCCTCGACAGCCCCTCTCACGAGTTGAAGCGCAGCGTTGACTCCTCGGGCAAAACTGTAATCACTCTGGCACCTTTCGACACCATTCCTAATAAGGATCTTATCGTCCGCTACCGAACCGAGGGCGAGAGCATCAAGTTGGCTACCCTCATGCACAAGGTCGACTCTGACGGCCACTTCATGCTGATGTTTGAGCCCCCCTCTGCCCCCAAGGCCGAGGAGATGTATCCCCGTGAACTGGTCTTCGTCTTCGACTGCTCTGGCTCCATGTACGGCTCCCCCCTCGCTGCCTCGAAGAACGCTGTGAAGAAGGCCATGAAGGCCATGAGGCCCACGGACTCTTTCCAACTAATTCAGTTCAGTGATGCGGCCCGAGGCTTTGCCGCCCGCCCGGTTCCTAACACCCCCGAGAACCTCAAGAGGGGGCTCCAGTGGGTCGACGAACTCCGAGAAGGCGGCGGTACCCAGATGATCGAAGGTATCAAGGCCTCCCTGGATTACCCCGTTGACGCAGGCAAGATCCGCATCGTCGCCTTCCTCACCGACGGCTTCATCGGAAACGACGACGAGATCCTGGCCGCTATCGACCGAAAAATCGGTAACTCAAGACTCTTCTCCTTCGGAATCGGCTCCTCTGTGAACCGCTACCTGCTGGACAAGATGGCCGAGGTGGGGAGAGGCAACGTCACTTACATCCGCCAGGACGAGAGCCCCGATCAGATGGTGGACCGATTCTTCAAGCAGATAGACTCCCCGGTGCTGGTTGACATCAACCTGGAGACCACCGGCAACGTCAAGACCAAGGAACTCTTCCCCACCAGAATTCCCGACCTTTTCGCCGGTCAGCCGCTGCTGGTCCACGGTAAGTACGAAGGAAGTGGTGCTGCCACATTCGTTGTCACTGGTAAGCAAGGTGATAAGGATTTCAGGAGAGAGATCAATGTCACCTTCCCGAGCTCACAGCCCGAGAACAGCGTTCTGGCCACCCTCTGGGCAAGGACCCGCATCGAGTATCTCATGACCAAGCTTCTTAGACATCACGATAATGACATTGTTGCTGAAGTAACTGAATTGGCTATTAAGTACAGACTTATGAGCCAGTACACCTCCTTCGTGGCCGTTGAAGAGAGTGTCCGCAACAAGGACGGGCGCATCGAGACCGTGACGCAGCCCGTGGAGATGCCCGAAGGCGTGGCCTACGAGGGAGTGTTCGGCGGTGCAAACCAGCCGGCGGCCCGCGTTCGCACCGGCGGCAGGCCTGGAATGGGGTATGGCGGCGGCGGCCGTGGGATGATGAAGGCCAAGAGAGAGGAGCTGGCGGACTATGCGGCCTCACCGGCAGAGGTTGTGGTCACCGAGGCCGAGCCCACCTCGTCATCGGACCGTGACGACGAGAAGGAAGAGAGCAAGGTAGTCAAGAAGGGCCAGGGGCCGGTCAAGCTGACAGTGCAACTGGACGGCACCCTGGTGCTGAGCGGGTCGGTAGAAGAGTCCTCAGTGGACAAGCTGGCCAAGGGGCACCTCTCTGCCTGGAGGTCACTGCTGCAGCGCCTTCTGGCCGGTGAGGCGCACGGGAGCTACCTTGTGAACATCACCTTCCTGGTGGATGAGAAGGGCAAGGTCACCCTTGCCGAAGTCTCCCTGGACAGGGTTGCCCCGTCGGTCAGGGAAGCTGTCAAGAGGGAACTCTCCACCCTGGCCTACAAGGCGATGCCCGCTTCCAGGGCCGGGAAGTTCAAGGTCCGCCTGGCCGTAACGGTCTCGGCTCAGTAGGTCGCCCCCCCTGTTGCCCCGCCCCGTGGCCACCCACCTGGCCTTCCCGCAACCCAAATCCGCTGTCAGTCGCTGGGTAGCCCCTCAGGCAAGTCGAAGCTCACTTGAGAACCACTGGACACCTTGTGTTTGGCACAATACCCCCCTGGAACCTCAAGCACATATAGGGACGGCACGCCTACCGATCGACTGGTTTCGTCTCTGGGCGTTGCGTTATGAATAATTCCTACCACCTTCTTGCTTGCGGATATGAAAATCATATCAAGTGGAATCAGGGTGTTTTGCATCCAGAAGGGGTGCTCCGCCTCTTCCTGGAAGATGAAGAGCATACCTTTGCCCTCGGGCAGGATGGTTCGGTACTTGAGGCCGCGGCTGCGGTCTTCCTGCTTCACTACCACCTCGGCTTGAACCAGCAGAGGGGCACCTGCGTCGTCGGTGAGGGTCACCTGGGTGACGGGGTGTCTTGGCCGGTACTTTGATGGGTCGCTCTCCTCGGCAGAGCCCGAGCCCGTGCGGCACGCAACCAGCAGGGCCAATGCTGCCAGGGAAATAACTCTCCGGAGGGCACGAACAGGGGCCCGTGGGCAGGCTACGGCCGCAGAAATTGTCTGAGCGTTAGAAGCAGGAGATGGATTCGTCATCAGAGAGAACCTCCAAGAAATCGTGGTCGTCAGGGGGGAGCACTCGCAGCAGGTATTCCATGCTGGGGGGGCCGAAAAACTCGGGGCCGTGGCCGTCAAGCTCGGCCCGTTCGAGGAAGGGGCGGGCCTTTCCTGCATCCATGAGCCATCCAGGGTTATCGCCGGAGTTGTGGTACTCTGCGGGCCGCTCGGGGACGTAGGCCAGCCCCAGGCTGTGCCCGATTTCGTGGGCCAGGGTTCCGCCAAGCAGGTTGCTGAGAACGCGAATCGCTTCCCACAGCTCATCCCCCTCAACCAACTCAGCCACTTGCTCTTCTGTAGCCGGGAGGCCGCCGAGGGGGGGGGCAAAGGGGCCGAAGATATCGTCGAACCTATCGGAGGCCAGGGCTTCGGTGCCATTGGCGAGGGTTGGACTGAATCCCATGAACGAGTTGATGAAGATGCCACCGTAGGCATAGTAGCCCCGCTCCCTGGTCTCGGCGTTCTTGCCACCGATTACGTCGTCGAAGCGCAGATTGCCGTCGTCCTTGCCAACGGTGTTGTCAAGGCCCAGCAGCCCCTTGCCGTTTGGATCTTCGCCGGCCATCTCGATGACCGAGTACTCGGCGAAGGCCGTGGGACGCTGGGTTACGAAGCGTAGGTTGACCCCATCGTAGAAGCCCTGGGCCTTCTCTACCAGGCGCTGCTTGACCAAATGCCTGGCTTCCCAGAGACCGAACTGCTGGAACCCCATGTCGAAGCTCTCCAAGAACTTCAGGTAGACCACCTGCAATGGGCGGGCAACGGTCAGCTCAACAGGAAAGGGCACTCCTCGCTGCTCCTGGTCGCCGAAGTAGACCACAGGGGTGGCCACGCCTCGAAACTGCCCCGGCTCCCTCCCCAGTTCTCCGCCCTCGGCCCCGCCTCCTGCCCTCAGGACCATTCGCATGAGGGAGGGGCATCGTGACTCTTCAGGGAAGAGCAAGAGGGAGTTCCTTCCGGCCATGTTTCTTCGGCCTCCGGCGAGGTCTGTGAACTCTCCTTCAAGCTCCAGCAGGGTGACAGCTCCGCTCTTGCTGCCTGGGGGCAGAAAGCCCCCTCCACGAACGTAGAGGTATTGGCCGCGGCGCACCACTTCGGGGAAGAGCTCTTGGATGAACGGGGGCGTGAGTTGCAATGACGTTGTGAGAGGCTCCGATGTGGTCTCCGGCAGGTTCTCAAGGTGTGGCCTGTTCACCAACTGTACGGTGCCCGAAAAACGGCCTGAGAGCACGGAGAAGAGCTCGGCGGGCACCTCGGCGGAAGCCAGGGTGCGGTCCACGGCGGTAAGTTCGAGTTCGTACGAAACCTCTAGTGGGGCCGCAGCAGGGTTATCGGGCTGGAAGCTGCCAGCAAAGAGGAGAGTGAGGGCCCCTTCTGAGGGGAGCAGGAGGCTGTGGCCGTGAACAAGGATCTGTTCTCCCAGGGAGAAACTGGTCGGCGAGATCTGATGGAGGATGGGGTTCAGGGTCAACTGGGCGGTCAGGGTGAAACTGAGCCGGGTTTTGGTGCGATGGCCGCTCTGGGTTAGCAGGGCCTCGGCCACGGCTACGCAGGATGCTCCGTTGGGGGCTTTCTGGATGGCCTCAATGAAGCGCAGGGGGAGGGCAAGCTCTGCCGTGCGCTGGTCTAGGACAACGGCTTCTCCGGAGTGGCTTGCCGAGCCTCCGGGCCACGTGGCGCTCAGTCGTATTCTTAGCGAGCCCACATCCTTGGTGGGGAATCCGTCGCCGTAGAAGATCAGGTTGGTGCCGGGGACAACGGTGCTGGGCGTCACCATCTCCAGGAGCAGATTCTGGGACCCATCCCCGTCAGCGGAAGAGCCGCAGCCGTGCGAGGCAACCACCAGTGCTGCCAAAGCGACCATGCCCAAACTCTTGCCCGGTGCCAACCCCATGGTTTTGAACTCCAGAAGAGGACGAGAGGCGATTCTACAGACCAGCTGGAGGGTTGGGAAGTGCGGTTAAGATTTCGGGGCGTTGTCAGATCAATATTGCTGGGTCGCTTTGGGCGGCGAAGCTCAGGTTCTTCTCTCGTGTAGATTGGGAGCGAATCTGTTGGATGGCCTGTTCCAGGGCCTCGAAGGGGAAGGGGGCCCGGCTTTTCAGGTAGGCAGCGATTGCCACGGTCACGAGGAACTCTTTAGGAACTCTGCCCGGGAAGCGTTGGAGATCCAGGGTCAGCGTCGGAGCGGCGGACTGGAGCGGCGGCAGGTCGGCCAGTAGGATAATGAGTTGGTCGGGCTCCATGGTCGCTGCCAGCTTCCGAGCCTTCTTGTGCCCCTCCTCGGAGAGAACTATGAGGACGTCAGGCGACGAGAGTCCCATGTAGCCGATGGGGTCTGGGGAGACTTTGAGGTAGGAGACCGAGTGGCCTGTCTGGACGGTCACAGGGTAGTCGTCGCTCTGGACGGCATAGAGTCCCGAGAGGATTGCGGCTCGTCCAAGGGTAGTGGCGAAGGACTTGATTTTCATGCCAGCGGAGCCGGCGACAACGATATCGAAGGGTGCCTTGATATTTGAGGAGAAGGTGTGTTCCAGGCCCTCCTCGGGTTTGGCCTCCATGTGTTGGACCTTGTCCCGATACTCGGCCAGGGCCCGGGTGTATTCGGTGCGGTTCTCCACGATGCGAGTCATTCTGGGCACTTCGGAATCAAGCAGCTCTTCGATCTGCTTCTTGCCGAACTTGTTCCAGGGCGAGAAGTATGCGGTGCAGAGTTCCAGCACCTCAACGAAGGCCAAGCCGTCGAAGGCGATGGCTTGGGCGAGGGTCTCCACCAAGTCTTCATCAAAGAAGCCGCGTCGTGCCACGAAGGGGGCGCCATTGAGGGCCAGGGTTTCGCAGAGCATGAGTGGGTGTTCGAAGTGGCCGCCGGGGGTAGTGGAGGTGACGGTGCCTTCGGGGGTAGCAATGGAGTGCTCGCCGCCGGTCATGCCAAAGTTGAAGTTGTTCATGAGCAGGACGGTCACGCCGATGTTACGTTTCGCAAGGTTCAGGAGGTGATGCCCGCCGATACCTGCGCCGCCGTCACCCATGACCACGATGACGTGGAGGGATGGGTCAGAGAGCTTGATACCTTCTGCATAGGTCATGCTTCGCCCGTGAAGGCCGTGAAATGCGTGGGTATTGAACCACTGGTCCGAGAGGCCGCTGCAGCCAATGTCCGTTACAATAACTGTCTTGGCCGGGTCCAGCGCCAGCTTCACCATTGCTGCGTCCAGGTCATGGAGCAGCTTGCTGTGCGAGCAGCCTGGGCAGAAGGGTAGGGGGAGGCGCTTCTGGTCCATGTAGGTTGTGGGGCTGTTCATAGCAGTTTCCCTCCTGCGATGACCTCGGGGACGGAGATGAGGCCGCCGTCGATTTTGGGCACCGGAATCAACTCAACGTCGTGTGGAAGCAGCGCCTTGATGGAGATGGCGTACTGTCCCATGTTCATCTCGGGGAGTACCACTTTCCTAACGCCTTTGAGCGCCTTAGCCAGGGCCTCTTCGGGTTCCGGGTAGAGCGATTCGACTACCATGAGCGAGCACTTGCCGCCCCGGCGTCTCACTTCGGCCACGGTTTCTCTGCAGACCGGGCCGTTTACTCCGTGGGCCATGAGCAGGGTATCGGCCCCCTCCTCCATATCGGTTTGCACGGTCTCGATCATTGAGCGGTTGGCGAGGATTTTGGCTTCGAGGTGTCGCAGCTTGGCCTCAATCTCTTCGGGGACCTTGGTGAGGTAGCCGTTGGGGTCGTGCATGGAGCCGGTGAACCTGGTGAGCAGGGGGCCACCAACGGGGGCGAAGGGTGGGACGGATCCTGGGCCCTGGATTGGGTATGGGACGAAGGGGGCCTCACCCTGGTAGAGCGTGCGTGAGAGGACCTCGGGCATCACAAGCTTCTCTTTGTCCAGGGTGTGGGTTGAGAGCACCATGTCCTTCTGGGTGAGCAGAATCACGGGCACTCTGAGCAACTCGGCGATGTTGAAGGCCTTGACGGTCAGGGTAATCAGCGACTCTATGCTGGAGGGGCAGAGGACCACCATGGGGATACCGCCCGGGGCAATCCAGCGGGAGAACTGGATATCGCCCTGGGCGCCAGTGGTAGCGCCGCCGGTGGAGGGTCCCAGGCGCTGCACGTCAACTATGACCATGGGGACCTCGCCCAGGATGGCCATACCGATAGTCTCGGAGTAGAGGCTCATGCCGGGGCCGCTGGTGGCGGTGAATGCCTTCTTACCGGTCATAGCGGCGCCGAGGCACATTCCGATGGAGGCGATCTCGTCCTCGCCCTGAACGGCCACACCGCCCCTCTTTGGAAGTTCCTGCATCATCTTGATGAGGATGCCCGTAGCCGGGGTAATTGGATAGCCGGCGAAGAAGTCGGTGCCGGCGTAGAGCGCCCCACGACAAATCGCCTCGGCGCCGTCGATGAACTCATAGCGCATGGGTTGACTCCGTTTGGATGTGTTGTCTGGTGGTGTCCTACCTGAAGGCAGGGATGCCCGTAATCTCGTTACCGAGGATCAGGGTGTGGATGTCGTGAGTGCCCTCGTAGGTGAAGACCGACTCGAGGTTGTTCATGTGGCGGATTGCTCCGTACTCGGTGGTGATGCCGTTGGCACCCAGAACCGAGCGGGCCAGGCGGGCGATTTCCAGGGCATGGTGGACGTTGTTGCGTTTCACCATGGAGACGTGGAAGTGTTTGCCCTTGCCTTCATCCATGAGGCGTCCGACCTGGAGGGTCATGAACTGCATCTTGGTGATTTCCGTGAGCATATAGACCAGCTTCTGCTGGGTGATCTGGAAGCCGCCGATGGGCTTGCCGAACTGCTTACGTTCGAGGCTGTACTGAAGGGCCTCGTCGTAGCAGGCCATAGCAGCACCGATGGCGCCCCAGGCGATGCCGTATCTGGCGCTGGTGAGGCACAAGAGGGGCATCTTCATGCTGTTGGTGCCGGGTAGCACGTTCTCCAGGGGGATAACGCAGTCATCGAAGACCAGCTCCGAGGTTACCGAGGCCCTCAGCGACATCTTTCTGTGCTGTTCGGGGGCTGTGAATCCGGGGGTTCCCTTCTCTACCAGGAAGCCGCGCACGGTGCCCTCTTCATCCTTGGCCCATACCACGGCAACATCGGCGATGGTGCCGTTTGTGATCCACATCTTGGCGCCGTTGAGCACCCAGGTGTTTCCATCACGCTTGGCTCTGGTTGCCATGTTGCCCGGGTCGCTTCCATGGTCGGGCTCGGTGAGTCCGAAGCAGCCAATGGCCTCGCCCGTGGCCAGTTTAGGCAGCCACTTACGCTTCTGCTCTTCGCTGCCCCAGCTATAAATGGGATACATCACGAGGGATGACTGGACGGAGCAGAAGCTGCGAACGCCGCTGTCTCCACGCTCAAGTTCCTGCATGGCGATGCCGTACTGGGTGTAGCTTGCGTTGGCGCATCCGTATTCTTCCGGCAGCGTCATACCGAAAAGACCAAGCTCGGCCATGCCGCCGACGAGTTCCTTGGGGAAGACGTGCTGGTCGAAGGCGGGTCCGATAACCGGCATAACCTTCTCGTCAACCCAGCGACGGCAAGTGTCCTGAAGAATGATCTCCTCTTCGGAGAGAAGTCTCTTGAACTGCAAGAAATCCACGCCCTTAAATGCCATCTCAAACCCCTCTATTCAACGGGCTCATGCCCATACCTCGCCGGAATATGCCCCTGCCGAAACCTTGTCAACGGAATTCGGACGGCGGGCCATGATAGTAGGTTAGTAGCCATGCAGAAGCAGCGGCAGCGGATGGGTCCGCTGCCCGGGGGGCGTTCTCAGGCCCCAACTCTGACATGCCGCACCTCCGACGTTTCGACCGGGTCGCAGAAATGATGGCTCCCAGCCTGCGGATCTTCTCCATAACGCACAATCCGAGGAGCAGGGGCGTTGCGTCGGCGGAGCTACACAGCTGCTCAGATATCTCGATCCCCCCAGCAGCCGTGTACCCCGCCTTCGACGGCCCAGAGGGGGCCGCTCAGGCCCTTCGATGGGAGCCGGCCGAAGGACGAGTCGAGGGGGGGACGAGAATGGCGAGCAGTGGTCTAGCAGGCACCGCTAGGGCCACGTATCGGCGCATCATTCCTCTTGACCTAATCAGCGATCAAGCATAGCTTTCACCTAGTCTACCATAGCCCTTAGGTATGGTGGTTTGCGCTAACACCTCAAACGGGACAAGGGTGCCCCATGACTACAGTTGCTCTGCCGTATTGCCCTAGGAACGTAATAACCTGTTCTGTGCTATGTGCGCCCGCTTCATTCCCGCCGCTCATGCAATATCCAGTGAAGCGAGGTTCCTTGTCTGGCCTTAATCTGGCTGCTCTATTGCTAATGCTGCTTCTTCCCGTGATAGTGCATGGCAAGGAGGTTTCGGCCGATCCCTGCACATACAAAAAACCAATGCGGTCAGCATTGTCCAATGTTCGGGATTGGGTGGGAGTTTCACTAGCCTATGAATATAGTGTCTTTGACGTTGAATCGGAGCTTCAAGGAGATGTTCCTGTTTTGCAGGACTTTCCGGTACTGCAGTACTCACATTCTCATGATTTTTTCTCCTTGTCTTTGTCGATACCATTTCTTACCGTACGCCGAGGCTGGAATCTCACAGAGCACAGCCTAGGGGGCAGCCGGGCAAGCTTCTCTCTTTGGGAGGTTGATTTGTATGCGTTAGATCGTATTCCAGCGCTTTCTATGTACAATCCTCAGCGTGATGCGGAACGCGATTGTTCGTATAATAAAGCCATCGAAAAATGGGAGGCAGAGGGAGGAAGAGGAAGGAGGCCAGCTAAGACTGGCGGTGCGCCGGCTTGGATCTTCCCATTTATGTCATCGAGCTTTAGAAGTATGGAAATGTCCACTGACAATCATTATAAATCATTGACAGAGTTATATTTTTTACTGTTTATTGGATATCAACAGCAATCAGACAGGGTTTCTGCTGGCAACGATACGTACAGTATGGAATCTACCAAAATAGGCTTTTTCTTTTCGCAAGGATTTTTGAATATGTCAAGTTTGATGCGCTATATTTACCACCGATACGGTAGCGATGTCTTTTCGGAGCAAAAGGGTAGTGGAGAAGGGGAGGCTCAGTACATAAATTTACTATTGCATCATATTGTCGCATTTGACAATGGAATGGTGCTGCTAAGTATTATCCCAGGGTTTGATCTTTACTATGCGTCAAACGAGATTAGAAATGGCAGCTCTAGGCAGGATGGTTCAGGAGGGGCGGCCGCGTTCGTTCCGGGCCTTGTGCTAAATGCTGTATGGGTTACTGATTGGGTTAACGCAGTGTTTACTTCCGTGGTGTATTATAGGCTTGGGAAAGAATGGCTTTCTGGGGTGCCTGATGGTATGCAAGAAGAGGTCGAGTTTACCAACTCAATCAGCGGACTGGCTGGCAGTGCCAGTCTTTCGATTCAGTTTTAGAGGAGGCTGGCACCTACATCGGAACTACGGTCCTTTGCCAGGGCTCTGGCCGTGGCCGTGGCCGTGGCCGCATTGTAGTGACGGGCTACTCGGTGCATTCGGGGGGGAGGCAGAGCGAGGCGCCGGGTTGGGTCGAGGAGACTGGGAAGGGGTCCCAGGTTGGGAGGACCTGGTTGGTGACGATGTTGCCCAAGGTACCATTCTCGCCTGCCCCATCGGCTGTGAATGTCAGTTTCTGCTGCAGGTTGCCGGCCTGCTCAAGCCACTCTGAGCCATTCTGCAGGACAACTCCGGCAGTATCATTGCCGGCGACGACGTTGCCGTCTCCCACGGCGATGCTGCCTTGCTGGCAGCCGTCAACAAGAAGGCCGGACCTGTTGTTGTTTACGATCTTATTGTTGGTAAGAAGCGTTGTTCCTGCGCCATCTAAATCTCTGAGGTATATGCCGTCAGCCATATCGACGAAGGCGTTTGAGTCGAAGACATAGTACGGCGCTTCGGAGAGACCAGAAATGTTGTTCCCGTCCAGAAGTTCTACCGTTGAGGCAACCACAGAGACTCCGACGCCTTTGAGGTCGAGGATCTCGTTCTGGGCCACCTCTGCAACCAGGGAGGCTGATTGGACGAAGAGCCCGCCCAGTTCCGTGGTGGAAACCAGGTTGCCCACCAGAGAGCCCGTCTCCACGGCGTTGAGCAGAACGCCAACTCGTCCGCAGCCGCTAAGATGGTTGTTGGTGAGGCGCACTTGGGCCTCGCCGCTTTCTGTGATGAAGATGCAATCTCCCGTGGCCACTCCCGACTGAGGCACGTTGCTAACGGTGGTATTCTCGACGGTGAGCCCGGACCCCCACGAGGCGATACCAAAGGCGTTGTTGTCCAGCACGAGAGTGGACTTCACGCTGCTTGGTGCGCCAGAGGAAGCAGAGGCCGATACTGCCAGGCCACCGCAGAAGTTGCCCTTGATGATGGAGTGCTCAATGTCGAAGGCCGAGTCGAAGAGCAGAACTCCCCAGCCATCAGAATCGGTTATGACAAGGCCGGCCGTCTGCTCCGACGGCTCCTCGTTGAGTGCCATTTCCGTTCGGGCACGCACCGTGATGGTGACGCCGCCATCGCCGGCGATGGCAGCGGCAGGCTTCTGTTCACATTGGTCGGGTGAGGTGGAGTCTCCCACGCTGGAGATTGCTACGCCTCGCAGTTGTACGGTGCCGCCCTTGGCTACTAACCCAAAAGCCGTGGCCTCTTTGATCAGCACGTCTCCAATCTCAGTGGAGGCCACGCCCGTCAGTGCAATGGCAGTATGGCCCCCGGAGAACTCCATGTCGGAGAGAGCCAGCGAAGCGGTGTCGCTGACACTAAGGCCGACGCCTCCCTTGCCGGCTTCCACGGTCATGGCCAGAATCTGGACTGTTTGGGCGTCGCTGACAGCAAGGGCCGCCACGCCGGGTTCGCCCTGGAGACGTATTCGGTCTCGCCCCGGGCCCAGGAGGCTCAAATCGCCTTGCACCGCAACGGACTCTTCGTAGGTGCCGGCCGCCAGTGCGTACTTCCCCGGTCCCGATGCTGCCACTGCCTCAGCGAGGCTGGGGTAGGGCCGGGCCAAGGAGCCGTCTGCGGTTCCCTCGTAGGCACAGCAGGGGTTCACGAAGAGAACGTCTTGGTTAGCCACACCGTCGGCGTATCTGGCAAGGCCGCACAACTCCTCACCACCGCAGAGATACTCGGGAAGGTTGGAGCTATCCTCGGCCACATCACCAGGGGTCCCGCTCTGATTGCCCTCGCCGCCTGAGCAACCGTGGAGCAGGAGCAGAGCAGACATGAGGATGAACAGGGGGCGACGGAGGGGGCGGTTTCTGGGCTCTAATTCCTGCTTGAACATCATTCTAGACGAACACATGTCCTTCCTCCACATACTGTTTGTAGTGCGAGTGTGCGCTGCTCGATAAACAGGTCAAAACGCTAATAAGAGCCACCGACCCTTGGCACCATCTGGGGCCGAGCCGGTCATTGACACGCGAATCGCTTGACACACCTTGAGGTAGAGCACGGAACGCGGCGCGAGTCAAGAGGCAAACTTCTCTTGACACAAGCAAATCTGACGGAGCAGGCTGATCTGGATGAGCAAATCTGCTATTCCATGCCCGGACCTGGCAAACGGGTGGCCCTGCCGCCAGATGGAACGGGCCATACGCACCGCCGTTTGCGGTTGTGGAGGTGCATCCTTGAGCAGAAAGGCAGTTCGGCTGAGTGGGGAGATGCTTTTGGTGGTACTCCTTGGAGCCTGCACGGGGCAGTCGGGCATGGTTGTTCAGGGTGGCATGGACGCCTCTGAGGATATGGGCCTGGATGCTACTGATGCTGTGGATCTGCGCCCCTTGGAGGAGGTGGCCGAGCTGGTCGAGGGATGTCCCGAAGGGACTGTGTTGTGGCCCGAACGGATGATCTGCGCACCCATGATTGAACAGTGCGGGCCGTTGGAGATGCCACGAATTGGCGGAGGTTGCATCGAGGTCGGGCCACGGAGTTGCGACCCTGCGCAAGGCCCTGACGCAGGTTGCGGCGCTTCGGCCCCTGCGCCTTGTCCTGAGGGTTTTAGACCCAGCAACGGAGACTGGGCCTGCGTGCCCTACTTCGAGCCCGATGGCATCTGCGCGGAAGACGAGATACCACTGTTCGGGGGAGGGTGCGCACCCGTGGGAGCATCCTGGTTCGACCCAGCCGAACAGTTCGGAGGAGTAGAAGTTCCCATTATGGACTATTGCCCCGAAGGCCAGATTCCGGTGCCCGGCGGTGGATGTCTGCCCGCTGGAAACAGGGCATGCAGCGCTATTTGGGATGCGGGAAGCGAGGGAGAGTGCGAACCAACCGAGTACCTTCCGTGCCCAGAGGGGTGGGCTGACGAGGAAGAGACGGGCCAGTGCCGGGCCGTGGTTGCCGACTGCGGGCCGGGCGAGATTCCGCTTATTGGAGGAGCCTGTGAGAAAGTGCTGGCCGATCCCGGCGAAGTCGGGGCCGGGCCCTTCCCCGAGCTGCCAATATCGGCACCCCAAGTTCTGTATGTGTTGGCAGCATCGCTTTGTGTCGAGGCGTGCGGAACCATGGATGCCCCGTTTCCCACGATTCAGCAGGCCCTGGACGTTGCCATCGAAGGTGCCGTGATTCTGGTGGGGCCAGGCAGCTATGCCGAGGGGCTATTGGTTACCCGTTCGGTGACCGTTGTCGGCCTGGGCGCGGCGGTGGTTCGAATCGCCGGCACTGTCTCTACCACTCTTCCGGGCCAACCGGGTATCACCTCTGCCGGTCTTGCAGTGGTGGGGGCACAGGAGGTGGTTCTGAAAGGGCTGGCATTAGAGTCGCCTGCCGTGGGGGCCGTGGTCTACCAGTCGTCTGAAGTAGTACTTGAGGCTATAGAAATTGTGGGTTCCGTGGGCCTGGGTCTTGTTGTTTACCATGATTCCACCGTAGACGCTGACCGAGTGTGGATTCACGGCATCGTGGGTGACGACTCTCCGGCGCAGCAGGCAGTGGGCGTTGTGGTAGATGACAAGGCGACACTTACCGCCGAGATGTTTCTGGTCTCGGAGGTCATGGGCGGCGGGGGCCGAGTGAAGGGCGCTGGCTCTTTGTCGCTCTCCCAAAGCTGCATAAAGGAAGTCGCTCTGACCGGCACCGGGACAGGTGGATTCGGCCTGAGCGTGCAGGATGGCTCCAAGGCTGTGTTGACCAATCTGGTGATCGAAGACTGCGTAGCAAGTGCGATACTGGATAGTGCATCCGACTTGTTAGCCGATAATATCACTATACGAACTATAAAACTTCCTGATTCGGGAGAGTCAGGAGCGGGCATATATATTGCAAAGGGTTCTGAAGCCAATATTTCAAAACTAGATATGAGCGGCGCTGCGCGTCTTGGTATTTATGCTCTTGGCGAAGATACTAGTGTAGCTATTGAGAGAAGTGTTGTGTGTGATACTGCGCCAACCATCTCGGGTCAGTGGGGAGTTAGTGTTGTAGTAATTGATGGCGCCCATGTAGTGATTGAGTCAAGTTATGTATATAACAACATGTACGCTGGTGTAATGTCGGGCGGAGAAGGCTCGTTGGTGGAGTTAACTGGGTCAGTGGTATCTGGGACGAAGTCTTCTGTGACGGGAGAGATTGGTGCGGGGCTTTTCTGCCAAGACCAGGGGCGTGGCAAGGCAGTGCACAGCCTGTTTCAAGGCAACGCCCTGTATGGGCTGGAGGCCAGCGGGCCTGGGACAACGGTATCTGCTGTCGGCTGTAGACTGACTGGAGAAGTGGGGGCTTCCGTAAGCCAAGGTGCCGAGCTGAGCTTGGAGGCTTCGGTAGTGGAGGAGAACTCTGGCCAGGGAATCATTGCCTATGGCGAGGGCCTCCAGGAGGGTTCGTCGAGGCTTACTGTCAAGGACTCGGTCATAAGGCAAAACTGCCTGGAGGAGGAGGACGTTAAGTACAAGGATGCTCCGTTCGAGGTTGTCGTGATGGGGCTCGCTGAGGCCACTTTGCACGGTACTCTGGTGCAGCCCACGGTGTCGGGTCTGGCCGTTACTCTGGAGGGGGCAACCCTGGATGTCAGCGCATCCGTGGTAAGCGGGGTGAGCGACTTGGCGGTGGGGGCGGGCAGGGGTCTGAGGGTTGAACAAGGGGCGAAATGCGTTATCGAGGGAAGTCTGGTTGAAGGCATGGCCGACAGTGGGGTGGAGGTTGCGCATCACTTGAGTCACCTGGCCATGGACGACTCTGTGGTTCGGCGTTGTAATAGAGGCGGTACTGAAGGGTATGGTGGAATCTTGGTATCGGTTGGGGGAGTCGCTGAGCTGTTGGGATGTTCGCTGATGGAAAATCGCCATGCCGGATTATATGTAATTTCCATTGGAACTGATGTTGGTATTGATGGTGGCAGTATATCGAATAACGTTCCAGGCTTGGACGGTAAAGTTGGTTTGGGCCTTAGAGTGTCCAATGGGGCCGCTGCCGAGGTGACTGGGACGCTGTTGGCCAACAACCATGGCATGAGCGTTGCGGTGGCTTCAGAGGATAGTTCGTTGCTGCTGGAAGATTCGGTTGTGACCAATACAAATCCAGTGATGGCCGACGGGGATGGCCTTGTGGGGTACGGCTTGTTCGTTGGTGCCGAGGCTTCAGCTCTGCTGCGTCGCTCTTTGGTTAGTTTGAGCGTACAAACCGGATGTCTGGTTGACGGCAGTGGCGCCGTGTTGGAGGCTGAGTCTGCTTTAGTAAGAAACACGCTCAATAATGCTGAAGAAGGGGCTCCGTTGTTGCCGACCTCTGCTGGGCTGTGGGCCACGGCAGGCGCCAACGTGGAGTTGTCCAACTCAAGCCTGGCTGACAACTGGCCCTTCCAGATGGTAGTGCTTGGGCCGGAGAGCTCGGTGGTTGCAGAGCGGACGTCAGTGTTACAGAGCCAGGCCCGCGAATTGTACGAGGGTGAGGTTCCGTTGGAGAGGAGTGTGTTGGTGGCGGATGGCGCCCATCTCTCTATGAGCCGCTGTCTACTGATGCATTCGGCGGGGTGGGGCCTCTCTGCGCACGAGGAGGGAACGTCGGTAGATATGGACAAGTGTGCGACCACTCGGTACTCCCAGCAGGAGGTCAACGCATTTGGCATGGGGGCAGCGGTGGTCCAGGGCGCATCGCTGCTGTTGACCGACTCTCTCTTCGTTGGAAACGCCAGCTATGCAGTGGGGGCATTTGACGGTGCCAGCGCCGACATACAGGGCTGTACCCTGGCCTCCACTTCGCCCGGTGGCGAGTGGGTAGAGAAGGAGCCCGGGAAGGTCCGCCTGCAGGCGTTTGGTGATGGACTGACTGTGGTGAGGGCGACTGCGTCGGTTCAAGATACTCTTTTCACAGATAACAGTCGCTGCGGAGTCTATTACTATCAGAGTTCTGGTGCCATTGAGGGCAGCTTGGTCACCAGAAGCGGGGCATATGGGCTTGCGATATATTTGCCATCCCCAGAAGTTCTCTTTGAACAGTTATCCAATTTCATATTCGGTAATGCCACTGCACTTACAGGTCCCACTGCCGCTGAAGTCAGCAAGAACGCTGACGGAATGGAGGTGCAGTCGTCTCCGCCGAAGAGGTTCTGAACGGCGCTCTACTTGATACTGCCAGGCAAGCTTACCCAGGCACCGAACACTCCCCATCCCGAGCCGTCCTGGCCCATGCTTTCCCAGGCGCAGAAGAAGTCGCCGTCTGGAAGGGCGGTAACGGAACGCACTCGTTGATCCAGTTCCGAGTAGTCGTTGACCAGGAACTCGTCTCCCAGCGGTCCACCATCGCCCGAGATGAACCGGCCCACTACGCTTTGACCACTGCCGTCCTGGGCCCCTGCCAGCCAGACAACCAGGCTGGTTCCGTTGGCAGAGGAGGCCACCTTCGGCACCCATTGGTCTCCTTCGGTGGTGGTGTTGATGGGAAACTCCTCGCTCTGGGAGGCCCCGAATCGGTCCAAAGTTCGTGCGTAGATGCCGTGTCTGGAGCCGTCCTGATTCTCACTGGTCCAGGCGACGAGGAATCCTCCGCCGGGTAGTGGGGCAGCGGCGGGGTAGCGCTGTCTGCCGGCCATGGTATGGTTGACTAGAAATTGGGGGCGAAGCTCGGTGCCTGTGGGGCTTACGATTCTGGCTTGGATGCCGAAACTGTCCGACTCAGCCGTGGATTCGCTCTCCCAGGCTACAAGCACAGATTCAGAGCCTGCGGCAAGGGTCGGGAATCTTTGTCGGCCTTGCCCCTGAGAGTTCAGCACCACGGGGGCTCCTGCACGTTGGCCGTCGGCACCGAACCACTGGCCAAGGATGCCGAAGCCGTCACCGTCGGGCCCAGCGCTCTGCCAGGCCACGAGCACGCGGTCATCGGGAAGCACAGTAATGGCCGGTAACTCCTGGTCACCATCCTGGCGGTCGGTGTTGACCAGGAACTCTCCCCGAATCTTCTCGCCCTTTGGGCTCAGCCACTGGCCGTAGACCCCCCACCCGCTGCCATCGAGTCCCTCTGCGCTCCAGAGGACCAGGGCCCGACCATCGGTGAGCGTGGCAACGACCGGCACCCGTTTGGTGCCCCGATCTGCAGAACAGATGCGGAATTCGGCGCCCGTGGGCGAAGTTGCCTGGAAGTAGCGGCCCACGATTCGGGACTCTCCTGTTGAGGGGTCGGCGGTGCTCCACACGGCCAGCAGCGTGCCATCCTTCAATGCGGATACCGATGGGTGCTCCTGATTGCCCAGGAGGGCGGATGCCAGCGGCACGTCCTTCCACACTTTGGGTGCGCTGTTGCCTGCTGGGGCCGTGGGGCCGACTTGACCTGACATGGGCGCCGAGGTCTCAGCTGCTTCGTCACCGGGCTTAGCGTCGGCAGGGCCATTGTCGCCTGAACCCAGGGATGAGAGGGTCAGCCAGGTAGCCAAGGGCAGGAGGAGCAGGGCCGCAGCAACGGCGGCCCACCGCCACTTTCCGGTGCTGCCGCGGCTGTAGGGAGGAGGCTCGGTGGGCAGGTCTGACAACGATGCATCATGGTGATGTGGGCTTTTCTCCATGGGTTCGGTGGGGACGAAGCCACCTTGAGCCGTGGCCCTTCTATCGGGTTCGGGGCTCATGGTTTCGGCCAGTGCGTCGGAGTGGGGAGACCAGAGCTGGGTGCGGCGATTCTCAGCTGATTCGGCATCGAGGGTATCGTCGCAGGGCTCTGCTGTCTGGGCCATATCGTCGTCCAGCCGTTCGAACATAGCGTTCATGGCGGGTAAGAACTCTTCCACGGAGCGGAATCGGCTGGCGCATGCGGGCGCAATGGCTTTGCGCAGGAATCTCTCCAGGCTGCGGGGAATGCGTGATGTACCAAATACATCTTTGGGGGTGTGGTCGCTGTTGAGCTTGGCGTCCACAAGTTCGCTTAGGCTCCGGACGTTGAAGGGGCGCTGGCCCAGCAGCATCTCGCCAATCATCAGGCCAAGGGCGTACAAGTCGGTCCAGGGGCCAATCTCCCGACCTCGGTGTTGCTCTGGAGCCATGTACGTGGGGGTGCCCAGCCGCATGGTGGAGTCATCGTTGTGCGACAGCAGCTTCACGAGGCCGAAGTCGAGCACTCTGACAAGCAGCGGGTTGCCTTCCACGGGCTGCAGCATGACGTTCGCCGGCTTCACATCCCTGTGGACGATGCCCTCCTTGTGAGCCGCTGATAAGGCGTGAAGCAACTGAGTGGCAACTATTCTGACCTCGTTGGGGGAAAAGCCCTGACGACTCTTCCGCCGTGCCTCAATCTCGTGGCGCAGTTCTCGGCCCCCAGCTACGTACTCCATGACCAGGTAGTGTGTCTCTTCGCCGCCACCGAACTTCAGGAGGCGAACGATGTTGGGGTGGGATAGGCGGGAGAGGGTCAGGGCTTCAAGGGCGAAGCGCTGCACGAACTGCTCCTTGTCTGCTTCGGAGAGGTCTGCGGTTCGCAGCATCTTGAGGGCAGTGGGCATTGCCAGGGGCATCTGCAAGGCGAGGTAGACCGACCCGAATCCGCCTTGTCCAAGGCGCCGGACAATGAGGTAGTCATCGACGAGACGACCGCTCTGGCCGTCGTCGTCCCCGGGTAAGGTACGGCAGCGGTGAGCGTGCTCAGGTGGGATGCGGTGCTTGCCAAGCTTCAGGCAGAGGTCTGTCTCGCAGGGGCTTCCCAGCGGGCCATGACTGAGGCAGAGTGGACACAAAGCGGACAAGCCGACAACCTCCCCTGATAACTGCTCACCACACTCGTCCCACCCCCTCGACCAGGCTTGCGCCTCGCTCTCGGGGGTGCCGGGGTGGATTGGCAGGCCACGGGAACGGGTATATCGCAGAAGCGCTTAGCAATCAACGTTGACGACGTCTGGATGGCCACGAGCCCCGGACGTAGCAATAAATATATGCGTTTCTTAATCTCGCTAGTGGGTAATAGAGCTTGAATTGGAAGGGGCTGGAGGAACGCCAAGGTCATCGACAGAGTATGATATATCTTGACAGAAAGTATCTAATAGATCACCGCAATTCTGAACAACCATGTTACCCAAGGCTGGAACATCGGCCACGGAGTTTCGGGCAGCGATGCCGAAGGCTGCGTTTCTGAAAATGGCCGAATCATGCACGGAGAGGGTGGAGCCGTCAGCGAAGACTCCGGCACGGTCGTTACTTTCCACAATGGAGCCTGCCACTTTCAGCTCGCACCCCTGCACGGCATAGAGTCCATCACCGAAGATGCCCATCTTGGGCCCACCTGTTTCCGGGTCGAACCAGACTCCGGATGAGATGGTCTCCCTGGCGGTTGAGCCCCAGAATTCAACTTGCGTACCCAAGTCGTAGCAGCCGATGCCGCCGGAGTGGTTATTGGTCACCAGCGTATGGTCGACGGTGGCGAGGGCCTTCTCTTGAACCACAAGACCGATACCGAAGGCTCCCTTGCCCAGTCCCGCTTCATGCTGCTTTGTTTGCCTGATGATACTGTTGTTCAGTTGCAGGTATCCTGACTGGCCGCTGAGGTTTATCCCCACCTCGAAGTTATCGAAGAAGAGGGTAGCGTCAATTGTGGCCGCGGCACCGAAATGTACAGTCATCCCCCGACCAAGGGCATGGTCGCCCACCACTTCGTGCCAAGTCTCCGTGGTGCGGCCCACGACACAGCGTTGGAGCGAAACGCTGGTTCCTTCGTGGTGAGCCAGCACTCCGTTTCCGGCGTTATCCAGCACCCAACTGTCTGAGATAGAGACTGTGCCCTGTCCCTCAACCCCCACCCCGAGGGCGGACCCGGTCTTGGGATTAGGGGCGGTCTGTTCCACAATGGTCCAGGCGACATCGACGCTGGTTCCTGCTCCATTAACCATCAAGCCTGCCTCAACGCTGCCCGTAATGACCAGATGGTCCAGCGCTGCTTCTGAGCCGCCCCACACGGATACTCCCCGACCATATCCACCTTTTGAGTCTGCTCTAGTGTCTTCCACCAGCGAATTGGTGAGGGTCAGCGATGCGCCAGCATTGACCTGTACGCCCTCGGCGAAGGATCCCCGCACGAGCAACCCCGAAGCGGTAGTCTTCGCCCCTTGAGATATCTCCACTCCTTGGCCAGAACCTCCGCCACTACCAGGCAGAGTCTCCTCCACAAGCAGGTTCTCCAGAGTGGCCTCGGAACCAACTCCATTGACAAGAAGTGACAGGGCCTCATTGCCAGCAAGGCTGCTGTCAACAACGAGGCCTTGTGCTCCCTGCTGGATAGCTACTCCAGCCGCTTGGAGGCCCGAGGCCATCAGGGTGCACGAGACCGTGGAATTCCGAAGAACGACGGACGAACCATCCCCACTGGCCAGAACCGAGGCCCTGCGAAGTCGCTCCAACAGCGAGTTTTCAATTATCAATTCCCCTCCATTCTCCACTCTGACCCCAGTGGAGAAGTCGAAGTCGAAGGGCGTTCCCTGCCGGATGGTGCAGGAGGAGAGGGTCAGCGAAGAGCCATTGTCCATGACGGCGGCGCTTACACCATGACAGCCCTCGAACAGTGACTCCGTGACCTCGAGGTGGGCGGCTGCCGAAGCGCCGAGACAGTGAGCGTAGGATAAGTCAGCATCTTCATCAGTATTAATTTCCCGGACAGTACTACTCAAGACTACTCCAGAGTTGTCAAACAAATCTATGCCTGATATATCGCAATGCTCAATCAGGCTGTCGTATAGGCGTAAATCTGCCTTGCTTGCTTGTATTCCACTCCCAGTTCCATCTATGCCTATGCTATTAATGCTGCGAATAGTAATATTTGTTAATTCTATCGAGCTGCCTTTGTCGATCCCAGCAACGCCAACACTAAGATGCTCGAATACTGATGACGTTGCTTTGGATATCGCTCCGGCCCCAACGAAGAGTCCAACTATCACGGTTCCGGCTTCTTGAGCCCCGGAACCGATCACCAACAATCCTTCTACTACCATGTGCGTAGCACTTGCAGTTCCGAGAGTGCCTCCAGCCGACAGCACTCCGTCTCCCTCTCTTTGCTTAACGGTGCAGGCTGAACATAACACCTGCGCCGAATCGCCCTGGTAGATTGCTACCGGGATCTCCTTGGTTCCAACGGTATCGATCACCGCAGAGTGGCTGACGCTGAGCTTTGTCTGGGGGTTCACGGCCAGCAGGCCGGCGTCATGGCTTCCAGATACCAGCGTATGAGTTACAACGCACGATGCACCCGAGCGGCAGTTTACGCCACGGCCCAGCCCATCTTTGTTGGGCTTGCCGTCGAGCATAGCTGTGTGGTGCACGGAGAGGTGGGTTCCCACTCCGTCGGCTCTGGCGTGTGCCGTGTGGTTTCCAAGGAACACGCAGTCCGAGATTTCGGCCGAGGCCCCGCCGCTGACGTCCAGTCCCACGCCGTCGTTTGCGGTGCTGGACATCTGAGTGGGCCCTACCAGGCTGGAGGATAGGCTCAACGAACTTCCTTCATCCTGCACCATGAGCCCACTACCCATCCGGTCCTCGATTAGCAGGAAGCTTGCTGCCAGGGTAGACTCCCCGCTCACTACAACACCCGGGGCCAATTGCTCTTCCGGCAACTGGGATGGATGCACCGACGTGATCCACAGGTGGTTGGCCGTTGCTTCGGCGCCCGTGAGCCTCAGCGCCGTTCCGGCCTCTCCATACAGGGCAAGGTCGAACAGCTCGACCCCCTGGGAGTCCTGAATCACGACTCCTTCGCCTCCATGGGCGAAGCCGAAACCGGATATGGAGACGTCCGCTGTTCCGAGGACCAGCACCAGCGGCAACTGGTCGGCTTCATCGGGAGGAGGCAGCGGGGCAACGATGATGCTTCGTTGGGGGCAGAGACCCACCAGGGTTACGGGCTTGGAAATAGTTAGATGTTCTACATAGGTTCCCTCGCCTACCAAGACGGCGGCGCCTTCAACGGCGCTTTCCAGGGCCTCTTCAATGGAGGAGAACGGCCTGTCAGCTGATCCACAGTTATTATCACATGATGACTCCTTGGATACATGTATTATGTCACTGAATGTGCCTGGTTCTTCCAACAATGGCCAGGGGCCGGCGCCACACTGATCATCAGGGGTGGTGGCCGGCTCGCACTGGCCGCCGGGAAGTGAGATTTCTCCAAGGAGGCACTGTGCGAGCACTGGTTCGCAGAATGTCTCGTCCTGGCTTGGCTTCCATCCCTGGGGGCAAGGCTGCAGTTCGTCCGGGCTGCAGTCGGCTTCGGCTCCCCAGACCGACGGGCACGCCCGTTGTCCCACGGGGTAACAGCCACCGCCCTGCCGGGCCAGGTGGTATTGGGGACACTTGTCGAAATATGGGGGGCTATCGGGCGTGTCGATGGCTCCAACTCTGTGGCAGTCGCCGCCGAGAATCGGGACCTCATCCGGCTGGCAGGTGGCGAAGAGGGGTTCACAGTAGGAGCCATCTTCGGAGGGTGTGGTACCGCCAGGACACTCCGAGGGTAGGGGAGATGGGACGCCATCAACCTCGACGTATCTGGGACCGACCACTCGGCACCCCTGGTCCACGGTGAGCAGGCCCCAGTGAGCGTTGCAATCCCCTTGAGGCAGGGAGCCCTGAACATCGCTCTGGTCCTCGCCCTGATCGTCCGCAAGATCCGGCTCAACGGGTTGGGTCGAATCTTCATCACTGAACATGTCAGCGTCGCCTGTTGCCTTTGTGGTTTCCTCGGCGCAGGAGAGGAGGATCGTTGAAGCCAACAGAACCGTTGTTATTGTTTTGATTGACATGAAAACACCCCCATCGGTTCATTGATAACAGTTCTATCCCGTGGATAGAGCTTTTTTATAGCATTACATTCGCTGGTACCGACCACTCTGACAGGCCGAAGGGTGGATGTCAACCCTGGGAAAAGGCCCTACCGAATCGTGGGGAGGCTCTTCTGGAGTTCTGAGAGGTCGGGCTTCTGGGCGGCGGTCTCCTGGGCGTCAACCCAGCGGGTTTCGAGGTCACCCAGAGCGATGCCGGACTCTTGGCGGAGGAAGAAGGGGATCTTGTGTTCAGGGGCATCCACGGTGATGGTGGTCGGGCCTACGTGAAGTTCGGCGCTCCAGGCGTCAACCCAGTTCCCCTCGGGGATAAGCACTTCCCGCTGATACTGGCCCGTTTGCCAGACCGGAGCTACCAGGATGTCGGGGCCGAAGAGGTACTGGTCCCACGCCTCCATGTAGGCAGCATCGCCGGGTTTCAGGAAGAACATGGGGCGGATAATGGGGGTGCCGTCGGTGTGTGCTTTAAGGGCCTGGGCATAGATATAGTCAAGCAGATCCATGTGGATATTTGCGTATAGTATATACTCGGCGATCAGCTGCTCGTTATACTGAGGCTCGAAGTGGTAACCATCCCAGTTGACCTTTGCGTCGACGCCATCTTCAGGCCAGGACCAGAAGGCCACGTTGTCGGTGGGGCCCACCTCCATGATGGGTGAGAAGGCCGAGAAGCCCAGCCACCGGCTGCAGACCTCTTGAGGCGCCGTCCCGCCATAGCCGCAGGTATCGCTGCCCCAGATTGGGTAGTTCATGGTTGCGCAGCGTTGCTGGGCGATGATGGCTGAGCGCAGGCCGTGTTGTGTGGGGGCTGTGTCGCCTCCCCAGGGGGTAGCGTAGTGCGAGGTGGTTCTCCAGCCTGCCCTGGGCATCACCACTCCGTCGGGAACGCCGGCCCTCTCGAATGCTTCCCGGACGGTCTTGGCGTAGAGGGCGACGTAGGCGTTGTGCATCTCCCGGTAGTCTCGGCCATCGTGGACAGTACCCGTGAAGAGCTTTCCGTCGGGGTTCTTCTCTTCGCCCCGGTCCAGCTTGAATCCGGCTACCCCATCCTTGATGAGGGGAATCATGGCGTCTTGCCACCAGGTTCTGGCCTCGGGGTTGGTCAGGTCCAGCATCTTGGCTTCCGGGGGCCCCGCCAGGGGGTTGGGGTTCTGGTAGACGTAGCCCTTCTCTACGGCTTCCGTGGCCATTTCGCCCACTGCCCAGGGGCATATCCAGAGCATGAACTTGATTCCTTTGTCTGAGAGCCAATTGATCATGGCCTGGGGGTTGGGCAGCCGATTTTCGTCGTACTTGAAGTCATCGTAGCCAAAAGATCCGGGGCCCCATGGGCGGTCCACCCAGTAGACGGTGGTAGGAATTCCGAAGGCTTCCATCATGAGGATGTCTTCGGCCACCATGCTGTTGAAGGGGCCATCGTAGGGCGTTCCGTCATAGAAGTAGGGCAGGTCGTAGTGGTCGTCCCGCCAGCGGTAGTGTCCCAGAGCCCATTTGGGCGGCATGGTTGTGGTGCCGGTTGCCAGGCTGAAACGCTCGACCACTTCCATGGGCGTCTGGCCGGGAAAGACTTGGAAGACCAACTCAGGGCCTTCGTAGTTGAGGGCTACTACATCGGGGTCGCTCTTGCCGAAGTCGTACTTCCCTGGCCAGTGGCTGTCCACATATATGCCGTAGCCGGCGGTGGAGACGAAGAAGGGCGAGTAGAGGGCGATGGTGGGCAGCACTTCCAGTTGGAAGGCCTGGCCTCGGAGGTTGAGGGCCTCGGTGGTGTTGGGGCTCCAGGAGGCATCTTGCGCACCTTGAACGACCCGTTCCATGATGCCGGAGAAACCTTCCTCGGGCGTTACGACGAGGTTTGCCAGCAGCCTCTCTTTGGGCAGCATGTCATCAATGCGCATGGCCACTTCCATGGCACCGTGGGGACGGGGGCGCAGGGTGACGGAGGCAGACCTTCCGTCGGCCAGCTCGAATTGGAAGGTTGTGGTCTGGCCATCCTGGGTGGTTGCCACGGGCGTTTCGAGCATGGACCTCTCACCCTGGGGATGAAGCAGCCCCAGGGCGCCTTTGCCGGCACCACCCAAAGAGAGCAACGTTCGCCCCTTGTGGGTGAAAACCAGGCGGAAGGGGTTCTGAAGAGTTTCGACCTCGATTTCAACCTCGACGGGCTGCTCAGCATCGTGGTCCAGGGCATCGCCGTCAGCATCCTGGTCCAGGCCATCCCCTTGGGCATCATGCGGAAGGTCTGAGGCGGGCAGTTCTGTCGCCAGAGTGTCGCCGGAGCCCAGGTCGGCTTGCAGGTCTTGGTCGGGCGCTGGCTGCTGGTCAGACGAGGTGCCGCACGACGAGGCCAGCGCCAGCACCATGGGCAGAATAATAGAGACAAGAATATATCTCATGATGCTCTCCAGATTGTGAAGCAGAAAGCTTACTACAGTCTCATGAAGACGGCAAGGTACATGAAGTAGAGCGGGTCGGTTGTGGTGCGGTTGGGGAGGATGTTGACGAATGCAGCGCCGGCCTCGCCTGGCAGCAGTACACCACCGGTGAGCACGGTTTGGAAGAGGCCGTCGAGGGCGGTCACATCCACCACCAGTTCGTTCTCCCAGCCCACGAAGCTGCTGTCCATGCTGTTCTTGGAGTTGAGGGTCATGAGGCCAGCGGAGACGACGCCGACCTTCATCCATTTGAGGGTTTGCATGTAGAGGCCGATGTCTCCAGCGGCCATGCCCGGGGTCATTTCGTAGAAGAGGCCGTCGAAGATGCCGAGCTTCTCGTCGATGTTGTCACCGATGTCTCTGATGGTGTTTTCGTTGAGCAGGGAGGATTGACCGTTGCGTTTACCGGACCAGAGGAAGCCGCTGGCGTCGTTTCCTTCGTGTTCGTCGTCGGGGGAGAGGGCAACGAGATTGGCTTTGAGTTGGAAGCGACCGAAGTTCACGGCGGCAGCAGCGGAGGCAGCGTAGGCGGTGTGTCCGGTATCATCGCCGTTAGCGGCGAAGTTCTCCCGGTTGCCGAACTGAGCGAGGAGCGAGGCCGAGGCCATCCACTTGGGGTAGTTGGCCGAGAAGGTAGCAGCGAGGGTGCCTACGTTACGGACTCTGTTGATGACCGAGCCGTCTCTGATGAAGAAGAATCCAGCATCGAGGTTCATGTTGTCATTGAGTTGAAGGCGACCATCCACGGCCGCCAGCATGACATCATCGCCAAAGCTGCCCAGGTGCGTGGCCCCGAAGTCCCATCCTTCGAAGGTCTGGTCCGGGAGTTGGCCGATGCTGAGTTTGACGTGGCTCTTCTTCTCGCAGCCGTATCCGAATCGTGCGGCGCCCACCCAGTGGTCAATGAAGAGGCGGGAGGAGTCGGTGACCCGCTGGAAGCCTGCTTTGACGAAGAAGTCGCCAAGGCGGGTATGGCCCCAGATCTCTCGTTGTTTCATGGAGAGGCTGCGGTTGGACTTGCCGAGGCCGGCGTCGGGGGTGTTGTAGGACCAGAGGTCGGTGCCGATTTCGGTCTCGTAGTAGAACTTGAAGTAGTCACTTTTGGTGATGGTGACTCGTGGCATGAGGAATGTTGCCAGGAATCCTTCGGACTGGTCGTACTCATTGTAGTAGGGGGAAGAGCGGTCGAAGTCGGCGTCGTTGCGATAGGTGAAGAGGTTGAGCAGTTCGAGGTTGAGGTTGACCTTCACGTCGTCGGCGAGGGTGCCTTTAAGGGTTGGTGGCACCAGTGGGACCTTCAACTCTTCGGTTTGCTCCACGTCGGCAGAGGGGGTCTCGTCTGCTGCGGGAGCTTCGTGGGCGTAGCCATTGAAGGCTACGGTGGCGAGCAGAGCGGACAGGGCGATAGTGGTAATCTTTTTCATCGTTGTCCTCCCTATTTCCTGTCGCCCTGGACCTTGCGGCCCTGGAAGTCGAAGAAGTAGCTCCAGCCTACGGTTTCGCGACCCTCTTGCGGTGGTCTGATTGTGACCTCGTGTTTCCAGCCGGGCTGGTCTTTGGTGGGGAAGTAGTAGAGGGTGTTCTTCTCGTGGTCGAACTTGGCCCAGCCGTCTGAGAGCCAGACATAGAAGCCGTCGGGGTACTGGATCTTGGGCACGTAGATTTCCGTGGGCTTGTCGCTCTCTTTGGAGCCGAAGGCCAGGTAGAATTCTCTCCAGGCATCGAGTTCTCCCTTATCGGGATCATAGTAGTGGTAGTCGGAGTTGAAGCGGAGTTCGATGGGCTTGCCGCTGAGAATCCAGGGTTTGGGACGTGCCCAGGCTCGCTCGCCACGGGTTCGCTGCTGGCCCTTGTCATCGGCTCCCCAGATTGAGAAGTCTTCGAAGTTCCAGAGGTCGCCTTTGCGCCACTCGTTGTGGGCGCTGAAGCACCAGAGCAGGTTGGGGGCAAAGAATTTCTCGAAGGTCTCGTAGTAGTTGTCCAGAATCTCCGCAGAAATGCGATAGTCGTTCTCCACGGACCAATCCCAGTCATTGTAATTGTAATAGGTGCCGAATTCGCCGAAGACCACGGGCACGGGGCCGAAGGTTCCATTGACCGAGTCGTACTTGGCCTGGATGTCGGGAGTAAAGTCCCGGAGGATCCACTCCTCCACTTCGAAGTAGCGGGGTGGCTCGTTGAAGCCGAAGTAGGGGTAGATGTCGGGATACCAGTGGGGGGTATAGACCATGTTCTTGATGCCTTCGGGCTTCCAGAGGTTGGTGGTGCCCAGGCCGAGGCTGTCCAGGGCTCCGCCGCCCTCTTCGAGCCAGATGATGGCGTTGGGATCTTCGTCTTGGATTGCGGTGCCCACCAGGTCATAGAGTTGCACGAGGATCCAGGTGAAGTTGAGGTTGAGGTCGAGGACGCCACCCAGGTTCATGTCGTTCATGCGGTAGGTCTCTTTGGTCTGCTCGATGAAGTCGGCGTAGAAGGCGTCGTTGTAGCAGACCTCCGTGAGGCACTTATCGATATCGGCCCGGTCTGCGGTGTAATCCAGGGCCCCCACGGCGAACTTGGGGCACAGCTTGGTCAGGCAGGCGTCCTCAAGCTTCAGCGACCCCACGGCGCACATGGAGAGCAGGTCGCTGTCACTTGGGAAGATTGCGGTGCCGTCGGGCTTCTTCTGATTGGGCTTGCATATCTCAGCGTTAGCCGTCTTGAACGCGTTGTATTTCTTGCCGTTACCTTTTATGTAATCCTTCACGAAGTAATCTCTGGGCGGCACCAGGGGGATGAGGTTGAGGCTGAAGATGAGGCGATACACGGCAGCGCCCAGTTCTTCGCCGACGAGGCCGGTGAGGAGGTTCTCGACGGCCCCGAGGTTGAAGTCCGAGCCGTAGTAGATGGCAGCGGCAGCGATGGCGAGGAAGCCTCCTGGGGGCTCGTTGATGAGGTCGTAGCCCACGACGTTGGGGTACTTCTTGACTCTCTTGACCACCTCGAGCCAGGAGTTTTTGTATGCATCCTGGAGATACTGCTTAATATTCAAAGTCTCGCCATCAACATCGAAGGTATAGCTTGGAAAGACGACATCGCCGGCGAAAAAGGCAGCATAGCAGCGTTCCACATCATAAGATACGAGCACGTTATTCCACCAGTTGGTAAGCGGGAGAACGTCGCAGGACTGGTGGGGTTCGAAGGGTGTGAGTGCCGGGTCGGCCCCCTCCATTTTATCAATCATTTCGAGTACGTATTCCTCGAGGCTCTGTTCCTCCACCACGTCTTCGGGTTTCGGGGCCTTGGGGTCGTCGGTGTTGAGACCGGCGATGAGGGGTGAGTCGAGGATGGTGGTGACGAAGCCGAGGATCTGGAAGAACCAGAAGCCTCCGTCGAGTTTCTTGCTGAGGCGTCCCAGGAGTTTGTTCATACCCCAATGGATGGAGTCGATGTCTTTCTCTGGGAGGCAGGCCTCCACGGCCCATCTGGGGGCTCCGTCGCCGCCCACTCTGGAGTCGAAGCTGAGGTCGGCTTTGCGGGGGAAGAGGCTTGAGAGCATATACTCGATGCTGCCTGGCTGACCGACGTCAGGCACCCGGTTGAAGTTTGAATATAAAAATCGGCTAAATAAGTTCTCATGGAAATTAATTAGCATATAAATGCCATGATCGTTAGCCTTGGATACCAGCTGTTCCACGTAGTTGAGATATTCCGTATCATAAATACCGCGACCTTCATGTTCAATGGCTTCCCAAAGGATGACAAGGCGGATGGTATTGAAGCCCCACTCATACTTGAGGCGTTTGAACCAGTAGTCGGCCTCTTCGATGGGGAAGGGGCGTCCGACGAAGGTGATAGGTTCGCCCCTGGGGTCATCATCGGGAGCGGGGGTCATGGGCAGCTTGTTGGTTCCGCCGACGTTGATGCCGCTGAGATAGACGTAGCGGTTGAACTCGTCCCGGAAGTAGGTTCTGTCCACTCGTAGTCTTGACGTGCCCGTGGCAGAGTAGTCCTCGGCGGGGACCTCTTTCTGGCCTCCAGGAACGATAGTCTCGGTGCATGCGCCCAGAAGCGCCAGCCCAAGCAGGGCAAGTAGCAAGCGTCTCATCAGACCTCCCAAGGGATACGGGTGTTCTCCACAGCGGCCCAAACGCGGCAGCGGCTGTCAGATGAGCGCATCGTAGATGAAAGCAGGGGGGAGATCAATACAAAGCGTTGGCATGTTCCAGGGGCCAAATTCGGGGGAAATGCTGCCGGGTGTATGCGGGGGTGGAGGGTGATTTAGTCGCCTGGTCTCTGGAAATAGTCCCGGTTTCCTGGTCCCTGAGGGGGGAACGCATCACTCGAACTGGAAGTCCCGGTTTCTGAAGAGGTCCAGGGCCGCTGCCGTGACGTCGGGGTCGTAGAGGCGCCCCGAGTTGGTGCCAATCTCATGGAGAGCGGCCTCCAGGCCCAAGGCCGGTCGGTAAGGACGGTGCGACGCCATGGCTTCGACGACATCGGCCACGGCGATGATGCGGGCGCCGATTTCAATCTGCTCCCCCGGCAGACCGCCGGGGTATCCCGAGCCGTCGCAGCGTTCGTGGTGTTGCAGCACCATGGCCGCTACGGGCCAGGGGAATTGTATAGAGCGAACAATCTCGCTTCCTTGTTCGGAGTGGGTTTTGATGAGGGTGAATTCTATAGGAGAGAGTCGTCCGGGTTTTGAGAGCAGTTCTGCAGGGACGGCGATTTTGCCGATGTCGTGGACCATACCAGCCCAGCGGAGGCCGTCGGTGAGGTCGGGGTCCAGGCCAAGGGCTCTACCGATTGCGACGGAGAGGGAAGCGACGCGTCGCTGGTGGCCGGCGGTGTAGGGGTCTCGCATCTCAACGGTCATGGCCATGGCTTGGACGGTACCCTCCATGACCGTCCTGACCTTGAGAAGGCTCTCACTAAGGTCCCGTTGGGCCTGTCGCAGGTCAGAGATGTTGTGGACGACCACGAGCAGGGCCTTCCTGCCTTTGTGCCTGATGACCGAGGCGTTGACCCTGACGTCGATGGCGCTTCCATCGCGGCGCAGGTGGGTCGTCTCGAAATCTGAGAGGAGTCCTGCCAGCATCAGCTCACGAATCTTCTGTTCGCCGCGTGGCACGTCTCTGGTGAAGTCCTTGAAGCTGAGGCCAAGCATCTGGCTTTGGTTCAGGCCATAAGTAGTGCAGGCCCTCGAGTTGGCCTGGAGGATGAGTTCGCTGGCGGGGTCCAGGATGAAAACGGCGTCGTTGAAGTTCTCCAGCAGGGTATCGTAGTCCATGCGGGCTTCGGAGAGTTGGTGTGGGGCCGAGTGTTCGAACTGAACTTTGTGGACCAGCACCAGGACCATGGTCTCGGAGCGAAACGGGTTCATAAGGGGCAGGTAGCCGGCTTCATAATGGGCTCCGGAGCCAGTGTTTCTGCCACTGCCGACCATGGGCCATTGCCAGATGGGCTGGCCTGTGGTGAGCACCCTCCGGGCAGGTTGTTCGACGGTGGCGGCATATTTCGGCAGGACCTCGGCGACGGTGCGACCAATATGGTCGGCAACTGGGATACCGTTGAGGCCGGCCAGGGCCTCGTTGAGCCAGACGTACTGGAGGCCGGCGTCGAGGAGGCAGACGCCCACGGGCAAATCTCCGAAGATGGCCTGAAGGATGCTCCTGAAGCCGCTCTCGCGCCCGGGCGAGGCGGACATGGCGTGCAGCAACTGGCCGTAGCGTCGTTCGATTTCGAGCAGCTCGTCCAGGCGCTCTCTGGGAAGCTCCGGGCTCTCCCACTGCTTGCCGGTGCTGCCTTTGTCGTTGCTCATGGCCCCTCAACGAGTAATGGGCTAAGCCCTGACCATTGCTTCCACCGGCGTGCAGTCGCTGCGATTGAGACGCCAGCACGGCCACTGGTCTGCGAGGCTCCAGGGATGCCCATGCAGACGCCCTGGGAGGCCCTCTCCAGCCCGGCGAGTGTAACCTCTGCGTGCCGAACCGCCAAACCATATTTGCTTGACAGTACACGGGCGGACTGCTTTAACGCCGCGCGGTTCATTGCCGGGGCCTATGGTAGACCCCGTTCGTCGATCCCCACCCGGGGTTCGACGGCTATAAGCTGGAAGGGAGAGTGCAAGCCATGTCGCAACGCCGAAAGATCACAGTTGACGGCAACGAGGCCGCCGCGTCCGTAGCTCACCGCACGAACGAAGTCATCGCCATCTATCCCATCACCCCGTCTTCAAACATGGGTGAGTGGGCCGACGAGTGGTCCGCACAGGGGAAGAAGAATGTCTGGGGTGTTATCCCCGACGTTGTTGAGATGCAGTCTGAAGGCGGTGCAGCAGGATCTGTCCACGGTGCCCTCCAGGCTGGTGCCCTCACCACGACCTTCACGGCTTCCCAAGGCCTGCTCCTGATGATTCCGAACATGTACAAGATTGCCGGCGAACTCTGCCCCCACGTCATGCACGTCACGGCCAGAGCCGTTGCCTCGCACGCCCTCTCCATCTTCGGCGACCACACCGACGTTATGGCCTGCCGCCAGACCGGCTTCGCCATGCTTGGTTCCGCCAGCGTGCAGGAAGTGCATGACATGGCGATCATCGCCCAGCGGGCCACTTTGAAGTCAAGAGTTCCGATTCTTCACTTCTTCGACGGCTTCAGAACCTCCCACGAGGTGGCCAAGATTGAAGAGCTGACCAACGACGACCTGCTGGCCATGCTCGACCCAGCGGACATCAGGGCGCACCGAGAACGTGCTCTTTCGCCCGACCGCCCCAAGGTCCGCGGCACGGCCCAGAATCCCGACGTCTTCTTCCAGGCCCGAGAAGCGTGCAATCCTTTCTATGATGCCTGCCCCGAAGCGATTCAGGAGGCCATGGATAAGTTCGCCACGGTCACCGGCCGACAGTACAAGCTCTTTGAGTACTATGGTGCCCCCGATGCCGAGAGCATCGTCGTCCTCATGGGAAGTGCCGCCGAGACTGCCCAGGACACAATCGAGTGGATGGTAGCCAAGGGCCAGAAGGTCGGCATGGTGAAGGTTCACCTCTATCGCCCCTTCTCCCTCAAACACCTGCTCCAGGTTCTCCCGGCCTCGGTGAAGACCATCTCCGTTCTCGACCGAACCAAGGAGCCGGGCGCTTTCGGTGAGCCCCTTTACCTCGATATCGTCAGCTCACTCAACGAAGCCGTGGGTGAGGGAATCGCCCCATTCAAGGCTCTCCCCAGGATTCTCTCCGGACGCTTCGGGCTCTCCTCCAAGGAGTTCACCCCGGCCCACATCAAGTCGGTGCTGGACAACGCTGCTCAGCCCAAACCCAAGAACCATTTCACCGTGGGCATCAACGACGACGTCACCAACCTCTCCCTCGAGTGGGACCACTCCTTCGCCGTGGAAGGCCCCGAGGTTCACAGGGCCGTCTTCTTCGGTCTGGGCGCCGACGGCACCGTGGGTGCCAATAAGAATTCCATTAAGATCATCGGCGAGGAGACCGACTTCCACGCCCAGGGATACTTCGTCTACGACTCCAAGAAGTCGGGCGCAATTACCATCTCCCACCTCCGCTTCGGACCCAATCCCATCCGGTCGGCATACCTCATCAGCCAGGCCAGCTTCGTGGGCTGCCACCAGTTCCTGTTCCTGGAGAAGTATGATGTGCTGGCTTACGCAGCGCCGGGCGCCGTCTTCCTGCTCAACGCCCCTTACAGCGCAGACCAGGTCTTTGACCATCTGCCCAAGGAAGTGCAGGAACAGATTATCAAGAAGAACATTAAGTTCTACACCATCGACGCATATGAAGTTGCCAACAAGACTGGCATGGGCCAGCGTATTAATACGATTATGCAGACCTGCTTCTTTGCTATCTCGGGTGTTTTGCCCAGGGATGAAGCAATTTCCCAGATCAAGAAGGCGATCAAGAAGACGTACGGAAGGAAGGGCGAGGATGTGGTCAAGGCCAACTACGAGGCCGTGGACGAGACCCTTGCGCACCTCCACGAGGTTAAGGTTCCCTCAGCGACCACTTCGGCCATTATGCGACCGCCCGTGGTCAGCGAGCATGCTCCCGACTTCGTTCGCAACATCACTGCGGTGATGATGGCCAACAAGGGCGACACGCTTCCTGTCTCGGCCTTCGTTGCCGATGGCACCTGGCCCACGGCTACCACACAGTGGGAGAAGCGCAACGTTGCTCAGGAGATTCCGGTTTGGAACTCCGCCTTGTGCATCCAGTGCAACAAGTGTGCAATTCTCTGCCCGCATGCGGCAGTGAGGCCGAAAGTGTTTGCCCCGGAGCACCTTGAGAAGGCGCCGGCCACCTTCAAGAGTTGCGACTACAAGGGCAAGGACTTCCCGGGCCAGAAGTTTGCCATGCAGGTGGCTCCCGAGGATTGCACCGGTTGTGGCGTCTGCGTGGGCGTCTGCCCGGCGAAGGACAAGGCCGATCCTCGCAAGCGTGCCCTCACGATGCAGCCGCAGCTTCCCCTGCGGGAGGCCGAGCGTGAGAACTATGCGTTCTTCTTGGCCCTGCCCGAGGTCGACCGCACGAAGCTTGATAAGATCGATGTGAAGACGTCGCAGTTCATGCGGCCGCTGTTCGAGTATTCGGGCGCTTGCGGCGGTTGCGGCGAGACCCCCTACGTCAAGCTGCTGACACAGCTCTTCGGCGACAGGGCCCTTATTGCCAACGCCACGGGCTGCTCGTCCATTTACGGCGGCAATCTTCCCACGACCCCATACTGTGTGGACGAGAACGGCCGTGGTCCAAGCTGGGCCAACAGCCTCTTCGAGGACAACGCAGAGTACGGCTTCGGTTTCAGGCTGGCCGTGGACCAGAACAAGAACCTGGCCAAGCACCTGCTGAAGAAATTCGCCCCGGTTCTTGGTGATGACCTTGTGACGGGACTTCTGGAGGGTGATCAGTACACCGAGAAGGGCGTCTTCGAGCAGCGCCAGCGAGTAGAACTGCTCAGAGATAAGCTGGCGGCGGACTCTTCGGCCGAGGCCAAGGCTCTGTCGCAGTTGGGCGACTATCTGGTGCGCAAGTCCGTGTGGATGGTGGGCGGCGACGGATGGGCCTACGACATCGGCTACGGCGGCCTCGACCACGTCCTTGCCAACACCCGTGACGTGAACCTGCTGGTGCTTGACACCGAGGTCTACTCCAACACCGGTGGTCAGGCCAGCAAGGCCACTCCTCTTGGTGCTGCTGCGAAATTCGCTGCCAGCGGCAAAGCGGTTCACAAGAAGGACTTGGGGCTCATGGCAATGGCGTACGGCCATGTCTACGTGGCTTCGGTGGCCATGGGCGCAAGAGACCTGCATACGGTGAAGGCCTTCCAGGAGGCCGACTCATATGATGGCCCGTCGCTTATCATTGCGTACAGCCACTGCATCGCCCACGGGTACGACCTTGCCAAAGGGCCCGAGCAGCAGAAGCTGGCCGTGGAGACTGGCATGTGGCCTCTGTACCGCTTCGACCCGAGGCGGCTCTCCAAGGGTGAGGCTCCGCTGGTTATGGAAGCCTGGCCGCCAAAGGGCAGAGTGGTTGACTTCATGCGCAACGAGACCCGCTTCAAGATGGTTGAGAAGATGGATTCCGAGCGATTCCAACTGCTTGGCCGTTTGGCTCAGGACTTCAGCTCGCGCAGGGTTGAGCTGTACGACTATCTCGCAAAGCTCTCGCTGTCGAAGCCGGGCACAACCCACTAAGGAGGGGCTCAGATGGATATGCGAACAAAGTATCTCGGGCTTGAGTTACCTCACCCGTTCATGCCGGGCGCAAGCCCCCTGGGCGACAGCCTCGACACGGTCAAGCGGATGGAAGATGCCGGCGCCGCTGCCATCGTCCTTCGCTCGCTCTTCGAGGAGCAGATTCTTGCCGAGGCTTCGGCCACGGAGCGGGCAATCGACCAGTCCTCCTACACCCACGCCGAGGCGCTCTCATACTTCCCCGGCGCCGACAGCTTCAAGCTTGGGCCGGAGCAGTATCTGGAGCAGATCCGAAGGGTGAAGGCGTCGGTTGCTGTGCCCGTTATCGGGTCGCTCAACGGCGTTCACCCCGGCGCCTGGCTCAGGTATGCGAAGCTTGTGGAAGAGGCGGGAGCCGACGCCATCGAGCTCAACGTCTACTACATGGCCACGGACCCCAGAATCTCCTCCCAGGATATCGAGGCCCGCACCGTGAACATGGTCAAGGATGTGAAGGCCCGAGTTTCCATCCCCGTGTCGGTGAAGCTCTCACCCTTCTACACGGCCGCTGCGAATTTCGTGAACGACCTGGAGGGGGCCGGCGCCGATGGCGTGGTGCTCTTCAACCGGTTCTACCAGCCCGACATCGATATTGAGGAGCTGGAGGTTCGTCGTGAACTGGTGCTCTCGGACAGCTCCGTGCTGCCTCTGCGCCTTCGGTGGCTTGCGCTGCTGCACGCTCAGGTCAAGGGCTCTATGGCCGTTTCCGGTGGTGTTCACTCGGCTTCGGATGCCATCAAGGCAGTGATGACCGGGGCCGATGCCGTCCAGGTTGTCTCGTGCCTGCTCAAGCGTGGGCCGCAGTACCTCAAGACCCTGCACGAGGATATGAGGCGCTGGATGGAGGAGCACGAGTACGAGTCGTTGGAGCAGATGAAAGGCAGCATGAGCCTTGCAAAGTCTCCCAACCCTGAGGCCTTCGAGCGCGCCAACTACATGCAGATTCTCCTCTCCTGGTAATCCAACAGCTCACAAGCCAGAATCGGTAGAACCGGGCAGGGGGTGCGGATCCGTTGCCGGGGAGCCGGACGTCCAGCGTGCGCCTCTCGTGGCCGTAGTCCCGCCAAAGGCGGGTTGACGTCGCCGTCGCCGTCGCCGAACTGTCTGGCAGCGTGACAGAGTCCACTGGCTCCCCGGTTCGTGAACCACGCCCCCGGGCAGGCAAACTGCTTGCCCGGCCATGGAAACCATAATAGTCTTCGGCCCTGGTTTCCGGATTTCCCCGGTTGTGTAGGAGTCTGTTGATGAAATTCAGCCAGTTTCTTGCCGGCGTACTTGGCCTCGCAGTGTGTGTGGGCTTCGCTGCTGACCTCTCTGCCGATAGCGGCAAACGCCGTCCCGTCACCGTTGAAGACGTCATTCGCCTGAGAACGCCCAGGCAGGTGGTTACCTCGCCTGCGGGCGATTACGCTGCTTTCAGCGTTCATTCAAGGGATTTGGAGACAAACTCATCTCGCTCCGTCCTGCAGTTGGTGGAAGTGGACTCCGGAAAGACCCGAACCATCTCTGCAGGGGGGAAGAGCGAGAGTTCTCCAGCCTTCTCAGCCGATGGCAAGACCCTGGCCTTCGTTTCCGACGCCGCGGGGTCTCCTCAGGTTTGGACCGTGGGAGTCTCCGAGGGGGCACCCAAGCAGGTGACAAGCCTCTCTACTGGTTGCGGCTCGCCAAGATTCACGAAGGATGGTCGGACCATCGTCTGCGTTGCTCACGTCTTTCCAAAGTGTGCCGACGATGCCTGCAACTCTGCGGAAGCTGATGCACGAGCCAAGAACCCCATCAAGGCCAGCATCTTCGACAAGCTCATGTACCGCCACTGGGACCACTGGCGGGACGGTGGAGTTGACCATCTGATTGCCGTAGACCTCACCAACGGCCTTGTTCGTGACCTGATGGTGGGCGACGACTGGGGCGTCACCGCTGGTTGGGACCTTACCCCCGACGGCAAGTGGGCCATCTATACCACCAAGAATCCCGAGAAGGAGGAGATGAACACCAACATGGATCTGGCCAGGGTCCCTCTCTGCCGTCCAGGTGTGGTGGCCAGTGAACCCGTGGCTCGTGAACTGCTCACCTCCAACCCGGCTCTGGACCAAAACCCCGTGGTCTCGCCCGACGGAAAGTGGATTCTCTTCGTTTCGCACGTTCGCCCCGGATTCGAATCCGATCTCTATAGACTTACCCTGATGCCCGTTGACGGGGGGACCGCCAATCATGTAACCCCCTCCTACGACCAGTGGGTCGTGGACTATGGGTTCTTCCCAGACTCCAGGGGCGTCTGGTTTGCTGCTCAGGAGCAGGGCCGAATTTCTATCTACACAACCGATATCGGTGGTGCCGAACCAAAGAAGGTTGTGGGCGGTGCATCACACTCGTTCATCAAACTCACGGGGGAGGGCGACGCCTGGGTGCTCGTGCGGCAGACCCTGTCGCAGCCCCCCGAGGTCTGGGCCTACTCCGTCTCCAACGGCAAAGGCAACAAGCTCTCATCTTTAAACGACTGGTTCTCCAAGGAGCTTGAGCTGGCTGCGGTGGAGGAGGTTTGGTGGGAGGGGGCGCAGGGGGATAAGGTGCACGGCTTCCTGCTCTTTGGACCGGGTACCTCCAAGCAGAAGAAGAACCCCTTTGTTCTTGTGATTCATGGCGGTCCGCAGGGTGCATGGGAGGATTCTTTCCACCCACGTTGGAACGCCCAACTCTTTGCTGCGCCCGGGTACGTGGTGCTGGTGCCGAACCCCCGTGGCTCGTCGGGTTACGGTCAGAAGTTCGTGGACGAGGTCTCTCGCGATTGGGGCGGCCGAGTCTACGAAGACCTTATGAAGGGGACCGACTTTCTCATCCAGAAGGGGTGGATTGATGCCGACAGGATGTGCGCCGGCGGAGGCAGCTTCGGGGGCTACATGACGAACTGGATTCTGGCGAACAACAACCGCTTCGCCTGCCTCTTCTCCCACGCTGGAGTCTACGATTTGCGCTCCATGTACGGCACCACCGAGGAGCTCTGGTTCCCCGAGTGGGAGTATGGCGGTGCCCCTTGGAATTCCGATGATTACGAGAAATGGTCTCCCTCCACCATGGTCGCAAACTTCAAGACCCCGACCCTGGTTATCCACGGTGCCTATGACTTCAGGGTTCCTGAGAGCCAGGCCATGCAGCTCTTTACGGCGCTGCAGCGTATGGGTGTTCCAAGCAAGTTCCTCTATTTCCCTGACGAGACGCACTTCGTTGTGAAGCCTAAGAATTCCAAGCTCTGGTATGATACCGTTCATCAGTGGTTGAATCAGTGGATTGGTGCAAAATAGTTTATGATGGTTACTTGAAACCTATTAGCCAGCCGAGGTAACATGAGCGACAGGAAGTTCACCCTGGAGGAGTTGAAGCAGTACGACGGGAAGGAGGGGCGCCCGGCCTACTTCGTGGTGGACGGTGTTGTCTACGATGCCACGGCCTCGAAGCTGTGGCGCAACGGCACTCACGTTCGGGTTCACAACGCCGGAATCGACCTTTCGTCCGCCATTCTTGTGGCCCCGCATCCTCGGGACCGCCTGGACACCCTGCCCAAGGTGGGGGTTGTGGATGCCCCATTCGAGGCCCAGCGGGCGGCCCCGGCG
>CAZQHM010000015.1:0-70596 GCA_964593355.1 uncultured Myxococcales bacterium
TAGCCCCGCCGAAGCCTTGGTGATGGAGGGTAGCGGGCTTGCCCTCCGAAGCCTTGGCGAAGGAGGGTCGCCGGCTCACTGCGACGTGGCTTGTGCCCCGCCGAAGCCTTGGCGAAGGAGGGTCGCACCTTGCATCTGGCACCGATCTGGTGGCCAGGGAAAGCCCCCCGCAAGCCGGGATCATGCTTGCCAAAGCGCTGCTACCTGGCCCCCGAATTCAGGGCGTCGGTGGGACGGGGATGTTGTTGCACTTGAACTGAGCTTCGTCCTTGCCTGGCTTGGCTACACAGTGAATGTTGACGCAATAAGTACAATCTGCGCCTATGCTGTTGGCCCACTGCTCACAGGTCAATCCACAATTATATCTGTCTTTGGGAGTAATGCAATAGGTGTTGTCCGTCATGGCCCCTGGGTTGGAGGTGATGCAAGCCGGATGCACCGTGTAGCACTTGTCCGGACCAACCTTCGAGCAGTCGTTTCCGCACACATCCTTGCCGGTAGTGGTGGTCTTGCATGGCGCCGGCGGTGCGTTGCATGTGCCCGGGGGAACAGGCAGCGGAGTGCAGGTGTTCACTTTGCCCGCTACACAGTTGGGCACGGTGTTGGTGCATGGCCCCGAACCGCATGTGGTCTCCCCCAGGGCGTCGTCCACCTTCCCGTTGCAGTCGTTGTCAACCCCGTCGCACACCTCTTGTGATTCGTTGTGAAGGGGTACACAAAGCTGAGGCTTTCCGTCGACGCAAGCGGCCATGGTATTCACGCAAGGCCCGTGACCGCACGAGACATCAGGGATCCCGTCATCCACCACGCCGTCGCAGTCGTTGTCCAGTCCGTCACAAACCTCCTCCGTGGCAACCTCCAGGGGGAAGCACTGGTGCAACACACCATCAACACACTCCGAGACCGAGTTGGCGCAAACCCCGGAGCCACAGGTCAGAAGACCGAACCCCTCGTCAACCTGACCGTTGCAGTTGTCGTCCATGCCGTTGCATCGCTCATCGGCGCCGTTGAAAATCGCCGGGTCCGCCGGGGCGCAGTCGCTCACGTCCGGGTCTCCGTCGCCATCATCGTCGTCGTCGCAAACATCACCCAGACCGTCGCTGTCCAGATCCTCTTGCGTTGGATTTGGCACCTCGGGGCAGTTGTCCTCGGTGTCCAGAACCCCATCGCCGTCATCATCGGGGTTCGCATCCTTGGGAGCACACTCCCAGAACCACTCCGGCGCCAAGGGTCCCTCCCCGGAGGTGCTGCCTGGCTCCGCTTCGCAGTCAATGCCCCAATCACCCTCGTCAACCTGCCCGTCGCAGTCGTTGTCCAAACCGTCGCAGAAGTCGTAGCTGCACCACCCCTCCACCTCCTCAAGAACGCACACAGCCGTAGTCCCGACGCAAACCCTCGTGACACCATCGGCGCACACCCCGTGAACGCTGCACTCCACCGCCGGGTTGTTGTCGATTTCGCCATCGCAGTCGTTGTCCACACCGTCGCAAACCTCTATGGCGCCTGCGAAAGCAGCGGGCTCGTATGGGTCGCAGTCGCCGTAGTTGAGCACTCCGTCGCCATCAATATCCGGGTCGCACGCATCCCCCAATCCGTCACCATCCATGTCCTGCTGCCCTGGGTTGAAGTCGCTGGGGCAGTTGTCCTCACCGTCCTTCACCCCGTCTTCATCCTCGTCGTCCTCACAACATCCGTCTGGAAGATGGTCCGGAGTCAACAGGTCTTCACCCGCCTGGTCCTTTCGGTCCGACGGCAGGTCCTTGGTCCCAAGGTCGCTTCCCGAGCTATCCGGGGCCACGTCCGTCAGGGAAGCAGCGTCAATGCCCAACACGTCGACGTCCGGGGCGTACTCCCCGTTCTCGTCCGGGGCAACCCACACATCGTCCGCAAAACCGGCCTTGGGCGCTGTTGCCGCCCCACACCCATGCAGCAGCAAGAGAGCAGTTGCACCCACTGTGATGAGGTTGGATGAAGACGATATTCTCATGGCGCTACCCCCAAGCCTACCCGTCCAGAATGCTCAGAGGCAAGCACCACGTCAATGATTATCGGACCATTTGCAGGCAGCGCATGATGGCCACATGACCCCGGGCGCTGGCCAAGCCGAAGATGGAAATACCACTACCGACGAACCCGCCGACGCTCCACAATGAATAAGAGCAGCGCCAATAGTAACAGCGCCGACTCGCCCGAGGTTCCACCCTGCGCCGCACAGCCGCCACCCTTGTTCGATGAACCGCCTCCTGTATCCTCACCACCCTCAAGGTCTGCTGTTGATACGTCCGTGGAAGCGGCGTCAGGCTCCGGGGCCAGATCCTCCCCCGATGCCTCGTCGGGCTGGGTCACCAGGTCGGGCACCAGGGTCTCCTCCACCAAATCCTCGGGGTCTGGCTCGGGGCCAGGATCCGGGAGAGCACAGCTCTCTTTAACCGCTGTGGCCGAACGAGCCTCCGTCGCACTCACCACAACCTTCAGCCCGGCACCATTCTGGGCCTGAAGCTCTACCTTGAGCGTGGCCCCCGTGGCCCCCGTGCAGAAGTTGGCCGGTAATGTCGCCTTCAACTGCCATACCCCATCGCCCTCCACCGCCGTGGCCTCAACGGGAATCTCCGTGGGCTCCTTGTTGCACAACACCGTACCCGACACTGGGCTGTGCGGCTCTACCACCTGTGCCGTCAGCACGCTCTCCGGGTAATAGGGAACCGTGGACCCCGAGGGCAGGCAGGTAAGCTCCTCCAATGGCTCCAAACCATCCAACTCCCCAACGGGGGCCGAGCCATCCACACGAACCTCCCCGGATACCCTGTGGGCCCCGACCTCCTCGTTGAAGTAGACCGCCGAGGCCATCAGATGCACCACATCCCCATCCTCCAATGCAGGCCAGCCAACAACCTTCGCCAAACCATCCGTTGACTTCACCGGAGCCGTAATGGGCACGCTCTCCCCGTCCACCCCCACTACCTCAAACCACCCAAGCTGCCCCTGGAATGCCCCTACATCCAGCGCAACCTGAAGACCCTTGACAGGATCGAACCAGCCCGGCAACTGCGAGAACTCCGGTAACCGGTGCAGCCCCACTGTGACCCACTGAACATCCCTGGCAGCGGGCTCAAGAAGCTGAGCCTCCACCGGGGCGTAGATGCTTCCGTCGGCCTCCACAAGAAGCTCGTACGAAACCCCGCCCCTTACCTCCTCGAACAGTGCAACGCCACTGCCGCTGCTCAACATAGTCATGGGCTCGTCGGGCACCGATGTGGGCACCAAAGTCACCGTGGTACCCTCCACGCCCGCTCCGTAAGGAAGCTGCCTTACCTTCACCATCAACGCCCCGGGCCACTCCTGCGAGACGGGCACTACAGGCAACGAGGGAGGCCAGAAGCCGTAACTACCGAAATTGTCCACATATATGTCCCTATCCATATCAAGGTCTTCGATTTGCCACAATGCATCCCAATTGGTGGTGTAGGTCGGCAGCAGGGTGTCTCCGACTACAATGTCAACATAAAGTCCAACACAGTCAGATATGTCTACATCGAAGGGTATTTCCAGTTTTATCGGATCATATTCCGTGTATGCCAGGGGATCATGGTCCATGAAAACCGAGGCTTCGCCAAGCACCTGCCCGGGGGCCTCATCCAGCCCTGGAGCATCCTTGCGAACCAGTCCCCGCACCTCCCCGGTGAAGGGCCTGGCCACATAGAACTCAGCCACCACCTTGGCCTCGGTCAGCCCACCGGCAGAGATTGACGATATGGGGTTGCCGGCCATGTCTCTCCACGAGAGCGAGCGCAGCGTCAAGTCGGGATGCACCGAGTAGAGTTCGGGCAGAAATGCCATGATAGAGCGGATGTTCCCCGAGGCCATGCCGTTGCCTTCCCAACCCGGGAAGCTCTTTGTTACCCGCTTGGTAACGAAGTCGAAGGCCCAGGAGGGCCCCAGATCCTGCATCTCGTCATAGAGGGTCCAGAACTCCGGCTCACACAGAGGGCTGGCTTTGAACCGCTCCACGTCAGACTTGGCCCACTGCGAAACCACCCCCTCCTCGCCCAGCATCCCCGTCAACTCGCCGCTAACCGCCGTGTTAGCCAGTTCCGGCAGTGGTTGCAGGATGAACATGTCCACAAGCTGATGCGCCTTCTCTTTGTTCAACACCCCGAAGTAGTCCTGCGCCGTTGCGAGCTTGTCGGCAATCTCCATCTTCACAAGCTCACAGTCCGTATCCAACCCGAAGTAGGCCTTGCCGTTCTCACAGTACCAGCCCAGCACATCCAGCGTGGCCAGCTTGGCTTCGTCGGAGTCCAGCCATAGAGCAAACAGCAAATCCGCTATTTTGTGCCAATCCCCCAGAATCAGGTCCCCAAAACCCTCGGTGATCGACTCCGACTCACCCCTGGGCCCCTCAACACCACCCCATAGGTCATACATGCCAAGAGGCGCAGATGCCATGAGAGTAGGCGTAAAAAACGACTCGTAAAGCGCATCCGCTGCAATGTGCGAGATTCCCCCCACCGCAAACATGATGTGCATGTCGTTGCCTTCGGCTATGGCCACGTCCAGCAGGTGGAAAAAGAGCGGCCTGGAGTGGCCGAAGGTCAGTTCGTCCGATGCATGGTCGAAATCGGGAGATATGGAGCCCAGGTTCAGGTAAACCTCGGCACCCTCCAACTGAGCCCGCTGAGCCCACTCATCGCTGTACTCCACAAGCATCTCAAGCAGACGATCCGACTCACGAACGTGCACCCCCGGGCCTGCCCCCGAAGTTATCACCGACACCAACACCATCAACCCCAGAGCTGAACCACGAGCCACCAAGCCACTTCGCATAGCAGAACCTCTCTGCGGCACCCCACTTGTGTTCCCCCCGCCGCCGCGTCGCAAGAGGGATACTGAATGCTCCTGGCTACTCACAGCCTGGCCTTCGCCAGTCCAGACACAGACCGTCAAGGACAATAGAAAACCACCAGTGCCGGCCTTCTTCGCAACACCGATTTCTGGCGCTCTCCAAGACGGCTCCCGACTGTGCCAACGCCCCCTTTCAGAGTGCGGACCGCCGAGCAAACGCGAACTTCATTAGCAGAAGCGACAGCAATGCCGCAAGAAGTGACAACAACGATCCAGGAGAAGAGCCCGCAGCACAACCGCCGGACCTGATGCCCGATTTCGTGGATTCATCGGCCTGTAAGCCTGTTTCGTCCCCCGCATTAACGTCCCCGGAGTTCTCAATATCCAGACTGACTGACACGTCGGTCCCGATCTCATGCCCCGCCAAATCATCCTCACCAGGCAGCTCCTCGCCACTCCCCATGTCCGCAACCCCATCCCCCTCCCATTCGTCGTCATAGCCGGGAACATCGTGAACATCGGGTTCATAGAGATCTTCGATTATTTCATAATCCTGTTCAATAAGCTCGTAGTCTTGCTCAATAATCTCGTAATCCTGCTCAATGATTTCATAATCCGACTCTTCAGGCGACGGCTCCGGGTCGTACAACTCCTCGTCCTCGGGGTTGATAGGATCCTCGTCATGATACACATAGAACGAGACCTGATGCTGGTTGCTCTTGCCCCAAGCCTCGGCCGTCACCTTGATCTGGTGAGCCTTGTCGTCAGTGAGCAACGAAGCGTCGAAGGAGCCCTCCCAAACGTTGTCCTCAACCTGCTCCATAATAATCTCTGTGGCGCCGTTGAGCAGCCCCACCACAGAACTTACTCCGTCCGGATGGAACGCAATGGCCCGCACCCTGGCGTCGGTCAGCGAGTCCGGAATCATGTAGTCGTAAGGGTTGTTGCCACCCAGATTCGCATCCACCGGAGTTGTCACAAGCACCTGCGGCCAGGCCTTGGCGTCGAAGGCCTTGAGCGCCATGCCAAGTCCGTCAAAGGCCACCAGTGCCACCTGTTTCTCGTCGCTCTTACCAAGACTGCGCAGGTTGAGCTGAAGCGTGCCGTCTTTCCTCTCCAGGTCGTAGTCATGGGTATGGCCGTAAATGTAAACGGAGACGGCCTGGTCCAGAAACCAATCCTTGATGACTTCCTGCCCCTCGTCCAGACTGCCCACAGGGTGGTGCCCCACGACTACCGCTATGGTGGCATCGGAGTTGTTCGCAAAAGCCTCGTTGGCAAAGGCCACGTCCGTAGAGTCAAGCCCCGGATCATCCAGCCAGAGCGACTTGTCGTTGCCGTTTGTAGCCAGACCAACGAAGAGGTACTTGTTGCCCTTGGCATCGTGCCGAACCCAACTGTGATTCAGCCGATTGTTCGCCTGACCCTGAATCGAATAGGTCATGTAGTGGGTCATGGGCCACTGAGAGTAATTGTCGTGGTTCCCGGGAAGGTCAAAGTAGAAGTCGGGGGTGGCCCCACCCGCGTCTACAACCTCCCGGTACTCTTCCCACTCCTTGTCAAACTGCCCCACGGGTACCAACCCGCCCCCTGTTGCGTCGCACAAATCGCCGGCATTTACCAGAAACGAGGGCTGCACAGTATCAACCAGCTCGCCAAGAGCCCACGCCAGATTCTCCGTGTCCTGTTTGCCCCCATAAAGGTTCTGCCCCACGTGGGTGTCCGTTATGGCCAGGAACCAGAGCAGTTCATCCGTCGACGGCGTGTAATGGGCGCTCTGCGGCCAAGCAGCGCTCAGGTGGACCCATGCCACAAGAAGCAGCCCGAACTTCGCCACTTTGGTCCAAAGAGGAAACCCTCTGCGGGTCGTCGCAGCGATATCATCAGTACGCCTCACTCCATGCCCCAATGGGCTCCTGCCGTCTCGCATGACATCTCCTCAACCTGCAGCCGCCGGGTCATCCCAACGCCAAATCCGGGCTTTGCATGTTAGCAACTGGTTGGCGCTGCTCCAAGAGTTATCGCCCGAAAGTCAACATCTCTGGAACATCACCGGTCACCAGGTGTCGCTGGGCCCCCTTGTTGTCCCCGTGGCTCTGACCAGTGCAACACAACGGCCTTACTACCGGGAGGTGTACCATGAAGCTCGTTCCAAGGATGAACTCTGCTCTGCTGGCCATCTTGCTCGTCTCGGGCGGATGCGCCACCTCCGCAACTTCCCCCACCCAGTTTCCCGTAACCAGAGTCACCATGTACGACTGCGGACTGGCTCAGTGGGAACGGGAAGCTACCATCTCGGGGAACCAGCGCTTGGCTATACCCGTTGCCAGGGCCCACCTCGATGACCTGCTGGCATCCCTGGCCCTGGCTACCGACGGCGGCGTCAAGGTCAGCTCGGTCAGGTTCCCCTCCGTGAAGACCCTGGCCCAAGCGCAAGAGGGAAGCAGCCTCGGGCAACGCCTCGCCGACCGGCAAGAGAACAGCGACCCAGCCCCCGCTACCATCGCCGACTTCGCCCGAATGCTCATCGGCGTCCCCGTTGAAGTTCAGAGATCCTCGGGCGGTGCCCTCACAGGAACCCTCGTCGGCGTTGCAAACACCCCCCGTACTGCCCCCAGAAGCAAAGCCTCGTCGGATCAAGAAGAGACCTCAGATTCTGGCCAGCGACTGGTAATCATGACCGAAGCCGGGGCCATGACCTGGGTGGAGATAAACAACGTCGTTGCCCTTCGCCCCCTCTCCTCCGACGAGGGAAAGGGCATGGCCGCACTGGCGGATTCCATGGGCAGAAGCCGTGGCCTCGACATCTCCGAGGTTCAGCTCGAAACCACCCCCGACTCCTCAGGTAGGCTCGCCGCTGCCCACATACGCCAATCCCCCAAATGGCGCATTACCTACAGAGTCTCCGCCCACGACGACCGAGTCTCCGTGGAGATGTGGGCCCTGGTTCACAACGATAGCCCCGAAGATTGGAACAACATCACCCTCACCATGCTGTCAGGACTGCCCCGCAGCTTCGTACTCTCCCTGGCTTCACCAAGATACGGAGAGAGAGAAGTGCTCTTCACCGACGATGGCGGTGCCCTGTCACCCCAACTTGGTGCACGAACCCCCGACGAACTGGTATTCGGTGAAGAGTCCTACGACCAGATGGGATATGCCAGCTACGGCTATGGCATGGGCGCAGGGGCCAGCGGTGTAGCCATGGGCTCCAGGTCGGGCAAGGCCGCAACCGTCAGGTACGGCACCGCAGAGGTCGCAACGCTCAGTGGGGAGGCAACAAGCAGCCTGCTCAAGATAGGCATGCCAGCAGCTCTCGAAAGCGCCGAGCCAGAAGTCTCCAAAGAGATCGCAACCTATACGGCCATGCTCCCCGTTACTATCCCCAAAGGCACATCGGGAATGGTCCCTCTGCTTCGACGGGACCTCCCAGGAACGGCCTTCGGTCGGCTGAGCGAGTCGGGCGGCACAGCCGAGACCTGCGTGCGGCTGGAAAACACAACGGGCCTCATCCTCCAGAGCGGCACCGCCAGCTTCTACATCGACGGCCGCTTCCGTGGCCAAGACTTCGTCGAAAGAACTCCCCCCGGCGACGTGAGAATCTGGTGCTTCGGCGAGGACCAAGACCTTCACGTATCTGTGAGCCACAAAGAAGAGGCCAACGAGAAACTCCTGGAGTTCAGAAATCGACAACTGCTGCTCCACTCGCTCAAAACCGTCACCAAAACCTTCAACGTGGGAAATGACGCCGGCCAACCCAGAAACGTCGGCCTGGCCGTCAACCTTCCCTACAATGCCCGCTTCGTCTCTCCTGCCCAACTCCTCTCTGGCGAGGGACGCCAGTACATCCACCTTGGCGACGTTGAGAGCCGATCCTCCTGGAAGAGCGAAATAGTCATGGAGGTGGGCGTAGTAGCGCCTGTAACGCAGAACAGCACCCGATGGAAAGAACTGCTTGCCTCAAAGAGTCTCCCCGCTGAACAACTGAAGGTGCTGAAAGAAGCTATGCCCCTGCTGGAGCGCCTGGAGAAGATACAGGAGAGTATCGACGAACTGCACCGCCAGCAGTCGGACTTGGAGAACTCCATAAAGGAGAACAAAGACAACCTGCAGGCCATCCCGGCCAACGCCCCAACGGCGCTGCTGGCTCCGCTGGTCAAGAACCTCACCCAGGCGCAAGCTGAACGCACAAGGCTCAAGGACAAACTCAAGGCCACGACTTCCGAACGGGACGATGCGACCAAGGCGCTGGAAAAGGCCCTGGAACCCTTGACCGCCAAGGCCCAGTTGGACCAATCCAGGACGGTCCAATGACCACAAGGCCGGTTGGCTGACCCTACGGGTGCGATTCGCCATGTTGCGAGCAAACGGATCCGCACCCTGCCCCGACGCCCCTGCTTGCTGTGACCCTAAGCCCCTACTTGCCGTGCCCCGTCCACTCTTTCATTGAACCCGTAACCCCAAGACGGTCTGCAATGGCGTCGAACATCGACGTCGGCATGAGAGCCCTCAGCACCGGCGTCATCTTGACCATGAAGGGCTCTTTGATCAAATAGGCCCCAGCCCGGAACGCAGCGTAGGCCCGCCCCACAGCCTCTTCGGGCGTCAGCAGCGGAGTCATGAACGGAGCTTTGGCCCCATCGAACATGCCCGTTTTCACATACGAGGGGCAGAAGAGCGACACGCCGACGTTGTCGTAGCCACCCTGCTTCAGCTCCAGGCGGATAGACTCCGTGAAGCCTATGACACCCCACTTGCTGGCCGTGTAGGCAGGCATGTAGGGAACCCCAAGGAACCCCGATGCCGACGAGACGTTGATCAGGTGCCCCGCACCACGCTTCATCATCTGCGGCAAATAGATCCTCGTGATGTGCATCAACGCCGTCAGGTTCACGGCCACCGTCCTGGCAAGATCGCTGTACGGCACCTCCTCGAAGGGCCCGCCCACAACGATGCCGGCGTTGTTCACAAGAATCTCCACGTCCCCCCACTTCCTGGACAGCTCATCCGCTGCACGCCCCACGGCCCGCTCGTCGGTGATGTCCAGGCCCTGAACGAAGACCTTATGCCCCCGCCCCGCCAGCTCCGCCTTCAACGCGTTGAGCGTCTCCTGCGACCGATCCCAGATCGCAACCCTCGCCCCGTCCGCCAGGAAATGCTCAACCCACAGTCGCCCCATTCCCTGAGCCCCGCCGGTCACCAATACTCTCTTTCCCTCTACTTCAACCTTCTTTGCCATAGCCCTTAACTCCTCCACCCAATGATCCACCTACTCTATCCGAACCCACGCTGCGCACAATGGGAATCCGCAATCGTTGATAGCCCCGCCCGTTCATGGTACCCCTCATCCCCGGAGGTGAACCCATGAGCCACTGGGTCGAGTGCCAGATATGTCCCAAACAGTGCCGCATCGCCCCCGGTCGCTCGGGAGACTGCAGAATCCGAGTCAACGTCGACGGCAAACTGGTCGCCACAACCTACGGATTCCCCACCACGATGCACATCGACCCCATGGAAAAGAAGCCGCTCTACCACTTCCTGCCCGGAAGCGACATCCTCTCCGTTGCCACCGTGGGCTGTAACCTCCACTGCCAGGGATGCCAGAACCACTCCATCTCCCAAGCCAACCCCGAAGAAATGGAGGCCTGGGAGTTCCCGCCAGAGCGCCTGGTCGAACTCGCAATCGAGCGAGGCTCACCATCCATTGCCTACACCTACACAGAACCCATCGCCTCCTACGAATACACCCTGGACTGCTGCTCTGCGGCCCGTTCAAAGGGTATCCGTAACGTCCTTGTCACCGCTGCATACATCAACGAGGCCCCCCTGCGCAAACTGTGCCCCTATGTTGATGCTGCCAATGTGGATATTAAGTCATTTAGTGAAGAGTTCTATAGAAAAATGTGCTCCGCCTCCCTGGCGCCCGTGCTCAGAGCCACTCAGGTCATGGTGGAGATGGGGGTCTGGGTGGAAATAACCTACCTGGTCATCCCGGAAATGAACGACTCCCCGGAAGAAATCAACGCCATGCTCGCCTGGGTGAAGCAGAATCTCGGCACAGAGATTCCTATCCACTTCTCAAGGTTCCACCCACAGTATCGCATGAAGAACGTCCCGCCCACCCCTGCCGAAACCATGGAGATGTGCCGCACAACGGCCCTAGAGATGGGATTCCCCTTTGTCTACCTGGGCAACCTGCGACGGCCCGGCGGTGAGGATACTCTTTGCCCGAACAAGGAGTGCCCCGAACGAACCACCCCCCTCATCGCAAGGGCAGGGTTCAGAATCCTCTCCAACAGGTTGGTGGCAGGGAAGTGCCCGGCGTGCGGTGCGGCCGTTGCCGGGGTCTGGTCATGACCATGAACCGGCGCTCCTTCCTGCTGACTCTCCTGGCCGCTTCCGCAGCCGGGGCAGTGGGATTTTCCTGGGCACGAAGCTGCGCCGAGAGAGCCCATAGCCACCCCCCCGAGCGAAAAACTCAGACTCGCCAGGTTGGTCCGTACCGAATCGCCATCAAGCGCTTCGACGATTTAACTCTCTCCCCAGGGCTACACCTGGCGGGGTAGCTGGCTCGAAGATGGCTTCAAACTCCGTGCGGCCCACCTCACCCCCACCTCAAACCGCCTATTGACACTCGCTCCGAAGGGACTAGGCTCTTCAGCGCACTCCTCTGGGTCCATTCCTGGTTGAAGATGGAACAGGTGCGAAGGTTGATATGACTGAATTACCTATGCCTAGAGAAATCGCTATAATTGCGATAATAGGTGCAGCGGTTACGGTTACTCTTGCACGTTTCAAACTGCCTACCGTGGCCGGTCTACTTGCTGCCGGAGCGATTCTCGGGCCCTTCGGGCTGGGGCTGGTCAAAGAGGTTCATGCCATCGAACTGCTCTCCGAGGTAGGGGTGGTCCTGCTGCTCTTCACCATTGGTCTGGAATTCTCCTTCAACAAGATGCGGCATATCTTCAGTCAGGTGGCCCTTGGTGGGTTCTTCCAGATGGCCAGTACGGCAGGGGCCGTTACGGGCATCGCATACTGGGCAGGGGAGCCTCTTCCCAACGCCATCTTCTACGGCTTCGTCGTGTCGCTCTCGAGCACCGCCATTGTGCTGAGGGCCCTCTCGGACAGGGGCGAAGTGGATGCCCCCATGGGAGATTCATCGTCGGCACTCTGATCTTCCAGGATCTCATGGTCGTACCCATGATGCTCCTGATCCCCATTCTGGCAAGCAGCGATGGCACCAGGGCAATCGCAGACGTATCTATTGCCCTCGGCAAGGCCTTGGCCGTGGTAGCCGTTGCATGGTTCATGGCTCGCTACCCCATCCCCTATCTGCTTAGAAGGGTTGACGCCAGCCGCAGCCGGGAGATCTTCTTGCTATCAGTACTGGCGATTTGTATTGGCACTGCCTGGGTCACTTACGTAGCGGGTCTCTCGCCGGCGTTGGGGGCATTCCTGGGCGGTATGGTCGTCGCCGACACAGACTTCCAGCACAGGGCCATGAGCGACGTGATTCCCCTGCGGGATACCTTCGTGAGCCTCTTCTTCATCTCGCTGGGAATGCTCTTCCAAGGGGCCGTCCTGGTAGAACACCCGGTGCTGGTTGCGGCACTCTTCCTGGCCTTCGTGGCGGGAAAGGCCACCCTGGCTACCCTGGCCGCGATGGTCATGCGCTTCCCGGCCCGAGCAGCGATACTGGCCGGCATTGGCCTGGGTCAGTTCGGCGAATTCGGATTCGTGCTCATGAAGGTAGGAACCGGGGCAGGGCTGGCTGACGGAGGTTTCTCCTCGGCGCTGCTGCAGGCGGGGATACTCAGCATGTTCGTTACCCCCATAGCCATCGCCCTGGCGCCTCATCTCACCGCCGGCGAGGTCCTGTTGGCCCCCTTGAGCAGGCTGCTGGGGGTCAGAGGCGTCGAGGAGGTGGAGCCCGAAGCCCTGGACGGCCACGTCATTGTCGTTGGATTCGGATTGGCCGGCCAGACCGTGGCCAGCGCCCTGGATGATTGCGGCATCCCATACATCGTGCTGGAACTCAACTCAGATACGGTGCGGCGGGCCCGGGAGGCAGGCATCCCCATATACTACGCCGACGCTACAAGCCACGAAGCCCTCTCCCACGCCCATATCACCAAGGCACGGGCCGTGGCTGTCCTCATCAACGACCGCCAGGCCGTCATTCGCGTGGTCGACGCTGTGCACCGTGAGGTTGCCGACCTCCCCATCGTTGTTCGCACCCGCTACATGTCGGAACGCAAAGAACTGGAAGCCCTTGGTGCTGCCGACGTCGTCTCCGAAGAGGTGGAGGCCAGCGCCGAGGCCGTGGTGAGGCTGCTTCGCCGACTTCAACTGCCCCGAAATGTCATTGAGGCCCAGGTCCGCCTGGCCAGGGACGAAATGGGAACATCGCAGCGAAAGATAACCGTCCCCAGAATCTCACTTTGTGAGCACGAGGACCTGGCAGAACTCAAGATTGACACGTTGCTGATTCAGCACGACTGGCCAGCCGTGGGAAAGACCGCAACCCAGGTGGACCTCAGACGCCTCACCGGCGCCTCGGTGGTTGCCGTGCGTCGAGGCGACAGATTGCTGCAGGAGATGGGCGATATCGGTCCGTTCCAAGAAGGGGACCTGCTCTTCCTGGTGGGCAACAGCAGCAGCATGCGAGAGGCCCAGCACCAGTTGGAAGGTAGTGGCCAGCAGGCCGGATGACTCAATCTTCGCCCAGCCATTACTGGCGGTCTTCATCCGAATTCGCCCTGGGGGTCGGGGGAGAGTAGCCAGGTTCAAGATAGAGCCTGACTGGGCCTTCAGGCGGTCGGCGCCTTGGCCCCAGTTTTCGAGGAGGGACGGCAACCTCGGCCTTGGGAGCCTGTCGAATGACCTCTCCCCCTGTTGCCTCCACCCTCGCAGGCTTCAGGTGCGAGAACCCGAAGACGAACCACTCCAAGGCCCCAGCGGCCAACCCAAGAACCAGCAGAGCCCCCAAGGCCAAAAGCAGATAGCGCCCACGGCTCTTGCTCCCCCCAGCGGACATCTCCCTGGTATCGCTGTTTTGTCCGTTGCCTCCCTCCAGTTGGGCAAGCCTCTCAGCCACAATCCTGGCAGAGTTGGGGCGATGCTGGGGCTCCTTCTCCAGAAGCTGATATACAAGCTTGGCGATATCCTCTGGGATTCCCAGCGCTTCCGGGAAGGGAGGTGGCGGATCCTGAACGTGGGTCAACGCCAGAGCCACGGCGCTATCTCCCCTGAAGGGAAGCACACCGGTCAACATCTCATACATCATTATCCCTAGAGAATACAAATCACTACGACCATCTACCGATAAGTTTCGGGCAGCCTCGGGGCTAATGTACTCTGGGGTACCAAAGACTTTGCCCTCGGCGGTAAGCCCCTTGGTTTCGCCCATCCACTTGGCAACGCCGAAGTCGAGGACCTTCACGAAGTAGTCGCTGTGCCCCGGCTGCAGGAGCATTACGTTCTGGGGCTTGATGTCTCGGTGGATGATGGAGCGCTCATGAGCCTCGGCCAGTGCCAGCGCTATCTGCCGTGCCACGCCAAGGGCAACGGACATAGGAAGTGCGCCGTGGCAGCGAATGACCGAATCCAGCGGCTCTCCACGAATAAGCTCCATGACCATGAAGGCGCGGTTTCCAGCGGTGTAACCGAAGTCGTGTAGGGTGACGATGTTCGGGTGCTGCAAGGCAGAGACCGCCTGAGCCTCACGGCGGAACCTCTCAACGACATGGGCGTGGTGTGCAACCTCGTCCCGCAGGATTTTTACTGCAACTTCTCGACCGGTTGAGTGCTGAATCCCTCGGTAGACCGTGCCCCAACCGCCCTTGCCGATGGGCTCGATGAGGGTGTAGCCCGCGGGCATGGAGGGCATGGTGTTGCCCTCGTACCTGAGGTCATCCAGGTCAACGGCCCCTATGGTAATGGGTCGGCCATCTTCCGGTGCAGGCTTGTTTGGATCGCCCAGGCGCATTCAGGAACCCCCCTGCGAAGGATACATCGTCGCCGAATTGAAGCAAATCGGAGAGGCGAAAGTGCCCAAGGCACGGGCTGGCCCCTGTACTGACGGCGCTACACGGCTGCTGGGGGGATCGAGATATCTGAGCAGCCGTGCGTTGCGACTGGGCGTCAGGGGGGAAGGAACTGCGGCATTGGCGCTTGGAGCGGGCCCCAGGAGAATCAGTCAGCCCTGTGCCAGTATTGGGTCCTGCCAAGGGCAGCGACACCCACGAAGCCCCGTACTTTGAGCTTCTTTCCGCCATCTTCGACTTCGATAAAGCATTTGTATGTTTTGCCATTATCCGGATCAAGAATATACCCTCCGGAATATTCTTTACCGTCCTTCTTGAGGCCCCACAGGATTCTGAGACCCTCAACGGGGGCATCCTTCAGTGTCCCTTCGCAGAGCTCGCATTTGAACTCCGGGGGGTCATCGGGACGTCGAATTATTTTGGTTATTTTTCCATACATAACGCCCTTGACTTCCCATATCTTGACGAAAGATCTTGGCTTGTTGTCTTTGTCATCGATTGTTTTCCAGAGCCCGACCGGCGATTCCAGGTCAGTTGCCTTTGGTTCCTCCCCCTTCTCAGGCTTACAGGCCTTGCCCTTTCCCTCGGGGCAGTCGTCAGCCCACGCTGTCTGTGCGAAGGACAACAAGACGGTGAACGCCAACGCTGAAACCACACATTGTAACCAAGTCCGCATCCTGAACCCCCTAATAATCTTGTAAGTTAAGCGAAACAAGAGGACGCCTACCCCGGGCGCCTCAATTCTCTTTGACCAGGTTGAGCCCTCCGGAGTGACCGTACGAGGCAGGGCCCTGGAAGCCATATTGATAGAGGCCAATGGGCTGAGCCGACTCGAGCATGTGAGGGCCGTCCTCGACGGTGAAGTAGCCGTACTCCCACTCCCCGGTGCTGGCCAGGGGTTTGAAGCTGCTGTCGGCGAGGGAGACGCCGTCGAGTTTGACATCGGTGGCTGTTGGGCGAACCACGGTGATGTAGTCCTTGCTGTAGTCTTTTGGTACAGCAAAAGCATAAGGAGTTCTATACCTACTTTGGGGCACGGCCATAATCAGTGCGGGGTCGCCCACGCCCTCATCGGTGCAGGTTCCGCTCTGGAGGTATTGTGCCACCTGGATTGGGGCGGTGGCTGTGACGATGAAGCTCTTGTCGGTGTAGACCTCAATCCAGTCGCCCTTGTTGGCCAGGACTTTCCCTTCCAGTTCGGGAAGTGGGGGATCCGAGGTGATGGTGGTGTTGGGCTCGCTGGCCTGGATGCGCCACAGGTCCATGTCCCAGCCGCCTCGGGGTCTGGCCTTGACGCAGATGTAGCTGGTTGACCAAGTGGAGACGGGGAAGAGTTGCTCTTCGAGGTGTTCTGCGCAGCAACAGTCGACGGCCTCGCCGGTGTTGGGGTCTGTCGTGAAGCCTGAGACCACGGCTTCTTCATGTCCGGAGAATACGGCAACCTTCTTGTCGGCTATGACGACCGAGCCGCTGAGATCGAGGTTTCCGCTCATGAATTTGCCGGTGGATTGAAGGTTGAGCACTTGGCCCTGCTGCAATTTGAACTGGGTAAACGAGCCGGGTTCGATAATGACGTCGGCGTCGTCGGGGTGCTCTGTCTTGGCGGTCACCTTTACATTCACCAGTGTCTCGCCCTCCTCAATGGCCAGGACGGTGAAGTAGCCATGCTGGCTCTTGACACCTTCCAGGATGGGCATGGCCTCCAGCGGGGAGGTGGGGTAATTGAGGATGAGGTACTCTTTGCCCAACATCTCAGCGGGCAGGAGCAGCGAACTGTCATCGCTGTAAGCTGCCTTGAAGTCCAGGGGATTGAACTGGTAAGCCACCACTGGTCGGTTGCTGACAATTCGCACCGATCGGTCGGTGATTACCGAGCCGTCGATGTCCATGCGAGGCATCTCGACTATGCGGATATCGCCGGGCTCCACCGTAGTTGTGAGCAGGTTGAACGGAATGCCCGAAGCGAAGCTCTTGAACGAAATGCTGGCCGTAGCGGTGCCGGGGTTCGCCAGAATCACCCCGTGGGGCGCCTCATCGGGCTGGGTTGGCGAGTAGGGGTCTGGGTAGTTGTCCAGATCCAGGGTCCAGTACTCACAGCCGATGTAGGAGTTGCTCCATTTGGGGTCGGAGAGGCACTCGTTGATGCACTTTCCACCCACGCAGGTATTGCCCTGGGAGCAGTCCGTGGGCTCCATCCAGTTCCCATCGTCGCCGCAGACCTGAATCTGTTCGGCGTTCAGGCACTTTGCCTGGGTGGGAAAGCACTCAGTCTTCTTGCAAATGCCCTCCAGGCATGCCTCATCCGGCGGGCACTGCTCGGGCACCCAGGCGGTACCGCTGGGGTTACACTTCCAAAGCGCCGACATGGAGGAGCAGCCATTCACATCTCCCGGCTTGCAATCCTCCAACTTCACGCAAGAGCCGTCCAGGCAATCCTCTCCGGCGGGGCACAGCGCTATGAAGACAAATTGGTCTCCCTGGCACTCGAAGATCTGGTTGCCCTGCTCGCACTTGCGAAGACCGTGAATGCATCCTGTGGTGGGCTGATCCTCGGTAGCAATGTCGGCAACAACCTCGGGCGTTGCAACCTCCGAATCGCTCCCCGAAGTCTCCTGAACCTTAGAATCCCCCGGCGCCACATCCGAAGTGCCTGACTTGCTGCCACCACAACCAGACACCAAGGCAACGGAAAGAACCAGCAAAGCAGAGCGCATGAGCACCTCCCAACAGAGAAATCCAACCCCGGAAAAGTACCCACTACGCCCCACGACCGCCAGAAGAAAATCGCGGCGGCGGATTCTGCATCTCGGTGGACGCAACATGACGCGGTGCGTCACGAAGTCGTGCCGGTACGCGCTTACCATCGAAGACCTTGCAGGAGAATGCCGAAGGACCTGTGATGAGGATGGGCCGAACTCAAGCCCCTTAACGCACGAAGGGGGCCCCCTTTCGGGAACCCCCTTCAATCGTTCAGGGCTCGCCACATTTAAAAATCCGAAGAACTCAGTAGATAAAAAACGTTGGAACAGCGAAATCTGCGACGAGCCCAAGCTGCCTCGCTGTTCTTTAGGCTGGACTCCAAACGGCTGCAGCGGCCATTTGAAGCGTTCAAAGGGGGGTCTAGCGAGGAAAAAGCTATTTGATATGAACCAAACGCCTGTCCCATATGCAACCACCGTGCCAACCCCTGAAAAGCCCGCAAATGCGGTGATATGGCGGGATGGACCGCTGGGGGCAGAATTGGACACTGTATCAATATGCGACACCTTGAGCCTACCTGACTGCGATCTGAGCTGGTACTGCCCAAAAACGGCCAGAAACGCCCCGTCTCAGAATGAAACACTGTCTCAACTTGAGACGGGGAGTCAAAATGATTGATTCGGCCGTGCCATGATTGATTTCAGCGGGCCGTCATTGTGACGTGGCGAGCGATGGTCGATGTGAGCCGTTTCGATTGGCGGACTGGTGGAGCAACCATTCCAGAAGCTCGCCCATGTCATTCCATGGGCATGATGCAGCGGGGCAGGGGATGAACGCTGGCCAAGATTGGCCTGCTCACTTGGTTTCGACGACTGCCTTGATGGCCGCTTCGATCTCTTCGTTGGGGAAGAAGGCCAGCACTCGGGCCATGTACTTGTTGGACCCTGGGACGCTGGCGCTCTCGTTGTCCCAGCACTCGTCCTTGACGAACCTGGCAACTCCGCCGCTGGCCCTCTGCAGGAAGCGCTCATCCTTCATTTTGACTTGGAGGGCCTGAACGTCGCCCTGGGTGATCTCCACGGACTGCCCTCCCTGGACGATCTGCTCTCCGAGGTATCTGATCACCTGCTGGCGAGCGTCGAGAAGCGCCTGCTCCCTAGCCGTCCTCTCTGATGGCATCCAATCGGAGACGCCGACGAAGTAGACACCGTGGGCGCTCTTGGGTACGGATTCACGGAACTGGTGACGGCACTTCCCGTCGCCTTGTCCAGACTCGCCCATGCGGTTCTCTGTGGTTTTGAAGGCGAAGAAGACCGGGTTCTTGAACGTGACGGCCTTGCGCCAGGCCACGCCGTCCTTTATTTCAGCCGTAATGCCGCTGTGGCTCCCTCCGATATTGGCATCTTGGGAATAGCCGGCATAGATCTCTCCGGTCCCGGCCAGGAACTCTCCGATGTACCTGTTAGTGCACTGGCCCGCTGCTTTTTCGCAGCATCGCTGGAACCCCTCGACGTCGTCCAGGTGGGCGATCCACTTCTCGGTGGCAACGTACCGTATTCGGACCACCTTGCTGCGGGAGGCGGATGCTTCCAGGGCCACAGGGGGGATGCCGATGCTGGCTGCAGCGCTGGCACCTGCTGTGAAGTACTCATCGAACTCGACGCCACCGGCAGCGACTTTCCTGATGGTGAAGAACTTGCTGCAAGGTGTCTGCATGGCAGCGCTTTCGTCGATGTCGGCGGCGGTGGCCTCGGGTGGGACGAACCGGCCCATGAAGACGGAGGGGTCCTGGTCGAAGGAGACCCTCATGAAGAAGTTCGGCTTTGTGGGCAGGGCCTGGGGAATATCGGTAGATGGCGGTGGCCCATCATCGCAGGCGGCACCAAGAAGCAACAAGGCAGCAATCAGAGCGTATTTCATCTTGACCTCCATCAAAGGCACCCGAGCCAGACAACATGTTCCAAGTGGGTGGCGCATTGCCGACAAGGCTGCTTCATTGGAGCGAACAACGCAAGCTAATTGGCACGTCGTTTCACAGTTTGATGCTGCGGGCAGCGGCCGCCTGGATGGCCCAAGCGGCGCTGGTTTGTTTCTGGCTCAGCCGATGTGCCTCGAAAACGGGGAGATTGTTGTAACCCTTTCCGCCCTGCCGGTCTCAAAGCAGGCGGTGTAACGGTAGGAGGAGCGATATGGCCGATACGGAACGGAACAGACTGAGCGACGGCGAGAACAGGATCGACGTTGCGGCAGATGCGCACGCAGACCTTCTGCGGCTGGTGAGCGAGAAACCAGGCAGCAAAGCCAGAATCGTCATAGCTGGCTATGGGTGAGGCGGCCCGAGACTCGACCTGGTTCTGGATGAACCGGCAGAAAACGACACTACAATATCGGTTGGTGGGCTTGACTTCTTGTGCAGCGCCAGGGAGTACGCTTTCGTGGACCGCTTCGGCGTCCGCGTTGACAAGTGGAACCTGCCGCACCGGACGCTCTTCTACGTCTCTCTCAGGCACTCATCGGGCTGCTGCTGAAGCCATAAGCTACGGAATCAACTCGCATACGAAGGGGCGCTTTTCGCCACACTCAAGGTCGTTCCAGAGGGCCCACTGTGCGGTCTCGACACAGTCCTCTGTAGTCCAGATGCTACCGTCGTCGGGTTGTCCCGGGCCCCATGCTGTGTAGGAGGCTTCAGAGCCGTTGGTCCACTTCCATTTGCCCCAGTCCTGGGAGAGTCCTATCCATGCGCTGGAGCTTGTGGGCAGGAGTGCAGCTACGAAGGTGTTCTCCTCGGCGCTGGTAATGTCGGTCAGGAAGGCCGCTTTGCCGGCGCAGTAGTCTCGGGCATCGGACCACTTTTTGGAGTCGACGCAGTAGTAGTAGGCTCGGTAGTTGGTCTCATTTAGGGCTCTGTTGCAGTTGGGGATGGAGGGGCAGGTGGGGCATGTGAACTTACACGCGTTGTCCACGCACTCTTCGTGGGCAGCGCAGGCGCCGCAGGTGCCGCCGCAGCCGTCGTTGCCGCAGATCTTGCCTTCGCAGTTGGGGATACAGATGCACTGGTCTGCCTCGCACACGTTGCCGATGGGGCAGGGGCCGCAGTCACCACCGCACTGGTCGTCACCGCACTGCTTTCCTTCGCACTGTGGAATGCAGGAGCAGGTGCCGCTGCTCGTACAAATGTGATTGCTTGGGCAGTCTCCGCAAGTGCCACCGCAACCGTCGTCGCCGCACTGCTTTCCAAAGCACATTCTCACGCAGACGCAATCACCCTGGACGCAGACCAGGCCCATTCCACAAGCGGGGTGGCAACATGAGCCGTCGGGGGTCTCATAGAGGCATTTTCCATCCTCACAGTAGTCGTCGGTGCAGGGGTTGCCGTCCTCGCACGATTTAATGATAGAGTATCCCTTTCCGTCGGCGTCGCAGCGGACGATCTCAAGCCCATCGCAGTGCCGCTCCCCGGGTTCGCATGAGACGGGGGCATCAGGCTGGTCGATGTCGACGATCTCTGGGACCACCTCAGCCGGCTCCACCAGATCGATTTTGGTTGAGTCATTTCCGGCGTCAGCTTCCGGCTCTCCATCGGAAGCTATGTCGCCGCTGCCTGTCTCCTGCTTGCCATGGTCAACGCCGTCGAAGTCGATGGAGGGGCGTCCGCTGGTGGTGGCGCCTCCACCGCAGGCGGACACTACTATGGTCATGGTGGCGAACAGACCAGTAAGCTCGGCAAACCTTCTCATGGCGGCAACCTCCCCGACGAGCTTGCAGGCCCGGTCCCATGGGTGGGCAGACAGCTCCAGACGGGTTGGAATGTACCCGGGCCGGTATTGGAGGTCAATACAAGCCGCAGCGACGGTGTGCCGAGGGCTGAAAATGGGGGTCGCCGTGCGGCAGGTCCGGCCGCAGCGGGGCGCATTTTGGAGGGCCGTCGCGTCGAGATTCGGAGTCACGCATCGGCCATTGACGGGGATGGCGAAACAAAACCCTTGCCCTGTTGTGAGGGCTAAGTCTAGGCTTGCGCTCTGAATTGAATAGGGGGCTCATAATGGTTGAGAAGAGCCGTGCACCCGGGTTGAGCTGGTACATGCAGCGCCTTACAGCTCTCCTGCTGGTGATTGGTCTGGTTGGGCATTTCATAGTGCTTCACTACACTAAGCTGTATCAAGACAAGACATCACTTGCGGCGGACAGTACTGCTGAGCGGTTTGGAAGTTCACCGCTGCTGTGGCTATTGTTTGATGGCATGTTGCTGATTGCTGCGATGTATCACGCCATGAATGGGGTGTATAATATAGCGTCAGATTACTCTCCATCTCCTACATTCAGGCGTGGCCTGGCGTGGCTGCTCTGGGTTGTGGGTTTGGCCGGGTCTGTAGTAGGACTGCTCCTTCTGGGGCGCTTTCTTGCCATGGGCAACTGAGTCGGGGGTGTAAGATGGCCAGAGAATCGTTGAGCTATACCAGAGAGTTAGCCAAAAATGCCCATGAGGGAATGCTGTCATTTCTTCTGCAGCGACTAACGGGCCTTGGGCTTGTCGCATATCTAATTCTTCATATATTCAGTTTGTCTTCCGCTTTGGGTGGTGAACAAAAGTTCCGAGACTCTCTTAGCATGTATAATTCGCCGCTGTTCCACGTTTTGGAATGGGCTCTGCTGGCGGCGGTGGTGTTTCATATGTTTAACGGTTTAAGGATAGTGGCGGTGGACTGGTTTGGGGCGACACGTTATCAACGTATGCTCTTCTGGGTTGCCATTGCTGCATCTGCTGTGGTTGTTTTAGGCAGCATCCCGTTTTTCTTTATGTGGAGATAGCCGATGATAGTCCAAGACGTTCTGGTTGTTGGTGCCGGTCTGGCTGGTCTTCGGGCGGCTATAGCGGTGAATCAGAAGAATGTGCGGGTGGCGGTGTTGAGCAAGGTTCACCCCATCCGTTCCCACTCCGTCGCTGCCCAGGGCGGCATCAATGCAGCTTTGGGGAACAACCCTCGTGGGGCGTTTGACAGTGTTGATCTGCACGCCTTTGATACGGTTAAGGGCAGCGATTACCTGGCTGATCAGCCTGCGGTGATGAAGTTGGCGAAGATGGCGCCCGGGGTCATCTACGAGATGGAGCATTGGGGTTGTCCATTCTCCCGTTCGGTGGAGGGCCGGATTGCTCAGCGGCCTTTTGGCGGAGCCGGCTTCCCACGGACCTGCTATGCGGCGGACAAGACGGGGCACATGCTTCTGCACACGCTGTACGAGCAGGCCGTCAGATATGAACAGGCGTCGGAGCGTGAGGATTTTAAGTTCTATGATGAATGGATGGTGATGCGCCTGGTGGTGGAAGATGGTGTGTGCCGGGGGGTAATCGCCATGCACCTGGCCACGGGTCGGCTGGAGGCGTTCCTGGCCGAGGCGGTGATATTTGCCACGGGCGGGGCTGGGCGTGTCTACCTGCCTTCGACCAACGCCGTCATCAACTCGGGGTACGGGATGGCCGTGCCCTATTGGGCGGGCGTGCCTTTGAAGGATATGGAGTTTGTGCAATTCCACCCCACGACGTTGTTGGGGACGGGGATTCTGATAACCGAGGGGTGTCGTGGTGAGGGTGGATTCTTGACCAACGCTGCGGGGGAGCGTTTCTTGTCCAACTATGGGGACTCATCCAAGGCCATGGAGGTTGCTCCCAGGGACATCGTTGCCAGGAACATGCAGCGTGAGATCAACCAGGGCCGTGGCGTGAAGAACGAGTACATTGACCTGGACCTTCGGCACCTTGGGGCGCGTAAGATCATGGAACGGTTACCTGGGATCAGGGATCTGGCCATGAATTTCGCCGGAGTTGATCCTATCGAGGCTCCGATCCCGGTCAGGCCGGGCCAACACTACACCATGGGTGGCATCGATACGGACGTGGATGGTGCCACGGAGGTGAAGGGGTTCTTTGCTGCTGGTGAGGGGGCTTGCGTATCTGTCCACGGTGCGAACCGTTTGGGTGGGAATTCTCTTCTGGAGACTCTGGTATTTGGCAAGGTGGCGGGGGAGAGTGCCGCAGACTATGTCTTGACGTCTGGTGTGAAGCGGGCTGGGGCCTCTGCTTTGGAGGAGGCTTTGAGGGAGGTAGAGGCCGAACTCAAGGAGCTTACGGACGGTACATCCGAGGAGAAAGCAGCGACGATTCAGGTTGAGTTGGGGCGGGTGATGCACGAGAAGGTTGGGATTTTCCGAACCGAGTCGGCGCTGATGGAGGGGTGGCGTGAGGTCAAGCGTCTTCAGACCCGGTTCCGCAAGGTCAAGGTAGGATATGGGGGTCGGGTGTTCAACCAGGCTCTGTTGCAGGTGTTGGAGGTGAAGGGCAGTCTGGATGTTGCCGAGGCCATTGTGGCCGGGGCCTATGCCAGAAAGGAGAGCCGGGGATCCCACTTCCGTGAGGACTATCCCACGAGGGTTGATGCCGACTTCCTGCACCACACCATTTCCCGTCATCAGGGCAAGGAGAACCCTAAGCTCTCCTATCGATCCGTGGATCTGGGGCTGTGGGAGCCGAAGGAACGGAAGTATTAGGGTTATATGGTAGTTGGGTAGTTGGGTAGTTGGGTCGCTCGGGGGTTTGGGAGTTGGGGAATTGTTGATGATATTGTGGGGAGTCAAATGAAGAATAAGGTATCTTTTGATGTGTTCAGATTTGATCCTCAGGTGGATAAGGAACCCCGGTTTCAGAGGTACGATATTGAGTATCTGCCCGGGATGACTGTGCTCGAGGCTCTGTTTCACATTCAGGGGACCGTTGACCCTTCGCTTTGTTTCCGTTCCTCGTGTCGGGCGGGCGTATGTGGTTCGTGTGCCATGCACATTGGGGGGCGGTATCGTCTGGCGTGCGAGACGCAGGCGTCAATAGCTCTGGAGCGTGTGGTAGCCATCAGGCCGTTGGCGCATCTGGCGATTATCCGCGACCTGGTAGTGGACATGGAGCCATTCTGGCGGCACTACAAGCGCATATCTCCCTACCTGGTGCCTTCGGAGCGGCCGCCGGAGTTGGAGCGACCTCAGACGCCCAGCCAGCGTGATGAGTTGGACCCCATGGTGGATTGCATTTTGTGCGCCAGTTGTCACGCTTCGTGCCCTATGACGGCCAGCGACGGGGCATATATTGGTCCGGCGGCGTTGATGAAGGCAAACAGGTTTGTAGTGGATTCGCGGGATGGCAACACAGCACAGCGTCTCCATGTAGTGGGGGACGACCACGGTGTCTTCCGGTGCCACACGGTCTTCAACTGTTCCAGGGCCTGTCCAAAGGACCTTGACCCTGCGGGCTCTATCGCCAATTTGAAGCGAATGGCGGTTCGAGAGCTTGTCTTCAAAGCAAACAGGAAATAGCTGGAACCTCCAACTTGTTCACACCGCAACGGCGGCGTGCTTTGGCGCAGGCCGTGCTTTGGCGCAGGCCGTGGTTTGGCGGCGGTTTCGCAGTTTGGAAATGGTTGCGGTGGGGGCCAAACGGGGCTACGTTTGCGCCTCTCCGGTGCGAGGGCCTTGTATCTGGTCCAGCGGGGCCTTCTAGCGGCCGAATGGTCGGCAGATGTGGTTGAGCAGGCGATTCCGGGGGGGGGGAGCCCCAGGAGTAGTTGAAGTCAAGGTGGAGTTGCTATCAGATGACATCAAATGATATTCGAACTAAGTCGATAATTTCCTGGTATGGCTTGGCGTTTACCGTTCCCGCAGCGGTGTATTTGGCATTGCTTTCGCTGGTGGTAAAAGTTATTCAGGTGTCGGCGATTGAAGAGGGTTTTGATTTTGTCACATTAATACAAGCGTGGAGCCCAGATCTTGCATTATCGCTGTTTCTGGCTGGTGGTTTTGGTGTGGCATTTTCTCTGTTGCCGAGGTGGAGAAAGGTTGGTTTAGCCATTCCATTCTACCTATTTATTGCCTATGCCTCGGTTATGACCATCGCCAGTAATTTTTATTTTATTAAGACTGGCAGTAACTTCTCCTGGAGCACAATTGAGTATTGGTTGAAGAATTTTGAGGATACCAATAAAATAATGTCCAGTGAGGGTGGTGGGCTGAAGCTGGTGCTATCCATTGGACAGTTGTTGGTGTTGGCCGCGATTATAGCGTTGCCTTTGATTCCGGTAGTGCGGCGCTCTCTGCAGGGATGGCGTCCCATGGGGCTGAAGTGGTCAGGGTTCGCTGCGGGTGGGGCGATACTGGGCAGTATATTGTTTGGCCTGGTGCCGGCGTCACAGGGGCCTGCCATGGCAGCATGCAGGAATATTCCGATGGCCATAGTAATGGACTTCGTTCACGAGGTTCTTCTGCCTAAAGAGATGGTTGAGATTGGTGAGGATGAGAAGTTGGATGCTTCTCTGGAGGTTAAGGCGAAGGAGGGGGCCGTTCGGAGGAACGTGGTTTTGATCATGTTCGAGTCCTTGCGTTGGAATTCATCGGATGTTTATGTTCCGGGGCTGGGGAGCACGCCTTATTTAGAGTCATTGGCGCAGGAGAGCGCTGTTGTTGAGAACCAGTATTCAATTTTGCCGCATACTACGAAGGCTGTTACGGCAATAAACTGTGGTATTTACCCATATATAAGCACAGACCCCATGGAGGCCACGCCCGGAATACTGCCTCGGCGCTGTTTACCGCACATTTTGCGGTCGCAGGGTTACCGAACGGCATTCTTCCAGCCTGCGGCCAACTTTGAAAAGAGGGACTTGCTGGTGTCTAATATGGGATACGAGACATACAAGGGTCTCAATGAGATGCCTCACGAGGGGTTTGAGGAAATAAACTACTTTGGTCGTGAAGAAAGAATGATGCTGCAACCATCCATGGACTGGGTTGACTCGGTCAAGGGGCAACCATTTTTGCTTACGTATTTAACCCTGTGCACGCATCACAATTATGTTACCCCACAATCATGGCCGCAGAGGCGCTATGTTGATCATGATGAGGATCTTAATAATTATTTAAATGGCGTACGTTATACCGATGATTTTATTAGACAGGTTATGGAAGGGCTGGAGGAGCGGGGGGTGCTGGAGAACAGCATTGTAATAGTCGTTGGTGATCACGGGGAGGCATTTGGGGAGCATGGTAGAAGGCAGCACGATTTGATAATGTGGGAGGAGGGGATAAGGTCATTCTCGTTGTGGCATGCGCCGGGGATAATAGAGGGAGGGACAAGAGTAAAAGGTTGGAGGTCGCATCTGGACATCGTTCCGTCGGTTCTTGATTTATTGGACATAGAGGTTGTTAAGGGCGGCTTCCAGGGGCAGACCCTGTTTGAGCAGGCGCCGGAGAACAGGAAGGAGTTTTATTCGTGCTGGTTCCAGAGGCGTTGTCTTGCAATGCGAGAGGGACCGATCAAGGTCATTTACCACTTTGATCAGTTGCCAATGGAGGTTTATGATAATAGCACGGACGCCTTCGATCAGCATAATTTGGCATTCAAAGGGGACTACAATGGTCCTTGGATGGAAAGTCGTAAGGAAGAGATGCTGCGATGGAGTCGGGTAGTTAATCAACAGTATGAAGAGTGGGCCGAGTCGATTCTGGACAGGGTTGTAAGCGACCAGGAGCCTGAATACGACCATAGGCTCTCTGCCAGGTTTGACGACAAGATAGAGCTGGTTGGCTACTCGCTGAGCAAGAGTGAGGTGCGGGCCGGGGAGTCTCTTGAGGTGAAGCTTGTGTTCAAGGCGTTGGCTCCGCTGAAGGCAACGGACGCGCTCTTCGTGCACGGGCTGGGTGGCAGGTCGGGGACAATCAACGCTGATCATGTGCCGGCTGGGGGAGCCTACCCATTGCAGAGGTGGCAACCGGGAGAGTACATCGTCGACGAGTTTCCGGTGCATGTTCCGGCAACGTGGGGACGTGGGGATTTGAAGCTGGCGGTGGGGTTCTGGAACAAGGCGTCCAAGAAGCGATTTGCGGTGGAGAGCAGCGCCGAGACTCGGGATGAGAGACTGGTTTTTGCGGAGGTTCCGGTTCTGGCAGCGGCGAGAGTTGGCTCGGCCATGACTTTGGAGCAGCGAAGGGCGAGGATTGGGGATTGGATAAGCTTTGAGAGGCCCGAGGTTGCAACCACTGTTGGAGCCAGGTTTGGGGATGGTGTGGTTCTGGAGGGGGTGGAGTTCCATCGCCTGGATGTGCCCCTTGCGGGCACGGTGGAGATGACCTACACGTTCAAGGCTCTTCGGGAGGGGCTGTCCGATTGGCGCCTTTCGGTGAAGCTCATACGGGATGATGGCGTGAGCATTGATGGGGATCATGAGCCCTTGGGGGGGCTCTACCCGCCGCGGTTCTGGAGGGAGGGTGAGTATGTGAGGGATCGCCACCGTATCCACATCGACGGCAACTCCAGCAAGCCTGGTACATACGGCGTCTATGTGGGCTTCTTCAGGGGTAGAGCGCCTGTGAAGCCGTCGGGGGATTTCGAGACTGATGGCGAGGGGCGGGTCAGAATAGGCACGGCAGTTATCTCCAGGCCCACCCAGCCGCACAAGTAAACAGGCTCGCTCTGACCGTCGCTCGCCGGCCATATCGAACCTGTTTGGCAAACGGTCAATGCTAATATGTGTAGTCTGGATAGTGCCTCATGTTGCTGCGACCTATGGGTCCGGGATGAACGGGGGCCGCTTGAGCAACTCTTTGCTTTTCAGCTTACGCTCCAGGGCCTATTTCATGGTGGCCGTTTCGTCGGTGGTGAAGCGCCTGTCGGAAATCGGGGTGGGGTCGTTTCCGGCCTTGTTCATTATGCTGCCTATTATGTCGTTATGAGGCAGGCCGAAGAAGTGGCCCAGCTCGTGGGCGAGGGTCATTGGCCAGGAGACAGCGGAGAGGATGACCCACCGTCGGGAGGTGTTCTTTCGCCAGCGCCAGTGGACTCCGTAGATCTCTCCGGGCTCATCGACGTTGTTCACCTTTCCTGCGATGAAGAGATGGACGAAGCCCCGTTGCCAGCGGGTGGCGCCAAGGCGGTCACGGTCTGAGCGGCCCTTCAGGTGGTAAAAGGATTTGGGCAGCATCTCCATGGAGTAGGGTTGGAGGCAGACTCCGAGGGGCTCCAGCAGCAGGTTGGCCCGCTCGAATTGAGCAGAGATCCACTGGGGGTCGACCACGGGTTTCCCCTCATGGGGTGCAACGAAGATCCTCACCCCCAGGCAGTGTTGTGTGTTAGTGGGGCACACGGGCATGGCTTCGGCGTGGTCGTGCAGCAGTGCGTCAACGGATGGAGCGGTTTCGCCCGTCTTGGCCAAAGGGTGTGCGAGCAGCAGGAAGGGCAGAAGAGTGGCCATCAAGCACCCTGCGCGTGTGGGGCCGCTTGCCCCTGGGTTCATTGTTGGCCTCATGAGTCTCGCCGTCCCCTATTTGAACAGCAGCTTCCGGGCCGCAGCGGCAACCGGGGCTCTTATGGCAGAAAGGTTGGTCAGGGCCCGCCATTCGGATTGGCCCAGTTTAGGGACCAGGGAAACTGCGATGTCGATGGGGGTGGCCGGGTTTCGGACGAGGTTGAAGACGACGCTTCTACCGGACATCCACGTCCTGTTCTTGACGATATGCCGGATTGCCTCAGCGGCGAGGCTGGGCATCTTTGAGAACTCCTCGATTTCTTCTATACTAATCTTTGGATTCATGATTACGAACATATGAATAGTTTTATTAGGGTCTTTGATCAAAATAAGTCTTGCAGTGCGCCCACCGTACCTGGCAAGTTGGCGTTTTTCGTTAATAGCCATCTCGTTGATTTTCTGGTGGAGGTCTGCTCTATCAGTCTCGAAGCCAGCAAGAAATGCTGTCCGGCGTCTTCTTCTTTCGGCCTCGCCGGCCTCGCCGGCCTCGCCGTCGGAAGCCTCGGTTTCGTCGGAGTCGCTCTCCTCGTCGGTGAGGCCAGGGTCGGTTCCCTCATCCTCAAACTCCAGGGCATCTTCCGGGGGGACGGGCGCCTCGGAGGATTCTGCGGGGTCATCCTGGGGCCATGGGCTCTCAGCGATACTATCGGACGGGGTCGTCGGGGTCGCCCTGCCTATGGTATCGGGTTCTGGCTTTGGAACGGTCAGCGGGTCGGCTCCCTGGCCGAGAAAGCCGGCGGTGTCATGGGTGGCCTTGGGCACCAGCAGTCCCTTGAGCATCTCCTGGTCTGGTGGCTGGTCCAACTCGACCAGAAAGCTGCCTGGTCCCATGTTCCTTATGGAGCGCCCGGTCCAGATGGCCCAATGCCCGAGGGGCAGGGTGACGCGGAGCTCAACTTCTTCGAAAGGGTTGGGCAGGGGGGTGCTGGATGCGGGGCAGACTCCGAGGCTGAGGTACTGGCTCAGGGCAATGGCCAGGAACTGAGGGTCAGAGAGATCGAGGTCGACTTCCCGCAAGGTAATCCTCCTGGGAGCAAGTAGAGCATCAGTGGTGGCGGAGGTCAATAGGGTGAGCCGGCTGTGGGGTGCGGATCCGTTGCCGGCCCTCGGCCGGCCCTCACCCGGCCCTGTCGGGCCGACCTCTCCCGGGGCGGGAGAGGTGATTTGGCGGAGCGGGGGACTGCACCGGGGGGGGGGAAGTATTGGCTTGCGGGTGGTGGGGTTGGCTGGCACCATGGCGCGGATTGGGGCGAAGGGGTGTCTGTGCTGGTTTTAGGGATGGGGATCTGTTTTACGGCCATGTTGGGGGACCACCCATGTTTGAACGTGGTGACGGGGATTTGATGCTGCCTTTCATGAGGGCGGTGGAGCGGTATGGGATGATTGAGCCTGGGGACGGGGTGCTGCTTGCCGTCTCCGGGGGCAAGGACAGCTTGGCCATGCTGGAGCTTTTCGCCCGATGCCGTGCCGAGGGGCGCTTGGATATGAGATTGCATGCGACGATGGTTCTGACGGACATAACGTGCAGCGGGTCGGTGAGGCCGGGGGATTTGGCGCAGTTGTGCCGTTCTAGCGGTATTCCATTTTCGATGTTGTATTATCCCTTATCTAAGGAAACAAATCAGCAGTTGAGTTGTTATTATTGCAGCATGAGACGGCGGACGGGTCTGATTAAGCTGGCGTTTGCCAAGGGGTTGAATTGCATTGCCATGGGGCACCACATGGACGACATCGTGGAGACCATGGTGATGAACATGGTTGGTCACGGGAACATCTCGACGATGCCTCCGCGGGTCGATTTGTTTGGTGGGCGATTGAAGCTGATAAGGCCCTTGTGTTACGTGAGGGAGGAGGGTACGGGGCGTTACGCCGGGGGGATAATGCGGGTGCCGGCGCATGCTCCGTGTCCGGCATTGCTGGGCAGCAACCGAAAGGACACGAAGCGATTTCTTCGTGAGTTGGAGGAGGTTGTCCCCGGGGCGGTGGAGAATCTGTTTGGGATGCTTGAGGGGGTAGCGGAGCGAAGGGGGATGGTGGCCGGGCGATTTGCGGCGGCGGGAGGGGGCAATGGAGGTGAACTCCCTGGAGGTGAACTCCCTGGGGGTCAACTCCCTGGTGGTCAACTCCTGGGGGGGCGGGGATGAAAGTAGCGATAGTTGGTCACGGTGGAAACAACTTCGGGTGGCATTTTGCGGAGGGGTTCTGGCGGCAGGGGTTAGATGTTGAGTATCTGCTTCTGGACCGGCAGTTTCGTGAGGGAGCGGAGTTTCCGGTGATAGCGTTTGGGGCGGAGGGGTTCGACCCCAAGGGGGCCTGGGGGAAGTGGGGGGCCTATTTCAGGACGGTGATTCCTGTTCGTCGCCATCTGGAGCGAAGTTCTCCCGATCTTGTGCTGGGCATGTATCTCTCGTCGGGTGGTGTTGTGGCGAGCATGAGTGGTCACAAGCGGGTTGTTGTGTCCGCAGTAGGAAGCGACGTTTACGGTAAGGTTGGGAGGCCTCTTTGGGGGGCCGTGTATGGGGCGATGGCGGCAAGGGCGAGGGCTGTGCATGTGGTATCTCGGCCCATAGCAGAGTTGCTTGAAGGTGAGGCAGGCGTTGCGCGGGAGAAGATGGTGGTGGCATCAATCGGGGTTGATACTACCCTCTTCCGTAGTGTGGATAAGCCAGGGGGTAGGCTTCGCAGGGGGGCCCTAGGGGTGATTTCGACGAGGGGTCACACTGATGTCTACGATCAGGGGACGTTGGTGAGGGCTTTGGGTTTGCTGATGAGGAGCGGTGTTGAGCCGGCGCCTATGGTGACCTTCGCTCACGGTACGTTGGCGGAGCGCACCAAGGCTTTAGTGGCCAGGGAAGGGGTTGGGGCGCGGGTGGAGTTTCTGCCGGGGTACAGGTTGGAGGAGCTTCCGGGGATTCTCGGGGCTCAGGATGTGTATGTGTCGTGTTCGTTGAGCGATGGGACGAGTGCGTCGTTGTTGGAGGCCATGGCCATGGGGATGACGCCTGTGGTGTCGGACATCGAGGCGAATCGGGAGTGGGTTGAGCATGGTGTAAACGGCTTGATGTTCAGGCCGGGGGATTCTGAGGGGTTGGCCGAAGCGTTGGTGAGGGTGGCTGCGGATGAGGAGTTAGTGGAGCGATGCTGGCGGTTGAATCCTGTGATAGTGAGGGAGCGAGGAGAGCAGGAGCAGCAGATTCGTCGTCTGGTGTCTCTCTTTGAGAGAATATGCTCGGATAGTGAGGTTTAAACATATGAGACAGATAAGCCTAAGTATTGTAATAATGGCCTATAATGAGGCAGAGAATCTACCTAAACTACTGCCGTTGGTGTATGCTTGGGCCGATCGTCACAGTCGATTGAGTGATTTCGAGATAATTGTAGTTGACGACGGAAGCAGCGACGCAACTGCGGAGGTGGTGGGGAGTTTCAGGCCTGGCGACGGGAGGGTGGTGTTGAAGCAGCACCAGAAGAACCGGGGGATGGGGGCGGCGATAAGGACGGGGTATGGTGCAGCGAGGTGCGAGTATGTGACTCAGCTTCCGGCGGATTTGCAGGTATTGCCGGAGACGCTGGATCTTTTTCTGCCTCACGTTCCGGAGCACGATCTGGTGTTGTCGGTATATGAGCGTCGTGGAGACGGGTTGAAGCGAGAGGTGTTGTCGTTGGGCTACCACGGGCTGGCACGGCTGATAATGGGGAGGCGGTGCGACTATACGGGGACGATGGTTCTGCGGCGCAGCTTGTTGGAGTCGGTGGCCATAAGGAGCGACAGCTTTGTAGCGAACCTGGAGTTTCCGTTGAAGGCATTAGCGAGGGGTGCGACGCACGCAGTTGTGGAGTTCAGGCCTTTGCCGAGGGCGTCGGGGGAGTCGAAGGTACTGGGGGGCAGGCGGATTGCGTGGGTTGCTATGGAGCTGTTGAGGCTTCGTTTGCGTGGGGTGGATTGAGTTGATGTGGTGCGAAAGGGGGGACTCGAACCCCCACAGGGAAATTCCCTGCTAGAACCTGAATCTAGTGCGTCTACCAGTTCCGCCACTCTCGCATTGTCAAAAACAACGACGGGAAGGTATCACGGGCCCTTGGGGCTGTCAACGGGTTTTTTCTGATTCTTGAGGCGGCGGGCTCGAATCCTCTTGCCTGCGCGAGGGCGTTGATCTATATTCCCCGGGCTTTTGGTGCGTTGGTGATTACGCACACCCCCGTTTCTTCGTGCCCGATGGTCGGGCTTGGGGGTGGAGGCCAACGAAGAAAGGAGAGAGTCATGGCAGTAGAAGTCAGCTTGAAAGACATGCTGGAGGCCGGTGCACATTTTGGGCACCAGACCCGGCGCTGGAACCCGAAGATGCGTCCGTACATTTACGGAGCGAAGAACGGGATCCACGTGATCAACCTTCAGAAGACCTTCCCGTTGCTGAAGAATGCGGCGGCCTTTGTGGCGCAGGCTGTAGCGAAGGGCGAGGAGGTTCTTTTCGTGGGGACGAAGCAGCAGGCTCGTGACGTGGTAGCCGAGGAGGCTTCCCGGTGCGGCATGCCCTACGTGACCTACCGGTGGTTGGGCGGCATGCTTACGAACCACAAGACGATTCTTGGCAGCATCAAGTCCATCGCCGATCTGGACGCCAGGCTGGCGGAGGGCAGTGTTGAGAAGCTGCACAAGAAGGAGGTGCTGCACCTCGAGAAGCGGCGTGAGAAGCTGCTGCGCAATCTTGAGGGTATCCGCACAATGAAGGGTGTGCCCACGATCATGTTCATCGTGGATCCTGTCAGGGAGCACATCGCTATTACCGAGGCCGAGCGTCTTGGTCTGCGGACGGTGGCCATTTGCGACACGAACTGCGATCCCGAGGCAGTGAACTTCCCGATTCCGGCCAACGACGATGCGATTAAGAGCATCCGTCTCTTTGTGCACGCCATTGCCGATGCCTGCATCGAGGGTCGTGAGCAGCACAAGCAGTCGATACTCGCTTTGAATGACAAGGGCAGCGATGCCGCCGGCGAGGAGTCGAACGTCGAGGTCATCATGCGTGGCCGCGGCGCCAGGAAGCGCACTGACGAGCCCTCCCCGGCCGTTGCCGAGGGTGGAGAGGTCGCTCAGGAGAACATCGAAGGTGAAGGAGAGTAGTCATGGCCGAAATCACGATGGAACTGATTAAGAAGCTGCGGGACTGGAGTTCTGCGGGCTTCATGGATTGTAAGGGCGCTTTGCAGGAAGCCGACGGCGACCTGGAGAAGGCCATGGAGATTCTGCGTAAGAAGCGGACCGACATTGCTTCTGCCAAGGCTCACCGTGAGACCAAGAACGGTATGGTGTTCAGCGCACTCAACGGGAACAGCGGCGTGGTCGTCGAGGTTAACTGCGAGACCGATTTTGCTGCCCGTTCGGACGTTTTCCGTGGCTTCATGAAGGATCTCTCCCAGCACCTGCTTGAGTTCCCTGAGAGCAAGCAGGCCGGCTTGGCCGAGGAGCCCTCTGTTGTGGCCATGGTGAAGGACACCGTTGGTCGTCTGGGCGAGAACATGACTCTTCGTCGGGTTGTGCGCTTCGACCTCGAGGGCAGCGGGCTGCTGCACAACTACATGCACGTGCGTGACGCCGGTGGCGTCCCCTCGTTGGCAGTGATGGTTGAGATCAAGGCCGACACGGCCGCTGGAGCATCCAACGAGCTGGTCAAAGAGTTCGCCAACAACCTCTGCCTGCATGCTGCTGCTGCTGCTCCCCGTTGGCTTGAGCCCGGCGATGTGCCCGAGGACGTGGTCGAGAAGGAGAAGGAGATCTACCGGAGCCAGTTGGCCGAGTCGGGCAAGCCCGAGGCCGTGGTCGAGAAGATTCTTCCCGGCAAGGTTGCCAAGTTCTTCGAGGACAACTGCCTCATGAACCAGGTTTACATGCTTGCCCAGGACAAGTCTGAGCAGAAGCCAATGGCCGAGCTGCTCAAGGGTGTTGCGGCCCAGGCCGGAGAGAACATCCGTGTCTCCAGATTCGTGCGCATCGACCTGGGCGGCGTATAGCGGCCTTGGCTCTTTGTGGGTGCTGACCCTGCCCAGTATTTGGCTTTTCGCCGAGAAATCGTAGTCAGATTGGAAGTCGAGCGTCCAACGAAGCCCCAGGGGCTGAATGGCGCTCCAGATGTCCATGTTAGTTGACCGACCGACCTTCGCTCTTATATTGTCACGGGCGCGTCTGAAGACTCGGCCTCTTGGCGGGGCAGGGCGTAGCGGTGCGTAGCCGGCGGACCCGGTAACAGGACTATTGCATGCGATTTTCCAGGATACTTCTGAAGTTGTCAGGGGAGATGCTCTCGGGGCCCCACGGGTTTGGGCTGGATAGCGACGCCTTGGCGGGTCTGGCCCGGGAGATCTCGGGTGCTGTCTCTGCGGGTGCGCAGATTGGGGTAGTGGTGGGCGCCGGCAATATTGTGAGAGGTGCTGGCCCCAACGCCACGAAGCTGGCGGTGAGGAAGCAGCCCCTGGACACCATGGGGATGTTGGCGACGGCCATCAACGCCACGGCTCTTGCGGACACGCTGCGGGGCTGTGGGCTGGGCGGGGTGCACTACAGCACATTGCCGGGGGTTCCGTTCTCCTCCCCGTTTGATTCCGATGAGGCTGACAGCTTGCTGCGTGACGGCAAGGTAGTGGTCTTCTCTGGAGGCACGGGGTTGCCCTTCTTTTCTACGGATACGGCGGCAGCGGTTCGGGCGCTTCAGATTGGGGCGGAGGCGCTTCTGAAGGGGACTCAGGTGGACGGTGTATTTGACCGGGACCCGAGAAAACCGGGAGCGGAGCCTGCCAGGTTGCTTCAGACGGTTTCTCACAGGGCTGTTCTGGAGCAGGGGTTGCAGGTTATGGACCCAGCGGCCGTTGCTCTCTGCGCCCAGAGCAAGCTGCCGATAATCGTGTACAATGCGCACATTTCCGGTAATCTGGTCGGCGTGCTCCGTGGGAGTGTGTTGGCCTCAGCTATTGAAACATTATAGGAGTTGACCATGCTTGATGAACTGTTTATGGAAGTAGAAGATAGCTTTGATAAGAGCGTAGTGGCATATCAGAAGGATCTCTCAAGGCTGAGGACGGGGAGGGCGAGCCTCACGATTCTTGATGGTGTGAGGGTGGACTACTACGGCAGTCCCACGCCGCTGAATCAGGTGGCCTCCTGCAACATAGCCGATGCCAGGACCATCACCATCAAGCCGTGGGAGAAGTCCATTATCGGAGATATTGAGAAGGCCATCATGGCCACCGATATCGGCATCACTCCCAACTCTGACGGCACGGTTATCAGGCTTCCGATTCCTGCTCTGACGGTTGAGCGGCGGAAGGATCTTGTGAAGCAGGTGAAGAAGCTTGCCGAAGCATCCAAGGTGACAGTGCGGAACTCTCGGCGCGACTTCAAGACTCAGATTGATGAATCGGACATACCTGAGGACGATCAGCACAAGGCGCTGAAGAAGCTGCAGGATCTGACCGATGCCTTCATTGCCAAGATCGACAAGATCGCCGAGGAGAAGGAGAAGGAGATCCTGGAGCAGTAGTGTCGTCCCTTTCCCACCCCGGGGCTTGCGTCTGCTAATCTCCTTGCCGCGGGGCTGTTGAGCCATCATAATAATACCCCGGCGGGTTGCTGCCCGAGTAGTCCTTGCTGGAACTGGTCTGCTATGTGACCCGGCGGGTTACGTAGGAGCGTGGCGGCAATCTTAGGTGGGAGTAGACAGGCCTGCTTTTTCGAGCGCAGGCGGCACAAGCTGAGGTGCGGAATGATAAGACTTCTCGGCCTTATGGCTTTGGTTTTGGCGGTTTCGAGTTGTTCCAAGAGCGACAAGCCTCCTGCACCCGCTGCCGAACCGGCCGCTGCCGGAGGGGCCGTGGAGCCGGCGCCCTCACCTGGGGGCAGTGTGGAGTCACCGGAGTCACCGGAGAAACCACCCGAGGACGAGCAGGAGGCCGGTGCTAAGAAGAGAGCCGCTGCGCAACAGAGGCGAGGGTTGTCGGAACCAGAGGCGTTGCTGCAGGATCTGGCGGCAGCACCGGAGCCCCACGGCGGCGCGGTAGATCTTTCGGCCGCCTGCACCGATTCGTTGAAGGCGAATGACTACTCGAAGCGGGGGGAATTTATGGCCCGGTCGAGGATGGTCGAAGAGGCGCAAGCAGATGTTAACAAGTGGATTACGGAGACGGGCGCGGTGGTGCGGAAGGCTGATGAGAATCGGCTGGTTGTGGGGTTTGCCCTACTGGATCGGGAGTACGGTGAGTGCATGAAGAAAGAGGCCGCCAAGATAGCGGCCGAGGGGGGGGCCGCTGGAACAGCAGCGGACCAGGTGTGTGTGGCGATGATAGAGCAAGATCCTGCCAAGTGCCCTGACCATGCGGGCGACTGTATCTGGTTTGCGACGCTTGGGAGTTGGGTGCCGGCCATAGCCAAGTGGAAGGGTGGAGCGGTGAGGCCTGAGGATTGTTCATCACCGGATCTCTCGGGCCTGTTCGTCACCCCGGAGCTCTGTCAAGTGGCGGGAGAAAAAGGCTGCAGCGCTGCCATGGCTCTCTGGCAGCAGAACTTGTGCAAGAGCTTCCACGAGAAGTCTCCACCGGTTGAGTGCAATGATGCAAACAGAGACGATTTCTGGTGTGGAATCCGGGCGCTTGCGGAGAGCAAAGAGATTCGTGTGGATTGCGAGAAGTGGGTGAAGGAGCGAGGGCTGGAGGTGAATGCCGAGTTGTGTCTATTTTTGGAAAACACCAGGCGCGTGACTTCTTGCACTACCGATTTTGTTTTGTCCATACCGACAAGGTATTTGACGTCGTACGGTACGGCCTGTCCGGTCATGGATGTGATACTTGGGCGAGAGGTGACCCAGTCTTCGCTGATGGGTGAGTGTGAGGCGCGGGCCATTGCGGCCCTGTTTGGCGGCGGCGTAGCGGATGCGAAGGCCTGCGACTGTTTCACCGACCCCCACGGGAAGAAGATCTGCCAGGCGGGCATGGCGAAAGATGCGGGGCAGTGTCCTGTGGAGCTTCCCCGGCTGGCTGAGGAGACAACGTCCGAGATCGGGAACAAGTGTCGGAGGCTGCTGATTGAGTTGAGGGCCAAGAGCCAGGAGCCCAAGGGAGATGAGGCCAAGGGAGGGGAGGCCAAGGCGGAGGATGGCGAGGTTCGCTATGTTATGGAGTTTGCGAGTCCGTACGACGAGCCGGCTGACTGTATTGTATCCCTATCTGTGCCGGCGGAAGACGGCGAGGTATGGAGGATACCTGTAGAAGTTCATGTTAAGGATCCCTACAAGAGATATCAGATAGACCTCCCGAAAACTGTAACGACCATAGAAGGGGTCAAGATCACCCAAAGGTGTACCTGGACGCCCCGTCTGCCCAGCCCGGCGCCACAACCGGATCTGAGGCCAATGCCCATGGGCCATGATAGCGGCATTCCCCCTGCGATGCTGCAGGGGTTGCCTCCTGGGACGAGGGTGATTCACGTTCCACAGGGGGCACCCATTCCTGAGGAGTTGAAGAACGCTCCCGTGGTACCCGCTCCTGTTGGTTTGCCCCCTGGTCAAGGGGCTCCGGTGCAGTAGTAAGCATAGTTCCCACCAGGCACATATCTCCTCGGGAAGCACTACGCGGGTTCGGTCTGCTTAGCTCAACCCAGCTTCAGGAGAAGCAGGCAGCGAGGCTCTGGTGGTCGGGGTGTCCGAGGATGGAGCTGAGTTCGGCGGCGTTGGCGGCGCTGCGGGCGTGGGCTGAGAGTCTCACCAGCTCTTCGATTCTTGCAACGGACTGCAGCAGGCGTTCGGGCTTGATGATTCTACCTTCAACTGCCTTTATGACGGCCTCAATGGCACGAAGCTGTTGGTCTTGCTGGTGGCATACCAGGAGCATGTCGGTGCCTGCCTTGAGGGCCAGCAGGACCCGTTCTTCGATGGAGTAGCCTGAGGTGATGCCTGACATCTCGAGGTCATCGGTGATGACCACACCGTTGAACCCCAGCTCTTTCCTGAGCAGGCCGTCGATGTGGGCCGGGGAGAGGGAGGCGGGGAGGTTGGGGTCCAGGGCTTTGACGAGCAGGTGGCCCATCATGACCATTGGGACATGGGCGCCGATGGCCGCTTTGAACGGCAGGAGTTCCCTGCTCTTAATGGTTTCCAGGGGTGTAGTAACGACGGGAAGGGCCTTGTGGCTGTCTACGGGGGTATCTCCATGGCCCGGGAAGTGTTTGGCGCAGGGGATCAGTCCGGCTTCTGTGATTCCGTTGATGGCAGCGACGCCGAGTTTTGAGACGGAGGAGGGGTTTGGGGAGAAGGAGCGGTCGCCAACCACGGGGTTGGTATCATTGGTCCGCAGGTCAAGCACCGGAGCGAGGTTGATGTGGAAGCCAAGGGCCGCCAGTTCTTTAGCGGCGAAGAGGTGGGCCTGGTGGACCATGTCTGGAGACCCCACGGAGCCCAGGATTCCAAGGGCTGGGAACCTGGTCACAGGCGGTGGCAGGCGGACGACGCGTCCTCCTTCGTGGTCGATCATCCAGAGGGTGCCCTGATGTCTCATTGCCCTGGTCAACTCCCAGACCTGGACGGCTTCGGAGGCATTTCGGGCGAAGAGGATCCAAGAGCGGACGAAGTGCTTATCTGCGCACTCTTTCATCCAGGGCGTGACGCCTTTGCCTGGGAAGCCAAAGCAGAAGAGCCGGCCCACGTGTTGTCGGATCTCTTTAAGTTGCATTTTGTCTGCTGCTAATTGCTTGAGAGGATGATGAAGACGACCAATGCAAGAGCGATGAGCCCAAGTGATCCGATGAGGAGCAGGTGCGAGGTAGTCCAGACGCTGGGGGCAGCGGGGGCCGATGTCAGAGCGTCAAGGTCACCTTTGGGCTCCGAGGAGAGGACCCTTAGCTTCCTTGTGTCCACGACCCTCTCAACGGGCTGCTCGTCATTGGCTGTTTCGGGCGCATCGAGGAGTTGGATGATCCAGGAGCCAACGCAGATCTGGTCGTCGTTGCCGAGCATGGTTGGGCCTGAGATCGGTATGTGGTTCACCATGGTTCCGTAGCTGCTGCCCAGGTCTTCAACCACGGCGCCGCCTTTCTGCACTGATACTCTGCAGTGAACTCTGGAGACTGTGAGGCTTGCAATGCGTACGTCAGCGTCATGGCCCCTGCCGATGTCGAGGCGGGACTTTCCCGTCGCATCGATCTCCCTTCGCTCACCATTGGGCCCTGTCAGCCGCAATCGCATGGCGGTTCTCCTAAGCCGGTGCTCGCCAATGGGTCTCGTGCCCTGCCCCTGGCGGCTCCACGTGAGTGGATGAGACCGGGGACCAGCGGCGCCAAAAGGGCGGCGGAGCCAGTATGGTCAACAAAGCCGCCGTCCAGGTTGAGACGTCGAGGGTTAGATCTACCCCACAAGGTATCCCGTGCGCAAGTGTTTTGAAGCCTGTCTGGTGCCTGAGAGAGACCTGTTTGGAGCGTTTGTTGTGGTGCGAAGTGACAGCGGCAGGTGCTGTGCATTTGGATGGCATTTGAGAGCTTGCTGGCCGACATGCCGTTCAGGCGGCTTGTGAACTGGGGTTCAGCGGGTGAGCAGATGGAGGAGTTGCCTCAGGCGGCGTTGTTTCGCCTCGATCTGAGGAAGAGCCAGAGTCCGATTCCGGCAAGCCCGAATATAGCGGAGATGATGGACGCCCATTTAGCGGCGAACCAGACAGTTTTGGCCTGCAGCGGGTTCTCGCCGGACTGTTTGTCCACGGGCAGGAGTCTGAGTTTGGGGTTTTCCTCGGGGACGACAAGCTTGGAGTCATCGAAAAGGACCAAGCGTACCGGTTCCCCCAGGGGTTCTCCGTACAGGGAGACCACGGGGGTGTTTTCGTCGGCCAGCAGGCGTTCCATGGCCGCCACTTCTTTGGCATGGGGCGCAATCATCTGCACCTCGGTGCCCATCTGGCTGTCGACGATCCAGGCTACTCCTGGTACGGCCAGGGCGATGGCGAGGTCAAGGATTGCGAGGAGCAGCACGAGGTTCTTCATTTTGACACTTCCTTGCCGAAGATGCTGATGGAGACGTTCCATTCGTCGGCCACCTTAGCCGCTGCCATCTCGGGCACTTTGAGGCCATGGTCGGAGAGCTTGATTTTGAAGGAGGCTCTCAGGCGTACCCAGTTGACCTTTTCCATGCCAGCGGCGCCGGCCTTGTCAGCGGGGATCTTGGCAACATTGACCTTGACGGTCAAGGGTTTCTCGACGCCCCTCATTACGAACTTGCCCGCAACCTCATATACTCCACCGCCAATTTCCTTGATGGACTGACCATAAAACCTGATGTTGGGGTATTTGGCAGCATTGAGCCAATACTCGTTTCTCATGTGATCGTCGCGAACCTCGATGCCAGTCATCATGCTGTCTATGGGCACAGAGATGTCGAAAGATGTAGCGCCTTTTGTCAGTTTGGCAGTTCCTGTGACGGTGCGGCTGGTGCCCACGATGTCTTCGAGGTCCATCTTCGATTCGAATGTGATGTTCACGAACTTCGAATCGACCTTGAAATCATAGGTCTGCGCATTGGCATCGGACAGAGTTGTGATCGCGAAGATAGCAATAGCTAGAGACAACATAGTTTTCATGAATTCCTCCTGCTGCGCCACAAAAAGATGGCACGAGATCTGGTTTTACGATGGCGAAAGCTGTGGATGGCGGCGGGGAAAGTCAAGTAAGTCTATGGGAGAGCTGGTGATTGAGCCGAGGTCAGGGTTTCGGGTGGAATCAGGGGCAGGGTGGGTTGGGGAGTCCTGGGGTTCCAAGGTCACCATCGGCCATCTGAGTTGTGGCTGTGCACCAATTGATGCCTTGGTCATTGAGGGTATGGCTATAGCGGCTGGGGTCGAGGCTCATGGAGGCGCCTCCGGGGTCTGGGAAGGTGGCGCCATCGTCCCAGAAGACCTGGTCAACGATGATGCCCTGGAATGCGAGGACGAGGCCATCGGAGGCATTGCCGAGGAGCAGTCCTGGGGGGTAGTGATAGGAGACGTTGTGGGCTCCGTAGTTTCCGGTGAGTCCCAGGACGAGGTAGCCTTTGGGTGGGACCCAGAGGTAGCCGCCGTTGGCGATCTGGTGGAAGTCGTAGCCTTCGTCGTAGATTTCCCAGCCGTTAATATCGATCTGGTAATCGCGTGTATTATAAAGTTCAAACCATTCTTGAGCATTATTAGCTACGGCCTTGGGGTTTTGCATGATTTCGGTAATAATGATGTCACCGGCGGAGGGGATGTAGACTTCAATTTGGCAATCGGGGGTGCATCCATCGTGGGAGGCGGTGTTTCCGTCATCGCATGCCTCACCAGAGTCAACCACTGTGTCGCCGCATCGAGCGGGGAGGCAGTTAGAGCGACAGGCATTGGGGGTTGTATCGCTATTGGCCGAGCCTGCGTCGCAGAGTTCTCCTTTGAGGGTATCGACGACGTTATCGCCGCAGCGGGGGAGGAGGCAGTTGAGGCGGCAGGTATCGGGGGCTGAGTTGGAGTTAGTTGTTCCCTGGTCGCACTGCTCCGTGGAGTCTGTGGTACCGTCACCGCAGCGAGCGGGGGTGCAGTCAAGGCGGCAGCGGTCGGGGAGGGAGTCACTGTTATCGAGGCCATCGTCGCAGATCTCTCCGGTATCGATGACGTTGTCGCCGCAGCGTGCTGGGAGGCAGTTGGTGCGACAGGCGCCTGGGAGCGTGTCATTATTGAGGGGGCCATTGTCGCAGCCTTCACCGAGGCCCACATCGACAACTCCATCGCCGCATATTGGAGAGACGCAGTTAGTTTTGCAGCGGTCGGGGAGGTTGGCGTTCAGTGGACCTTTGTCGCACTGTTCGCCGGAGTCGATGGTTCCGTCGCCGCAGCGGGCGTTGAGGCAGTTGGTGCGGCAGGCGTTGGGTGCGGTGTCGCTGTTTGCGGGGCCATTATCGCACTGTTCGTTAGTGTCGATGACGTCGTCTCCGCATTTGGGGGCTTTGCAGTCGAGTCTACAGGCATCGGGTGATGTGTCGCTGTTGAGTGGTCCGTTGTCGCACTCTTCGCCGGGGTCTATCCAGCCGTTACCGCATCCAGGGACGTAGGGTTTGCAGTCGGGGCCGCAGGTATCGCCGCCCAGGAGGTTACCATCGTCGCAGGTTTCGCCGTTATCGACGACGCCATCGCCGCAGTGGGGGTTCTTGCAGTTACGGCGGCAGGCGTTGGGGGTGACGTCGCTATTATTGGCGCCGTTGTCGCACTCCTCATCAGGCGTTTTGATGCCGTCGCCGCACTGAGTGATGTATATTGTGCAGTTAGCCTGGCATCCATCCCAGTCGACATTGTTGCCGTCATCGCACTGTTCTCCGGCGTCTTGCACGCCATCTCCGCAGTAGGCGTTTTTGCATGAGGTACGGCACCAGTCGACCTTTGTATCGCTGTTACCGAGGCCCAGGTCGCACTGTTCACCGAAGTCGACGACGCCATCGCCGCAGTGGGGGTTACTGCAGTCGAGGCGGCAGCGGTTTGGTTCCGTGTCGCTGTTGAAGGCGGCGTTATCGCACTGCTCACCGGTGTCGACGACGCCGTCTCCGCAGAGGGGCGGGGAGCAGTTGGTACGGCAGCGGTCGGGGGTGGTATCGCTGTTGAGTGGCCCTTCGTCGCATCCTTCCAGGGAGTCGGTGGTGCCGTCGCCGCAGAAGGCGTCAAGGCAGGTAGTGCGGCACGAGTCGGGGGCTGTGTCGCTGTTTAGGGGGCCCAGGTCGCACTGTTCGCTGGCGTCGAGGATTCCGTCACCACAATGGGGGTTTCGGCAGTTGAGGCGGCAGGAATCGGGGATGGAGTCACTGTTGTATATACCTAGATCACACTCTTCATTACTATCTTTCACTCCATCTCCACATCTAAAATTAGTGCAGTTGGATCGGCAGCGATCTGAGTGGAAGTTACTATTGAGTGCTCCCTGGTCACACTGTTCGCCGGTGTCGGCGACGCCGTCTCCGCACACTGGGAGGAGGCACGAGGCATCGACGATGCCTGCCAGTCTGACGTCGGAGATAGTTCCCGCCGAGGATGGCGGCAGGGAATCCACCACGGAGCCGGAGGAGGTGGCGATGAGTGCCACGGCGGCAATGGCGTTTCCGACGGGGCCGAGGGGGCCGTGGATGGAACTCCAGGGGATGGTGATTTCCACGGTGGCGTCGGGGCCGGCGGAGATGGTGCAGGGGCGGCTTTGGGGCACGTCGGCGGCGGAGATAGCGAAGCATGCCATGGAGGAGGGGAGGGCAGGCGGGGCGCCGTTATCCCAGCGGGCGACCACGGCGAATTCGGCGCCGAATCCGGGGAAGTTTACTTCAAGGGTTGGAGCCAGCAGCGAGGCGAGGTTGGTCTGGCCTGCCTGGACCGTGGAGAGGTCAACGACGCCGGAGTTTTTGGTGAAGTCTCTATCGATGAAGAGGGCGATGCCTTCTCCTGCCTTGACCTGGGCTCTCAGGAGGAGGTGGAGGGCTTGGGTGTCTTGCATCCAGCGGAATCGGGAGAAGAGGGAGCTCTGGATGTTGTAGGCGCTGGATGGGAGCCAGTCGTTGCTTTCAACTCCGTCGAGGTTGGGGGTGCCGACGGGTACCTTTCCGCTGCGGCATCCCTGGCTGGTGCAGACGTCCATGGTGCAGAAGATGGAGTCACTGCAGAGGCTTTTGTTTTGGCAACCAGTGAGGACGTTGCAGCTATCGAGGGTACAAGAGAGGCCGTCGTTGCAGTCGAGCTGGACTCCTTTGCACTGGCCCTGGAAGCAGAAGTCATGCCACGTGCATGCGTTGGCGTCATCGCATTCAACTGATGCGAAGGGGTGTTTGCAGCCAACGAGGGGGTCGCAGAGGTCTTCGGTGCAAATATTATTGTCGAAGCAATCAATTTCTTCGTAGCTGCACGTCCCATCTATGCAGATATCCGTGGTGCAGTAATTGTTGTCATTGCATGGCGTTGCAAGATTGCAGCAAGCAGGAATTGTAGTGTAAGAGCAGCCTTCTATTGGATTACAGCTTTCGACAGTGCAGTCGTTATTATCATTGCAGTCGCTGTCGAATATGCATTTCGGGATATAAGCAATTTCAGTCATAGAGCGTCTGTCCACGAAGAAGCCATCGGAGACCTCGAGTGATACTGTGTGCTTACCGAGGTCGGAGCTATGTTGTGGGGAGAAGAGGAGGGTGGCGGAGGCTTTGCCGGGTCCTTTGGATGTAATACCTTTGAGCGAGACGTGGTTTGGGCCCTGGAGGTGGAACTGGAGGTGGTCTCCGTCGAGGTCTTCGACGTTGAGGCTTTGGAGGTCGGACTGTCCGGGTGTGAGAGCGAGGTCGACGAGGCTATCCAGGAAGCGAGGGGGTGTGCCTTTGCCAATCTTGACGCTGTCGATGGCCCAGAGGACGTCGGTTGCGCCTTGGGGTATTGCTGCGCAGAAGCGGAGGCGGAAGGGTGCCGAGAGCATCTTTTGTGGGATTTGGACCATAACGGGGTCGAGGGAAGTGTAGCTCTCCTGTTCGAGGTGCACGAGGGTGATAGTCTGGGGGACGTTGAGGGATTGTGCTTCCACGGTGAGTTTGAGGGTTCCGTAGGTCAAGGCGAGGTTACTTTGGAAGAAGTGTTCCCAGGTTGCGGAGATGGGATCGACGGTGTTCTGTGCTGAGACGTAGGGTGACAGCAGGCAGACAGTGCTGCCTGAGACTGCGGCGTTGGGAATGAGGAGTGCGCTTCCGTCGGGGCCCAGGGGTGTATCTTCTCCGAAGGCGGAGACGAAGGCGCCGATGGGCGATTCTGTGGAGCTCCAGCCCAGTTGTTCCAGGGTTTGTCCGGCGGGGAAGCGTTCCAACCAGTTGGGGGTGACGACGCATGGCTGGAGTGGTTCCAGGGTACAGGCCTTTTGGGGGGAGCAGATGCTTCGGAGGCAGGAGCTTTCGGGTGCTGGGCAATCTGAGTCGGAGTTGCAGCAGCCTGCGCCTGGCATGGCTTTGAAGCGGCACTTGTAGTTTTCGCAGAGATCGTAGGTGCAGACATTTCCATCGTCGCATTCGAAGTTAGCCTTACAGCATCCTGGAAGAGTCCTGAATGTGCATTTGTTTGCGACACAATCTGGAGCCGAGCAAGGGTTATCATCATCGGGACAATCGGAGGCAGAGTTACAGCATCCTTGTCCGACATTGGTATGAATACAAAGGTTCGTGCCCGGATCGCATGTATCATTAGTACAAGAATTGCCATCATCGCAATCAAGTTTAGTAAGGCAGCACTCTTCGGATGGGATATGGACAAGTCGACAGGTGTTGTCAAGGCAAACTGGTTCACGGCAGAGGTCTTTATCGGTAATAAACTCCTGGCAATCGGCGTTACTGTGGCAGCATCCGATTCGGGTGGTATGGGTGCAGGTTCGCACGGCGACCTGGCAGAAGTCGTCGGTGCAGGGGTCTCCGTCGTTGCAGTCTGCGTTGACTTTGCAGCAGCCGGGGATGGGCTGGTGTTGGCATAAAAGGAGGTCGAGGTTGCAGATATCCTGGGTGCAGGGATCATTGTCGTTGCAGTATTGAGGGGGCGGTCCCAGGCAGAATTTGGGGTTAGGAGAGTAGTTGCAATAGTAATTAACACATTTGTCGAGAGTTTCAACCTTGTTGTCATTGCAATCGGAGTTAAGCAGGCAGCATTTGGCGCCACCAGGGAAGGTGTGGTGACATGTTTTGAATGCGCCGCCGGGGTCGAGGGCGCAGTAGTCGACGGTGCAGGGGTTGATGTCTTTGCAGTCGGCGTCGCTGACACAGCAATCTGGTTTGAAGGGAGAAGTAATATGGCGGCATCGGTTATTAATGCAAGAATCATCGGTGCAGAGATTGCCGTCATTGCACCATGAGCTATCGACGCAGCATCCAGGAATCGAGGATGTCTGGCAAGTGAGGGTGCTTTCGTTGCAAGTATTTATGGTGCAGGGGTTACCATCTTCACAGTCCTGATTATAGAGGCAGCAGTCCCGTAGCGGGGTGTGAGTGCATCGAGAATTATATCCATCTCCACAGATATCTAAGGTACATGAATTCTTATCATCGCAGACAATTGGCGTATAGTACAAGTAGAATGCGTCGATGTTGGGTTCGCCTGGTGTTCCTTTGTCCAGGTATGGTGGAGTTGTTTTTTGTGCTGCCTGCCAGCTTGATGATAGCGAGTTATCCATGTAGGGATTTATCAGTTGAAGGGAGGCTCCGTCGGCGATGGGGAAGTCGGGTGCTTCGTAGGATACCCGGTCGACCTCTTCGCCTTGGGGGTTAATGAGGATAATGTCATCGAGGCCATTTCCGAGGACCATGGAGTTGTAGACGTAGTCTGGGAATAGGAAGCCGTTGTTTTGGGGGTTATCGCTTCTTGCGAGGAGGAAGTAGCCACCGGCGGGGATGATGATTGGGGTTGCGCCGGTAATTTTGACCCAGTCAGCGGCCTCATCACGCAGGACCCAGTTACGAAGGTCTACGTCTTGGAGTCCGGGGTTGAAGAGTTCGATCCATTCGCCGGTGAGTTCGCTGGCAGCGTCGGGGTTGACCATGAACTCATTTATGACGAGGGCCTGGGATGGTGGGGCACAGGATTCGGGGTCTGTGGACTGGGTGCAGACGTTGTAGTTGGTGCCTGGTTTCGGGAGGCAAGCAGCTACGAAGGTGCCAGGGGGGTCGGGGCATTCGTCGGCGTTGGTGCAGCAGCCTGGTTTGAGGGGGTCGGGGCCGAAGGAGCAGAGTCCTTGGGAGTTACCGGGGGTGACCTGGCATTTTCCCACGAGGCACTGGTTGACGGAGGAGCAGTCGATATCGGCGGTGCAGCAGTCGAGGTCGGATTTGGGGTAGCGGCATTCGCCGGCGATGCAAACGGCGTTTCTGCAAGATGGGGCAGGGAAGCAATCGGCGTCGGTTGAGCATGCTGAGAGGGCGAAGTGTTGGGATTCGATCTCGCTTTCGGGGAGGAGTGTCGCGTCTGGTGCGGTGGCTGGCTGGTGCTCCTCGGGGTTACAGCCAAGGAGGAGCGCTCCAAGGGCTACGAAGGAGGCGGCTATGTATCGGACCGGTGGTTTGGAGCTATATGGCAAGAGCATTAAGAACCCCCGAAAACGGTGCTCCGGGGGGGAGCCCCGGCGCTATTGTTGAAGCCACTTCCTGATATTGGCGACCTCGGTCTGCCAGGCCTTTTCGTCAAGACGCAGCGACAGGAAGGAATCATACAAGCTTCTCATGACCTGCTCAAGGGTAGCAAGCAGATCAAAGCGTTCAATGACGGTTTCCAGCTCTGTGTCGGCAAGAACGGCGGGCACCTTGATACCGCCCGGGGCGAATTTGCTGCCTGAGTAGACGAATTCCCAGCGTTTCTCCTGGAATTTGATGGAGACCTTGGCATCGTCGATGAGCCGTCCACCTGCGATGGCTCGGAGGGAGTCCATGCTTTCGCCGAGGTCGGCGCCTTTGAGCACCTGAGCGTCGCCGCTGGCGTATGGTGAGACGAAGGAGATGCGGTCCTCGAAGGAGAGCTCCACTGGTCCTTGCGGGGTATCTAGCAGTCCGGTAGTTCCCGAGGCGGTGCGGAAGAAGAGCCAGGTGAGGAATTCGTTTCCGACCTGTCGTGTTGCTTCGATTTTCTTGATGAGGTCCATGATATCCTCCTATCAGTCTTCTACGGAGAAGCGGACGTCGTCCAGTTCGAGGAGCTTTTCTGCGACTTTGGCGCCATGAGATTGCAGGGCGGTGGTATAGGCGCTGTCGGGTTGGAGGGAGAGTCCGAAGGTGTCGTGGAAGATCTGCAGGAAGGTTTCTACCACTGACTTGGACTTACCGAAGAACCAGACACGGTTGGTGGCTGGATGGTAGACCATTTCGAAGAGCTTGATGGTGGGTATGACTTTTCGGACCCACTCGGCTCTCAGGTCATCTTTCATTCTGGCCATTTCCCGCTTGGAGAGCTCTTCGCCTTTTCGTTCGGCCTTGGCATCTCGGAAGCGCTTGTTTAGGTGAAGGCGGAATTGTCCTGCAGGGATCTGGACGGAGTCGTAGCGGAAGGTGAGCCCGACGAGGTGTTCACCAAAGAAGACGTTGGTTTTGGCGAAGGAGGTTTCGAAGGGGTCTGTGAGCTGCACCCATCCGAAGGAGGTCTCCTTTCCGGCGGCGGGGTCCACGGGATTGAACCTGTGGCGGACTATCTGACCCATGACCTTATCCCAATCTTCGACGGTTCCCAGGGCAGTGAAGCCAAGGGGGGACATTCGACCATTAAGAGCTCCCATTACAAACCTCCGTAGTGAGCTTGGAAGGCACCTGAAGCCCCGGCTTCGTCCGTTGACCATGCTGGAGTGCCATATTGGTGAACGGTGTCTCGGCACACAGCCTCAAGCTGTTGCGCAAGCTGGCCAGGGGTTGGGCCCCGTGGGCGGGTATCTTGGATGCTTCCTGGTCGGATTTCAAGCCAAAAGGTTGTGCGCTTGCGGATGCAGGCCCAAGCCCCGCCGGGACATGCGTGGCGAAAGCCTTTGTAAGGTATGCACGCGCTATGGTAGTATCGCCGGTCTGGTTGTGTGCCAGCGCTATGGGGGAGACCATGAGAAGGACATGCTTCAGGCTGTTTCTGACCGTCACTGTCGCGATGTTTGGGGTAGCCTGCAGTTCCGGGGGCAGTGTGGTGAGCGAGGGGGACGTGGTGAAGGATGCCAGCGTCGAGGAGGATGTGGAGCCCAGGGAAGTTGTCTTTGGGAATGACACAGTGGACAAGGTGACGCCGGATCTCCCCGATGTGACAGTAGATTTCGACAGCAGCGACACCGAGACGACCACTGTGGTGGGGTACTGCCAGGAGGAGCGGGGCTTCGGGTGTCCTTGTGAGAGTGGCGATGATTGCAACGGTGGTTACTGCGTGATGTCGCCCGAGGGGAAGCTCTGCACCATGACGTGCATCGGCGAGTGTGCCCTGGGCTGGTCTTGCGAGATGATCCAGGGGCCACCGGACATGATCTTCGTGTGTCTGCCCAATAACGCGAATCTCTGCAGGCCGTGTCTTGCCGACTCAGATTGTGGTGCCGAGGGGCTGGACCAGCAGGCGTTCTGTCTCGATTTTGGTCCTGAGGGGAGGTTCTGCGGTGGGTATTGCGATCCGGAGAAGAGTCCATGTGCTCCTGGGTTCGTGTGCGAGCAGCAGGTTTTGTCTACGGGAGCAAAGAAATTTCAATGTGTTCCCGAGTCTGGGGAGTGTGAATGTACCCCAAGATACGTTGAAGATAACACTAAGACTAGTTGCTACGTAGAGAATGATTTTGGTGTGTGCTCGGGATTCAGGGTATGCACGGAAAATGGCCTCAGTGCGTGCGATGCTAAGCAGCCTGTGAAGGAGTTGTGCAACGGTGAGGATGACGATTGTGATGGGCTGGCGGATGAGGGTATTGAGCCGGGCAGTTGTGCGAACACCAACGAATTCGGCTCTTGCACGGGGCAGAAGGTCTGTGTAGGGGGCGAGTGGAATTGTGAGGCGCCGGCGCCCACGCAGGAGATATGCGACGGTGCTGACAACAACTGCAACGGGCTGGTGGACGAGGGCTCGCTGGACACGGATCTCGACGGCCTTGCAAACTGCGTGGACGATGATGACGACGGGGATCTGATTCCTGACGACGAAGACAACTGCCCGCTGCACGAGAACGTTGAGCAGTTGGACTTCGACTCCGACGGCATGGGCGACGAGTGCGATGGCGATGACGACAACGACGGCATCCCGGACGAGTTTGACTGCGCCCCCTTTGATAAGGATGTCTATCCGTCGGCGCTGGAGACATGCGACGGGAAGGATAATAACTGCAACGGTCTGACCGACGAGGGGTTCCCGGATACGGATTTGGACGGTCAGAGCGACTGTGTCGACAACGATGACGACGGGGACACGATACTCGATCATCAGGACAACTGTCCGCTTGTGCCGAATACGCAGCAGGATGATGCAGACAACGACGGTCTGGGCAACGTGTGCGACGACGATGACGACAACGACGGCATCCCGGATGTGGCCGACAACTGCGTCTTCGCCTACAACCCGGATCAGCTCAACTCTGATACTGATAACCAGGGTAATGCCTGTGATGATGACGATGACAATGATACTGTCCTGGATGTGCACGATAATTGCCCATTGATACCAAATCCGAACCAGGAAAACAGCGATGGCGATCAGTTTGGGAATGTGTGCGACGATGATGATGATAATGATAATGTGCCCGATCTAATGGATAACTGTCCCACGGTCTTCAACCCGGACCAGAAGGATACAGATAAAGATGGATTTGGTGATGCATGCACCAACGATAAGGATGGGGATGGTTGGTTGGATGATGAGGATAACTGTCCACTGGTTTACAATCCGAGTCAGTCCAACATGGACAATGATGGATTTGGTGATGAATGCGATCCTGATATAGATGGCGATGGGCGTCCCAATGAGTCTGACAACTGTAAGTACATAATCAACCCCACCCAGGCCGACATGGATTTCGATGGCTTGGGAGACGCTTGTGACCCAGACTCCGATGGCGACATGGTGGCCAATGAGCAGGACAACTGCCCCACGGTAGCAAACCCCAACCAGCAGGACACGGACGGGGATGGTCTTGGCAACGCTTGCGACACCGATGATGACGGGGATGGGGTGTTGGACCAGGTGGACAACTGTCCGCTGCATGCCAACACGGATCAAACGGACAACGATCTGGACGGCACCGGCGATGCCTGCGACAACGACGACGACAACGATGGCCAGGTGGACGTTCTGGACAATTGTCCTACGGTTCCCAACCCCGACCAGTCGGATCACGACTCTGACGGTCTTGGCGACAAGTGCGATCCCGATGATGACAACGATGGTGTTGCCGACACGGTGGACAACTGTCCTCTGGTGCCCAATCCGCTTCAGGAGGATACGGATCTGGACAAGGCGGGCGACGCCTGCGACCTGGACGACGACAACGACGGCATCCCGGATGTGGGGGACAACTGTCCTCTTGCCAAGAACACCAACCAGCTTGACACGGACTTGGATGGCGAGGGTGATGCCTGCGATCTTGACGACGACAACGACGGCATTCCCGATGCCATGGACAATTGCCCGCTGGTGAAGAACGCCGGCCAGACCAACACCGACGGGGATGCTCTGGGTGATGCTTGCGACGATGACGATGATAACGACGGCCGCATCGACATACTGGACAACTGCCCGCTCATTGCGAACCCGGACCAGAAGAACCTCGACAACGACGCATGGGGCGATGCCTGCGATTCGGATGACGACAACGACGGCACTCCCGACGATATCGACAACTGCCCCATGGTGGCTAACCCGAGTCAGGCAAATCATGACGATGATCCCATGGGCGATGCCTGCGACAACGATGATGACAACGACGGCATCCTGGATGACGTGGACAACTGTCCCTACGTTGCCAATACTAATCAATTAGACTCGGATTCCGACGGCATGGGTGATGCCTGTGAAACAGATATTGATGGAGACGGAATTCCGAACACTACGGATAACTGTCTTCTGGTGAAGAACGCAGACCAGGCCGACAATGATGAAGATGGCCTGGGTGATGCTTGCGATCCCGACGACGACAACGACGGCAGGCCTGATACTCACGACAATTGTCCTCTTGTGCCAAACTCGGACCAGAAGAACTCGGACAGCGACATGTTTGGCGATGCCTGCGACGACGACGACGACAACGATGGCGTGCTGGACGACGGGGATGGCTCCGGTGTTGCGGGGGACAATCCGTGCCGTGAGGGGAACACCCTTAACTGCGACGACAACTGTCCTACGGTGCCCAATCCTACACAGGACAACTACGATGGCGATGCCAAGGGCGATGCTTGTGACGGCGACAGGGATGGAGACGGGATTCCGGACACCATCGACAACTGTCCGGACACATGGAATGCGGGCCAGGGCGATCTGGACTTCGACGGCGTGGGTGACGCATGCGACAGCGACGCCGATGGCGATGGGGTAATCTGTAAGCCTATCATCCTGGTGCCCGAGGATTGTCCCGATAACTGCCCCGTGAACTTCAACCCGGTGGATCCCTTCACATCGCAGCAGCCCGATGTTGATGCTGACGGCCTGGGCAACGTGTGCGACCCGGATATCGATGGTGACGCGCACCTCAACGAGGTTGACAACTGTCCGCTGGCCTTCAACCCCACCCAGACCGACACGGACAATGATGGTGAGGGGGACAAGTGTGACTTCGACGACGACAATGATGGCAGGCCAGACACCAGTGACAACTGTCCGCTGATTCCCAACCCCGGGCAGGCTGACGCCGACTCCGATGGCTTGGGGGATGTGTGCGACAACGACGATGACAACGACGGGGTGGACGACGGAGGCGACAACTGCCCGCTCACCTACAATCCCTCCCAGGCTGACAATGACAACGATTCTGTTGGCGACGCCTGTGACTCCGATGACGACAACGACGGGATCCCCGACGCCACCGACAACTGCCCGACCATCTACAACCCGACCCAGCAGAACTCCGATGACGACGGTATGGGCAACGCCTGTGACGACGACGATGACAACGACAACTGGGCCGATGGCATTGACAACTGCCCAACGGTGCCCAACCCCGATCAGGCCGACTCTGATGGAGACGGTGTGGGCAATGCCTGCTCCGTGGACAGCGACAATGACGGGGATCCCAACTCCCTGGACTGCCAGCCTGATAATCCTAACGTGCACCATGGTGCCATGGAGATTTGTAATGGTATTGATGATAATTGCAATGGTCTTATAGATGAGGAAAATGCTGCCGGATGCACCATGTTCTGGTTTGACTATGACTCCGACTCCTATGGCCTAGAGGGTGATGTCCGCTGCCTTTGTGCAATGGAAGGCAAATACACTGCCAGTCGTGGCGGTGATTGCAATGACACCACTGGGAATGTGAATCCTGAGATCCCAGAGTCTTGCGATCTGGTGGATAATAACTGTGATGGCAATATAGACGAGGTCAATGCCCTGGGCTGCAGCCGCTACTACCGAGACCTCGATGAAGACTCTTATGGCTTCTCCTCCGACTTCCAGTGCCTATGCTCACCGCTGCCTCCATACACTGCGGCTGTAGGTGGGGATTGTGATGACGGCTGGGACATGGTCAATCCAGGAAAGGCCGAGGTCTGCAATGGTCACGACGACAACTGCAACGGCGCAACGGACGAGATGAACGCTGCGGGGTGCAAGAGCTACTACAATGATCCTGACCAGGATGGCTATGGCATCTCCTCGGATTCGAGGTGCCTCTGCATGGGGGCCGATACCTTCACGGCGCTGCAGCCTGGAGATTGCGACAGCACCGATCCCAAGTCTCACCCCGGGGCCACGGAGCTTTGTGATGGTAAGGACAACGACTGCGACGGCATGGCCGACGAGGACGATGCCGTTGGTTGCACCACCTTCTACCGCGACTTCGACGACGACGGTTTCGGCCTCTCCAATGCCAAACGATGTCTCTGCGTGCCCACGGGGGACTACACGACGCAGTACCCCGGCGACTGCAACGACGGGGCTCCCACGATCTATCCCGGGGCCAACGAGGTCTGCAACTTCGAGGACGACGACTGCGACGGCATGACCGACGAGGAGGGGGCTCAGGGGTGCAACATCTACTACCGGGACAATGACCAGGACACCTTCGGGGATCCCACGGCCAGCAAGTGCCTCTGTCTGCCCGCGACTCCCTTCACTGCGGTCAACGGCAACGACTGCAATGATGCCGAAGAGATGGTCAAGCCCGGCGGCATGGAGCTTTGTGACGGAGTGGACACGAACTGCAACGGCATTCTGGACGACGTAGGGGCGCAGGGGTGCCAGGTCTACTACCGTGACGCCGACAAGGATGGCTTTGGCCAGTCGGACAAGTCCATGTGTATCTGCCAGCCTTATGGAGAGTACACCACGCTGACCGCGGGAGATTGCAACGACCAGGTCCCGGCGGTCTTCCCCGGTGCCATCGAGTATTGCAACGGCATCGACGACGACTGCGACGGCGAGAGCGACGAAGGCTCGCCAAGCAATTGCACGGTCTACTACCGAGACACCGATGGTGATGGCTTCGGGCAGACCAGCGACAGCAAATGTCTGTGTGGTCCCACAGGGATGTACCGTGCGATCTCTTCGGGTGATTGCAACGACCAGAACGGGTCTGTCTATCCAGGCAGCAATGAGTTTTGTAACGGTGTGGACGACAACTGTGATGGAAAGGTTGACGAAGAGGGGGCTATCGGCTGTGCGTTGTTCCTCAAGGACAACGACTCGGACGGGTATGGCCTCAACGGTGACAGCAAGTGCCTCTGCAGGGCCACGGGCAAGTACAGCACCAACATCGGTGGTGACTGCAATGATGACAACCCAGCAGTCTCCCCTTTGGCCTCCGAGATTTGCAACGGTATGGATGATGACTGCGATGGCACCTCCGATGAAGAGGGGTCAACCAGTTGTACGACATACTTTATCGACTCTGATGCTGATGGTTATGGCGATGTGAATGTATCTAAGTGTTTGTGTGGGCCCACCGTACCATTTACTGCAACACTTATTGGTGATTGCAATGATGGAAATGAACTTATCTATCCAACCGCACAGGAGATCTGCAACTCGTTGGATGACGATTGCGACGGCAACGTTGACGAGGCTGGCTCGCAGGGTTGCAGCGACAAGTGGCAGGATTTGGACAACGACACATACGGCAATCCGTTGATGAAGCAGTGTCTCTGCAACCCCACGGGGGACTTCAAGGCCACGCGGGGTGGGGACTGCAACGATACAAACGCAGCCGTGAATCCAGATGCCACGGAGAATTGCAACAATTACGACGACAACTGCGACGGCACCATCGACGAGATGGGGGCCAGCGGCTGCTCTCTCTTCTACCGGGACAAGGATGACGACAATTACGGCTTCACCGAGGACTACCGCTGCCTCTGTCTCCCCGAGGGGCTCTATACCACGCCGGTGGGCGGGGACTGCGACGACAACAACGAGCAGGTTTATCCGGGTGCCACGGAGGTTTGCAATGACCGGGACGACAACTGCAACGGGGTAGCCGACGAGGCGGGCTCCACAGGGTGTGTGAACCGTTATCGTGACGTCGACAAGGATGGTTACGGGATTACAGCAGACGTTCTGTGTCTCTGCAGCTCGTCGGGCGACTACACCGCCACCAAGTCTGGCGATTGTAACGATGCCAACCCTGCGCAAAACCCGGACATGGTTGAGAAGTGCGACGACATCGACAACAACTGTGCTGCTGGAGTTGACGAGGGCTGCGATGCCGACGACGACGACTACTGCAAGGCGTCGATGCAGGTTGTGGGCTTCCCATCGGTCTGCCCGCTGGGCGGCGGCGACTGCAACGACATCAACGAGTTGATCAATCCCGGGGCCGCAGAGCTCTGCGACGACAAGGACAACAACTGCGTGAATGGGAAGGACGAAGGGTGCAACGACGACAATGATGGGTACTGTGACGCAGAAATGTCCACCGTGGGCTTCCCCCCGGTCTGTCCCCTGGGTGGTGGCGACTGCAACGATTTGGACAACGTGGTCAAGCCCGGCAACACGGAGATTTGCGACGGCAAAGACAACAACTGCGACGGCGTTGTGGACGAAGGATGCGACGACGATGGCGATGACTACTGCGACGCCTCCATGACCGTGGTAGGCCTCCCCGCAGTCTGTCCGCTTGGTGGTGGGGATTGCCAGGACAACAACCCGGCTATCTATCCCAACGCTCCTGAGCTCTGCAACAACTCCGATGACAACTGCAACGGACTCATCGATGACGGTGCGCCTACCTGCTCCGACTTCTTCAAGGATGCCGACAACGACGGCTTTGGAGTGACAGCGGACAAGAAGTGCCTCTGCATGCCCGACGGCAACTATAAGGCCAACGTGGGCGGCGACTGCAACGACTCTGACCCCGGCGTGAATCCTATGGTTGTGGAGTCCTGCAACGGCAAGGACGACAACTGCGACGGCCAGACCGATGAGGTTGGGGCGACGGGTTGCAAGGTCTACTACAAGGACTCCGATGGAGACACCTTTGGCCAGCTTGCGGACAGCCAGTGCAGGTGCTCTGCTGGTGGGCTCTACACCACGCTCATTGCCGGCGATTGCAACGACAGCAATGGAGCAATCAATCCCAATGCCACGGAGACATGTGCAACGCAGCAAGATGATGACTGCAATGGCATAGCAAACGAGCCAAACGCAGAAGAGTGTACTCTTTACTACAAAGACGTGGATGGGGATAATTTCGGCGTCACGGGTGACTCTAAGTGCATATGTGCTCCCGATGGGAACTACAGGGCAGTTATGGGTGGTGATTGCAATGACAATTCAACTTCTATCAACCCCAATGCAATTGAGATATGCAATGGTGCGGATGACAACTGCAATGGTCAGATAGATGAGAATTCGACGGGGTGCACGAACTATTACAAGGATCTGGATGGTGATGGATTTGGTGTTACCGGGCAGATGATCTGCACATGCTCGCCGGGGAACGGCTATACTGCCGTTGCAGGCGGAGACTGTAATGATAATAATGCTCAAATTAATCCATCATCTCCCGAGGTCTGTAATCTCGTGGATGATAACTGCAATGGGTCCATCGACGAGGCCGGGGCCCAGGGCTGCACAACCTTCTACAAGGACATGGATGCCGATGGTTTCGGGGTAGTGTCTGACAGCCAGTGTCGCTGCTCAGCAGGCAACGGCTACAGCGCTACGGTGACCGGCGACTGCAACGACAACGTGGCCACGGTGAATCCAGGTGCTCCCGAGGATTGTGCCACAGCCTTCGATGATGATTGCGACGGCAACTTCAACGAAGAGAACGCTCTGCGCTGCACGCAATATTTCAAAGACAACGATGCCGATGGCTACGGTGTGGCCTCGGACTCCAAGTGCTTCTGCGGCGCATCGGGAAGCTACTCATCCACCACTTCGGGAGACTGCAACGACAACTCCAAGACCGTCTATCCCAGCGCCCCTGAGCTTTGCGACGGGGTTGACAATGACTGCGACGGTCAGGTTGACGAGAACGCTGTGGGGTCGTGCCAGACCTACTATCGTGATGCCGACGGCGATGGCTTCGGCGTTGTCAGCGACAGTCAGTGTCTGTGCGGTCCTGTGGGCAACTACAGCACGAAGACACCGGGCGATTGCAACGACACAGTGGCGGGCATCTATCCAGGGGCAATCGAGTATTGCAACGGTCTGGACGACAACTGTGTGGATGGTGTTGACGAAGAGGGGGCCACGGGCTGTATCTGGTTCTACCGGGACGCTGACGGCGACGGGTTTGGCAGCAATCTGGACTCGAAGTGCTACTGCTCGGCTAAACCGCCCTACCTGGTGAGCGTTGCCGGGGACTGCAACGACAACCTCAAGTCGGTGAACCCTGATGCGGTGGAGAAGTGCGACGACCTTGACAACGACTGCAACGACCTCACCGACGAAGGTTGCGACGACGACAACGACAACTACTGCGATGCCAACATGGAGGTCATATCGGCATCCACGTGCACCAACGGTGGCGGCGATTGCAACGACAACCAGGTAACAACTTACCCAGGGGCTCCTGAGTTGTGCAACCAGCGTGACGACGACTGCGACCTCGTTATTGACGAAGGTTCGGGCTTCAGCCTCTGTCCGTCGCTGCAGAACGCCACGCCTGTGTGTGTTGCGGGACAATGCGAGATAGACAGTTGCGATCCCGGCTACTACGACCTCAACGGAGTTACCGACGATGGTTGCGAGTGCGGTGAGGACCTCAACGAAGTCTCTGGTGATTCGTGCGGCAGCTCTATCAACCTGGGCACCCTGGAGGACACCGGCGTATCGTCCGTCTCTTCGGGCAACATCCTACCTGACGGTGACGACGACTGGTTCGTCTTCCGGGCCGTGGATAAGGCGGATACCTCCTGTGACACCTACAACGTCAGGGTGAGGTTCACCGGCAACCCCAACAGCCAGTTCCTCTTCGATGTCTACCGCGGCTCCTGCGGGCCCTCCAGCCTCCTGTGCACGGGTGTTGACGACTTCACCTGGTACACGGACTACCGCGCCACATCGTCGCCGTTCACCGGAGAGTGTCCATGCTCCTCGGTGGTTACTACGTACCCGCTGCCTCCCGGTGAGGGTCAGCCCGGCAAGAACTTCTGCGGCGACCAGACTGAGTACTACTACGTCAGAGTATACAGGCGTCCGGGGTGGCCGCAGAGCTGTGCCACATACTCAATCACCGCTTCAAATGGTGTGAAATAGAGCTGCAATTATGAATATAGAAGATTTGAAGGCCATGTTGCCGGCAGTGCCCGGCGACATGGTCGGCGTTGCCTCATTGGCCCGCTACCGTGAGCGCTACCCTGAGGCCGGTTTTCGTCTCTCCTCTTCCCTGCCATGGGCCATCGTATTCGGGATTCCCGTGATGCGTCCTGTTGTTGAGACCCTTGAGGGACGTCCCAGCGCCCTTTACTACAGTCACTATCGTCAGTTGAATCACTGGCTGGACAAGCAGGCGCTGGAACTCTCAATGGCTCTTGCCGGCCTTGGCCACAGCGCACTTCCAATGCCTGCCTCTCAGACCTTGGATTCTCAGGATCTTGTTGCGCACTTGTCCCACAGGCACCTGGGTTATCTGGCGGGTTTGGGGTGGCACGGCCGGAACAATCTTCTGGTACATCCCAGAGTTGGTTCTGCCTGGCGGCTTGTCACCGTGTTGACCGATGCACCGCTGGTAGAGGGCGAGCCCATGGCCGATATGTGTGGCAGCTGTAGGGCCTGCATCGACCAGTGCCCGGCCTCGGCCATTGGAGAGAGCGTGGAGAGTTTCAGCCTTGAGGCCTGCCACAAGAAGCTATCGGAGTTTCGTGGCATACCAAGGTTGGGGCAGCGGATCTGCGGGGTTTGCATCAAGGCGTGCCGAGGGGGAAGGACGATCTGAACCGGGGGGTTAGTTGCCACGGGTGGGCCCTGTGGACCTCAGTGTGAGGCGGCGAAATCATGCGGGCGTAGGAAGCTCTCCATTCATCGATCGGAAACGGAACCATTGATTCAGCACAGGCAAGTCTGCCAAAGCCCAGTCCAGGGATTCCATTTTATCGGGTGCGAAGAACCGAACCTGCTGGTGTTCTGTGGGGACCAGAGTACCTCCCGTGATGGAGCAGATGAAAGGGTGCAGGCGGATGTGCTTGTCGGGATACCGGTGCTCTACGGGTTGCAGGGCGCAGTGGGTTTCAACATAAAGGCCCAACTCCTCAAGGATTTCTCGCTTGAGGCACTCTTCCAGGGATTCTCCTGGTCGCAGCTTGCCTCCGGGGAATTCCCACTTACCCGGCAGGTGCATAGAACCCGAGCGTTGTGCTGCCAGGAGAGCGCCGTTGTGTTCGATGAGGGCGCAGGTGACTTCCAGCGGATTCATGTTGTGGGCTCAGTCGTTCTCCGGGGCGATATCTCCGGGACACTCTTTGCCATCGATTCCCAACAACTGGGCCAGGGAGAAGCAGCGGTAGGGTTGCCTGTGGATAGGCAGTTTGCCCGCAGCGACCCAGAAGAGGTGGTTTTCTGGCTCAAAGACGACGAAGTGCATGGGGCCGTTGCTGCCTATGCCAATGTCGTTGTCCCAGTCCATGGCTTCGAGTTCTTCGTCGCTAATGAGTTCTCCGGTGGATGAGTCGACGCGGTCTCTCATAACGCGGGCCAGTCCGGCCTGGTCCAGCTCTCCCCAGATGGAGTCTTTGCCGTCGGGCGGAACAAGCTGGCTGAAGCGCTGGAAGCGCATGAAGCTGCCTGTTCCTGGAGGCTGGTGAAGGGCAGTCATGTCCGGGTGGGTGAAGTGGTTTGTGGCCCAGACGACGTTGTTCTCCAGCCGTCGGGCCTCCATGGCCTGACCGGTCATTTCGAAGACAGCGCCGTCGTTGTTGGGGCCATCGGCGACGACCAGCATCTCTGTGGACATATGCTGCTGGCTGCGCAGGAATGCTTCGGCTTCTACAAGGGATTTGGAGTTCTTGAGGATCTGGCCCACCATCTGGACGTGGCTTCGGCCCTTCTTGGAGAGCTGGGCTTTGGAGAGCGGTTCGGCCTCGTGTGAGCCCACGGAGATGCCCGCCATATTCATGCCGGTGTAGGGGCTGAGGTTGAGCGGGAAGCCCACGTAGACATGGGGAATGCCACCCTCGGGCTGCCTCACGAAGATCACCGGGTGCTGATGGATGATGGAGATGTCCATGCTGCCCCAGTCGAGGTTCCTTGTGTGGCGCAGGATTCCGTCGGGGGTAGCATCGTCTCGGGCAATGACGCCGGAGCAGCCTGGGGCGGGGAACTCCTGGCCCGGCATGCCCACTTCAATGAACTCGAGCATGACATCGCCGAAGTTCAGAGCCAGGCAGTACTCCATGGAGAAGCCCACGTCGGAGGTGGCATCGACGAGCCCCTGGCACTCCTCCAGGAGGTCGTCGTAGGAGTTCTCTTTTGCCAGCTTGATGATGCCCATGGCTTCGGCCATTTGGGGGATTTTGCTCATCATGGGGTCGGCTTTTACGAAGTCCATGGCATCACCCACCACGTCGTGGAGCAGTTCGCCGTGCTGCTTGCCCATCTCGTATGGGGTTCCGGCAAGCCAGACGATGGTGTAGGGGTCGGCCTCTTCGACGTGGGGCTCTACGGGCACAAATGGGGTCTCTGAGTCTGGTTCCATGGTGTCAGCGGCCCAGTCGGGGTCGGCCTGGTCATTTGATTGTGCATCTTTCTTGGAGGTGTCTTGCACCACATCGTTGGCAGGATCGGTGGTGGAGTCGCTATCCGAGCCGCAACCAGCCCCGGCGGCCAAGGCAAGCGAGAGAGCCAAAATACCCAATTTTTGTGTCTGGCGAGCAAACATATTGTTCTCCTTGAGGGGCGGTGCCGTTGGAGGTGGCCCCCGGCAGCAGATTACTTTGCCCATTTTGGTTGTGTGGTGCAATGGGATAATGCGGTGGTGTGCTTGGGGACCGCACTGGGGGGCCTTGCATCGCAGGGGAGGGCGGCATATGGTTTCTTGGGAAAGCGAAGGGGGAGTCATGGCAAATCGGGGCAGTTGGGAGAGACTGGAGTTCGACATGGGGGACGGAGCGATCTCCTATTTGAAGTGGGAGCGGGCGGGCAGGGATGCGCCCTGGGTCCATTTCGCCCATGCCAACGGCTTCAACGCCCAGACCTATACTCGGATGCTTGAGCCTCTTGCGGACCGGTTGAACATCGTGGCGTGGGATGCCAGGGGTCAAGGGCAGAGCACGCTGCCTGCGGACCCTGCGGAGATGAGGCGTCGGGGGTGGGAGATATATGTTGAGGATTTGAGTCGGTTTCTGGCCAGTTTCGACCGGCCCATGGCATTGGCGGGGCACTCTCTGGGTTCGGTGGTCTCTCTGCTTCTGACGGCCCGAGAGCCTGGTGTGGCCTCTTCGCTCTTGCTGGTGGACCCGGTCATCCTGCATCCGGCAACCACCGTTGCTTGGGGCCTGGCCAAGTTTCTGGGGCGCAACGAGGGATTCAGCCTGGTGACTCGGGCCGCTCGGCGGCGGGCGCAGTTCTCAAGCCGTGAAGAAATCGTAGCATCGTACCGGGGCCGCGGTGGGTTCAGCACCTGGGAGTGCGGTGGGTGCCTGGAGCAGTACGTTGAGGGGGGGACCAGGGTGCTGGATGATGGCAGCGTGAGGCTTTCTTGTGAGCCGTTGTGGGAGTCTGCAACTTTTGCTCAGATGTCGGAGTGGGGGTGGTCCAGTCTGCGCAGGGTCAAGGTGCCTGTGACCATCGTGTACGGCGAGAAATCCGATACGTTTCTTGGGTCTACGGCCAGGGCAACAGAGCTGCTGATGAGCCATGTGAAGCTGGTGCCGGTGCCGGGGGCAACACACTTCGTGCCCATGGAGTTTCCGGAGAGGGTTGGCACGGAGCTTCTGCTATTTGGCCTCGAAGGTCACAAAGCCTGATTCTACTTCTGTCTGCAATCCATCGCCGCTGAACCAATATTCATACTCTGCCTCATCCTTGAGGTAGGTGTTATAGAAGGCAATCATATATCGTTGTGACAGGTCTCGGACTTTGTCGGTATCGGTGGTGGCCTTCTGGCAGACGGCACAGAAGATGCCGCAGTCGGCGGAGTCAAGGAAGGACATGTGGTTGGCCCCGGGGAAATCGAACTTGAAGGCTGGGGCCTGGGCATGGAGGAAGTACTGCTCGAAGTTCTGGTCGGCGGGGGCGCAGGATTGTTTGCTGCCTTCCGGGGGCGTTCCGTCGAGGGTCTCACCGGCGAAGGCAAGTGGGATGGAGATGAGGGGCATAAGTTCGGGGGTGACCGATGGGAAGCCGGTCTGGTCGCCCATGGGTGATGCGCTGTCCACGGGGTCTAGGGTGAACGAGGCCGCTACCCTGGGGTCCTTGGATGCCACGAGGAGGGATACTTTGCCTCCCATGCTGTGCCCCGACAGGCCGAAGTTGTCGGGTGCTGCCTTGCCCATGAGTGGTCCTTGCGGATCATCGGAGGTCTCTTGCACCCAATCCATAATGGCCATGATGTAGGCGGCCAGTTCGTCGTGGGTTTTGGGTGAGAAGGCAGTGCCGGGCATTGTGGGAAGGATTGCCACGAAGCCCCAGCTGGCAAGGTGGTTCTTGTAGGTTTGGTAGAAGGAGGCTTTCAGGGCGAAGCCATGGGTGAAGACGATGACGGGGAAGGGTCCCGGGGCATCGGGAAGGGCGATATCCAGAGGCACGACGATGCCGTCTTGGCCAACGGGAAGCTCGAATTGGGCCTCGATGATCTGGTGTGGCCCGGGGTCAATGGGGTCAGGCGGCGGGGTGAAGAGGTCGGGGGCAACGTCTTGGCCGGCCAGTTCCTGGTCGGCGTCGGGGGAACCTGTCTCTTCGGCCAGGTCGGCAGCGGAGGGGATGTCAGAACCCAGATCTGCAGGATCGGAGCTGTTGTCGTCTGCCGAACAGGCTCCCAGCGCAAGCAGGAGAGAGAATGCCCATGCGGCGGCCTGCCAGCGGGCCGGGGATCCGGATTCCGGGCTCAGGTTTGTGGTGTTGAAGGAGAGATGTCTGCTCATGGTTAGCCCCCATTTGGTGGTGATAGATAGAAACTGATTGGTCGACAAGCAAGGTCTGCGTCGTGGGGCGCCTTTGGCGGGACTGCGGCCACGAAATGCACCCGGCGGACGTACCGGTCCTCGGCAGCGGATCCGCACCCGGGCCTTTGGGGGGAAGGTGAGCTGAGCCTTAGGCTCAGGCTCGAAGAGAGCCGGCCGAAGGGCGAGTCGAGGGGTGTGGACGAGCATGGTGAGCAGTGGTATAACTACCTGGATTGGGCCAATGGCGGTGAAATTATGTATAAAATGGATGGATTTATAGATATTTCTGTTCCGCTAGGTTCCAGAACGGTCACCTGGCCCGGGGACCCGCCCTACTCGGCCTCGGCGGTACTGGAGCTTGAGCGCGACGGCTGTGCTGTATCTGGTTTGGCGTTGACGACGCACAGTGGAACCCACATAGATGCTCCGTCGCACTTCTTTGCTGGTGGTGCCACGGTGGACCAGGTGCCGTTGCAGCTTCTGTGTGGCCCGGTGCTGGTAGCGGAGGTTTTTTCGGCTGGGGAGATCGGTGTTGAGGAGCTTTCGGGGCTTTCTTTTTGCGGGGTGGAGAGACTGATCTTCAAGACGGCCAACAGCGGAGCATATCCCGAGGCGAGGCCGCAGGAACCGGTGACTCTTTCCGTGGAGGCCGCCAGGTATCTTGTGGAGAGGACATCGGTGCGTTTGGTGGGGATCGACTGGTTGTCCATTGAGGCTGAGGAGTCAGTGGATCACTTGGTTCACAAGGTTCTACTGGGAGCAGCGTCGCCCATGGTGATTCTCGAGGGGTTGGACTTGCGGGCGACGGCTGCGGGGAGCTATGAGCTAATCTGTATGCCGTTGCGGGTCGAGGGGCTTGATGGTGCGCCGGCGAGGGTTGTGCTGCGGGGGTAAGTCGGACGGGAACTGCCGTTCGTCAACTCTTGCTACATCTTGTATTTTCCGAAGTCCTCATCTTCAAGTGACTGAAGCAGTTCGTCCATGGAGCCATCTGCCTCGTCGTGGCTGTGCGGCTCATGGGCTGAGTGGCCGGTAGCCTCGGTTTTTTCGAAGACATCGGCACGGACGGTAATGGGGGCGCCGGCTCTGAGGGCCAGTGCAATTGCGTCGGATGGGCGTGAATCCACGGACATGAGGGCCTGGCCGTGCCGGACGTGGATGAGGGCGTAGAAGGTTTCGTCAACGATATCGGTTATTTCCACTTCTACTATTTGGGCCTCGACCCTGTTGAGCAGGGCAGTAATGAGGTCGTGGGTCATTGGTCGTGGGAATTCGACTCCTTCGAGCTGGGCCGCTATGGAGCTGGCTTCCAGGATGCCGATGACGATGGGCAAGATTCGGTCTTGGGCGTCATCTTTGAGAACGACAATGGGGGCCTTGCTCTTATCATCGAGGGCGAGCCCCGCCACTTTCACAACAATCGCCATCTTAGCTCCTAAACCCACTCACCGACCAGGCTATGTGCTCCACTCTGCAGGATACGAACATCGGCCAGTTGGCCGACCCCTACGGTATGCGGAGTTTCCGGGCCGTCAATATTGACCACGAAATTGGTAGAGGTACGGCCGAACCACTGTCGGTATCGGCGGCCTGCGTGGAGGGTTGATGCCTGGCCCTCGATGAGGATGGCCTCTTCTCTTCCCACGTGGGCGTTCATGGCTTGGGCCATGGTTTGCTCAATGAGTTCCACCAGCATCTCCAGGCGTTTCTGCTTGACCTCTTCGGGAACGTCGTCCTTCCAGGCGGCCGCTCTGGTTCCCGGGCGGGGGTTGTACTTGAAAACGTAGGCCATGCCAAAGCGAATCTCTTGGGCAAGCGCCAGGGTAGCCTGAAAGTCCTGGTCCGTTTCTCCGCAGAAGCCCACCACGAAGTCCGAGGTGACGACGATGTCGGGCCTTGCCTGTCGCAGGCGGCTGACGACGCTGCGGTAGTGTTCGGCGGTGTATCCTCGGTTCATGGAGTCCAGGATTGTGTTAGAGCCGCTTTGGACCGGGAGGTGGAAGTGGGATGCCAGCTTAGGCAGCTCTGCGAAGCGTGAGATCAGGGCATCATCGACCTGAGCGGGGTGCGAAGTGACGAATCGGAGGCGTTTGAGTCCTGGGAGGTTGTGGACCATGGTGAGCAGTTGGGGGAATGAGGTGGCTCCATTCTGGTCGCTGTACTTGTTGACGTTCTGGCCCAGGAGCGTGATTTCCGTAGCGCCGTTATCGAGGAGGGTTTGGCACTCGTGGAGGACTGAGTCCAGTGGTTTGGAGTGTTCCGGGCCTCTGACCGTGGGGACGATGCAATAGGAGCAGAATTGGTTACAGCCTTTGATGATGGAGACGAAGGCTGAAGCCTGGGGGGTTACCGGGGGTTGGCCGATTCGTGGGGAGAAGCCGCCCTGTTCCAAGTATTCCGTGGCAACCACGGGGTTTCCCGATAGTTCGCGCTGCTGTAGGAGTTCTCCTATTTGGCAGATGTGGTCTGGTCCCATGACGACGTCGACCCACGGTGCGCGGCCGAGGATTTTGCGGCCCAGTTGTCTGGCAACGCATCCGGCGACGACGATTCTGGGGTAGCCCTCTTGGTTCCTGAGTTTTCGGAGGCGGCCCAGGGCCGAGAAGAGTTTCTCCACGGGTTTGTCGCGAACGCTGCAGGTGTTGACGACGACCAGGGCGGCATCCTGGGGCTTGTCAACGATTCGGAAGCCGAACTGAGAGAGGTTCTCCATCATGCGCTGGGAGTCGTAGACGTTCATCTGGCATCCCATGGTGATGAAGCGCACGGTTCTGGAGTTCATTGTTTCTCCTGGTGCAGTGAGCCGGAGCGGGAAGAGCGAGGGTTCTACTGGCAGAACTCCGGGGGCGGATTGAAGGGGAAGAGGGAGCAGTTCATGAGAATACCAAGGACCATGGTTCTTGGGTCTGCGGGGTTCGAGGTCTTCCCGAAGGACCAGCCATTCTCGCCGAACCAGGTGGCAACCCGGAGGAAGTAGTGATAGACGCCTTCGGGGATATAGTCACTATCGCCGATGTACATTGGGGGCACCCAGCGGTAGACGAAGTTGTTTCCTGCGGGGTTGACGACATCGAGGGGGATGTCTTTCATGGCGGCCGTGGGGTCGCCGTCGGGGTAGTAGGCGTTGGTATTGACCAGGGCTTTGAGGGCGTTTTGGGCCACCTGCTTCATGACGAAGTTATCCTGATAGGTGCGGTCGGTGATACCGGGCACGTAGACTTCGAACTGCACCCAGGTAGCCACCTTGGAGCCGGCGAAATTGGAGAAGTAGTATGCGGGGTCCACATCGCCGCGGAACTGGGGCCCGGCGCCCGTGAAGTAGATGAACTGGAAGTTGCCTGCCCAGGATACATCTTGTTGTACTGTTTGTTGAGAGAAAATTGGGAACATGTAGTTCTTGGCGAAGTCGGAGTCCCAGGTTTCGCAGCCGCTGACGTCGGTGTTGCTGGCCCAGAACCAGATGTTTTCTGCATCTTCGGGGATATCGATGGTCTGCTCCCACTCGGTGGAGGTGCCCGAGAAGCTATTGTGCATCACGGCGGGAAGTTGTTGTGCCGGTTCAGCGAGGTCGAAGGTGTAGTAGAGGGTGATGCTCCAGCCTGGGTGGCCATTGTGGGTGGCGCGGCAGTCTTTTAGTCGGTCGAGGCTGTATTTGAGTCGGAGCTGTCCGCCCTGGACGATGGGCCCTCCCGAGAGGTTTTCTTCCCACCAGGGTGTGAAGTAGAGCAGTGGCGGGCAAGTGCCGCAGTCCTGGGGGCAGTTGGTGCAATCTTCGTCGGTGTCACAGGTGCTGTTACCGCACTGCGATGGGCAGAGGCCGCAGTCTACGGCGCAGCTCTGGCAGTCCTCCTCGGATTCGCACTGGAGGTTACCGCAGACGGGGTTGCACTGGCCGCAGTCTTCCTGGCACGAGTCGCAGGTTTCGCTGGCGTGGCACTCTCCGTCTCCGCAAACAATGCAGGCGCCGCAGTCGTCGGGGCATGAGTCGCAAGTTTCGTCGCCGTTGCACGAGGCGTCTCCGCACTCTGGTGGGCAGTAGCAGTCGGTTGGGCAGGATGTGCAGGTTTCGCCTTCGCCGCACTGGTCGTCGCCGCAGAAGGGGCACGGGCCGCAGTCGGCGATGCAGGTTGAGCAGGTCTCGCCGTCCAGGGGCTCGCAGACTCCATCGCCGCAGGGGACGGGGCACTGGCCGCAGTCGGCGCTGCACGTAGCGCAGGATTCTGACTGCTGGCACTCACCGTCGCCGCATTCCGGTGGGCAAGGTCCGCAGTCCGGGATGCATGTTTTGCAGGTTTCGTTGCCGTTGCAGGTGGCGTCACCGCAGACGACGGGGCATGGTCCACAATCCTGGGGGCAAACCTGACAAGTCTCGTTTTCGTCGCAGTTTTTGTCGCCACAAGATGCGGGGCACTGACCGCAGTCCTGGGGGCACATGATGCAGGACTCCTGGCTGGTGCAGGCTCCGTCACCACAAACGGGAGGGCAGGTTCCGCAGTCCTGGGGGCATGTGGAGCACTCTTCGTCGTCCTGGCATATGGAGTCTCCGCAGAACTCCTGGGGTGTATCGGGGAGCAGGTCTGGAGCGGAGTTGTCGTGTGAATCGGCCACGTCGACCAGGTCAGGTGTGGCCGCATCGAGGTCCGGGCTGGTGCTGTCGTCGGGGGTTATCTCTAGGGCATCGGGGGTTGAGGGGAGGTCCGGCTCCAGGGAATCGGCGGCGTCTCCTGGGAAGAGTGAATCGGGGGTGACGTTGATGTCTGCCGTGGCGTCGGACTCGCCGTTTTGTGCCGACTCCGAGGAGCAGGCGACGGTTGCCATGACAAGAAGCAGCAGAGGGACAAGGGTTGAGATTCTATGCATCGTTATCCTCCACGGAAGGTCCGGCTACGTAGTCGGGTGGCCTCCACTGTTATCCGGAACGGTCAATTCAGGAGATGGGGCCGCTGTTCAGCACCGTAATTGAATGGAGTGTCCCACATGGTGCGCCTCAGAACAGGAAGTCGTCCAGGTCGGGCTGCTCGGTGCCGAAGAGGTCCTCAATGGCATCGGAGACTGCGCCCATTATGTGTGTATTAACGCTGACATCGGGGTCGACGTTCCGAAGCACGTTGCTCTTGACTATGAATGCCTTTTTCACGGGCTGGCGTCCTTTGGCCCGGGCTGGCACCCGTCGACGAGAGGGGGGTTGAGTCAGGTCTTCGGGTTTGTTCGTTATGAGATAACAGCCGAAGAGTGGTGCATGACCGGCCAGCAGCGGGTTGTTGAAGTCGAAGGTTTCCAGGACCTCCCACTCGCACCCTACAAACCTGGATTCCCCGGTGGTGCTGGAGACTATCTCTACAGCACTTTTGACTGCTTCAGCGAAGGCCTCGGAGGAGACAGTGATGGGCTTGCGGTACAAAGTGGGGTCGAGCTTGTGTGCCCGGCGGTAGAAGAAGCGGGCAACTTCATTCTGGCCTGTGACATCCAGGAGCACGCCTCGCATGAACGAGGTAAGGGCTGAGTTCGGGTCACGGGCGAAGGCATCCTCGCACACGGTTCGGGCCCGCTTCACCTTGCCAAGCATAAGTAGCACTTCCGTCCGCTTGGCCAGGGGGTCGGCCCACTCTTTGTTGAGCTGAGAAGCGGTTCGAAGGGCTCTGTCCGCCTCGGGGTAGTGGCCGGATTCTACTAGAGAGTCACCAAGGAGGCACCAAAGCTCGTGGTCCGTGGGAAAACGGCGCAGCCCTCGACGACAAACCTCGGAAGCCCTCTCGGGGTCTCCCTCGTTCAACAGCCACTCCGCATGTTCCAGATAATCTTCCCGCTTCAGCACAAGACACCTCAATAGGACGCAACATGTAGCGAGCGGGATTATGTTCCATGGTCACGGGAAAGGCAACCAAAAGCCCCTCTTCCCGGCTGTTCATGCGGGCAGGGAGTATCCTTCAACAGCGCGTGTGGCAGGTTTGGCTGGGCACTGGCCGAAAACTCAGAAATAGTACCTGACGTTGAGGAGCCCGGCGATGTCGAAGTCGATGTTGACGCCGCCGTTGCCCAGGATGGAGAGTATAGGCACCCCCTCAAGGTTGAGATCGACGGGGGCTCCGGTGAACCTGAGGCCTATGCCCACGGGCAGTTCAGCGCCCAGCCCGAAGTAGCCGTCGTTGTCGCCCTTGCCGCTCCAACTGAATAGGAACGCGTTGACGCCCGGGCCGAAGTACCACATCAAGTCGGCGAAATCGAAGCGGGTGATGGGCTTCTGCCACCAGAGGAGATCCACTCGTCCGCCCAGGCCGGTCCAGTTGTCGCCGATACGTATCAACGGGTTGACCTGGATAGAGGCCGATTGCGAAATGAAGTAGTTGAAGCTCAATCCGTTGCCCGGATAGCCAAGCTGGATGCCCGCCCCAAAGCTGCCGGCCCCCACCCCCGACTTTGCCCTGACTCTTGATCACATTTCTTGCCCGTTCCAGAGGGCCAGGGCCGCTCGAAAAC
>CAZQHM010000016.1:0-68739 GCA_964593355.1 uncultured Myxococcales bacterium
AGCATCACCCTCTGACCACGCACCACGTAGATTGAGGTCGCAATTCGCTGGGGCATGTCTCTGGTTGTTTCGTCGGCCACGTTCCACCTCCCAGCACTCTGTCGACCCTTGCGCCGGAAAGAGAGAAGAAGAGTGAAGTGGGGCGCGATTCGGGTGGGGGCAACTGCCCATGCGGAGCAATCCTACTCCGCCCCACGGCGAGGCCCGGCGATCTACTCCATGAAACCCGAGGGCGGAGCGGCGAACAGTGAGAACTCGTGGAGTCGACGGGCCCTCCCCTGGAGGTCCCCTCAGGGGATGGATGTCCAGCCTTTGGGGGGAAGAGTGGAGGGGACTAACGCCAGCCATAACCGGCGACAAATAGCGGAGCGCAGCGTAGCTTTTCAGCGTCCGTGTTTATGGCATTGTTATGTTTATTATTCATCCAATACCTCAGCCAATTGAGCAACAATTTCTTCAACAGTCGCTGCGTGTTACCCGCTGAGTTGCTACGGAGTGGCGAGGCGTATGGCACATTGCGTCTCTCGTAAACCCGGTGCGGCGGGGGCTTCGGACAGCTTCCTATGTGAGACGGACTGCTCGTCGACGTGTTGCATCCACCCTTCAGGGCGCCTCCGACCTCTCTCCCGTCCCCAGGCTCTCCACACTGTCACGGACCTACTGCGGCGCCGTCACGGTTTCATCTTTCGGCTTGACAACACCAAGTACACAGGGCCAGCATCGGGAAGTCAGTAACCAAGATGGAGGACGCATCTGTGAAAGACTAGCCCGAATTTCTTGGGGTCGGTCAAAGTGAGACAATTTGCCAACCACCTCCTGTGGGGGAAGCAATGCTGCGGGAGACGTTTCGGGCCAAAAGAGATACGCAGCGAGATTAGGCTGTCCGTGGAGGATGAAATGTCAGATAAGCGGATATTTGATATAATTGGTGGATTTATGTTGTTGTCTTTGTTTTGTGCCTTTTTTACTTCGTGTGGCAAGACCGGCGAAGGAGGAGGGGCCTCCGGCGGCCGTGATGATGCGGGGTTGGACTGGCTGGAAGGTGCTTCTGGCCTGGACCGGTGCCCCACCGACATCTGCAGCGCCGAGGATGAGTTCCCGGATGTTGGAAAGGAACTCAACGACTTCGGCCATGATTCCGACGTCCACTGCGCGGAACCGCTGCCTCATCGGTGGCAGGGCCAGTGTGTTGAATGTATTAGGAGCGCTGATTGTGGCAACAACCACTATTGCGACACTATCGAACACACATGTAAGCAAACGAGTTGTGGTGAGGAGTGCTGCTACTGCGTGGAGCCTTTCGCTTCCTGCGCGCGCAGCATGGATGTCTGGATCTGCGTGGCCTGCTCCGATGACTACGGATGTGGGGTCGGCGGAAGCTGTGAGATCCCTCGGTTCACCTGCTCCGGCCAGCCCGCACCGGCCGCCATCTGTGCTGGCTGTGAAGAAGACAGTGATTGTTGGGATCCGCTGAATGACCTGGACCTGAAGTGCGATGTTGCCACGGGATGTTGCTTTGACCTGTTGGGGCGGTGCGACAATATCGGTGCCATGTGCGTGGGCGAGGCCAATTCGTCCTGCATCCCCACTCAGCCTGTTTGGACCGGCGAGATACCGCAGACGCTGGTCCAGGCTTCCGCTTGCTCTTGCTCCGACCCGTGGGGCGGGGATGTGCAGGAGTTGTCCGCCTGCCTGCCCCATGGTTGCCCCGACGACGGTTGCCTGGGAGCCACCCTATGCGTCGATTCGGTGACGGCTCTGGCCGCGGGCGTGCCGCTGGACTATGAGGGAGGCCTCTGCCTGGACATTTCGCTCTTCGTGACTGAGTAGTCTGAACCGCTTGCCCCAGCAGGTCTCCACAATCCGCTTGACAGCATGCTGCCAATATGACAGGCTGCTGTCATTGTGTCGGCGTGATGCCGGCAGGAGGCTGACCAGAATGAAGGAAGTTCATCTCTTCGTGCTCGACACTATGGCGGATTGGGAGCCAGGCTTCGCAGTCGCGCACATTAACCGGCCTATGCCCGGCGTTGAGTCGGGATTCCGCGTTAGAACCGTGGGGCTGGACCGGACGCCGATTCGGTCCATGGGGGGGCTGACCATCGTTCCGGATGTCAGTCTGTCTGAGGTCTCCCCGTCCAGTAGTGCGATGCTGATTCTGCCCGGCGCCGACCTGTGGGGCGATGCGATTATTGACCCCATCCTTTCAGTGGCCAAGGAGTTCGTGGCCGCAGGGGTTCCCGTGGCAGCGATTTGCGGGGCGACGCTGGGGCTGGCCCGAGCGGGTTTGTTGGATGATCGGCAGCACACCGGCAACCATGCGGGCTGGCTTGCCTCCAGCGGATACGGCGGGGCCGCACACTTCGTTCAGGAACCAGCCGTCGAAGACCGCAACGTCATCACGGCTTCAGGGATGGCATCACTGGAATTCGCCAGACTCATTCTCGCCAGACTCGGCATCTTCACAGCCCGGGCTCTGGAGGCGTGGTACGGCTTGTACAAAACCGGAGACCCGGCATGTTACATCGAACTCATGGAGGCGCTTGGCAATGGCGAAAACGGGTAGCGGTCCGCAGGATCCGGTAAACGACCTTGTGCTGAGCATCTTTCGGCTCAACGGCCTGCTGGTGCGCCTGGGTGACCGGCTGACAGCGGGCAGTGGCCTGACCACCGCCCGATGGCAGGTGCTTGGGGCAGTGCTACACCAGCCACTCACCGTAGCCGCAATTGCCAGAACCATGGGGCTGGCCCGCCAGAGCGTTCAGAGGACTGCGGACCTGCTGGTGGAAGAGGGGTTGTGCCAGTACTCACCCAATCCTGCCCACCAGCGGGCGAAGCTCTTGTCCGCCACACAGAAGGGTTTGAACTCCGTCAGACGACTAGGCCCCAAAGTGAGCGCCTGGTCGAAGCGAATACGAGCCACCGTCGGCGATGACGTAATCGACGCAGCGACGTTCTCCGTAAGAGAGCTCACCTCGGCACTTGCTCAAGAAGAGGCGCTGCTGCCGACAGATGATTGAGTTAGGGACCCTAAGCGGGCGCGGTAATGGTGATCAGGAAAGGCGGGATCACTCCAGTTGCGTCCAGCCCTTCTGGTCATTCCCGATCTGCAGGACGCCGTAGAGAACGACTACTCCAACAAGGCCTATGAGAGACTGGGCAATGCCTATGTCGATGGAGAGGTTGATAATAAGCGCCACTAGACTGGAAACACAGAATCCCCAGAATCCCCACTTTTTCCACTTAAGTAGCGATATAGTACAGATTATATTAAATACCGCAAACACAATGAGCACAGGCAGCACCCAGCCGGGGATATTGGGCAGCGCCCGGCGGATTGCGTCGCCGTTGAGCAGATAGAGCAGGGCCGTGGCCGAATTGCCGATGATCATCAGCACCAGCCAAGCCGTGAGACACCCGTGTCTGGTCTTGCCCTCTTCCATGGCTTCCTCCTACACGGCTGCTCAGATATCTCGTTCCCCCAGCAGCCGTGTACCCTGAGCGAGGCCAAGGCCGAGTCGAAGGGGGGAGAGAGTGGTGAGCAGCGGTTCTGAGCCCAGCCTTCGCCGGCCCGCAGTAAGTGACTTGAACTTCTGGATCTGAGGAGACTGTAACAGGCCAAATCAGAGTAGTCCAGACAATGCAGCGTCGTGTACGAGGCAGAAGAGGCGCTTCGCCGTCCCGCATGATACCGGCAGCCTGTGGTCTCGACGGACTATCTTTGACCCGGATTCTCTAACGTCAGAGGTCTACTCTCCTACATCGCACGAGAACAACAGCCACTGCACTTCGCCTGTAATAGCAACCGGCACCAGAGCCTGCTCCGCCGGGCCGCTCTCCAACAGCTCGTAGTACTGGTTTCTCAGCTCCCATGTGCCTTTTGCATGAGGGTGAAGAGGAACCTCAACGGAGAGTGGCGTCTGCAACTCCGACTCGCCGACCTCGTGCCACAACGCCACAGCCCAGTTGTTGGCCGAATCTCGCAGCACCAGCGCATGAGAGGTTGGCTCCCAGCCCAACGCTGCACCCAAATCCCCGGCGTAACCGTAGGCCCGCATCTGGTTGCCGAAGACACTCATCGTCTCGTACACCGGTTTGACCTGCGTCGTCTCGTCGTTGGGCCAGGTGTAGAGGCCGAATCTCTCCTCGGTAGGAATCGTGGTCTCCGGCGTTATCTCTCCGTCCCAGAAGGTATAGTGGTACCAAGCCATAGCCCCCTGGCTCAGCGCCAGCAGAATCCCCCGGGCCGTATAAGCTGCCTGGCTCTCCAACCCGATCTTGAGGTCGGGCCAACCTGCCTCGGTAAGATAGATCTCCTTCTCCCCACACCCATAGGCCGCCAGCACCCGCCTCGCCTCGGATACCATCCCAGCCACTCCAGGATGGTACACACCCAGCAGGTCCGACCCCTCCTCGGGCGCAAGACGCTGAAAGAAGGTGTAGGGATGAATCGCCAGCGCATCGAAGTGGTCGCAAAGGTCGGGCTGTACGGCGAAGAGATCGTCCATAAACCCCCAGACCCCCGCCGGGTTGAAATCGAAAGGACTCAATCCGCCAAGCAGAACAACCGCATCGTCGTCATGCTCGTGAATCACCTTGTGAGCAGCGCTCAGAAGCTCTGTATATTTCTCTGGATTTGGCTTTGGACTATAGAAGACCTTAAGATTCGGCTCGTTCCAAATCTCGTATAACCGAACCCTGTCGGCTACCTCCAAGGCGAACTGGCCAAGAAACTCGCTCCACTGGGCAACGTCAAGACCGTCGTGGGTTCCGTCACTGGTGGCCCACGAAGGCTTTCCCCTGAAGCCGACCATCACGTTAAGCCCGTGATTCCCGGTTTCGTTGATTACCATATTGTATTCATCAAACCAGTAAGCATCATTCTCGGGCTCCATATGCTCCCAACGGAAGGTCTTTCGAAACTGCGAGAACCCCGCCTGCTGCAGCTTGTCCAGTTCGAACTCCCGCTTGAAATTGGACTCCAGGGCCTGAGGCAGATGGCTGGCTATCCCAAGAAACGACTGGAGCAGAACCCCACTCTGCACCATGCCCGTGTATGGGCCCCAATCAGGCACCACTTCGTGAGCAACATCACCGCCGGAATCACCCTCGGCAGAGTCCGGAAGCAGAGTCTCACCAAGGGCATCGGTTACCTCGGAGCCAACCTCATCCAGGTCAGGTAGGCCCAGATCGGCACCACCGCCACCATCACTTCCACCGCCACCACCACATCCGGCCATCAGCAACAGAAGCGCCATGGCCACAACACCCCTGCCCCAGGCAAACCCAACCCCATCGCTCGAACAGAGTGCCACCTTCATCGACCCCCTCCACCGTCAGCAAATTGCCAAGCAACCAAGTCGCCATGGGATTGGCCCAAGGCGATTACTCGCACCACACCACCTTTGCGCCCCAGGGCCGCATCACCCAAAAGTTCGAACCCCGCAGCTCAATTGCGGAAGAGCCGCTCCCCTTCCCGTTTCAGGTTGGTTCGGGCAGCGATAGCCTTTAGAAAACCTTCGCGGTCGGCCGGTGAGATCATCACGGACTTGAAGAACCCCTCGCCGAAGTCAACCCGCAGCCGCTTGATAGAGAGGGCCGGGGAACTGAGCGGGTTCCTGGTTGGGACCACTTCCGAGACGTTGGCCAAGGGAATCCTCTGCCGGACCAGCCCCGACCGAATCACCAGGTGAGAACTCCCCACCCCGTACCGCATGGGAAAGACCAAACCCACGTAAACAACAGCGACGATGACCAATGGAATCAGAGCCAAGAGCCACTCGCCCCGCTCCTCCGTGAGGTAGGCAGCAAAGGCCGCAACCACAGAGGCAACAGGCGGCACCGCCAGTGCCAGCCCCAGCCACCAATCCACCTTTGAAGGGAACCACTGCATGTGCCCGTCGTTCATCTTCGCCTCCGCATCGTTGCCCACTGCTCACTGCGCCGAAGCCAGCTTCAAACCCACTATTCCGGCAACTATGAGCCCAAGACTGACAATACGCCCCAGGTCCGCCGGATCACCAAAGAGGATGATGCCCAGAATCACCGTGCCCACTGCCCCAACACCGACCCACACGGCATAGGCAGTGCCCACGGGCAGACTCTTCATTGCAACACCAAGAAGCAGAAAGCTCACCACCATGGCAGCGATGGTACCCAGAGTGGGCCAGAGCTTGGTGAACCCCTGAGAATACTTGAGCCCGATGGCCCAGGCCACTTCGCACAAACCGGCCAGGAACAACACCAACCACGCCATTACAATCTCCTCAGGGGCCAGCCTCGAGCCCCCCGCCCAGGCCCACACGGGCCACCAACCTCAATCCCGCCTCATCTCCGGGTCATCGGGCTCAACATGAACCACCACGTCGACCACCCCGGGGCCCTGGTCGATGAGCTTGGCCTTCACCGCGCCAGCTATAGCATGTCCAGAGCGGACTGACAACTCAGGTTCAACAAGAACATGGAGGTCTACATATATATCAGAACCATATCTTCTTGTCCTGATAGCGTGAACACCTTTCACTCCCTCAACCGTCATGGCCAGAACGCCAATCTTCCTTCGGCTCTCTTCGCAGGCCCCTCCATCGGTCAACTCATGCAACGCCGGTCTGATGATGTCCCACGATACTTTCAGAATGAACATCGCCACAATGACCGCACCGATCTGGTCCACAAAGGCCCACTCAGGATATATGAGCGCCATGACTACCGCCACCAGGGCCGGAATAGAGCTCAATGCGTCCGAGCGGTGGTGCCATGCGTTAGCAACCACAGCCGACGACCTGACCCTCGCCCCAACCTTCACCGTCCACCGGTAGAGGGCCTCTTTGACAAAAAGGGAGAGAGCCGGTCCTACAAGTGCTATCCAACCCACTTCCAGGCTGCGCTCCTCCCCCACGGCACCAAGGGCGTTGTAAACGAGCCCCACCGCCACCGAGGCCAGAATCAACCCCACAAGGGCGGTTATGAGTGCCTCAATGCGCTGGTGGCCATATGGATGATCAGAGTCTGCCGGAGCCGACCAGAAGCGCACCCCAAGAATGACGGCAACATCGGTGACCATGTCCGAGAGGCTGTGTACGGCATCGGCCACCACCGCATGGCTGGAGCCCAGGATACCCACCAGGAACTTCAGCGCAGCAAGCAGAACGTTCAGGGCCATGCCAATCCAGGTCACCCGTCGGATCAAAGTCACATCGCCTTCGTGTACTCCCATGGACACGCCGTCACCTCCTGTCGCCGTCCCCAAGCAAATGCGAGACTCGCCTCCGCAGTTCAGTTCGTGAATGGTCGCTTTCCAGTGCCGATGAAACGTACTTCGATGCCGAGGTACCTTGAGAGTAGCTTCCTGAAACCAGCGGCTCGTCTCCAAGCAGGTGCAGAATGGCCACGGCACAATGGAACTGATCAAGCTTATCATCGAGGGCCCACAGAGAATCGACAAGCACCGGCAGGGCCTCCTTCGGCGACGCCCTTTGAGCAATGGAGTACCAGATGGTGTAGTAGCGCCCCACCCGGCCCGCCGCAACCCTGGCCAGCAACTGCTCCACGGGCACCCCGTCAACCTCGGCCCGCTCGGAGGCCAGCCCAAGATCGTAGTGGTCCTGCCAACTGCCCCCCCCAGAGTCCCCACCGCTGCAACTCAGAAAGCACACATGGGAGAGAACCCAAGGAGCACCGTGGAACAAAGAGCCTTCTGCCATATCGTCAAGTGGCAACATGTGCCTACGTCTCCTTCCTGACGCGACTCTATGGCGTAATGCCCCTTGGTGTCAAACAGGAAGGGGCTATCGGCGCTGCCCCGCAGCCCGGCTCGACACAACTTGCGCCTGTCCGAATGTTCTCCCATGCCTCTTGCACGCGGAGCGACATTGACGGCGTGGGGGATGGCTGATAGGTTCCATGCGTACGCTTTGCTTCATATGGGTGAGGGAAATTCATGATTCGATTTCCTCGATTGGCTCCAGGAGTGCTCCTCCTGGTTGTGCTGGTGGGTTGCGGTTCCTCCCAGGCAGTGAGCGACCTTGACACAAATGAGAGGAACGATTGGCTCGCTACCGACCTGGCACATGGCCCCGAGGTAAGGGCCGACCTTACCGTACCCGATGGTGTGGCCTGCGATTTCTCCGTAGAGCACCCCTTCGCCTGGAGCGGTGAGGGGGCACCGGTGCAGTTCTCCGTGGGCGGATTTCGTTTGGCCCTGGCAGCGGATGGAGAGCTATCGGTGGTGCACAGCGATGACATGAACAACGTGCTCATTTCCACCTCGGTTGGTGAGCACATGACCTTGGCCCAGGCACTGCTTGAGGGGTCACACGCTCAAGGCTCATACGACATTACCGAGAAGATCGATGCTGAATGTGCCGGGGCCCGCATCGAGCGAGTCTATTACTCCGGCGCCGGCCTGAAGCTGGTGGCCCGATGGGAGCAAGGAGCGTGCAGTGGAAAGGAGATGCACGTCTCTTTTTGTGAGCCGCAGGAGGGGCACCTGCAATTCCGAATCGGCTCGCAGAAAGGCCAGGCTGATGCTGCCACATTCTTCAAGTTTCGGTGCCCTGTCGACGAAGGTTTCTACGGCATGGGGCACCAGTTCCTGCACGACACTCTGAACCTCAAGGGCAAGGTGGTGCCCGTTTTGGCCCAGGAGGGCGGCATCGGCCGTGGTGATGAGAAGGTCTCCAAGGTAATGGAGACCATCTCCCCAGGGACATCGGGCACAGAGCTTAGCACTTACTTTCCTATGGCCCACTTTCTCACGGACAGAAACAGGTCGCTGGCTCTAGAGAACCAGGAGATCTCCTTCTTCGACTTCTCCGCCGACGAGAGCGTTGAGTTGAGGGTCTACTCTCACGAGATGGTGGGGCGACTGTTTCACGCTACCGGGCCCCTGGAGCACATCGAACGGTTCACAGAGTACACCGGACGTATGCCCAAGCTGCCTGAGTGGGTAGGCATCGGTGCAATAGTGGCTATGGCCCAGAATACAATGGAGGCAATAGCTAACTATGAGAAGCTGGTGGAGGCTGGAGTGCCAGTAGCAGCGGTGTGGAATCAGCGCTGGTGTGGTGGGGTGAAGACTTTTGTAGGAGAGCAGGTATTATGGAATTGGGCATACAACAATAACTACCACCCGAAATGGGATGAATACAAGGCATACCTGCGCAGTAAAGGCGTGAAGAACCTCTGCTACATCAACCCCATGGTGGTGCAGCTTCCCGAGGATGAGACGGGCCTGCGGCGCCTCTTCGAAGAGGGAGAGGCTGGGGGCTACTTTGTGAAGGATGCCCAGGGAAAGACGCTTATTTCGACGCACACGGCATTCGACGTAGCCACCGTGGACCTGAGCTATCCAGCCGCAAGAGAGTGGCTCAAAGGAGTAATAAAGACAGAAATGATGGAGAGGGCAGGCTGTGATGGCTGGATGGCGGACTACGCCGAGGCCCTGCCTTTTGATGCGGTAATGCACTTGGGGGAGAGCGGCGAGCAGTACCACAATCGTTTCGCCGTGGAGTGGATCAAATTGCAGCGGGAACTGCTTGAGGAGAGCGCTACCCTTGGCGAGGTGCTGGTCTTCTCCCGGTCGGGGCTCACCCAAACCCCGGGGGCCGCTATTGCAGTCTGGCAGGGCGACCAGGTGACGTCGTGGGATCGTTTCGACGGCATGCAGAGTGCGTTGCACGGGCTTCTCAACGGGGCCTACTCGGGCATCGCCATAAACCACAGCGACGTTGGCGGCTACACTACGGTGCCACTGGTTGGCCCGGAGTACAGCAGAACCCTGGAGCTTCACCAGCGCTGGACGGAGATGAACGCCTTCACGGCCATTCTCAGGACTCACGAGGGCAACTCACCATCGGGCAATGTTCAGGTCTACTCGGACCCCGAGGCCATGGCCCATTTCGCAGAGTTTGCTCGGCTCTACGCAGCCTTGGCGCCCTACCGGCAGGAGTTGATGGAGCACTCCTCACAACGAGGCTGGCCCCTGGTTCGCCCCATGGCTCTGCACTATCCCGACGACGAAAAGGCCTGGACGATAGTTGACCAGTTCATGCTGGGCGACCAGATTCTGGTAGCACCCACCCTTGCTCCGTGCGCTGACGAGAAGTGCCGACGAGAGCTCTATCTCCCCGAGGGGCGCTGGATTCACGCCTGGAGTTCTACTCTTCACGAGGCGGGCAAGGAGGGCCTGAGTATCGGGGTTGACGCTCCGGTGGGGCGCCCGGCGGTCTTCTACCGCGCGGGTTTTCAATGGCCAGATAATATATGACCACAATTCGCCATTTAGTGTGAGTACCGCTTGACAGACTTCAATGTTGGGCTACGCCAATCTGATAAACGAGCGGAATCGTGGATTGAATGAGCGGGTTTCGTTCTTATTCAGCGGTAATGGTTACCGTGGCAAGGTCGCTCTGAAGGAAAGTGGTGCCTTCGTAGACAACGAGTCCAATCTGGTAGTCGCCTGCCTTGTCCGGGGAGAACTCAACGAAGCAGTCATCTTCGACGTTGAGCTTGGCCGAGCTTCCTTCGGGCCTGGCCATGATGAACCAGACGTAGCCGGTTTCATAGATCGAGGAGCCGCAGGTGCCTGCCGCCGAGCCACAGCCGTTGAGGGTGACCGATGAGCCCACGGCAATAGTACCGTAGTCATTCTTGCTGCCTGGGTTGGCCGTGGGAGCCGCACAATCCTGCTGCATGGCGCCCTTGAGGATGACCGAGAAGGGGACCATGCCAGCCATGGTGTCTTCGTACTGCATCTTAACCAGGCCGTCGAAGCTGCCTGAGGTGGCGGACTTGGGAGCGAACTCCACGTCCAGGAGGCTGATTCCGAAGGGAGGAATGACCAGTGGGAGAGCCGGGGCGTTCACAAGGCTGAAGTCGGGGGTAGCGGCATCCCATTTATCTGTAATGGCGATCTCGGGGATATTGCAGGCGCCGGCGCCGCTGTTGATGAGCACCACGGACTTCTGCTTGGCCACGGCGGGGTTCTCGGTATTGAAGTAGAGCAACTGGTTCACCGGGGCCACCTCGAGGTCACAAGAGCTGGCAGCGATGAGGTCAACGCAGCGGGTGCCCGAGCCCGATATGGGGCTGAGGTAGGCAACGCAGATCTTGCCGTTACGGTCGGTGGTCTGGCCTGCTGGGCGATGGTAGACCACCTCGAAGCCCAAGGAGCCTCCGCCCTTCACGGCCCGCGGCAGATTGAGGCTGTTGCCGGTGTTGGTATCAAGTACCTTCCACTCGTACCAAGCTGCGGCTTCGGTATCGTTGACGGTGCCTTCAACGGTGAGGTCCACTCTCTGGACCTGCACGGGGCACCCACAGCACTTCTGACCGCCGATACAGGTGCCTTTGCACTCGTCGGAGGTCTTGTTGTAGAGGTTGAGAGTATGCGTACCGCCCTCGCCGCCGAAATCGAAGTAGGTCACGGGTGAGTCGGTGGTCCAGACCAGGACGGCAGGGGCCTGCTCGACGGAAATGGGCACTTCCGCCACGCCTTCGTTAGAGCGGACCACCAGGGAATTGCTGTCGGTGAAGTCGCTGTCCTCAGGGCAGTAGCGAATATCGAAGGTGAGGGAGAAGTAGTCGGCGTCGCTCTTGACAGGGATGACCATGGGCATCTTGGGGGGGTTGGGGAGCGCAAATTCGACACTGGTAGAGCCGAACTCGATGGAGTTGATCTCCAGAAGGTCGGTGCCCTCGTTGTCGATGGTGATAGATTCGTTTACGCAGCCTGTCGCGCACGAGTAGATGATGCTGCTTCTGTTGAAAGCCAGCTTGGGTCCAACGTTCTCCACGCCCAGGACAATCTTGCGCTTGCCTTCGTCGGAGCCACCGAATCTTGGGTCGTCGGAGACGATGACCAGGGTAGCCTTGTCGGATTCGACCACGCCATCTTCGGGGTCGTAGACGACCTTGAAGGTGATCATCTTGTCCGATTCCGGGTCCATGACGACGGGGAAACCTGTTCCGGCCTCGGGGTCGTAGGCGCCATCGGTGAAGTCCAGGGAGATGTGCGGGTTCCCCCCCTCTTCCAGGTATATGTCCGACACAGTGAGCGTCTTGCTGCCTGTGTTCGACACCGTTACCCAGATCTTGAGCGCCGGGTCTTTGGCCCGGATCTTCTGGAAGTTGTACTCGTCGGGGTCTCCGACTTCACCGATCTTGACGTAGATCTGCTGCATATCGACCACGCCATAATCGTTACCGCAAGCTGCTCCCAACAGCACCGTCGCTGCCAGCACCCATGTGACCGTACATTTCATTGCTTTCCCACCATGTTATTGTTTGTCGAGTCTCGTCCGTGGGGCGCCGGAGAGGCGCCCCACTTGAACGAGTACTACTCAGAGAAGCAGACCATCTTGTACCAGATCTTGATCTTGTCGCCTTCGACGGGCATGCAGGTGCCGGTCTCGTTGAACACCACCGAGTTGGTAGGCTGATTGAACTCCCAGCCCGTGGTGCACTCTTGATAACCGGTGCCTCTATCAAGCCAGACCTTGATGCTGCCCGGCGACGGGTCGGCATTGGCCGTCAGGAAGAACTGGACCTGGAGACCGAAGGCGATCTCACCGATTTCGGCGAGGGTCGAGGCGTAGTCGTCGTCACAGATTGAGCCGAACTTGCCGCCCGTGGCTTCCTGGACGGCGATGTAACGTTCGCCGTGGTCAGCGCCGTCGTTGCCACTCTGCTGAGACGAGCCGCAACCACCCGAGGGTCCGCAGATGGCGTGGGCGTGGAAGAGGGAGGTGTTGAGGAAGCCCTTAATAGACTTGTAGAAGTCGATGTAGAAGGGCACCGAGCCGGGGGACTGGTCCTCTTCGTCGGAGAGGAAGACCACTTCGAGGGTTGCGTCGGGACGGAGGAAGCCACGGTTGTAGCCGCCGCACTTGCCCTTGACGCAGCGCAACTCGTCGGCGCAGACGCCGGGGCAGGGCTGGTCATCGCCGCAGGTGCAGGGGATGTCGGTGTCGGTGATGAGCGGCGGGCTGATGGCACGACGTCCACCTTCAAGGCCGGCTTCCTGCTTGCCCGACCCACCGCAGCCGATGGTGTCGACCAGCCCGGGGAAGGCAGCGATAGTGGTATTTGTCAGGTAGCGCATTGACGTACCAAGGAGATGACCGACCTTGTCATAGTCAGCATCAATATTTGTGAGCGTTATACCAATCTGGAAGTCGTTATCCCACTGCAATGCGTAATTGGTAAGGGCTGAGATGTTCTGAGCCAGGCTGTCCTGCTCGTCGCACATGGAGCCCGACTCGTCGATGACGAAGAGGATGTCGACCTTCTTACCCGAGATCTGGGTGAAGTAGTCGGTGTGCTCGGTGTCCCAGGTGCCTTCGCCGGTGAGGGGGACCTTCACCTGGGGAGAGTCGAGGTCGCTGGACTCGATTATCATGTAGCACTTATCCACGCCGGGGTTCTGGGGCAGGTAAACAGCCGACACCTCTTTGAAGGAGGAGGGGTTCACGTCCACAGGAAGCGGGGGATAGTTCTTGAGGGCGAACTCGGGGCCGCAGCCGTCGAGGTAGATATCGGTGATCTGCAGAGGTGCGGTACCGGCGTTGTAGACCTTCACCGAGATGGTCTGCGAGTAACAACCGATGGTGGTCAGGCCGAAGTCAATCTCGGGGGGCAGCACTGCGATATCGGCCACGCCGGAGCTACCGCGAATGTTGCGGTTCACTGTGCCCTGGGCGTTGGGCTCGGGCATCTTGTGGGCGACGTAATTGCCAGTAGAGTAAGGCTCTTCGTAGTTGACCTGCATCCACGCATTGTACTCTTCAAAGATTGGAATGAAGGGCACTGTTGCCGGAGGCGTGTAGAGAATGGGGATTGCCGCAGAGGTGCCCGGGGCCATGCCATCCTTCACGGCTATGGGTTGTGCCTGCATCTTGAAGAGGGCAGAGGGGCCTGTTGTGTCAGTGCACTGGGTCATGAGCCCCATGAAGCTGGTGCAGTCACGAATGACGGCGCCCTTCCAGGTGCAGTAGCCGGAGCCGACGTTCTTGATGAACATGGTGCTCGATTTTGACGCTCCGTGGGCAACGGTGCCAAAGTCCAGCAGGCCCGGTACGAAGCCCAGCTTGCACTCGGGCTGCCCGCCGCGGGTGGCCACCAGATCGAGCAGCACTTCGGGATTGATAGGATCGTTGGAGAGGAACTTGCTCTTGCCAAGCATCATGCCGCTGGCCGGTCCGTCGTTGGTGAAAGCGAAGCGGACGATTACCGACTGATCGGCTTCGATGGTCACGGTGTCGACGAACTCGCCGTTTTCGGCAGTGCCGGCGATTACCTCAAACTCTTCGTCGGGCGTATTCACAGGGATCTCAACTCCGGAGAGCACCAGTGGAGCGTGGCCGACGTTGGTTACGGTAACCGTGCGTTCGATGGTCCAATTCTGGGCCACGATGCCGAAGTCCACTTTGTCCGAGGGCTCCAGCCTGATGAAGGGGGCATCGATATTGCCGTAGACCAGCACAGGAACTTCCGACTCGTCGTTGTCGTTGTTGGCGATAATCAGGGTTCCGATGGGCTCCGCCGTGGTGGGGAAGAAGCTCTTGGGAGCGAAGGTAACCTTGAAGACATGGTTTTCGCCGGGCTTGAGAACGATTGTGGTCTCCGGGGGGTTGTCAACGCGCAGATCGGCGTTGGCGCCCTCAAGGAAGAAGGCATCGCTGATCTTGAGCTGATGTTCACCCATGTTGAATACGGTGAGATCCAGGGTGGCTGAATCGTCCACGGCTACCCAGCCGAAGTCCAGGGTCGGGGGATTAACGTTAATCTCGGGACCAACCTCTTTGCCGAGCATGCTCACCGTAATGAGCTGCTGCACGCCAGCTTCGTTGAATGCCACAACGAGGGTGCCCGTGTCCTCATCGCCACCCGTGGGGGTGTATCCGATATCCAGGAACGCAGCTTCCTGCGCCGGAACCACGATGGGGAACGTTGGTTTGTCGAAAATGGAGAAGTCGGTGCTGCTGCCGACCTGAATATAGGCGTTGACCAGCGTGGTCTCGGAGACGCTGGCGTTGTTAATGGTTACCTTAATGACCTTGGTTTCGCCGCCCAGAACCTCGCCGAAGTCCACGGGGTTAGGGAAGACGACCAAGCCACTGCCAGCCGTGGTCACCGAAATGGGAATCTCAACGATGGGGCTATTAGCAGCGTTGCTCTCGATGAGCAGGGAGGTGGGCAGGGGGTCTTCTTCCGTGGCCAGGTAGGAGACCGACAGGGAGGATTTTCCGCCCACCGGGATGGTGGTGAAGGTGGGTTCTCCAAAGGTAAATGGCGTCCCCTCGTCGCGGAGGTAGACTCTGTCGATTACCAGTTCTGCCGTTCCGACGTTCTTGATGCTGACCTGAAGTGTCTGGGTAGCACCCGGTGTCGACGCCGGGAAGACCAGCGAACTGGGAGCCACTTCGATCTCGGGCAGCGTGTCAGCCGTAATGCCGCCGCCATCGCTTCCGCAGCCGATAGCCAGCACCGCTACAGTGCCCACAAGAAGAAGAGCCGAACTAAGAAGACCTCTCATTGATACCCCCTGTGCCATAAAAGCTCATTCCACCCGGCAACGGTAACGCGATGCGTCATCGCCCATGCGGAATTCTTGCGGCTGACCAAGCGACGGAACCACAGCGACGGCGCCAGCGCCTAACCCAGCCCAAACCGCCGCAAGGGTACTAGAAACAACAGGCTAAGGTAAATGGCGTCCCCTCGTCGCGGAGGTAGACTCTGTCGATTACCAGTTCTGCCGTTCCGACGTTCTTGATGCTGACCTGAAGTGTCTGGGTAGCACCCGGTGTCGACGCCGGGAAGACCAGCGAACTGGGAGCCACTTCGATCTCGGGCAGCGTGTCAGCCGTAATGCCGCCGCCATCGCTTCCGCAGCCGATAGCCAGCACCGCTACAGTGCCCACAAGAAGAAGAGCCGAACTAAGAAGACCTCTCATTGATACCCCCTGTGCCATAAAAGCTCATTCCACCCGGCAACGGTAACGCGATGCGTCATCGCCCATGCGGAATTCTTGCGGCTGACCAAGCGACGGAACCACAGCGACGGCGCCAGCGCCTAACCCAGCCCAAACCGCCGCAAGGGTACTAGAAACAACAGGCTAACGCAATAGTTTCAGCCACTGACATTTTGCTTATGGGGGCAGCTTTTTTTTGGAGGGGGCCTCCGGAGGCCGTGGCCTCCGGAAGGGAGGGAAACTATGGGTTGAAGAAGTAGGGGTTCTGATAGTCGGGAGTGATCTTGTATGTGCTACCGCCCGTGCCCTGCACCTGGGTAACCTTGCCGCTTGGCCACTCAACCGTAGCGGCGTCCCACATGTCCTGGTCCACCATAAGCACGTCCTTGATTTCAAAGACGAGCACACCGTAGATGTACACGCGGATCGTGGCATAGGAGGGGCCGTAACCATGGTCGTTCCAGTAGTGCATGCCCACGCGATAGACCACGTTCTCGGGGATAGCGAGGTTCATGTTCTCGGGGCCGGCGCCGTCGGTGTCATCTCGGTCGAGGCCGGGATTGTCGTTGATGTCGGCCTGGTAGCTGCCCCAGTTGGGGTTGGGGTTGAACCAGAAGCAATCGAAGAGATTGTCGAACCAGGGGTCTGGGAAGCCGTCCTTGTCCACGTCGGGCTGGTTGGCCCAGGGGTGGGCGAAGTGAAGGTCGAGGTCGGCGCCGGCGTCGGGGCCGGTGTCGGTCTCGTCGGCATCGCCGGGGGTGTGCCAGAGCGCCTCGACGTGGATGGCCTCGTCGGGGGTTACCATGACGTCATATCTGCCAGGCATGCAGGACTTGTTGCCGTTGCTGTCCCAGACATCCAGCGAGAACTCATAGATACCGGCCACGTTGGCCTCGAAGGAGGGGTCGGGGAAGCTGTAGGAGGGTACGAAGACCGAGGCCGACAGCGGAGGCTGAACGACGCTCCACTCCCACTTGTTGATGACGCCCGAGGAGGCGAAGCTCTGGGTGCCTACGAGGTGCAACACCGTCTGGGGAATGACGTCGGAGCCTTCTGCGCACTTGATGACGGCAGTGGGGCACTCGATCTCAACGCCGGCGCCGTCCATGAGCACTTCCTTGTTGTTCTCGAAGGAGTTGTTCTCGATGAGCAGCGTCCCCTCGCTCAGAATGATCTGATCGTTGACATCCTTGGCGGAGACTTCCACCGGGGTGAAGGTCAACTGCAGGGTAATGGCCTCACCGGCGGGCACGATAAGGGGAGCTTCCGCAGTGGGCTCGGCGATGCCCGACATGGCGAAGTCGATGCCGTAGAGGTCCTGGCCGGCGGTGATCTTGAGGCCGGTGATCTCAAGGGCGGTCTCGCTGTTGAGGCAGGGCCCGATCTCCACGGGGAAGACTGCGGTCTGGTTTATCTTCTTGGCGCCGAAGTGCACGGGGTCGGGCTCGACCCGGATGCAGGGAAGCCCCTCATTGCCGGCAATGGCGATAATGAGGCCTTCAGCCTTGGTAGGATCGTTGCTCATAAGCTTCAGCTCGGCCGAGGCAGGATCCTCGTTCTCGGGCTTGAACTTCACCGTCATATAGGTGGTCTGCTGTGGGGGAACCACCATGGGGGGGCTCAACTCGATGCCCTCGATGGTCTCTGTAGAGATGGGATACTCAACGCCGTCAACGATCAGGGAGTAGACCTGGGTGCCCGACAGGTAGAACTTGTCGATCATGAGGTCCATGGAGCCGGTGTTGAGGATGTTGAGGCGCTGGGTCTTCTCGGTGCCCTTGCCCACTCTCTCGAAAACCACCAACTCGGGGCTCACGGAGATTCTCGGCACACCAACAACCGTGCCGAGGGCCACGTTGATGGTGCCATCTTGAGCATTGTAAGCATCCGTGAGAAAGGTCAGCGTGGCGGTGCGGTTCTTGTCATCGTCGTACTTGGTGTACTTCACCGTCACGTTGAGCTCCGTGGGGTCGCTTCCCGAACTGCCCGACGGGGCAATTCTCAGCGTACCGCCGCTGGCCAAAGTGTCACGCATTGCGCTGTCCGTAACGTAGGCATCAAAAGCCGGCGGATCCTCGCCAGCCTCTGCCTGGTAGGCCAGGTTTACGCCCCTGATGGTGAGCACTGCGGTGCCAGTGTTCACGATTCGGAACACCTTGCCCACAGAGTTGCCGGGTGTCAGCTCTGCTACGTTGAAGTTGTAGGCGCAGCCAGTGATTCCCCCCTGACCAGAAACGGTGCAGATACCCAGGGGGTCCGCAACTTCAAACTCCGGGTACGTGCTCAGGTCGGTGTTGCCACCGTCGTCCCCACCACACGCTACGGGCAGAATCGACACCAGCGCCACCAACAGCAAAAGCCCTGCTCTCCGATAAATACTACGAACGGTCATCGCGCACCTCCTCCGTAACTCGCTGCACCATACACGTCCTCGGCCCGCTTGACAACGAGTTTGCGCTGCCTGGACCAACGGTCACGTTACATAGCCCCTGCTGCCGGGCCGGCGGCCAAAGATGCAATGGCCGGGTCCCTGGAAGCGGCTCAAAGGTTACGTTTGTGACCTGCCCATGTCAAATGTATGTTCGGTAAAAATGCGGCAGGCGGCCCCAGCGGCCCACCACGGGTACTCAGTATCAAGGCTCCGTATATTCTTCCGTACGATCCTTGACCCTCTTCTTGGGTGCTGCCACTGTTGCTTTGGGCATATGCGGCCCCCACAAAGCGGTCGCTGCCTCCCCACTTACCACGTGGGTCATGGTCACCCCCAGGGCGTCGGAGAGCAGTATCGCCGCAGCGTGCGCCTTGGGGCTCTTCCCCTTCCGGGCCAGGGTGTAGAGAGCGTTGAGAGACTTTCTTCCCGTCGACTTACCCGCAAGAGGACCGCCGCTCTCCCCCAGCCTGCTCCTGGCGTACTCCTTCCAATCACAACGCCCCACCTTCTGAGCGATGGCCCTCCATGCCGTCACCTTGGCCCCGAACTCGCCCGAAGCCTCGCCAGAAGCGCTGCGTTGCTTGTCTCCTTTGCGCCGCCCCTTCTTTTTGGCCGCCTTCTCATGGCTCTTGTCACGTTCCCTGCCGTCCAGCTCCAACGCATGGCGAAGCTCCGCCTGGCTCTCCCCAACGTAGAGCACTAATAGAGGATCCTCGGCCCATCTCGCCTGGTCGGGGTGCAGCGCCTCAAGATAGCTGATGAGCAGTTCCGCCAAGGCCAAATCTCCCGATCGCCCCACCACTCCGGCACATTGCTGGCACAACACCTGGCTGGTCGGACCATAATCCCCTACCCCACAATGTGCCCCCATCAGCCGCCGAGCCACCTTCACCACGCCCTCCGAAAGGCTCGCCGACAGGCGCTCCATCAACACGCCGGCCACCACCGGATTTTTCAAACCCTTGAGCCTCGAAAGCGCTCTCTTCTCCACTTCGGCCTTGCCCAACCTGGAAAGCAGAACCCCGAGAGCAGCAGAAACCACATCCTCACGGTCGCAAGCAAGCAGCGCCTCAATAGCCAGATCCGCCGAGGGGATCCTGATGAGAGCCAGCCGCTCCAACGCCGCCACCGCATCCACTCCCTCAGAGCGCAAGGCCCTATCACGCAGCTCGACCACATGGGCTTCAACCACACTCATGTCTCGTATCAACCAGGGTCGCTGCGTGCCGAACTCCTCACACCCCAAGGCCATGTCGTACTCGGAACAGTGGATTCTGATGTGGAAATGGTCGTCGTGAGGGTTTGAGTCCGACGGCTGGTGCAGCACCTGCCTGGCCCGGTCAACCACCCAATCCTGCTCGCCGATCTCGCGGGCGTGGGCCAGCAGCAAATCCACCACACCCCTGGATGCAAACATCCACTGCACCGCCGGACTCTCGAAGGAGACCATGGCCCGCACAAAAGCCCAGGTGCGCTCCACATCCAGAGTCAACCCACCGCTGCCGCGCCCCTCGGCGTTGAAGCGTACGAAGGTACCCGTGGCCAGGGGGGTTCCCTTCCGATCCAGCGCGTAGAATGCAACATCGACGTCCCTGCCCGACTGGTGGGACTTGCTCTGCACTATCTTGCCGCCCCCCGCCAGCCCCATGTTCCCAACCGTGAGAACCGAGCCCGGGAACTGCTCCGCCACATCCGCCGAAGCCCGCATCAAAATGGCCACCAGGTCCGCCGTACCGAAGTTCGTCTTCCTCGACGCCACCACCGACATGAACCGCCATGTGGGCCCTGCCAGCGGCATCTCCACTGTGGCGTACACTATGCCTTTGTTCGCCCTGCCCAGAGAGACACCCCTGGTTTGGGCACGCAGCTCCTGAATCACGTCGTCGAAGGTGGGTTCGCTGAACCCGGGCACCGGAAGCTGGGACTTCTCCTCTGCAGCCCCCTTCTTCGGGCCTCGCCCCCTGGCATCAGCCCCTGAGACCCCGGCCAAAAACACTACGGTCATGGTTGTCAGTGCCACTATTCGACGCATCTAGCCCACCTCAACGCAACACCACCCTGGGTTTGCCCGCTGCCTCCTGCGGCCCCACCAACCCCTCCTTCTCCATCTTCGACATCATCACCGCTGCTTTATTATATCCGATTCCAAGTTCTCTTTGTAGCATTGATGTTGATATTTTGCCTTCGGAAATCGCTATTCGCTTAGCTTGTTCGTATAAATCATCCTTGGCATCACCGAACATGTCGTCGGGTTCGGCCCCTTCCTCGCCTTCTGCAGCCGACTGCATGATGTCGAAGTTGTACTCCGGCTCGCCCTGGGTCCGCAGATACTCCACAAGGCGCATGCGCTCCTCGGTGGAGACAAACGCCCCGTGGATTCGCTGCAAGGCTGAACTGCCAGGGGGCAGGAATAGCATGTCACCGAAGCCCAGCAGATCGTCGGCTCCGTTTTGATCCAGAACCACCCGGGAGTCCTGCATGGTGCGCACCTTGAAGGCCACTCGGGCCGGGAGGTTGGCCTTGATTATGCCCGTCACCACCTTCACCGTGGGGTTCTGGGTGGCGATCATCATGTGGATTCCCGCTGCACGTGCCATTTGGGCCAACCGGGAGATGCAGTGCTCCACCTGCTTGCCCGCAACCATCATGAGATCCGCCAGTTCGTCGATTACCACGACGATGAAAGGCAGCTCTTCAAGGTCTTCTGGCGCAGGTATCAGCGCCTTGCCCGGGCCCAGCGCCCTGGCCGGTGACGTGGCGTCGGCGCCAGCGGCCTTCTTCGCCCTCACCGCGTCGTTGTACTCAGAGATGTTGGGCACCGAGAGCACAGACATCAGCCTGTTTCGCCGCTCCATCTCGCCCACGGCCCACCGCAATGCAACCACCGCCTCCTTGGCCTCCTTGACCACTGGCAGCAGCAGGTGGGGTATCTCTGCATAGGGGGTCAACTCCAGCATCTTGGGGTCAACAAAGAGGAACTTCACCTCCGCCGGCGTACGCCTGAAGAGAATAGAGGTGATGAATGCGTGCAGAGCCACCGACTTGCCTGAACCCGTGGTTCCGGCGATGAGCAGGTGGGGCATTTTCGCCAGGTCGCTTACCACGGGGAAGCCGGCAATATCTTTGCCCATAACCATCGGCAATTTGTTTTTGCCTTCCGAGTACTTCTTGCTGGCGATCAAATCTCTAAGATATACTGTTTCACGAACTCTGTTTGGAATTTCAATACCAACCACATCTCGTCCGGGGATGGGGGCAATGACTCGAACCTGCTCAGCCGAGAGGGCCATGGCCAAATCCTTGGAGAGACTGGCAATCTGCGCCACCTTGATGCCCCTGCCTGGTCGAAACTCAAAGAGAGTAATGACCGGTCCAGGGTGGATCCCCGTAACCTCGCCGTCGATGCGGAAGTCCTTAAGTTTCTCCGAGAGAACTCGGGCCGACTCCTGCAATGCCTCGTTGTTGATGTCCTGGCGCACGGGGGGGTGGTAGTCAAGCAGCGACAAGTCCGGCAGTTCGAACTCCTTCTTGGGAGCGTGCACGGGCACTGCCGAGGGCCTGACCACTTCGTCGGCTTCGTCCCCCTCCAAGAAGGGCATATCCGTTACCGGTGCCTGCGGCAAAATGACCGGCACGCTGCTTCCTGTAGTCGCGGGCTTGGTCTCGGGCAGGGTCGAGTTGGGTTTGAGCTCGGGCTGTGCCGCACCGGGCTTGCCAACCTTGGTCTTGTCCAGCAGCGGAGGGATGGCGACGGGGTCCGAAGGTGGCTGAACAAGGGCGGGTCTTTCGATGGGTGTTACCCCCAACTCCACAACGGGCTTTGGTTTGACCTTCACCGGCTTGGGCTCGTCGGGCCTGTTGGCCTGCTGCATGGGACGTTCACCTTGACCGTTGGCCAAGCGCTCTGCGGCCCGGGTCGCCCTCCATGCCCGCCAATCCTCCGCCAGCGCGGTGCCAAAGGTCTTGATGGCCCGCCACGGCACCACCAGATAGGTCCTGGCGTGAATCCTGAACAGCATTGAGAGGCCGGCCAGCAGCATCGCAATGGCGACAAGCAGGGTGCCCGTGCGGGCAATAGTCGCATCCAGGACCCCCTCCAGCCCGATGCCTACGATTCCGCCACCACCCTGCGGCAGGTAGCTCCTCTCTGGTATAGCAAGCTGCAGCAGGATCTGCAAGGGCACAATAATGAGCAACACTGCAATTAGAGATCCGGGGCGAAGCGTAAGCAACCTGCCAATAACAACAAGCACTCCAACATACAATGTCATTGCAGCAAGCAAATAGGACGGGAACCCAAAGGCCGAGTAGAGAATATGCGCCACCCAGGCCCCCACGGGCCCAATCCAGTTCTTGGTGCCCTCCGTTGAGCCCACATCAGCGGCATTATGGGAAGCCAACGCCAGCAGAATGAGCAGGGCCATGGCGATAACGCCCAGTCCCCACAGCCCGTTCTCCATGCGCTGAAGCAGCGTCTTACCTTCGCTGGCTCTGGTGCCCCTGGCTTTGGTGGCCTTGGTCCGTGCCTGGGTTCGCTGCTCTGTATCTGAACCGGATTGTGCTTGTCGCCTGGCCGCCATGGTACTCCCTTTCGGGGGTGAGGATACGCGCTGCCTCGTGTTAGTCAATTTGCCGACCGGCTGGAGCGGCGTCGCCACCAGGCTGCCAATGCCCATAATGCCACAACTCCAAGGATGACCCAAACTGCCGCAATGTAGGTCGACAGCAACGACTGGAGCTGGTCGAGGTTGTCCCCGATGAAGTAGCCGGCCAGCATAAGCAGGGCGTTCCATGCTGCAGCGCTCACCGCCGAGTAGAGCGCAACCCAGTGAGCGGGAAGCTTTGCTATGCCCGCAGCCACGAAGAAGAATGCCCGCACGCCCGGCATGAAGCGGTTCACCATCAAGAAAGCGGGGCCCCAGCGTCGAAAGCCGGCCATCACCCGCTCTATGCCGTCAAGGGCACCGCTATTGCCCCCGAACCAGCGTTCGAGGCGAGCCTGAGGAAGCCCTCTTGCGCCCACCCACCAGGCAGCCATACTTCCCGCTACACTACCCGCTGTAAGGAAGACAAAGACCCACCAGTAACTCCACTGGCCAGCTCGTGCAAGAACGGCCCCGGCCAGAGTCACGGTATCGCCGGGGAATGGCGGGAAGATGTACTCGAGCATGGCCGAGCCAAACAGGATTGGAAGGGCCGGTCCCTGGCCCGCCTGGGCAAGGTCGGCCACGGTCTGGGCGAGGTTGGAGAGGTCGGCCACTTCTCACCTCTCGGATAAGGGCGGTGGTGGACAGGGGGCGTGGGCGCCCGCTCAGTCCTTCTTGTCCAACTTCTGCGGCCTGGGTCCCAAGGGGTACTTCCCGAAGACGATGTAGGCCAGGAGCATGAACACTCCGGCTCCGGCAAAAGGCAGCACGTATCCCAGCGGTGCCGGAAGCAGGAAGTGGCCAAGGAGCATCAGGGCCGGTGCCAGAAGGGCCGAGATGCCGTCAGCGAACTTGGTCAGCAACCCCTCAACGCCGAAGTATATCGCCTCGCGCCTGGTGCCCACCCGCTGCTCGTCCATGTCCACCACTTCGCAAACGATGGGACGGTACATGCTCATGAGAATCGCTGCCGGGAAGCCCAGGGCGAAGAAGAGCAGCATGGCCAGGTAGATACGCAGGCTCCAGGAGTACTCCATTCGAAGGTCGAAGCGGGCCAGCAGGTTGTTGAGCTCTGTCTCGTCGGCCAGCACGGCCTCGAGGGGCTCAATGACCGCAGCATCGGCGCCGATTGCCGAGAGGTCACCCGAGATCTTCTTGAAGCCCGAGAGGGTCAACGAGCCGTCGGAGAACTTCATCTCGCCCTCGAAGGTCAGGGTTGCCCCCTGGCTCAGGGTGGGTGGAACCGGACGGCGCAGCCTCTCCCGCTCCTCGCCCTGGGCAACAAGCACCCGCCAGCCATCTATGTTGTTGGACTCTGGCGGTTCAGTGACCGTGCCAAGCTGAGCCACAACACGCACCCTGTTGCTGCCCGAGACCACCGGCAGCCCGTCGGGGTTCAACTGGACCTGTGGCGCCTTGACGAATATCCCCTCGTCGAAGATGCGCTTTGCCTTCTCGGGAGGCATCAACGCTTCAAGGCAGTGGGGGGCGTCGCTCATGTATAGCTTGAGCTGATCCAGATCCGCCGAGGCAAGCCACTTGGGAGCATCGGCCGCTTCGGGCGGCAGTTCAAAGGCGTCGCCGCGGATACAGGCTGAGGCCTGCTCGGGCGAGAAGCCGGCGGCCTTGGTCCTGAACCCGTCCAGGTCCGCCTCGAAGAAGAGCGATTGCCACTGAACCGGTGAGTAGCGCAGCAGCGTTGCATCGCCATGCGAGCTTACACCCATTGAAGCGCTCGAGACATCACCCGATGCCGGAGCATCGAAGGCCAGCACCACGTCCCCGTTCTGAAGGCGGGTGGCGCCAGCCAGCTCTTTGGTCTGCCCACCGATGAACCATGCCCCCAGGAACGCAAAAGCGATTACCGTACCCACCAGCACGGCCCCGCGGAACGCTGCTTTGAGCCCCACCTTGTTCACGATCTTCTCGGCAATAGCAAAGCCCGGGATGGCCGCCAGGAAGAGTGGGATAAGTAGGATCGAGGTGAAGCCCTCTCCTTTCATGAGCACCGCAACGGCCACGAAGGGCACCGCTATCATGATCATGTTGTTGGCAATCTTGGCGAAGGAGACGGCCACAAGGTATGGGGGGAATGAGGGGTTTCGGAAGCACTCCAGCACGGCGTTCTTCAGAGACATGTCCTGACTGGCCGCACGGGCCTGGGGCTTCTCTTTGACCCACTTGATAGCGATGTAGAAACCAAGGCCGCCGAGCACGGCGAGGATCACAGCGGTGAACTTGAAGCCGTCGGGGACGAATATGGGTCCCAGGTCCACCCCATCCTTGAGCAGCTCGATGATGGGTGGTATCGCAAGAGCGGCAATAAGATTGGCAATGACCTCAAAATAAGACATTGTAACAGTTAAACTGACACGTTCCTCCGGGTCAGTTGTTATCTCTGGCATAAGAGCGAGATAGGGAGCAACGACATAAGTATAGAAAAACCAGGCGCCGCCAAGGGTTACGGCAAGCCAGACGACATTGAGGGTGCTGGCGCCACGAACGGGAGGAAACCAGACCAGTGCCGCCAGGACCATGAGTGGGATCACGCCACGGCGGATGAAGGGGATTCTGCGGCCGGCAGGGTTGAGGCTGCGGTCGGACCAGTAGCCAACGAGGGGGTTGGTGATTGCGTCTACGACGGAGCCGAAGAGGCGGGCGAAGCCCACGGCCAGGGCTGCGCCGAAGAAGATCATCCCAGCGTCGACCTTGTTTGGCGGGGGCGAGTAGTAGTAGAGCACCCAGGCCAGAATGTTTGCCGTTACGATGGCTGAGGAGAACATGCCCACGCTGTAGCTGAGCCGCTGTCCTCGTGTGAGTTGCCAATTCGCCTTACCCATTGAGACCTCCCCTGCCCGCAGATCCTTCTGCAGGTCGCTGCCCGGTGCTGCCTGGCACCGGCCACTGCTCCATCTCCAGAGTGGCGCCGAACATACCGCTACCTCTGGAGCCGGAGAGGCCTTTTACCCAGGGGTGGAGGCGGCCGTGACGTCACCCGCCCAGTCGCTGCTCAAAGACGTTTGCCACGACCAGGTGCGCCATGTGAGCCCCCAGTGACATGGTCGTCTCGTACTTATATTCCGGGTTGTTCCAGAATGTCGAGGGGATAATATAGCCCAATTCATCGCACCCCAGACAGAAGATCATGCGGTCTCTGCCGGTCATGGCCTCGTGGAGCATCTCGCCCACTTCCGGTGAAGCCTCGCCCGGAACCGTGGCGATGGTCAACTGGCCAAGGGAGAGTTGGTTCATCTCGGTGCTGATGAATCCATTGGGGATTTCCCGTTCGAAGACTCCCAGCTTCTTGGCGAAGTTGAATCGCCAGTTGAGGTTGGCCACCACGAAGTCTTTGTGGGTTGCCAAAATCGGCCCCGCCAGCGGCTCTGCCTTCTCGACCTGCTGAATCGAGAGCTCGGCGAGTTCTTTGCCCAGGTTCTCGACATACTGCCGCCGTTCCTCGAAGTGGCCCTTGGGATTGACATTGGGGGTCAGCATGGCCCCCAGAGGACCCGTGAAGAAGATGGGAGTCTCCACGCCCAGCTCTTTGAGCCTGGCCCGGAAGGGGCCCGGATAGTCGGGGCTGATGAGGTGGTTCTTGTCCCAGAGCGTCTCGGGATGCGCCGCAAAGTTTACAAGCAGCGCTGGAATCCTGTCGCCGATACGTGCCGCCAGGGCAACGGCTCGCCGGTAGCTTCCACCGCCCTTGCGGTCGTTTCTGACCCAGTGGTCGGGGGTATCGAAGGTAACCGAGGCAAGGCTCGCCGGCTCCGCAGCCGCCACAGCGCTGCGAATACCTTCGGCAACCTGCTCCACCAACCAATCCATATAGCCCGCATCCACGCCGCTCTTGAGCGGGAACCCCACCAGCGACTTTCCCCACAGCCCCATAGTGTCCGGTCCGGAGTGTGTATGAGTAGAACACACGAACACTCTTGCAGGATCTATAATATCCTTAACCAATGAACGTATTGAATCAACATATGTCTTGAACAATCCAATAAGGTCCACTGAAACCAAGCAGACGGCACTTCCACCGGCATCTTTTACATAAAGTATTGAGGCCGCAAGGGGATGCAGCACACCTGTGGCCCGGCGGTTCTGACCGAATCCTGCCAGAAACACGGTCTTGTCTAAGGATGGTGTGATATCGACGGTCTTGGCGCCCACGAGATAATGCGCGGAGTCGGACATACGGGAACCTCCCTGTGCGGATGCGCCCCGCACGGCGGCCGATTGTTGAACGAAAGCTCGGGAGGCGTCAAGGGGTGGAATGATGGCCCGAAACTGGCTTTCTCGCCCTACCCAGGCACCCGCCGGAACGAGTAGAGTCAGCCCGCTGAGAAGAACTCTGTCGTTCGTTGTCAGTTACTGCCAGATTTTCGCAACAGTATCAAGCCTTTTTGTGCCACGGCGACCAAAAATGGCATGGGGTTCAGAGCCCAGGCATAAGGCAGCCATGCATGACCAGGAGAGGTCCGATCTCTGAGCACCTTGTGAGCCCTCCGGTTCAGATGGACGCCTGTTTCCCCTTCTGGCATAGTCGGGCCACTTGGCCGCGGCCGTTCAATCTGTGGCAGGTCAATTGGCCGCGCATGGGTGGGTCTCTTGAGTTGGTGGAGGTGCGCAATGAATAGTAAGGTCTGGTTCAACACCATGTCGAACATCAGCAGAGGTATCTGGGGCCCCTTGGCGCTGGGTTCCCTTGTTGCCCTGTTGGCCGCTTGCGGTGGCGCTGAAAAGGGTGAACCGGCGGCTGAGGACGTGGCCGGTTCTGACGTTGTCGGGGATTCCCGTGACCTTTCCGATGGGAAGGTGACGTCGGACCTCCAGCCCGACCAGATGCCAGCAGACAGTCTGCCGGAGACAGTCCCTGCCGATGCTGAGCTCCTCGGCGCAGACAGCGCCGAGATTGCCGACCTCTACCCTGAACTCAGTGACGCCGTGGATCAGCTGGATTTGGATTTCCTGAGCGGCGATATCCCCCTGGACCTCAACGACGGGCTCGAGCTTCAGGAGGAGGTGGTGGTACCCCCCGACCCGCCCGAGGGCTCCCTTTTCATTGTTAAGGACGGCCACAGCGACTTCGTGATCTTTCTTCCCGCTGAAGCCAGCCCGTCGGAACAGACCGCAGCCCAGGAGTTGCAGAGTTTCGTGGAACAATGCACCGGCGTACTACTGCCAATCATATCGGCCCCCCCCACTGACCAGGGGGCCGTCATTAGCCTTGGGATGAGCCCGTGGGCAGAAGCCAACGGTGTTGCACCAACCCAGGAGCAGTTGGGGGACCAGGGATATCTCATTCGCACCGCTGGGCCCCACCTCTTCATCGCCGGAACGCCCAAGGCAGGAACCCTCTACGGAGTACACAGGTTGCTGGAGCAGCACCTCGGCGTGCGCTGGCTGGCCCCTGGCGTTACGGTGACCCCCGCCTCTTCGCTCATGTTCGTACCCCCAGTGGATGAGATAGTCCAGCCGGCCTTCTTCTGGCGCGATGTTTACTACGCCTGGCCCGGTGCCGACGAACCCTTCCTGACCAGACAGGGAGAAAACTCGGGCCACGCTGGCCCCGACTCACCCTGGGGAGCCAAATACTCCAACGATGGCCAGGCCCACAGCTACTTCTGGTACCTCAATCCCGACGAGTTCTACGACACCCACCCCGAGTACTTCTCAGAGATCGGCGGAGTCAGGGTCCGGGACGAAACCCAACTCTGCCTCACAAACCCCGACGTGCTGGACATCGTCACAGAGCGCATGCTGCAGCGCATGGAGGCAAACCCCGACGCCACGCAGCACAACTTCTCCCAGATGGACCGCTACAACTACTGCCAGTGCGACCAGTGCAGGGCCATGAACGAACTCTATGGCACTGCGGGAGCTACCCAGTTCTGGTTCGTCAACGAGCTGGCAAAAAGGACATCTCAGGTATACCCGGAGAAACTCATCGGGACCCTGGCCTACATGTATACCGAGCCTCCGCCCCAAGGCATGGAGATGCACCCCAACGTCGCCGTCTGGCTTTGCCACATGTATCCCTCGTGCGACAGCCACCCCATCGCCACATGCCCCCACAACGCCCGGTACAAAGAGCGTGCAGAGGCGTGGTCTGCAATAACTCAGCATCTCTACATATGGCATTACATAGTCGACTTCAGCCACTACTACAATCCATTTCCAAACTTTGGGGCAATGGCATCGGATATGCAGTTTTATCGGGATATTGGGGTAGAAGGCATTTTTCTTCAAGGAATGGGACAAAGCGGTGGCGGCGGCGAGTGGTCGCTGCTTCGCCCCTACTACGGAGCTAAGCTCTTGTGGGACCCGGACCTGGAGCCCCAGGGGGTGATAAAGGATTTCCTCAAAGGCTACTACGGCAACGCCTGGAAGCCCTTATGGAATTACATCCAGCTGCTTCAAACAAAGGTTGACGACGACGACGTGCACATGCACCTCTACACCAACCCGGGCCAAGGATACCTGCCCGATGAGATCATCTCACAAAGCATGGAATTCTTCGATCAAGCAGAAGCGGCCGTTGCCGGCGATGCGGAGTTGCTTGAGCGAGTCCGTGTGGCCCGCATGCCAATGACCTACGCACGCATGTTCCCAAGAAACGGCTACACCGTAGCAGGGGACAAACTGCACTGGGGGGGGCAGTTCCCCACCACATCGGAATTCATGGGCTTCGTGAACCGCATGAAGGCCCACGGCTTCCAGCTTGTTCGAGAGGTGGGAGGTGACGTGGCTCTGCTCATGCTGCTCTTCACCATGTTCAACAAGGAATTGGATGTGGCGATCCTTGACAACGGCCTGGTTCGGGTTGAGGTGGTACCAACGCTGGGATGCCGCACTCTGCGTATCCTGGACAAGACTACGGGGCACTGCGTCACGGCCCACAACGTCGTTGAGGCCCTCTTCTTCCCCTTCGCCGGAGGAGTAGAAGATAGAATCGGCGGCCAACTGGAGGCCTACGGCTGGGCCGAGCCGGGAACTCTTGTCTCGGCCGATGCAACCAGCATCACGACCACGCAGAACACTCTCAATGGATACCATGTGGAGCGAACGGTGCAATTGGAGCCAGGCAGCAGAGAGATTCGCTTCTACACCACGGTCCGCAACGACAACCCCTCAGCCAGGGTTGACCGGTTCCGCTACCACGTGGAGTGGGATTTGGGCACGCTGCAGGAGACCCAGGTGCTATTCACCAACCTGGCCGGCAACGAAGTGACCCCCTCCCTCGACGACATCATCGCCGGTCAGCGTGAAGGGCAGTACTTCTACAACGAGGAGGCACCGGCGGGTAGCTGGACCTTCAGCGGAGACAAGGGCCTGCTGGTCACACAGAGCTGGGATCCGGAAGAGTTCGAGCATGCCTGGCTCTATTCCTTCCCCGTGACACAGAACGAACTGGAGGCAGAGGTCTGGACGGGCAAGCTGCATATCGAGCCCGGAGAGTCCAGGACCTTCTCTCATTCTATCACCATCAACCCTTAGGGCAGCGCTGTTCGGCACAAAGCAGCGCCTTGGTGTGGGAATGGGAATGGTCGACTGCTCGACAAGCGTATGTTAACCAGGTTGTACCTGTTCGCCCATGCGGCCAGCCTTCGGTGCTGAGGCGGTGTAGCGCTACGGTCTCTGGATAAGGTCCTTGTCGGTTCCAACGCCGATAATGAAGAAGGGTTCGTCCTTCCTGTTGCGGTCTTCGATTATCCACCCGGCCACCAGAAACAGGCGGAAGCGGTCCAGAGGGCCCCAAGGGTCCCTGGGCTGCCATACCACCACAAGCCCCGCCCGCTGCCGGTCGATGGCGGTCTCGACGCTGTGGGTCACGTCGTAGATGGCACCCGCCAGCAGCAGCGCTTCCCGTGGCGCCTTCCATAGCTCGAAGAGAAGCTGAGTCTGGTTGAAAATCAGAAGATCCGTGCGCTCAAGAAGGTAGTCGTACTCGAGTTCATAGAAGAGAGGCTGTTTTGTGTCCACAGAGAAGAGGGCAAGGTCCAGTTGGTTGCGCAGCACCACTGGTCCCACCTGGGCCGCCAGCACGGGTCGGAACAAGCCCCGGTGGCCCAGCGATGGCTTGTCACTTCCAGGAAGGGAGGAGTCCCGGTCGAAATCGTAGGCCGAATCGGGGGAATCGACGCCACGAAGGCCGCCCTGCATTCCGAAGAAACCGAACATGGTGTAGTCGCCCCGAAGCTGCAGAAACGCCGCAGGCTGCCACTCAACGTGCACCGAGCCCTGGGCGTAGGCGGGGCTGACCATGAATCCAGCCCCGGTTTGGAGGTAGGACCATTCGATGCCCATCTCCTCGCTCACATCGTAGACACGCCGGTCGATGATGGTGGTGAAGAGCCCCAGCCCCAAGGCGTTGTAGGAGGCTATCAGGTCGCTCGAAAGAAAGACCCTGCGCCCCACTGCGGGGCCTTTGTACACAGGCTCCTCTTGCTCCGCCCCCGAGGCGGGCGTGGGTTGAGCCGCAAAGACCATGCAGGCAAGCCCCACGCCTACCAGCAACCGGGACATGAACCAGGATGATCCGTTAGCGCACACCTTCTCCATATTCACCTCCGGTCACGCCAAGCCAACACTTCTTGGGCTGGGCGTCAGGGGCATATCGAATGGGATCCCTAAGACCCCGGTTTCGCTCTACTCGGCAACCGAAGCGGCCTCGTCCCTGGCATCCCAGTCGAACCTGACAGTTGCCCCCAGGCCGAACATATGGGCGAGGGTGTCATAGGTGCCCTCGGGGCCAACCACCCCGCCCTCAGCCTCAGCAGGCAAGAACCAGGCAAGCTGGTAGGCCAGGTCCAGAGTCAGCCACTCCCAGGAGTAGCCAATTCCGGCGGTGAAGTCGATCTGGTCGGCATCGGGAAGGGTTGGTTCAAGACGGTTGGAGGGGGCCGGGGACTGGTCGTAGATGACCCCGCCGCGGACCACCAGCCCTTGGAGGGGCGAGTCCCACTCTACGCCGAGCCGTGCGACCCAGGAGTTCTTGTAGTTGTGCTCCTGGTCCATGGGGGTGCCGTCCTTGAGGCGGATCTTGGTGACGTCGTAGGTGCTCCACATTACCAGCACGCCGTCTACGGCCAGTTCCAGTTTGGGGTGTGGCCAGAAAGAGAGCCCCAGAGCCACGATGTCGGGCATAACCAGTCCGCCCTCGCCATCCTGGTCAATGAGGTCACGCTGAAACTCTGGTGGGGGGGGAGTAGTCGATTCGCCCGGTGAAGTCCATGCTAACGCGGCTTCGGTAAGAGAGCCCAACGTGGAACAGTTCGGGGAGCACCTTCCAGTTTGCGCCGGCGTTGAAACCATATCCCCAGCCCTCACCGCCAAAGGTCGCTTCGCCACCCACGGGCTCAGGGATGCCCATGCGGGTCTCCACCGACCCACGAATGATGTTGAAGCCCAAACCCAGACCCAGGTTGGGATGAACCTTCACGGCAACCGTTGGGTTGATGCTCATGGTCGTCAAGGCCGAGAAGATGCCAAACTCCCGTCCCATCCAATCGTCGGGCCACTGGGTCCCGAGACCCCACACGGTGTAGACCCCGATACCGGCAACCAGCCAGTCCACGGGCGCCGCTGCCACGAAGAGGTGCGGAAGAACGTAGTCGCCGGGGACAGCATCCACCTTCGGGCCGCCGCCTTCCGGGGTGAAGCTGTTGTTGGCCGTTGTATACACGGCCCCAAGCGTCATCCCAAACCCGGGCTGGAAGGCAAGCCCGGCAGCGTTGAACCAGATAGCAGTGGGTTTGTCGGCGTTGGCCACGCTGGCCCCGCCGCGGCCCATGCTGTCAGCAAAGGGCTCATAGACCAGGAACCCGCCTGCATTGGCAGTGGAACTGGCTACCAGCAGGGAGACTGAAAGAAGAAGCTGGCCACAAATGGTCTTTCTCATTTCGGCCTCCGTTTATGGGTTAGGGAAGTCAAAAGCGTAGACATAGACAAGGTCCGGCCTTGAGAGCTTGGTGAACCCGGCGAACATCTCGTCGTCGAGGAGCAGTGCCAGGTCCTTTCGCCCTGCCTCAAGCATCGCCGCGTCGCCGTCGGATATGTCGTCAACCAGGCTCTTACCACTCTCGTCAACCAGCGGACCCGAGGCCCTCAGCAGGACCGTCACAGGAGAGGGCACAAAGGCAACCCCTTCTTCGTCGGTCAGCCCCTTGCTTATGAGCAGGCCCATGGTGTGTCCATCGGTGAAAGGAGCATCGAGGGTGAGCACGATCTGGTCGCCATCAACGGCAGCGGTGGCCTTGGGAAGCCCTTTGGCCAGATCGCCCTTTTCCAACTCGGTGAGGTCGAGCACGAAGATGTTGCCCGGCTTGGCCATGGACCAGACCTTGGCCGTGGCACTGTCTATACCCCCCTTGAACCCCAGTCGAATCTCCGTAGATGAGACCACCTCGGGCAGAATGGGCTTGGAGGGGTCAATCTCTACTACCGATGCGCTGTGAGTGGGGAAAGACCATGCCACGGCAGCATCGGCCTTGGTCATGCCGGCGACCTCCTGCAGTGCCTGCCACATTCCGGAACCCTCGATCATCTGGCGCAACCCCTCCAGGACCACCAGGCCCTCTCGCACCTCAGCGTCGTTCATACCCATCTCAAAGAGGAGACCGTAGTAGGGGCAATCCTCGCTGATGGCCTCGGCGTCAGCAGCTCCGCACAGCAGAGACTCCTCTTTCTTGAGCAGGAACATGATGGGGCTTCCCACCATCTCCACACCGCCCTGGGCCTTCACACCATCGGCCCCACCTTTTACGCCCAGTACATACTTAACACCTGGCTGCCAACCTGTAGGCGAGTCTATTATAAGTTGCTTTGTGACTTCATCGAAGGCCAGGGTAAGGCCATTCTTGTCAACGAGTTCACCGGCGGTGGCATCGATGAGGATGACATTGGTCTGGAGAATGGCCGTTGCCATGTCAACAGCGTCCGAAACCGGGGCCGTAGCAGGCAGCACCGTTGGGAATCCATCCAGCGATTCGAGGTACTGGAGGAACTCGCAGTTGGCCACGGCCATTCCTTCACCGTCGCAGACATCAGGAACGTCTACTCCAATCATGGAGAAGTCGATGAAGCCGGTCTCAGGATTGATGACCAGGTCGATTGGCGCCGGAACCCGCGCCGGTTCGCCCGTGGGATCGAACTCCAAGGCAGCGGGGACGGGGTCCTGGCCCACGTCGGGCATACAAGCCAACGACATCACCAGGGGACACAGGGCCAGGCACAGCCTCGTAGATTTCATCGTCACCTCCTTGAATCGGCGCCACAGCCTTGCGTGGCCACCGGCTACTGCCAACATCATCCACAGTTGCGCTATCCGGTCTGCGGGGGCTACTTCGCCTGCACGTCGAAGTCGCTCGACATGCCATCAAAGGGGGTCAGGATACCGTCAGCGGCTTTCCAAACCCCTTTGTAGCTTATTCGGTAAGTTCCTGGAAGAACTGCTTCCGGCACCTTCCACTCGACGCGAGACTGGGAGCAGCTCTTTGCCGGTGTGCACTTGACCCGCTCCCAAAAGAGCTTGGTGCTTGGGCTGTTATCGTTGGCCACGGCCACCCAGGCGTCGCCCTCCAGTCGCTCCACCAGGAAGAAGCTCTTGCCAAGCATGAAGTCGTTGGCCAGGTGTGCGGCCCAGAAGGTGACGTTGACGGTGTCGCCCGCAACCACCTGAGCCGGGACATCTACGGCAACCTCCCCAAACTGAACCCCCTCGGGCACCTCATCGAGCTTGTTCCAGTGGGGTTCCACCGGAGTAACTGCCGTGTTGTCCTCGGGCATGGGCCCGTGGTCCACGGTCTGGCCCACGGCCAGGGCCTTTGCCAGCTCTGTAGTAATCTGAACCGTGGCAGCGTGAGACCAGGGCCCGAAAATGGTGAAGCCAGCCTCGTAGTCCTGCAAAGCATACTCGTCGCGGGTGACCAGATAGTCCGCATAAGCATTGGTATAGGCCAGGCAGACCGTGTGGGTAACGCCATGCCCCGCCAACTCGTCCATTACTGCTTTGCGAAGAATCAGCCCAGCCCCCACGGTTACCTCGAACGGGATAGCTGCAAAAGCAAACTGGCCAATCTTGACTACGTGGAATGGCAGGGTCATGGGCACCTTGGGAGGCACGGAATCGAAAAGGGCTACCGCCTCGGGCTTCTCGCCCTGGCAGGCAGTGCAGCCAACGTTGTTGACCTTCTCGCAGGTCTAGTTGCGCATGTCTTCAATCACGGGCCAGTCGATCTTCCCTCCCGCCATCATCGCCAGCCCCGACATGGGCGGGCAGTTCTTCCGGGGCTTGCCGTCGGTGTAGGCGGGGTCGATTTCGAACTCATCGAACTTCACGTACCGAAAACGATAATCAATGCCCCCGACCAAAGGCTCGCCGCCTTGGTCGTAGAGATCGAGGGCCGACTGGTACTGCTTCTGCGCCGACTTCCAGAGATCCTCATAATCCTTCACGCCATCCTTGTGCTCGAAGGAGAACCCGTCGACATTGGGGCTCATGTCGGCAGCATTGGTATTGCCAAATGCAGCCACAAAGCCCTCCTCACCGCCATTTCTGCGGGCAATCTCCTCCTGGAACCAGTGGGCAGCGAGGCCCTTGTTGTCGGGACCTACCAGAAGATTCCTTGCAGCTACCGAAGTAGTGTGAACTGCGAAAAGGTCCAACATGCCAATCTCTTTGCCCTCGGCCGACACTACCTTCAGAACCGTGTTGGTCGGGTCAATCTTGTCGGGCAGGGCCGAGGTGATCCACTCAGGGTTAGCAGCAAAAGAGTCCGGCGAACGGTTCACCGAAGCGTTGGTCAGTTCGCCCACCGCCAACTCGAGGCCACCGGGGACCAGGCTCTCATGGGCCTGGTCAATGGCCTCCAGGGTGCCGTACAGGATGCCGTCCAGCACCTCTTTGTAGAAGCCCCCGATGGGTGAGAAGTTGAACAGCGAATGCCTCCCGGCGCCGCCTGGAACACTATGCGTGTGAGTTGCATTGAGTATTACGTTATCAAGCGTATACAAATCGCCGTATTTTGTCTTCAATGCCGTCACAAGTTCTGTGTGAATGTCTTGGAAAATCGCTTGGGTATCGAGCACCACGATAAGTACCCGCTTTCCGTTGCACGGCGAGACCACCACCAGTGCCTTGGCCCACTGTCGCATGAAGAGGCCCGCTGCGTGCTGCGACCCCTGGGCATAGCCCATCAAGCCTGCGTCCGCTGCCGGACCCGTGATGTCGGAGACGCCCATGCCCACGAGGTACTCGCTGCTTGCGTGACATGGGTCGGGGTTCTCGACATCCTGCCCCGTCTCCTCCTGACCGTCGGGGGTCTCCGGGCCGTTGTCGGCCACCACCTCTTGGGTGGTGTTGCTCTTCGAGTCACCACCACATCCCCACGAGAGCCCGAGCACCACCCCAAGAAGCGCTCCCAACCATCTGGTCCCTTTCTTCGCCATGCGCATTCCATTCCTCCCTGATATGCCAGTCGGGCCCGCAACCTCCCTGGTGCGGTGAACCCGATTCGAACCCCTGTTACGCCTCGTCTAAACCACCCCCATGATCGCTTTCCGATGCGAGAATCCCCCGAGAGAAGAGCAGTAGCAGCTCCTCAAGCAGCCACTCCTTGGCGAAATGGCCAGGCAGCATTGGCCCTGATACGCCCATGCCTGGTTGCCCGTTTACAGGCTCAGCATGAGAGGTGTAGTACCTGAGCAGCCCCCCCAGGGCACCAAGCACCTCGTGGGCCATGAGCACCGGGTCCCCGGCCCTGATGTGTCCCTGCTGTTGTCCCCGGAGCAGTTGAGCAGCAAGAAAGTCAAGGTATTTTTTCCAAGATTTATGTATAACATTAACGGTGTCTTTTTCAAAACCATAGACAGTTGGATTGAGGGCTATGGTCAGAAGTTGAAGATGTTCAATAAGCATATCGAGATGCACTCTAACCAAGCGACGGAAGTGGTCTTTGAAGGGAACATCTGAGATCACTTCCGCTTCCAGGCGAGCCAGGAACTTCTCCATTCCATCGGCAATGAGTTCTACGAAGAGGCCCGTCTTGGACGGGAAATTGTAGTAGAGGGTGCCCTTGGCCACTCCGGCCCGGGCAGCGATCTCCTCCATGGTGGCGTCATGAAAGCCACGGTCGGAGAAGATGCCGATAGCGGCCTTGAAGATGCGTTCTCGTGTGCTGGGAGGGGCAGACTCCCCTTGATGGCCAAGCGGCTTGCTCATGAGCTCTCTCCACCGTTGAGTCTCCCGAAGGCCCTGCTGTTCCTGGGCAGCAGTTTCTTGAAGACTTGGAACTTTTCGTCATACATAGAGGCCAGATTGTTAAGTGGTTCAACCTCGACGACGGAGGAGAGAATCTGCCCCGAGTCCTCAACAGACCATAGCCCAAGCCCCGCACCGCAGACCACCCCAACCCCCAGTGCGCCGGCATCTTGAGGTCTTGCCGGCACCTTCACTGTGCGCCCGGTGACATTGGCCAGAATTGGGGCGAAGGAGGGAAGCCTGGCACCACCGCCAACGAACTTCAGGGACTTGTTTCGGGGAACGTGGTGCTCAACGGCCTCCAGCATCCATCGAGTCTGCATGGCGATGCCTTCCACCACTGCGCGAGCCATATGCGCCCCCGAGGTGCGAAGCCCCATGTTGAAGAAGATCCCTCGTGCCAGGGGATTCTCATTGGGAGCACGCAGTCCGTGGAGCCAAGGCGCGAAGATTAGCCCGTCGGCCCCGGGTTTCACGCTGGCCACGGCCTGCTCCAGGTCGTCGTAGCTGAAGCGGTTGGCATCGGGGTGCCCCAAACCTGTGCCCAGCACCAGATTCTTAATCCATTCCAGGCAGTAGCCGGATACCTCCTGCTCTGCAATCAGGTTGTAGCGCCCGGGCTGCGCCCCCAAGATGGAGGCCACGAAGCGAATGGGGTCCACTATGCGCCGGTCGACGTTGCTGATGACCCATCCAGAGGTCCCCGAGTAGACGTGAGTGTCATGAAGGGAACTGCAGCCGGCCCCCACGGGGATCAAGGATGCGTCGCCTCCCCCACCAAAGACCGGCGTTCCCTCGGGAAGCCCGGTCTCCTCCGACGCTGCCCTGGTCACCCTGCCCACAACATCCGTGGCACCCACAACCTCAGGTAGGTGCTCCATGTTGACTTCAAAGGTGCTGCAGAGCCCTTCGTCCCAGCGCAGGTTCTTGGGCCGAGTGTCGAACAGAAATGTGGCGTTGGCCGAATCCCGGGTCATGGCGATGTTCCCGGTGAGGCGAAGCAGAAGATAATCCTTCACATCCAGCCACTTGTGAGTCTTCTCAAAGAGCTCCGGCTGGTTGTCACGCACCCAGTGGTACTTCCACACCGGGTCTTTGGCCGAGGTTGAGACCCCCCCGGCAACCCGCAGCGACCTGAGGGTCTTGAAGAGGTTTAGCCCCTGCACCCTCACCAGCCCCGAGGCCAGCCCCTTGCGCAGTTGCTCCCGAGAGCGCCCATCCATGTAGATCATGGCGTTCCGCAGCGGACGACCCGAGCGGTCCACGTGAATGGACCCTTGCATCTGGCAGCAGAAGGCGATGCCACTCACCTTGCCTAATAGTTCGGGGTGCTCCTTCCCCAATGCCATGATCGTGGCGCACACCGCCGCCCACCACTCGTCGGGGTTCTGCTCAACGCCCCCATCGGGGGTGGTGTAGAGCGGATAGCTTCCGTAATGCTCCGCCACAACCTCGACACCATCGCCAAGACCAAGAAGGCGGGTCTTGCACCCCGTAGTGCCTACGTCACAGGCCACGACCAGTGTCGATGATTGTGCCACTCTACCCCCCAGGGTTCGAAACAACGCCCGGATATCTGGTTCAGCCCACTATCTCCTCGCGAACCAGGGCAATGAGCCCCCTCATTCGAACCGCATCGGGGATCCCGCCCTCGATCTTCAGCGCCCCGCTCATGTAAGCCGCAGTGGGATCCTGGTCCCCACACAGAATGTTGGCCACTATCTGGGCCTTCGCCGTGAGAACCAGGCCCACGTCTTCCGGTCTGCCCTCCCCAGTCTCGAAATTGCCATCGGCAATACGAATCCAGTAGGAAGCGCCCTCGGCCAAAGAGAGCACCACCGTCTTGTTCCAGCCATCAACTTCGTCCTTCACATCCTCATTCTCATTACCAAGCTGAACAAATAGCTGCAGATATGCTGGAATATCACCTACTTCGAACTCTCCACTCTCCAGCTTCTCAACCATTACCTGTCTTAGCTTTTCATCCATGGTCTTCTCCATCATAAATCAAGATAATTAACAGGCTATACCTGGCAAACACCCTCTGAATCAGCCATAACTCGTTCAAAGGCTTCAAGTGCCTCGTCAATAACTTCATCAGTATCAGCCATGCTGGTATATAAACGACTTCCAGCAAGTGAGACAATTCCTTCAGCCATAAATGCTGCGCCCATCTCCTCCATCACATGCTTCCTGTGTTTTCCATCCTCGATTGCCGATGGCTCCATGACATTGACAAACATCGGAGCCGAGGTCTCAAGATGGACGATAGAACCATGGTTGAAGGCAACGTAGGGCAGTCCCTTCTCGGCAATGATCTTCTGGAGGCCGTCGCAGAGTCTGTCTCCGGCAGCACCGGCCCTGATGTGGGCGCCGGTAGCCTCGATCTCCCGGATGGAGTAGTAGCCTGCCACACAGCTCAACGGGTTGGCCGACAGGGTGCCACCAACATAGGCCCGGGCCTTGCCTGCCTCCAGACCGGCCGCCAGCGTGGACATAACCTCCCTGCTACCTCCGACACCTCCCGCAGCGGGATAGCCGCCAGCAACGCACTTGCCGAAGACCGTCAGATCGGGTTTCACGCCGAAATAGCCCTGAGCTCCTCCAAGACCCACACGGAAGCCAGTCACAACCTCATCGAATATGAGCAGCGTCCCATACTGGTCACAAAGCTCTCTGACCCTGGCGTTGAACTCCCTGGTGACGGGCCTTGTGCCGCTTTCAGGACCCAGCGGCTCCAAAATGACAGCCGCAGTGCCCCCCTTCTTCTCGTTCTTCTCCAGCAGGTGGGCCAGCCCTTCAAGGTCGTTGGGGAAGAACTCCTGGGTATCTCTATTGCACCCCGCAGGAATCCCATGGGCTTCAAGGGCGCCGGTGCCCGGGATATGAAGGCCGAATACCATCTGGTCGCTCCAGCCATGGTAGGCCCCACCAACCTTGATAATCCTCGGCTTCTGGGTGAAGGTCCGGGCGGCCCTGATGGCGGCCATGACACCCTCCGTCCCCGAACCCAACATCCGGAACATCTCCACCGCCGGCATGTGCCGGTTAATGAGTTCGGCCAGCAACAGCTCGTACTCATGAAAGAGCCCCGTGACCGACCCACACGAGCTGAGCAATTCCACAACCTTCTCCCTCACCGGGGCATAGTTGCTGCCCAGAAGCGTGGGCCCCCCTGCCTGCAAGAAGTCGATATAGCGGTTGCCGTCCACATCCCAGAGATAGGCCCCCTCGGCACGGGAGACAGCTAGCGGGAAGGGATAGTTGAAAGCCAGGTTGTGCTGAACACCACCGGGGATCAGCTTCCTGGCGCGGTCGTTGAGCTCTTTCGATCCGCTGCAGCGCTGCTCGAAGTAGGCCAGCACCTTCTCCCTGCGCTGCTGGGTAAGACCCACCACCGGCTTGGCAATAAGGGCATCCAGCCTCTTCATGATATCGTCGGTGTCGGGCCAGCGAGAGATTGCGTACTGAGTCATATTGCCTCCATCAGCCACGTATGGCCTTCTTTCTTCGTCGGGCCTCGGCACGTTGTCCGGTGCGCAGCATCTCGAATCCCCCCTGGGCCATCTCTTCGGGCAGAGTCTTCACAGGCCGGCCCGTGGCCACGGCCAGGTAGTGGGCCTCGGCAACCTTCTCGAGCATCACCACGTTGCGCATTGCCTCTTCCATGGTTCGCCCCATGACAAGCGCCCCGTGGCTCTCCAACAAGAACGCATTGCATCCGTTGGCCACCTTCTCCACCACCCTCTCCAGAAGCCCGCTGCTGCCCGACACAGAGTATGGCACCAGCGCTACTTCATACCCCAAAGTCGTCATCTGTTCGTCGGTGAGGGACGGAATGGAGAGGCCCAGCAGCCCATGCACCTTGGCGTAGGTCTGGTGCGTGTGGATTATGGCCCCAACATCGAGGCGGTTCCGATATACGGCCACATGCATCGCCGTCTCCACCGAAGGGGGAATGGTGCACCCCTGAGGGACCAAATCGAAGTCCACCAGGCAGATATTGCTCAAATTAACCACTTCATATGGCGTACTGCTGGGTGTTATGGCCAGGAGTTCCGAAGTATCATGCCGAACCGACACGTTTCCCCCGGTACCCGTGAGATAACCCTTGTCATACAGCGCCTTTGTCGCAAAGAGAACACTCTCCTTGAGTGACAGATGCTCGTCCATGAACGCCCCCCGGTTTTGGCCCGCAAGCGGGTAATTCGCCCCCACCGGGCAGAGCCTAAGAAATGGTGCCGCGGCGTGTCAAGGCTTTTGATTTGACCGGTCAGTACAAAAGATTCGGGAAGTGAGAAGCTGGCCGGTTTTCGGCCAGAACCTGCAGCGGTCGTTGCCCAGGGCCAGACCAGAGAAGAGCGCTGGGGCTCACCAGGAGGACAGGAACATCTGTGGGGGGAATTCTTGGGTCGCACAATTACCGGGGGGCCACGGGGGCGCTATTTCCCCTCGGCCTTCTCTTCCTTCTTGGGCTCTTCCTTGGGCTCCTCGCCGGAGATACCCTTCTCGCTCTTCACGTACTCATCCCAGCCTGCGGGCTTCTTGAAGTCCACCTGGCTGCAGTTCCAGCGCTTGTTGCGCATCTCGTCCACCAGGGTCCCGTACCAGTCGGCGTGGGCGGCAGTCTTCTCCAGTTCCTGCTTCAGGCTGTCGAATTCGTCCTTGGCAAACTCACCGGTAATGATGATGTCCTGCAGATTGGGGTAAGCGTGCTCGCTCTTGCTGCTCTCTTCGCCAGCTATGACGGCGTCACGGATATCATCCATGGCACGGCCCATGGCGTCGGCCTGCACGGCCGCGCCGAAGTCGGCGAGGGCCTGATAGAGCTGTCCCACGCGATTCTGCCCACGCAGCACCTTGGTCAGGGCCACGTCGATCATCTCGGGTTCACGAAGGTACGAGTCACCAAGGGCCGCCATTTTGTACCCACCCTTGAGCACTCTGGAGCGGTTCTTGCACCAGGACTCGAGCTTGGCCTTCTGATAGAGGTAGACGGGATAGCCGGTGTTGAGGGCCTCGGTCATGGCCGGAACGATGGCATCGTAGCGGTCGTAGGTTTCGATGACGTCCTTCATCCAGACCAGGTCGGCCAGGTAGATGAAGCGCTGGGGGTCGAAGAATCGGGCCACGTCCATAACCTGCTGAGAGTTCTGAATTCGGGCCAGTTCTGATTCGAACACGGAAGGGCTCTCATAGAGCTTGATGAGCCAGAAGTACTTCATGTGGAGGAGGCCCATACGGATCTCCCGCATGGCGTCGTAGTGCGTGGGCAGGTCGGGCTGCGTCTCGAGCAGAGCGTTGAACTGGTCTCTGGTCAAGAAGTAGGGCTCGACCCTGGCCTTGAGCATGGCCATTCCTTGCTGGAACTCAGCGGGGGCGAAGATTTCTCTGTAGAAGAGCACCTTGTGGAAGTTGGGCTGGTCGCCGTCCTTGCCCACAACGGTACCGTCGGGCCTGGTCTCGAGCTTCATCATGGCGTCGATAGCGGCCTTGCCATCGGCGGGCTGGGCAATAAGCAGCAGGCCCAGATGGAAGTCGGGGTCCGTGGCCTTGATGTTCTCCATGGCAGAGGCCGGATACTGTGCTTCGAAGGCCTTGCGGTCGGACTTGTATAGCGCGTTGGCGGCCTTGAGCTGCTCCCTGAGCGAGCGGAACTTCTCGATGGAGACGAGGGCCTCACGCTGGAAGCGCATGGAGTCCCTGGTAATGTTCTGGTCCCGGATCATGGCGTCGAGATAGATCTTCAGGTAGCGCTCATAGCGGACGGTGTCGCCGTGGTCTTTGGCGAACATGAGGCAGCCCTGCACATCCACGCCCCAGAGGCGGTCAAACCACTTGCCGTACACAATCTCGCTGCCCGTACCCCAGGCCACTTCAACGGCTTGCTTGATGCCGCGGTATTCCGTGGGAACGACCTTACGCTTGAGGCAATCGGCCCGATAGTTGGCCTGGCGGGACTCGGTCATCTTTGCCAGGAGTTTGTCAACGTTCTCGGGAGCAAAGAGGTGATTCATCACCACATACTCTACGAACTTACCAGTGGACTCCACCCTGAAGACCAGGTTGGCATATGTCTCTTCACCCTTGTACTCGGCCTCTGACAGCAGATACTGGTCGATGTCGTTCTTGAAAGCGGCGAGGCGGGCCTGGCCGGCATTCTGGTCCACGAACATGACCCTGTATGCATCATAGACCATCTCATTGGCCGCCTTCACGCTCTCGATGGCGGCAAGGCAGTCTTTGTCGGTCACGGGGCTGAACTGGCCCTCTTTCTGAGTAAGCATCCACTTGCCGATGCAGAGCATGCCGGCCCTCTCCGCAGGCCTGCTGGCGTAGTACTCCTCCATGCCGTCCCACTTCTTGACGCCCATGGCTTCCATGGTGCCCCAGTAAATTGCCCTGGCAATGGGGGTCAGGTCAGAGAGGTCGGGATTGGTACTGCCCATGTACTTGGCCAGTTCCGCCATCTTCGCAGGGTCGCACTTGCCCAGTTCCGAGCAATAGACATAGATCTCGCTGAGGCCCCGGTATGTGGTGGCCATTCCTTTGACTCTGGATACGGCATCCACGATGGCCACGGCGTCGGCGTACTTGGCACGGATTGCGGCCACCGGTGCGATGAGGTCTGCGGCCTTCTTGTCCTCTTCGGCAGCGATCTCGGCGTATCTCTTCACGGCCTGCGACCGCTTGATCTCTTCCCAACTGTTGGACCACTCCTGCTCCCAGCACTTGATCTTGCGGAAGACGTTGGCGAACTTCTCTTTGGCGGCGCCCCAGGAGCGCAGCAGGGCGAAGTCGTTGGGCCAACGGACGAAGTACTGGCCAGAGCTGAGGTGCTCCCAGTTCTGCTCAGAGTAAGAGACCACCTTGGGAAGCCAGCCCTTGGCCTCGAAGAGGAAGTCATACTGAACCGTGAAGATCGGCACTGCACCTGGATCCATGGGCGTCTCGCCATCGGGGCAGAGCATGACCACGTTGCTGGTCTCGATGTAGTACTTCTGGTCCACGGGGCAATACTGCGCCGGCTTCAGGACGCCCTTGGCGCACTCTTCGGAGAGCTCCATCTTCTTGGTTGTCTGGTCCTTGGCCGCATCATCAGCGGCCGCCGCCTGGGCATCGTCCTGCTCGACGATTTCGGACTCTTTGCACTTCTCAAACTCCTTGCCAGGGCAGAAACCCTGGCCCGGAGGATAGAACTTCCCATCCAGCGGGCACAAAAGCCCTCTGTCCCTCACGGGCAAGTTCTCGATGCTGAGATAAGGAAGCTTCTCCCCCTCTTTCAGCTCTAGAGATGCGTTGTGAATCTCCGCCGGTTCGCCCCACTGCTTGGGCTCTTTGGTGTCGGAGACATCATCGTAGCGCATGTAACGACGAATGATATGAACCTTGGCATCCTGCGGGAAATACTGGAGCCTGACCGAGCCATACTTCGGCGCAATCTGGTCCATCTTGTCGGTGTAGAGCTTCACCAGGTCGTCGGCCCTGGCCTTCTCGGCTTTGCCAAGCTCGCCCTTCAGGAAGGAGATTACCCTGGCTCGAACCTTGCCGTCCACCGCCACGTACCCGAGCACGCCGAGAATAACAACGATGCCGGCCAGGAAGAAGAACAGCGAGACGTTGCTGCGCTTCGGTTGCGTGACATCGTCGCTTTCGAGCCTCACGCCGCTGAGGAACGGATCTTCGTTGGATTCGACCTCCGATGAGGCCAGCATTGACCTCAAGTCTTCCATGCGGTCGTTGTTCCGGCCTTCGTTCCCACCCGAGACCTTCTTTTCTTCGTCCATGGCACCCTCGTTTACTAGCAGTCAGAAGCACGCATATCGCACGCCACAGCAAAACTTAGGGCGCAATGGTAGAACGCACCGGGGGGGCAGTCAAGCGCATTTTCCCTCCTAAACTCCCCTCCCTTCAAAGAGGAAATCCTTCAGGAAATCCGTTGTGCCCTCAGTGGCTTGCCGCCATAATGGCCGTCGCTTGGGGGTTGTGCCGCCGTTCAGGTCCTCCAAAAGGGTTGGAAGCGTGAGCAGAGATATGCGGGCCGCGGTTGTGGGGCGATTAAAAGAAGCGGCCGTGCTCCTGGCCATTGCAGGTCAAAGCGCCACAGCAGACCAGTTCAACGCAGCCGCTGCCTTTCTCCTGGCCCACCTGCCAAAGAAGAAGGATGCGGCCTGGCTGGAATCCAGAGTAACGGAATCACCTCCTGGTTCTGTCGGTCACCAGGCATGGCTTCTGGCCAAAGAGGCCCTTGATGGAAAAACTGGCGTAATCATCTCCACCCTTCGAAAAGAGCTGCCTCAACCCGTTGTGCAGCTGCTCCGAATCCGGGGAATGGGGCCCCGGCAGATCCACACTGCTTGGAAACAACTTGGTGTCACCTCGCTGGAGAGGCTTGTTGACCGACTCCACGATGGCTCCCTGGTAACCAACGGCGTTCTAGACCCTCTGACCGCTGAGAACATGAAACGAACTGCCGTCGAATTCCAGAGCTGCACCAGGTTCATCCTGCGCCCGGACCTGGAGGCGGCCGTGGCCTCCATCGCATCGCGGCTGCTGGTCGTCAAGGGGGCTGAGATGGTGGAAGTCGTCGGCGAACCGGCCCGAGGCGTTCCGGGGGTACCCCCCATCAAGCTTCTCGTAGGCACGCACCACCGCACCCTCGCCACGAACCAGCTCCTGGAGTTCATGGGCGGTGAGACGCCGGAGACAAACCATCCCGGTGCGCCGACCACGCTGAACCTCCTGGTGCGGGGCATCCCCATGGAAGTGAGCTTCTGCGAGCCAGGGCAGTTTGCCATTCGTTCATATCGCGAATCGTCGACTCCAGACCACTGGCTGGCACTGCTCGACGCCCTCAACAACGTCGGATACTCAGTCAGGGACGACCGCCTTTGCAACGACAAGGGCGACGCCAAGCCGCTGGAGCTCTCTCGCCCGCAAGACATCTTTGCAGTGGCCGGCCTGCAGTTCATTGACAGCGAACGACGGGGCGACCCTCTCATGGTCCCTCGTGCCACCCAAGGAGTGTTGCCCCCTCTCATCAGACTGGAGGACATTCAGGGCGACCTCCATACTCACACCGACTGCTCCGACGGCGATGCGTCGCCCGCTCAGATGATTGCGGCCGCCAGTACCCTGGGTTACAGCTATCTGGCCATTACGGACCACTCCCACTCCACCTGGACAGCGGGTGGACTCGCACCGGAAAATGTGTCGGAGTACGTTTCCGCCATCAGGAGACTCTCCCTGGGCCAGAGCGCCCTGCAAGTGCTCGTGGGAGTCGAAGTAGACATCCTCTCCGACGGTTCCCTGGACCTTCCGGACTCCGCCTTGAGCCAGTTTGATATTGTAATTGCATCCATCCACTCCGACTTTCACCTCCCCACGGAGACACTCCTCAGAAGGTTGGACCTGGCCCTCTCGAACCCACTGGTCAACGCCCTGGCCCATCCCACCGGACGCCTGCTTCACCGACGTAGCGGCTTGCCCATCCCGCAACGGGCTTTGGTAGAGATCGCCCGGAGACACGGAGTCTGGATCGAGCTGAACTCCAATCCTGAGAGGCTCGATCTCGACGCCTCCGGCGTGGCCACCTGTGCCTCCTTGGGTGTCCCGGTAATGATTTCCAGCGATGCTCACAATACCGATGACCTCAGACAAATACGCTGGGGAGTCCAAGAGGCCCGTGTTGCAGGGTTGGAGCCCCATCAGGTGGTGAACACCTGGCCGCTCCATAAGCTGCGCAAAGCCCTTGTTTCACGCAGACATCCCCTATCTGGCCACCACCAAAACGATTGAACTGAGGGGCGCCTGTGACCATTATTCCCCGTGAACCTGACCCGGAGTCGACATTGAGCCCCCCGTCAAAGCGATACACCTACTTAGACCAGCAGCTTGACCGCTGCGCCTTGTGCGGAAATCAGTGCGGCGCAAACCGCATCACCGGTGAAGAGACCGTTTGCGGCGCTGCGCTGGAGGCCGAAGTGGCCTGGATCGGAGTGCACAAAGGAGAAGAGCCCCCCATTTCAGGTCAGCGTGGGTGCGGGAATATCTTCTTCCAGCACTGCTGCCTGGCCTGCGTCTACTGCCAGAACTGGCAGATAAGCAACAGCGATTCGGTCCCATCGACCCGGCACAGCGCTGAGAGCCTGGCTTGGGAGATGCTGCGCCTCCAAGAGGCGGGGGTCCACTCCGTGGGCCTGGTCACCCCCACCAGCCACCTCCCCACCATCGCCAAGGCCCTTGTCCGAGCCAAGTCTTTGGGGCTTAGAGTTCCCGTGGTCTATAACTCCAGCGGTTACGATTCCGTTGAAGCGCTGCGGGCCATGGAGGGGCTCGTCGACGTCTACCTTCCGGATATGAAGTACGCCAGCGATTCTATGGCCAGAGTCTACTCCGGTATTGACGACTACGTGGCAACCAGTCGCAAGGCCGTGCTGGAGATGGCCCGCCAGGTGGGCAATGGGCTGCAGCTTGACAGCAGCGGCATCGTGACCCGAGGGCTTCTGGTGCGGCACCTCGTGCTGCCTGGGGGACTCTCTGACACCGTGGAGGTGCTTGAGTGGCTGGGCAGAAACCTGGGCACCGACGTTGCAGTCTCCCTCATGAGCCAGTACAAACCGGCCTACCAGGCATGCACGGGCCTCTATCCGGAGCTGAGCGAGAAGCTCTCCGCCGAAGAGTACGACTTCTATCTGGCGGTAGCCCAAGGGATAGGCCTGAAGAACATCTTCGTTCAGGAACTGGAGAGCTCTGAGACCTACAATCCGGACTTCCAGAGCGACACACCCTTTGACCGGCCGGGTGATTCGGGGTAGATACCCAAGATAATGGCTGATTTCTGAATAGTCAGCCCGATCCACCGTCCAAGGGCCGCTTCGTTTGGGTTCAACCAGCCTACAGCCTATCTTGGCAGCATTCTTTTTTGGAGGGTCACATGTTTAGACGTCTTCTTGTGCTATCCCTGGTAACGGCGCTCTTCTCCTTCTCTCCTGAACTTCTGGCCCAGTGGGGATCACGTCCCGGGCGCTCGGGCCACACCAAGGGCCTTGAAGTGCAAGGCGGCGTGGGCGGCAATATCTGCCTGGAGAGTGGCGACGCCAAGTGCGACGGCTTCGACCCGAGCCTTGCCATTATGGCGGCCGTGGGCTACCGCTTCTCCAACTTCTTCGGCCTCTTCATCGACATGAATTACGGCCTCCTCTCCGTTGACGTCCCCTCCAACTGGAGCGGCCCAAAGCCAGAGGACTACTACTCCATGAGCGTTATGCCCACGGCCCGCTTCTTCGCCGTACTCCGGGACGCCGAAGTCTACGGCGGTATCGGGGCAGGCTATGCAAGGTTCGGGCAGACGGGCAACGGGCAGGAGATCTACGCCGACCGCTGGAGCAATATCAAGTTCCTGGCCGGCGGAGCCATCCAGATCTGGCCCAACCTCTACGTCGGCGCAGAGGTTAACCTGGTGTACAACGTGGACGGCGACTGGAGCCTCTGCAGCGAGAGCGGCGGAACCAAGACATGCAACACAATCGACAGCTCGGTGTTCGACTTCTTCCAGCCCTTTGCTTTCGTCAAGTACAGGTTCTAAGCTTCTTCCGGCCGGCGGCTTCGCACCCCGGTACCCATCAGACGCCACCGCCTGAAGACCCGGCCTAACCCGCAAGCGAGCTGACCATCCCAACAGCTAGTCCAGAGAGTGTCAACGCAGCCATATCCGCAAAGGCCGGTCGTTGCGACGGGGCGAACTCACAAATGTCCATGGAGGCGACCGGCAACCTGGCGCACAGACGCCTCAGCGCCGAGAGTACCCCTTGCGGCCAGAGCCCAAGCGGTACGGGAACACCGGTGCACGGCATCACCATCGGGTCCAGCACGTCCACATCCAACGATATGTGCCAGTTCAGGCCTTCCGGCAGTTGGTCCAGCAAGGCATCTATTCCCCGGTCAGAGAACTCTGCTGCAGGCAGAACGAGATCCACGCCCCAGGTAGAAAAGGCCCTGGAAGGCATTCCACGCATCGGCTCCCCCATGCTTTCGGGCCACGGCTGTGGAGAGCGCAGTCCAACCTGAGCAACGCACGAAACCCCCGGCAGTTGCCGGCAACACGATGCCCATGTCCCGTGTGAGAGGGGTGGTGAAGGCAGTGGCGAAGCGTCGAGATGCGCGTCAAAAAAGATAACGCCAGCCTTGCCCTGTGCTGCCAAGGCCGAGACCATGCCATAAGTCAGTGAGTGGTCACCAAGCAGCCCCAATACCCCGGCGCCCCCCCGAAGCCACTGACCCACCGCCGCAGAGACAACCTCCGCTGCCTCCTCGGGACTCTCATGCGACAGAGCAAGGTCGCCCACGTCAATGATTCTGTTTCCGGTCAGAGGGGAGAGACCACCATCCTCCGGGGCGAAGAAGGGCATACAGCCATCAAGGTGGTGGTCGTGCCGGTAGCACCAGGCCAACAACGAAGCGGCTCTGATTGCACCAGGCCCCAGCGCAGCCCCCGCCGGGTTGAACGAAGCCCCCTCATACGGGGCCCCGAAGACCACTACCCCGCCCGGTTCTCCAACTGCTCCCAGGCCTCCCGGCACCCCGAAGAGCCTCTCCTGGCATGTGTTGAACTCCAACTTACCCCCTGAACCGCCTGGCCGCGGCAAGCATCATAAGTAGCAGCCCCGCAAGCAGAAGAGCACCCGGGGAACCAGCTTGTGAGGTTGCACATCCCCCGCCCCCGCTGCCGCCTGAGGGCCCCTCACCAGAGCTGTCCCCCAGAACCTCCTGCTGAGCGGAATCTGCCTGGGTGGGAACGTCACTTTGGGCCGAATCGCCGCTAGAATCCTGCCCCACATCGGGCTGCGCCCAATCCGATTCCAGGTCTTCCACGACCTCCTCAGCCATGTCCTGCTCAACCACGTCGTCGACCTCCGGGCCAGGCTCCACGGTCACTGGGACGCACTCCCCCGACTGTTCGAAGGTCCCTTCGGCGCAGCAGGTATCTTTGGAGCAGCCCCGGTCGCAGAGCTCGGCCACCTCGTCGCTCATGACGCCGCAGGAGTCCACCCAGACCAGGTCGCCTTCGAAGCAGGCCTTGGAATGCTGCGCCGCGCAAACGCAGTCACCTTGAGTGGGCACACACAGCGCCACCCCCTCCACCTCCGAGCAGAGAGTGCCCTCGGGACAGTCGGCGGCCGCAATTTCGCAGGCCACAACGCAGTAGCTCCCCGAAGGCAGGGCAAGACAAACGTTAGCATCGGAGCCGCACTCTGCGTCTCCCTCACAAGCGAGGCACTGCACCGGCTGGCAGGTGTTCTCTTCGTTACATCGCTCGAAGGGTTCCTGGCAATCCAAGGTATCGCGACAGCAGCCGTCCACTGGCTGACCCACGCAAAGTCCATCGACGCACAGGTCCGATTCGGTGCAGACGTTGCCATCCTCGCAGGCTCCCTGGGTGGGCTCACTGGAGCATCCATCCACAGGATCGCACAGATCTATGGTGCAGACGTTGTCGTCATCACAAGTGGCCGCTTCCCAGGTGCATTCGCCGGCAACACAGACTTCGTTCACCGTGCAAAGATCTTCATCGACGCAGGAGGTTCCGTCCAGGTCAGTGTGGAGACACCCCTGAGTCTCGTCGCATTGGTCAGCGGTGCACGGATTGCCGTCATCGCAGTCGACGTAGTCACCCAGACAGGAGCCATCGACGCATTTCTCGTTCACGGTGCAGATCAGCCCGTCATCACACGTGGTATCGAGATTCTCAAAGGCACAACTCCCGTCGCCCAGACACTTATCCTGAGTGCACGGGTTGGCGTCACTACACTCATAGGGTTCCCCGGCACAGAGCCCTGCTTCGCACTTGTCTCCGCTGGTGCAGGGGTTGCTATCGTCGCAAAGCAGAGTGTTCTCCACCCTGCTGCACCCCTGCTCTGGATCGCAGGAGTCGTCGGTACACGGGTTGCCATCATCGCAGTCCAGAGGTGCACCCGAACAGCTTCCATCACTGCAAGCATCGAACTGCGTGCAGGCGTTGCCGTCGTCGCAAGCGGCGTTGTTCGGCGTGGCAACACACCCAAGCTCCTTGTCGCAGGAGTCGTCGGTGCAGGCGTTAGAATCGTCACAATCGACGCCGGTGCCGGTGCAGACCCCACCGTTGCATACGTCTTGAGCCGTGCAGGCGTCGCCGTCGTCGCACACTGCGCTGTTGTTGGTGTTGGAGCATCCCACTCCGCTCTGGCATAGGTCGTCCGTGCAAATGTTGCCGTCGTCGCAGGTCACCGGCGTGCCTCCGCAAGCCCCAGCCGCGCAGCGATCGTCGCCGGTGCAGACTTCGCCGTCATCACATGCCAGGCTGTTGGGTTGGTTGATGCAACCCGACTCCGGAGCACACAGATCGTCCGTGCACAGGTTGCCGTCGTCGCAATCCACTGCAACGCCTTGGCACTGGCCCTCAACACAAGAATCCCCTTGCGTGCAGAGGTCGTTATCGTTGCAGTCGGAGCTGTTATTCACCGAGATACAGCCGTTCACCGGGTCGCAACTGTCGTCGGTGCAGGGGTTCAGGTCGTCGCAAACCACGGTCTGACCCACACAGACCCCCTCTGAGCATACATCCCCATTCGTACAGGCGCTGCCATCATCGCAAGGCGCTTGGTTGGGAGCCGCAAGACAGCCCTGCTGGGCGTCACAGATGTCGTCGGTGCAGATGTTGCCGTCGTCGCATGTTATCGCCTCCCCGGAGCAGACGCCCTGGGAGCATACGTCATCCCTCGTACAGGCCGTGAGGTCGTCGCAGGGAGAGTTGTTTGCCAACCAGGTGCACCCCACCTCTGGGTCGCAACTGTCGTCGGTGCAGGGGTTCCCGTCGTTACAATCAACAGGGACCCCGACGCAACCACCATCTTGACATACATCGTTGCCCGTGCACGCACTTCCGTCGTCACAGTCCACCGAATTGTTCGGGTAGACGCAGCCCGAGGCGGGCAGGCAATCGTCGTCGGTGCAGGGGTTCCCGTCGTCGCAGACAATGCTCTGCCCCACACAAGTTCCATCGGCACAATAATCGTTCTGGGTGCAGAGGTTGGAGTCATCGCACGGGCCCGATGTGTTAACGCTGACGCAACCCTGCTCGGGGTCGCAGGAGTCCTCGGTGCAGGGGTTCCCGTCATCACACTGGGCAGGGGCGGAGCCCACGCAGGCACCCGCTTCGCAACGGTCCACCGTGGTGCACACATCACCGTCATCACAGGCGACCTCGTTGTTCTGGTTGCGGCAACCCAGAGCCGGGTCGCAAGAGTCGTCTGTGCAGGGGTTGCCATCGTCACAGAAGACCGGAGAGCCCTGGCACGCCCCCCCGTAGCACTGGTCATTGGTTGTGCAAGCGCTGCCGTCATCGCACGGCTGGCTGTTGAAGGAGGTCAGGCACCCGGATACAGGGTTACAGTAATCATCTGTGCATGAATTGCCGTCATCACATACGACATCCTCCCCAACACAGGCTCCCTCACTGCACCGGTCCCCTTGGGTGCAAACGCTGCCGTCGTCACAAGCCGCCTCGTTGTCACCGTGAAGGCAACCCTCGACGGGGTCGCACCAGTCGTCGGTGCAAAGATTGCCATCGTCGCAACTGGTTAGCGTCCCCATACAACCACCATCTTTACATGTATCATTAACAGTACATGTATTCATATCACTACAAGGAACACTATTGTTTTGGCTGTAACATCCGGTTGCTAAGTCGCAATAGTCATCAGTGCAGATGTTGCCATCATCACAATCGATGGGTTGTCCAACGCACGCTCCTGCGGTGCAGGTGTCGCCAGTGGTGCAAGCGTTGGCATCATCGCAAGCGCCAGTTTGAGGTGCATTCTGGCAGCCCGTGGCCGGCTGGCAACTATCGAGGGTGCATGGGTTCTCGTCGTCGCAGGAGCGAGCCTCGCCGGCGCAGACCCCGCCGACGCAGATGTCGTTCAGGGTGCAGAGGTCGCCATCATCGCATGGCCCCGCCTGTGGTGCGTTGAGACAGCCTAGGTCCGGGTCGCAGAGGTCCAGGGTGCAAGAATTTGAGTCGTCGCAAGATAGCTCTGTGCCGGCGCATATGCCCTCTTGGCAGACATCATCCTGGGTGCAGGCGTTGTTGTCGTTGCAGGCGTTGGCGTTAGGGGTGAAGGTGCAACCGACGAGCATGTCACAGCCGTCGTCGGTGCAGGGGTTGGCGTCCGAGCAGGTCAGGGGGCTTCCCGGGATGCATCCCACAAGCGGGTCGCAGCTCTCCAGACCATTGCATGCATCGGCATCATCGCAGTAGATGCCAACGGAGTCACCGCATCGGGGCAGTGAGCAGTTGTTGAGGCAGCCGTCCAAATTGCTTGCGTTCTGGTCGTCGCACTGCTCGACGCCAGCGAAGATGAAGCCATCGCCGCAAATGGCGGCGACGCATGTGTTGAGGCAACCATCGGTGTTCAGGGAGTTGCCGTCATCGCAGGCCTCGATGCCGGACCAAACGAAGCCGTCGCCACAGGTTGCCAGCTTGCATCCCTCGACGCAGCCGTCGGTGTTGCTGCTGTTGCCATCGTCACACTGCTCAACACCGGACCAGACGAAACCATCACCGCATGTGGCCGCTCTGCAGAGGATAGTGCACGAGTCGGTTCCCACAAGGTTGCCGTCGTCGCACTCCTCAATACCAGCTCGAACAAAACCGTCGCCACAGGCTGCGGGCTTGCACTGGCTGGTGCAGGCATCAGTGGAGTCAAGGTTGCCGTCATCGCACTCCTCCACCCCATCCTGCACGATTCCGTCACCACAAACGGCTACGGTACATCCGTTGGTACACTCGTCGGTATCGTTGTCATTGGCGTCGTCGCACTCCTCGGCTCCCTCCCAGACAATTCCATCCCCGCAATGTGCGGCAATGCAACCAGAGAGGCACGCATCCGTGTCGCTGCTGTTGCCGTCGTCACACTCTTCCACGCCATCCTGCACGAAGCCATCGCCGCAGAAGGCCGGGAAGCAAGATGTTGGGCATTCGTCGCCGTCGTCCAGGTTTCCGTCGTCGCAGAACTCCACACCCAGGTGCAGCTGCCCGTCGCCACAGGTGGCCACGGTGCAATCGGGCAGACATGCGCCGTTAAAGGAGTTGGCACTGCCCTCATCACACTCTTCGAAACCCGTATCCTTAACCCCATCACCACAGAAGGGGCCTTGCCCAAGGCAGTGAGCCTTGCAGAAGCCATACCCTCCGTTCTCCTCGCCGTCGTCGCAGAACTCAAGCGCAACATCGATGAGGTCGTCACCACAAGAGCTCACCACCTGGAACGGAGCCGGAGCGCCGTGGGCGAAGTCCACGGGAACGACGTCGGTGTCGGAGATGACGTTGACCCTGTGGAGGCTTTCACCTGCGGGACCTGTAGGGCTGGCTGTGACCCCCGGATAGGCTGAAGTGCCGTGAGATGCCAAATCAACGATGGTTGAGTGTGGGTCGAGGAGAATGGCCTCGTCGCCACTGTTGCTCAGATTCCAGACCCCCGTGGCCCAGAGGTTCCAGCGTGAGGCATCTGGCACGGCAGGGTCCACCTTGGCCGTCTCGAAGGTCGGGGCGAGACCCCAGCGCATGAAAAAGGCTGTGGCGTTGTTGCCCATGACCGCCGTCTGGCCCGGGGCAAGCTGGAACGCCGGCAGTTTGTACATCCCCTCGCCCGAATCGGGGGTCTCTTCGTCCCCCAGGGCCCAGTTCTCCAACTCAATGGTCCGGTCTGACCGGTTGTAGATTTCAATGAACTCCTCCTCGGCCGTCGAGCCGGCGTTGTAGTGATACTCGCTGACCACGATGGGAGCCGAGGGGTCGAAACCCGGCAGCAGGTGGAACCAGACGTCGAAATAATAATCGACCACCTGATCGGAGACTTCGGCCCAGGTGTTGGGCGCTGCCCCCTCAACGGCGCCCGGGTCGCCGTAGTTGGTCACGCAGTCGAGTACGTTAGATATTCCGGGGCCGCCCAAATCTATGGTCAAGTCGGCCTCGGTGGAGCGAAAAGTTGCCACGGTGAAACGAACAGGACCGGTAGGACCCGCCGATAGTCCCAAGGAGGTCCAGGAAACTCGCATCTCTATCGAGTTCGAGTAGAAGTCCGCCACAGCAAAATCCTCAACTTGTGAGGTGTCACTCCAAGCCTGGTCAAACACATATAGGTCCGCCGTGGAGAAATCACCGGCTACCACCGCCGTGCCGAACCTGGTCTGAACGAGGTATTCCCAAGCAGCGTTGCTTGAGACCTGGGTATCGGAGAAGCCGCTGAGGTAGGTCTGTCCCGAGCCCGGTTCTCGGTCCAAATCCACCGCGATTTGCACCATGGGGGCGCCGTAGCCCGTAAGCTCCGAAGCCGATATGTCGGTCATGACCGCCTTGAAATAGAGGTAATTCCGATCTGCCGTGACCGAGAACTGGAACAGATCCGCACCGCTCTCGGGGCTCTGCAGGTCGGTCCTGCTGTCCCAAAGCTGGTCAGTCCAGGAATACTCCCCTTGCCAGATAGCATTTGCCGCAAGGCGGCCTGCGTTGCCAACCCCAGAGACGCTGGGTATTGGCGGAGCCCCGAACCATTCCGACGGTATTCCATCAACCTCGATAGTATGAGGCGTCGCAGGGGAGGGAGAGATCGTAGCTGCGGCGACAACGGCACACAGCACCACAGAGACTCGAAACAGATCGCTACGAAGACTCATCTAGACTCCTCCAGATTTTGGCAACAGGAACACCCAGGTGAAGGCCTCGCCGCCTCCTGGAACCGCTCAACGTTAGGCGTGAGCCGGCTTCATGTCAAACCCGACCAACGACAGCAAAACCATGGGAATCAGCGCGGGCGCCACCGTCCGGGGGTGTTGACCCCATCCAAAATTATTATAGCTGTGTTTTGTTGTGCCCAACCAACACGACCTACTGTCTGAGGAAGTATATTAGCATCGGGCTTACCTCCAAGCCCACTACAACCTGCGTCGCTGTTGGCGTCAGGAAGGTCTGGCGCACCTCGATGAAGGCCCCGAGGTAGCCTGCGGCCCACAACCATTCCACGAAGGCGGCCACGCCTGCGGTCCCGGACATCTCGGCGTTATCCCCACGGCTTCCATCCTTGGTGAAGCTCTCCAGTCTGGCAAGGGCCGCACCTCCCGCACAGAGAACCCCGGCGTTGGTCACCAGGAGGGGGTGGTACGCTCCCACCGCAAGGTCCATAGAGAGCAGGGTGTAGAAGGTGAACTCCACGACCACGGGGTAGAAAGCTGTCTGCACGCCGATGGAGCCTGCGAACTGAGGGTATGTCTCCTTAATGCTGTTCTCTTCGGGTGCATTGAACCCATGGAGGCCCAGCCCAAGTTTGAATTGAAGGAGTTTCGAAGGTGCAGCGGGGTCCCAGTGGTCCGTGGGAGCCGCCGAGGCAACGGTGCAAAGCAGCATGAGGGGCAGTGGCAGTAGAGACCTGAGGGTGGAGGTTGCCCGGGTCCGGGTCGAAGCCAGGCGCAAAAGACTGCCGTGTTGGACCATGAGCCTCCCTCCGGGTGACGGGGGTACGATACATTATTTTGGCAGGCCTGGGAAAAAAGGACCGCTGGGAAAATGACGCTCCTTGACACTTCGTCACGGAGCGCCTTATTCTCTGGGGGTTGCTCGGGCTTTCACTTCGATGGGTGCAAGGTGGAGAAGCTCAGGAAGTATGAACTTTTCAAACACTGTCTTCGGCTCAAGACCCAGGGGTTTACCGGCACCCTCGTGCTCGAGCGGGCCGAGGGCAACACCGCCATACGGTTTGATGGTGGTGAGCCCTTCTTCGCCTCCAGCGAGGATGTAACCCTCTCTTTTGCTGGCCTCTTGATCCGAAGGTCGGTGCTGGACCCCTCGACGCTGAAGAGCCTGCTGGAACTGAGCATCGAGAATCATGTGAAGCTGGAAGACCTGCTGGTTGACCAGGGAAGAATGACCTCGAAAGAGGTGGTCAAGACGAAGCGGGAGCTCAGCTCGCTGGTATTTCTCAATGCTTTCGGCCTGGATGATATTCCGATCAGGAGCATTGCGGGCGAAGTCTCCGATGAGGAGGCCTCCATGGCCCGTGCCGAATTGGAGGTCTACGAGACGCTCTTCAGGGCAGTTCTGGGTGAACCAGACCGGAACGTCTTCATGAGGCTCTTCCGAGAGCGCTGGGACGAGGTCCTGGAGAAGACGGCGGATTTCTACAGGCACATGTTGCGATTTCGAGCAGTCTCTTACGGTGAAGATATTGTGGTCCACCTGATGGAGGGTGAACCAACAGCCCGCAAGGTGCTCGGGGTGGTACAGGACAAAGAGGGGGCACTGGCCAAGCTCTTCGCCTTGACCTACAGCGGTATGTTGGCGTTCCACGGAGCTCCCAGGGCCGAAGTGCTGCCTCGCCCCTTCACCGGCTCCGACGACCCGATGCCGAGCAAGGTAAACACGGACCAGCTGAGCCCTAAGACGCAACTGGCCGAGGATGCACCGGTGACCACGGAACTTCACGCCCTGGCCAGGGCCGCTGCGAGGCGCGGACCGAAGGAGCAGTTCGACGCTGCGTTTGGCAGGGCTACCAGCGGCACGGGGCCCAAACCCTCTGTTACCGAGGACCGGCTGGGCATAGAGGTGGTGCGTCAGGAGATCATTCGACAGGCAGAGAGTCTCGGTGTCTCCAAGGAGGTGATCCTTGAGGCGCTTGGGCCACAAGGGGATGGTCCTATTGATGACAATCAGGCCTCCGAAGCGGCCCTGGGACCAGCGCCGGGTCAAGAGACCCTGGTTGGTCTGGTTGACGCCTTGAGGGAGGTTGGAGTGCCCCTGGATGGGCCCGAAAGCGATTTGTCGGCGGCCCCTGCCCCAGCCGAGCCGGCCCCACAGCAGGAGCCTGAAGCGGCAGTTTCCCCGGATGTGGATCAGGCGGCGAATGATGCCCACCCCGAAGAGGCAGTTTCCCCGGTGATGGGAGAAGCAGCTGATGGGCCTGCCCAAGCCAGTGCGACTCCCATCGTAATTGGCGCCGCAGATGGTCAACTGGCCGAAGAAGAGGTGCGCAGCAGCGCCCAGCAGCTGCTGGATGCAATGGATGAAGAGAGCAAGTCAGAGCTTCCTGCGGACCAGGAGGGTGAGGAACTGGAAGAGCTGGTGATCCCCTTGGAGACTGGCCCAGACCCTGCTGCTATGGTGAGCAAGGCAGTCTCGGGGATAGAAGCTACTGTAGGCGTTGAGCCAAGCACCACGGGGGTTGCCGAGGCAGAGGCCGAAGAAGAAGAGCCCGTGGCCGCCCACGCCCCTGGTGTGAGCCCGGAACAGGCCCCTGCGCCTAAAGATAGCGATGGATTCCCCAAGTGGGCAGGGTCGGCGCTGTTCGATGGCTCTGCAGCGGCAAGCAGCGTGGGGCAGGCACCTAGGGTTGAACGGGAGCAACCACAGCCATATGCCCAGGTCCAGCAAGCTCCAGGCACAGCGCAGCCTCTCCCCGCACAGGTGCAGCCTGCGCCCCAGAGCCTCCCACAGCAGCAGGAAGAAGAACCTTCCGCACCGCCCAACCCAGAGGACCTGGCACGCATGATTGACCAGGCAATGGCACAAGCGGCTCTTGCAGTCAACTCGCCCATTCCGGCCACTCGCGGCGCTATACCCATGGACGAGCCACTCGCCCTGGAAGTGGACCACGGTACTACCGAAGGCAGGGAGAAGACGGGCGAAGGTATTGAAGACCAGCAGGCCCTCTCTGTGCTGCTGGCAGGGCTTCCACCTCTACCGGCCAGAAGTGAGCCATCGGAACTGGGCACCGACGAAAGCATCGAGCGCATCCTGGAAGAGGTCTACAAGTCTCTCGCCCAGCGCAACCTCTATGAGATGCTCAACGTGACACCTATGGCACCCCTGAGCGCTGTGCGAGACGCTGCGAACAGGCTTCGTAACAAGTACGCTCCGTCCCAATACCGGGGCTTTCTGATGTCCAAGCGGGCCCACAAGATCCTCAAGCTGGTCAGGGAGGCCGTTGACAGGGCTGAGCAGGTATTGACCCACATCAAGTCCAGGAAGTACTACGATGAGATGGCCTCCACTACATATCCACTGGAGCGCAATGCCTGGCTACACCAGCTTTTCCATGCCGAGAGAGACTTCCAGTTCGGCCTGAAGCTGCTGCAAGAGAAGGAGTTCGCCAGAGCCGTAGACCTCATTGGACGGGCAGTGACCACCAATGGTAACGACCCCGACTACGTGGCCTGGCGTGGCTACGCAACCTATCAGCGGGCGAAGTCTGGCATTTGGGACGACCCCAGCGCCGTGACCAGGGCCAGGGCCGATCTGGAGGCAGCATTGACTCTGGAGCCCAGGCACACCCGGGCTCTGCTTTTCATGGCCCGCATGGAGGATGACCAGAACAATCTGGATACTGCCCTCGCCTGGTACTCCCGTCTTCAGAAGGCCGACCCCGGCAATGAAGAGGCAGCTGAAGCCCTGGAGCGACTGCGGAAGATTGCCTCGGAGAAGCGTTCGGGTGACCCCGGCGGTTGGCTCAAGTTCAGGGGAATGTTCAACAAGAAGAAGTAGCCCTTATAGACAAACCACAACATCATAGTTATAGGCTAAACAGACGACAGATTGTGCTAATTCCATTTGGTACTGGATGCGATAACGGATAACACATCAAGCGTTAGATAACGAGAACGCCCTGTTGGGCATTTGTATGTCACCATTTCCACACAACCACATTCGGTCTCTACCGCCGTTACCAGCCAATAGTAACCGAACGTGCGAGGTTCGTAGCGCCCGACGTGGACCGACCTGCCTGAAGGAAGCTCCGCCGCCACTGCTGCTCGGCACTCCTGGGAGAGTACGTTCTGGCCCCAATAGAGACGCTCATGGAGCATTACCACCTGGTCTACTCTCGCCCCTGGCATCCGGGCCACCTCCACACGGCACCCGGTATTGGTATCTGCCACAATGGCCCCACGGGAATGCTGTTCCTTGCTAATTCTCCACGCTTCTGGAAGCAGCAGTGTAAGCCCGGGCAGTACAAAGTCGACCTGCACCGTCGGGGGCCCTTTGTCCAGCGGGCACGGCTCGGAATAGCCGGTAGCGGGGGCATGGAGGAGAACCATAAACATTATCAATGACATAAATTTCATTCTTCCACTTTCAACACGTTTTTCTTGTAATCAGACCAGCTTTTCGCCGAACTTATGCTTACTTTTAGCACGACCTTGAGCGTTTCACTTGCCATATCACGAAGGGACCGGGCGGGATGGTCCAACGACTGGACCACTGACTCGAGCACAGGCAACTCCCTGCACGACAGACGGGCTACGGTTCTCAACGCCTCCTTTCGGAGGAACAGGTCGGCATGACGCAATGCGTCAACCATGAAGGGGCAGGCTTCGGAATAACCTAACAGCCCAACGGCCTCCACGGCGTATCGCGTGTATCCCCAGTTACCGTTCTTCACCGCTTCAGTACGCAGCGCCCCCAAGAGGGTCTCTTTGCCTCTGTGGTCTCCACTGCGGGCAAGGGCATATGCCAGAGCGTAGGCGTAAGCAGCGTCAGCACTGTCACGTACGGCATCGAACCTCTCCGCAAGGCCGGCAGGCTCCGGAGCTTGCCCCATGAGCCCCAACGCAAAGGCAGCGTTGGCCCTGGCGAACCACTCCTTTGCATCCAACAGCCCCACGAGGAACGGAACCGCCTCCTCGCTGCCTATTTCTCCAAGTATGCGAATCAGATGAAATTTGTTAAACGAATCTCGCCTTATTTTACTATATAGCTCTATTATGGGCATCACCGCATCCCTGCCGGCACCGATAATAAACTCTTCCGGGACGCAACCCATGACCAGGTTGCATTTATGCTTATTAATAACATTACTAAGCTCGTCCTTAAGCCTGCTCTGGCGATCCCCGTCGGAGAGCCGTGCCCAAGCGTGAGAGAGCTCGACTATTCTGTCTGTTCGATGCTCCCACGAGGGTTTGAAGGGTTGATGCCTCCGGGCGTCGGGTGCTGACCTCTTCTGCTCAGGCGGCTGGGCTGACTCCTTTCCGGAGTCCGGTGCACCAAGCTGCTGGGGCACTGCTCCGGGGAAGGGAGTTTGAGCCACATCGCCGTCTCCGGCAGCAAGGGGTCCTACTTGGACAGAATCGGGCTGGGCTTTGCCTTGGGAGAGGCCGCTGGTCTCCTCCCCGCCCTTCTGGCACGAGAGGGCCAGCATAAGACCCATTAGAAGGAGAGCGGCCCGCCCGCTGCCTTGGGCAAATCCGCTTGGCGCAGGCATTGCGTGGAGACTGGAATCTCGTGGCTTCCGGGGCAAAGTCATCATAGGAGCATCACCTTGTTGAGTTCTGTTGGATTGGGGCACTCCAACACCTGGCAATCCAGCGGTGGCGGAGGCTCTAGTGGCAAAGGCGGACTGGCTACTGAGTCGGCCGAAGCGTCGCTATGCTGCGCCACCATGTCGGGAGAGCGGACGTCGGCTTGGTCGGCAGCGGCGGCGCCCGCCTCTTCAATGGGGGGCGGCAGGGGTAGGGCCGGCACGATACGTAAGAGTTTGCCCATGGGGTTCCATTGCAGGGATGCTTTGTGCGAGGAGAGCCCCGTGGCACCCCAGGAGACCGCTACAGGGTTCATGGCCGCATCGAAGAAGCCCACTTCATCGGGATTCCAAGAGTTAGAGTAGGAGAAGGAGATGCAATGAAAACCCTGGAAGGGGCTGGAGGGCCGTGCCGCCAGTGCCGGGCCACCGAGGGGGTCGAAGGCACATACGGAGACGGGCCTTCCCCACGAATCGAACTTAGTGCGGGAGAGGGCGAACCCCCAGTTGGCGTTGCCTACGGAGCCATCAAGCATCCGGAAGCTCTGCTCGGTCACGTCGCCGAAGGCGTTGTACTCATTGGCCACGGCAGTAGGCCCGCCCAGGGCCGCCACGGCCCGTCTGGAACAGGTCAGCCACAGCGTTCGCCGCAGCCGCCCCTCGGGATCCCACTGGCGGCTGGTATAGCAGCTCCTGAGCTTGTCGCTTCGCGGGGCCGACGGTTCCCCATCCGAGTTGAGACTGGTTTCGAGAACAATGCGTCCTTGCGCATCCAGCTCTCGGCGAAGCATTGGTGTGCCGTGGGAGCAGGCCGTGGGCCGACTCCTGACGTCAAAGCACGATACTATCTGCTCCGACGACTGTGGATACTCGATACGCTCAAGGTGAAACCCGGTGCCTCGCGGGGCGGGCTGCCCATCAGGGGCAAAGGACTCGGTCCTGAGCAGACGCCCCAAATCGTCATACGCCCTTACAAGTTTCGAAGCCTTGGCGCCGGTGGGAGGTGCGGGAGCGCCGCCAATTCCCACGGTGGTCTCTTGGGTAAGATACCCCTTGTCGTCATAGAGGTACTGAATTCCGAAGACCCCCAAGGCCCCGGCCGTTGGCTCCGAGTGGATGCCGAAGTACTTCTCCGACGCCAGGAGGCCAGAGCTGGTGTATGAGTAGTCGATCCTGCTGCATCTGTGTGTTTCATGAACAATGGCTGTTTTGTCGACACCGAGATAGGTTATTCTTGTCAATGCACCATCGAGGTCGTAATCGTACTCCTGAAGGTGTACACCATTCACATCAGCAACTGGTGTGCTGTCGGACCCCATATTATAACGCTTAGTCGCAAGTCCCACATCAGTGCGCTCGAACCTTACTTCATGAACACCACTCTTGCTGGGGATTGGCTCCATTTCACGGGAGAGACAGCGCTGACTCACCACGAAGCCCAGGGGGGAGAGTTCCCGCTTGAGAAAATGGCAGCCATCGAGCAGTGAGGCCCCGGAGGAGGCCGAGTACCTGTAGAGCCTTGCCCCATCCTCGAAGCTTCCCTGGGCAACAAGGGCTCCATAGGCGTTCAACTCCGAGAACCCCGAAGGGATGGTCTGCCCGGGCTGGTAGCTGTAGTTGCGCATCCAGACCAGACGCCCCTGAACGTCCAGCTTCTTGAGCGAGATGATGCGGTCACCCTCAACCGCTATTTCGAAGTGTTCACGCATCAGCTTTGCCCCGGGCTCCACCCGCCTGATCCCAAGGGGCAGGCCGAAACTGTCGGCCACGGCCAGGAACTTCCAATTCCCATCAGGGTATTTCGGAAGTTCGGGGGTTGGGAGAGGAAGCGGGGCCTTGTCAATCTGGGCCTGGGTAACCGGCGTTCCCAGCGCCACCACGTGCCGTTTGGGTTCAACGGGGGGTGGTTTCTCCTTTTCCCCAGACTCACTTCTTGGGTCATATGGGCGCACCTGAGGCTCTTGGAGCAGTTTGTTCGCCTTGGCCGCCCCATCTGGCGACACATTGATTTCCGCTGGGGGGCCTTGGGGGGCGGAGACATCGGCAGCGTTGGGTGTGGTCCGGCTGCAGGCCATCAGGGCCAGCAGGCAAACGGGGATAGTGGAACGGAGTATAGCACTCAGCATACAGCAAGCTCCAGTCGGGGCGACGGGGTGCGGGGAAATGAGTGAGAGCCGGCGCTTCGTACGGGTGAGCCACCAGAACTTCCATTCCCTGGGCGGCCGGGCAGCAAAAGGCTGCTTCGTGAAGGGCCCTCTCCGGGGCAGCAAGGAATCGGGTCACCCGCTGAGGGCCGCTCTCAGACGCCGCCCCACAGCTACAATCCGCTCCATGGTAGCGCATGTCTGGTCAAAGAGGCCAGCACCATCGCCCCGTCGATCCGGCAAGAAGGGTCCCAAGACGCCAGCCACGGGAACCAGATCCTCCGGTGAGACTTCATCCTGGGCAGCGACCAGCAGGCGGAAGAGGTCACGGACCTTTCGAAGCTTATCCCAGCACTCCCTTAGGTCTTGAACGTCTGCGGCAAGGTCAGGGCGAAGATCTTTGACCCTCTCGAGGAAGGGAGCTCCCACCGGGCCCATGGTTCGCAGCGAAACCTTGAGCATCAGCATTATCTGTTCCACATCGCGCAAACCACCAGGGCTCTCCTTGACGTCCACGACCCCCGAGGAGGGCACGAAGGTTTCGTGGCGCTGCTCCATCTCGTCGTGGAGCTCCTTCAGGAAGGCTGCGGAGTTGGCAAGGACCAGTGGTGCAATGACCTCGTCGTGAAGTCTCGTGGCGAACTTGGAGCTGCCCAGCACCAGCCTTGCTCCCAGCAGTTGAGACTTGTCGACGGTATCCACTTCGCTGCTGAGGAACCAGTCACGAAACTGGCAGAAGGGCTGGACAAATGTGCCGAAATGGTCCGCAAAACGGTACTGCGGGATTGTGCCCCGACGTACCATCTCTCGGTGCATGCACGAAGCTACCGAAGAGTAGAACTCCAGCATCCTGGGCTCATCCGTCGACGTGAGCAGGATGAGATCGTAGTCATCGTCAAAGGCCTGCCCTCGGGAGTACCCCCCCGTAGCGAAGAGACAGAACTGGTCACGAAATGTCTTGTCAAAGCCAGGGGTCTGAGAAGCGACCTGCTTCTTACAGTGATAGTATAGCGATGTAATATATGTATACACAAAATCGACAAAAGGCACCCGGTATTTATCCAACTCAGCATCATTCAAGGCAGCAATGGCGCAAGACAAATACGATACGTCATAATAGTCCCCGAGCGCTTCGAGAAGATCTCGTGAGGTTCCGGCATCGGGAAGAGCCAGGAAGCCAGAAGCGAAGGTTGTGAGCCGGTCAACGTCGAGGATATGGTGGATGAATTGGGGATTCTTGGTGACCACTCGGCGGAAGACCCGCCTATAGAACTCACTGCCTGCGGTGCGGAGCCAGATGTATCTTCTGAGCCTCTCCAGCGCCTGCTGCTCCTCCTCTTCCCAAAGGGTAACCTGCAAAAAGGACTCGAAGCGCTGCCTCTGAGAGCGTGAGAGGGCCTCGATGAAGCGGTTCATGATGTGTGGGTTGGTGCTGTAGACTGAGATCAGTCCTGGAAGCAACCCATCCTCCTCCTCCATGCGCTGGAAGATGGTCTCCAGCAGGGCATCGAAGAGTCGCTTGGCCTCGGAGTGGCCCGATCCGTTCAGAACCAGCATGAGTTCTATAAGGGTCATTGGGTCAGAGGAGGCGAAGGCGGCGAGAGACTCAAGCACCTCTTTGTGGGCACGTCTGGTAAGCCTCATGGCGTCGGTGATGAAGCGTCGGGCCAGGGCAAACTGGTCTTGGCGCAGGGCCTGTAGGACGTCGTCAAAGAAGATGTGGCCTCGAAAGAGCCTCACTGAATGGGCGATTTCTACAGCAATGTTCCGGGGCTTCACCCTGGCCGACTTATCCGTTGCGTATGAGTAACCGGAGATCTGTTTAACATAGTCAGTGAGGGGTAGTTGGAGACGTCGGCAAGAGTATCTGGCTCGCTCGACGGCCTCGAAATAGTTCACGATGAGGTGGTTGGCCGCGGAGATTCCCCCCTTCTCCGAATAGCCCATGACATTGGCCACGCTCTCCAGGAGAGGATCGTATTCACGGGAGAGCTCAACGGTCTCTTCCTGCACCACCAGCATCTGGTAGAGCAGCCTGAACACCTCGATGAAGAGGGCGCATTCGCCAAGGGTCTCGAACGTTTCTGAGAGATCGGGGCGAAGGAGGGCCAGCTTGTCCAGCACAACGAAGGGGTCTGTATCCTTCAGCCCCGAAGCTACCCTGCCTGCCTGGGCAGCACCCTTGATGAGCCGCAGGGCATCTTTCTTGAAATCGATGCTGTCGCGATGGACGTCGTGCACCAACTGTGCGTGAATCTCCCCAAGCAGGCCTCGGAGGAAGGCCTCATGGAACTTGCGACTGCTGCCGCGAGCCTCGTAGAACCGCTTCACCACTTTCTTATGAAACTCATCGAACAATCTCTGGCTTCCTAACAGCAATTCGGCTGACAGCAGCTCAGATATCATGACGAAATCGTTCAGATTACAACAGAGCACATCATTATACTCACGAACGGTGCCGGAGTATCCAGGAAGTCCTATGTTCTCAGCAATGTAGAGGTGGAGTCTGCCTGCCCGCTTGAAGAACTCGGCGCAGGTCTTGCCAAGGGCATGGTTGAAGCGAGGGTGTTCTCCCTCCTCTCGCAGCACGACGATGTCCACGTCATCCTGGTCCCACGGTGTACCAACGACACAGATTGCGAATTCAGGAAGCGGCTCATCGCCCATGAAGATTCGCAGCAGGTTGTCGACGTAGCACGAGTTGAGGCGTTGATAACGCCGGGCCTGAGACGAGATGAATCGTCGGAACCCCCGGCTTCGATTCTCGATGTCAGCAAGGCCAAGTTCCAGCCGGTCAATGGCCAGCACGTTCATGTGGAGGAACTGAAGGGAGTAGTAGGTGGCCAGGAAGTCGAGCTTCTCGCCCTGGTCTCTGCCCGCTGCTCCCGCCAGCGCCATGGCCTGATCGGGCGTGGAGGAGTATGCCCAAGGATCGACGTCTTCAAGAAATGAGCCTTGTTCCAGCCTCTCGGTGAGCAGGTCAACGTTAGCTCTTATGGTCTCCAGGTATCGCTGGTAGTGTCTGCCGAGGTGGCCAATGCGGCGTTCAAGCCACTGGATGGGGGATTCTTCCACGGCGCGCCCTCCGGCGTGGTGGTTAAGAGTTGCCGGCCTCCGCTCCGCCCAGCTCAAAACCAAGACGGAAGGCCCGGATGTTCAGCTCCTCAGAGCCCCTGGGCACCCTCGCAGTAATGGCCTTCTCCATGGATTCGGCCTTCACAATTTTTGTCGCCCCAACGATCATGCCAAGGGCCACCATATTGGTGGTCACGGCCCGGCCAATCTTCGTCTCGGCCAGTTCGCTGATGGGAGCCCCGATAACCCTGTAGGTCGACTGAGGCACGCTCTTCACGAACTTGTCGTCCACAATGAGGGTGCCATCGGGCCGGAGATCGGCAACATACTTGTCGCACGACTCCTGGGTCAGGCAGAGAAGCAGGTCGAGGCGCGTTGCCTTGGGAAAGTCGATGTCCCCTTCGGCAATGATGACCTCGGATTTGCTGGCCCCGCCCCTGGCTTCCGGTCCGTACGACTGGCTTTGGGTAGCGTTAAGATTCTCATAGATCGCGGCGGCCTCGGCGAGGATCTTCCCCGCGAGAATCAGCCCCTGACCACCAGATCCGCTGAGACGTAACTCAAAACGTTGGCGCATGATGCCCTAGACCTCTCTTACTCTATTAACAAGTTCTGAATAGAGATCGGTATACTCTATTCTATTTCGATCGAGAAGAATCCCTAATACAATCTTTGACTCTTTCTCGTCGTCAGTAAGGCCATGGGCCTTCGCAACGGATACCGTACGGTTCTTGATGTCGTGCATCATTGCCAGGGCGTTTTTGAGCTTGTTGCGGCGCCCGTACGCCGTGGGGCAAGGAGTAATGGCCTCAACAAAGGAGAAGCCTCTCTTGGTCAAGGCACGGTGCACGACGTTCTCCAGTTCCACGGCATGGTAAACCGTCGAGCGGGCGACAAAGTTGCCCCCGGCCGCTGCTACCACGCCGGCGATATCGAAGGGGTGCTCCGAGTTGCCGTAGGGCGTGGTGGTGGCCAATCCGCCCACGGGAGTGGCTGGACTGCACTGCCCTCCCGTCATGCCGTATATGTAGTTATTCAGCAGGATGCAGGTGATGTCCAGATTTCTGCGCGCAGCATGGATAAGATGGTTGCCCCCGATGGCGATTCCATCTCCGTCGCCGGTGACCACAATGACTTTGAGCTTGGGGTTGGCCAGTTTCACGCCGGTGGCAAAAGCAAGGGGCCGTCCGTGGGTGGTGTGGAGGGTGTTGGCATCCAGATAGCCCGGCATTCTTCCATAGCAGCCGATGCCCGACACCATGACGATGTCGTCCTTGTTCCACCCTTCCTTGTCGATGGCGCGGATTATGGCTTTGAGCACGATGCCGTGGCCGCACCCCGGGCACCAGATGTGTGGCATCCTCTCAGAACGCAGATAGTCGTCGTAGTTGACCCTTGCCATGGCTACACCCCCTCCATGACTTCGAGAAGCTCTTCCGGGAGAATGGGGTCTCCACCGACCTTGTTGTACCGCAGCACCGGCTTGCTTCTGGAAATGGCCCATTCAACCTCATGAGCCATCTGCCCAAGGTTCATCTCTGCTGCCAGAATGACCTTGCAGTTCCGAGCGGCGTGCTGGATCAACTTCTCGGGGAATGGCCAGAGAGTCACAGGGCGCACAAGGCCAACCTTGAGCCCCCTCTCACGTGCCAACCTCAAGGCCCCTTTGGCCGACCGGGCGGCGCCACCGTAGGCGAATAGGAGAATATCGGCATCTTCGACGCCAATCATCTCCACTTCGGCCAGACGGTCTGTGTAACGCTCCACCTTGTCGCACAACCAGCGCACCTGCCGATCAGCAAGGACCGGGTCGTTGGTTGGGAAGCCAGTTTCGTCGTGGTGCAAGCCGGTAACATGGTAGCGCCGCCCCGAGCCAAAGGGCAGCAGCGGGGGTGGAA
>CAZQHM010000017.1:0-68607 GCA_964593355.1 uncultured Myxococcales bacterium
TTTGGGTGTGTGGGGGGGGGTGTGGTGTGGGGGGGGGGGGGGGGGGGGGGGGGGGGGGGGGGGGGGGGGGTGGGGGGGGGGGCGGTGGGGGGGGGGGGGGCAGGGATTTGTCGGGCTCCGAGATTGTGGACAACCAAGAGTTGGACGTGGAGTGGTTGGAGGTCGGGTTGTTGGACGTCGACTTGTTGGATAGCGATGTTTTGGACCGGGAAGAGTGGGATACTGGGCCCTGGGACGTGGATTTGCAGGATGTAGAGATTCTTGATACAGCGGACTGGGGGACGGGTGAGTTAGATTCCTGGTCATGGGATGGGGATGGCTTGGATGGGGATGGCTTGGATGCCGGTGAGTGGGATGAGTGGGCTGCGGAGGATACTGGTGCCGATGTATGTGTAGCGTCGTGTGATGGGAAGCAGTGTGGGGACGACGGGTGTGGGGGCAGTTGTGGGGGGTGTTTGGAGTATGAGGAGGAGTGCAGCGGCGGGCAGTGTGTGGCTTTGCCGGATCTGGGTGTGGACTTGGGGGCTGGGGTAACTTCGTGGCCGACGAAGCTTCAGGCCGGGGGCAAGATCGTAATTCGATATACGGGTTTCTTGAAATCCAACAACAATCTAAATATTCACTATGGATATAATGGCTGGAATTACCAGTCTGGTGAGAGTTTCTCTGATGAGGATGATGGCTCCACTAATATGAATTATTTCGTACAGACTCCAATGGTTCAGCTTCCTGGTGGTGTGGGTTGGGAGGTAACTCTGGATTTACCAGTGGAGGCCAGGGCCATTCATTTTGTATTTTTCACTAACGAGAATGGTGGTAAGGTATGGGACAATAACGGGTATCGGGATTGGGGTAGAGGGGTGGTTTTCCCATTGGTGGGGCCCTATCTGATGTGGAATTCGGCGGTTGAGGAGGGTTCTTCGGGGGTAGTGGTGTCGTTTGTGACGGGGCATTCTTGCCGTGGGGTGGTTGAGTACGGGTTGACGCCGGGGTTGGGAGCTTTGCAGGAGGAGGAGCAGGATGCGGTAGTGCACAGGCTTTTGTTGGAGGAGTTGGAGGTGGGGGTTGGGATGTACTATCGGGTTCGTTGCGGGGCGTCGGTGTCGCCGGTTTATGAGATGAGTGGGGTTGGGTCGGGGTGTGTTGGGGGTTCGAATGAGTTCTCGTTCCTGGTATTTGGTGATGCACAAGAGACGGGGGAGCATGGGAGGTGGTCTGCCACTGCGGCCACGATGCTGGAGGAGCATTGGGACGTGGATTTCCTTGTGTGTGTAGGCGACATGACTTGGAACGACCGTCCTGGTCTCTGGTGGACCTACTTTGATTCGGCGAGGGAGTTGTTGGCTTCGAAGGTTGTGATGCCGGTGCCTGGCAACCATGACACGCCGGGGTCGGGCAGCGATTCGGACACAACGAGTTTCGAAGAGTATTTCGGATTGGAGTTTTCATCGGGATCATCGACCTACTACTCGTATGAGTATTGTGGCAGCAGATTTATAGCGATGAATTCAGAGTGGCCAGATGGTTTTGCGAAGGTGTTTGGGCAGCAGTACCAATGGCTGGGGTCGGTGCTGGATAGTAATACTGAGGCCACGTGGTCTTTCGCATATTGGCATATACCGCCCTACAACGCTGGGGGGCGACACTATGGATCCCAGGGGCCGTTCCGGGATATGACGGAGCTATTCGATGGGCGGGTGGACTGGTTTTTCGGTGGGCATGAGCATTTGTATCAGCGTATGAAGCCTATGGGCTACAATGCGCAGATACTTACGGGCGGTTATGGAACGGGGGTTGGCGATGGGGTTGGGTATGTGGTGGTACCGCCGGCTGGGGCGTGGTCTGAGGGCAAGTTGGTCTCTCTGAGTGATCCCAAGGCCTATTATCGTGACCGGCTGGCCTATCCGGTGCCGCCGGAAAGCGGTGATGCTGTGCCATCGGAGCGGGGGTTCTTACGGGTGGACATTGGTGGCAATGGGATGGTGATGACGGTGTACGGTTTAGGTACGGCGTTGGCTCCGGTGGCATCTCATGTTGTTGACGTGGTGCAGTACAGCAAGCCGTGAGGGGCCGGGGCTTGGTTGGCGGTGGGGGCGAATAAGGCTTCCCGGCGTTGGATTATTGTGGCAGAGTGTGACGGTTACACAACCAGAGATGGGCTTGGCGGATAGGTAGTGATCACCGGCGGGCTCAAGAGCGATTTCACGTCTGGATACTGTGCCCCCGGTTTGGAGGAATCATGGCGAATCAAGAGGATCTGTCACAGGGTTCGGGAGACGGTGTATCCATGGTTGCACCGGCTGCGATTGTTGGTATTGGTGCTTCTGCGGGTGGTTTGGAGGCGATTCAGGCCTTTTTCCAGGCTATGCCGGCGGATTCGGGGATGGCCTTCGTGGTGGTTCAGCATCTATCGCCGGACTACAAGAGTCTGATGGTAGAGTTGCTTTCTCGGAAGACGGAGATGCCTGTTCACCGGGTGGATGAGGGGGTGTTGGTTCTTCCCAACAACGTCTATCTGATTCCGCCGCGTATGAATTTGACGATATTTCACGGGCGGTTGATGTTGCAGGAGCAGTACCGTGGGGCGGTGAATCTACCGGTGGACATCTTTCTACATTCACTGGCAGAGGATCAGGGTGAGAAGGCGGTGGCGGTGATACTGTCGGGCACGGGCAGCGACGGAACCAGGGGTTCCAGGGCCATTAAGGAGGCTGGTGGTCTAGTTCTGGTGCAGGACGAGCGCACGGCGAAGTTCGACGGGATGCCCAGGGCAGCACAGTCGACGGGGGTTGCGGATTTTGTGCTGCCGCCCGAGGAGATGCCGGCACAGCTTATCTCTTGTTTGCGGCATCCGTATGTTCAGAGGCCGGCGGATCAGGAGCATGGGCCGGATGTTCTGAGGGTTGACGGGGAGACGGCAATTTCGCGTCTCTTTGCTATTGTGAGGGCCAGGACGAAGGTTGACTTTACGTACTACAAGCCCACGACGGTTCTGAGGCGCATCGAGCGAAGGGTTGCTATCACCCAGTCGGAGGATTTCGAGGCATACGTGCGTTACCTGGAGAGCACGCCGTCGGAGGTATCGGCTCTGTACAGGGAGCTACTAATCGGTGTGACGAGCTTTTTCCGAGACACGCATGTCATGGAGGAGCTTCGTGACAGGGTTCTGCCCGATGTGTTGCAGAATGCTGCTGGCCGGGAGGTGCGTTTCTGGGTTGCGGGCTGTTCCACCGGTGAGGAGGCTTACACGCTGGCGATACTGACCAGGGAGGTAATGGAGTCACTGGGGATTTCGCGGGACGTGAAGATTTTTGCGACGGATGTGGATCGTGAAGCGGTGGCCAAGGCAGGGGCGGGTGTTTATCCGGACAGCATAGCAGCAGATCTTACGCCTCAGTTGTTGTCAAAGTATTTTTATTCCACTGGTGATACTTATAGGGTGGCCCGTAATATTCGTGAAATGGTTGTGTTTGCCCAGCATAATTTGACCAAGGATCCTCCATTTACTAGAACAGATCTTGTTAGCTGCAGAAACCTGCTTATATATCTTCAGAACAATCTTCAACAGCATGTTCTTTCCATGTTTAGCTTCTCGTTGAATCCTGGGGGCGTGCTGGTGCTGGGTACCAGTGAGACTGTTGGCGAATTGGAGGAGCATTTCGAGCCCATTGACCGGAAGGCCAAAATATATCGGGCATTGGGGAGGCAGCGTCTGAGGCGGGAGTCGCACTTGTCGGCGGCTGAGGTTGAGGTTCCGCCGTTGAGTGACGTGAGTCGTGCTCTGGGTCGAAAGAGCCAACTTGTGACGCGGGAGCACGACCGGGTAGCCTCGCGCATGCTGGAGGCCGTGGCGTCTATATACGCACCGCTATCGGTGGTTGTGAACGAGCACCTGGAGATTCTGCATATAGCTGGTGATCCAAGCGGGATCTTCACTCTGCCATCGGGCAAGGCGGTGCTGGACATTTCTAAGATGGTAAACAGGGAGCTGGCGATTCCGTTGGCTACGGGGATTCAGAAGGTCTTTCGTACGGGTGAGGAGCTTATCTACTCGGGGATAAGGGTTCGCAACGGTTCAGAGACGGTTGCGATGAGGCTGAGGATCAGGCTGGTGCAGGGGCGTAAGAACGAGGAGCCGTTGGGTCTGGTGGTGTTTGAGGCGGTGTTGGAGAGTGGTGCGGAGAGCTTGCCTGGGGGTGTAGCGTGTGACCTGGACGAGGAGACGAGGCAGCGTCTGCATGATATAGAACAGGAGTTGCAGTTCACCCGGGAGAATCTTCAGGCGACCATTGAGGAGTTGGAGACATCCAACGAGGAGTTGCAGGCTACGAACGAGGAGCTGTTGGCGAGCAACGAGGAGTTGCAGAGTACCAATGAGGAGCTTCAAAGTACGAACGAGGAACTGCACACAGTTAATACTGAATACCAGAGCAAAATAATTGAGCTCACGGAATCGCAGAATGATGTCGATAATTTATTGTCAAGCTCCAGAATAGGTACAGTAATACTTGATGAGGATTTAAGAATCCGAAGATATTCGCCACAAGCGGCGAAGGTCTTCAATATAACTCCGATAGATACGGGCCGTCCCCTTATGCATTTGACCCATAATCTGGAGAACTTCGATGCAGGAGCGAGGGCCTTTGAAGTGCAGCGTTCCGGGGTTCCCTATGAGGGGCAGGCCAGGAGTCAGGCTGGGGGCCACTACCTGGCCCGTATTCTTCCCTATCAAATTGCGCCAGGAGCATTTGCCGGAGTTGTCATTACAGTAATAGATGTTACTCCATTGAAGGAGGCTACGGCGAAGGTCGAGTTGGCTTTGCAGTCGGAGTTAGATGTTGTGGAGCACATGCCCACGGGGTTGTTTGTGTATGAAGCTGCTTCTGATGGCGATTTTGTGTTGGTAAGTGGTAATAAAGCAGGAGAGAAGCTTTCGGGGGTCAAGGTGTCGGAGAGCGTAGGACGGTCATTCAGGGAGCTGTGGCCTGGGGAGAGCGGGCGTAAGCTGGCTTCCAAGCTGTTGGAGGTGGGGCGAACTGGGGCCACGGTGACGGAACCGGAGATGCGATACGAGGATGAGCGGTTCAGTGGCGTGTTTTCGGTGGTGGCATTTCCGTTGCCGGGAGGCCGGGTAGCGGTAGGCTTTGAGGATTTGGGTGAGAGGCAGCAGTTGGAGGCCAGGGTGAGGCGTGCGGCAAGGCAGCAAGAGAGCCAGTTGCGGTTGCTGCAGGATGCGGAGGTTGCGGCTCGGATGGGGAGTTGGACGTGGGATGTGGCCGAGGACAAGGTAGACTGGTCGGACAATCTGTATCGGCTGTTCAGGCGTGATCCGGGATTGGGGGCCCCATCCTTTGCGGAGCATGCAGTGTTGTATAATGCGGATTCTATGGACTTATTGAGGGAGGCTGTAGCGAGGGCACTTCAGCCCGGTGAGCCCTACGCTTTGGAGCTTATCGCAGTGAGGTCTGACGGAACCAAGATGCGATGTATAGCGAGGGGTATTCCTGAGTTCGATGAACGTGGGCAGGTTGTGCGGGTGTACGGCTCTCTGCAGGAGGTGGGCTAGATGGGCCTGGTTGAAGGGAAGTCCACCGATGAATTGCGTAAGAAGGCAGAGGAGTTGGTGGCAGCGGTTGCGGATGGCAGTGCGAAGGCGTTGGCGGGCGATGTTGTGGCCATGGTACACGAGGTGGGGGTCTACCAGGCGGAGCTTCAGCTTCAAAACGAGCAGTTGGCGGAGTTCCAGGTCAAGCTTCAGGAGGCCAGGGATCGGTACGCTGCGCTCTTCGAGGATGCCCCGGCGGGCTATGTGTTACTGGACAATGCGGGGATAATCCGAAGGGCCAACCGGACGTTTCACAGGATGGTGAATCGAGTCGACGAGGATCTTCGAGGTCGGGGCTTTGCGGAGTTTTTGGTGCCGGAGGATGCTCCGATCTTTTTGAGCCGATTCCGTTCGTTTTTCCGGAATCCGGCTGACAAGCAGATTGTGGTGCGACTGCGGTCCCAGGGTCGGATGTCGATTCCTGTGAGGATAGAGTCTCAGGTTCGCCGGACTGCTCAGATTGGGTCGCATGTTGGCGGAAGCGAAGACGAACTGATGGTCATTGTGACCGATGTTTCGGAGCTGAAGGCGGCCAGGGACAGGAGCGAGCATCTCAACAGGGTGTTGAAGGCCATACGGAGCGTGAACAGGCTGGTGGCGGCGGAGACGGACCGTTCCCGGCTGATTCGTGGGGTTTGTTCCGCTTTGACCGAGAACCTCGGATACGAAGGAGCGCTCATAGTTCTTAGGGATCCTGACACCGGGAAGCCGACATTGACTGCTGCGTCGGGATACCGAGATGGGGAGAGAGAGAGGGCTTTGAGAGGGCTGCCTGGGTGTGTTCGGGCCGCTATTGAGGCCGATGGCTTGCATGTGATTGTGAATCCTGTGCACTCGTGTCCGGATTGTCCCATGGCCGATGCTTATGGAGCGGAGTCTGCGCTGTGCCATCGGCTGGCGGTGGGGGCGATGGTATTCGGCGGTATTGCGGTGGCTGTACCTGTGGAGTATGCGAGGGACACGGAGGTGCAGGAGTTATTTGTGGACCTGGCCGGAGAACTATCTTCGGCGCTTGGGCGCATCGATGCGGCAGAGAGTTTGCGCAGCGCCAGGGACGAGCTCCATTATGCGCAGTCTGTTCTAAGCGTGGCGTTGGACCATATTCAAGCCGGTGTTGCTATTGCTGAGGCCCCGGATGGTCGTTTGACCTACATGAATCGTGCGGGGGTGCTTATAGGCAGCGGAAGCGACGAGATGCCGGCGAGTGTTGATGAGCTCAATAGATTGGCCAGGTCTTGGGAGGTTGTGGGGCTGGATGGGCGCCCGTTGACCTTGGGGGATCTCCCTTTGGCCAGGGCCATTGGTGCCGGAGAGGCTGTCAGCCTGGAGTTCCAGATTCGGAGGTCCGACGGCTCGTTGCGGACGATTCTCAGCCAGGCAGCGCCGATTCGCGATTCCCAGGGTCGAATAACGTCGGGTGTGGTCATCTTCCACGATTTGTCAGCCAAGCTCAAGATAGAGGCCGAGGCGCGTTACTGGGAGAACATGCTGGAGAGGGTCTTCGACGTTCTGCCTGTGGGGCTCTGGTTTGCCGATAAGAATGGCAAGTTGTTGCGAGGAAACAGGGCAGGGGTCAGGATTTGGGGAGCCGAGCCCAGGGTGGCTCCTCAGAATTACGGGGTATTTAAGGCGTGGCGGTTGCCGTCGAGGGAACCGGTGGAGGCGGGTGACTGGGCTCTGTTGAAGACGGTAACGGAGGGGGTCTCGATAGAGAACGAGGTGCTGGAGATAGAGGGATTCGACGGTAAGCGAAGAACTATATTAAATTACACAACACCGGTGTTTGGAAAAGATGGTGAGGTCGAGGCAGCCATTGTTGTCAATTTGGATATCAGTGATCGTATGGCATTGGAGGCTCAACTGGCACAGGCGCACAAGTTGGAGTCTATTGGCAGGCTGGCTGGTGGTGTCGCCCACGATTTCAATAATCTTCTTCTCGCGATTATGAATTATGTCGAATTATGTAGAGAGAACGTAGGAGGCGAGCATCCGATCAGGGGATGGTTGGATGAGATAATGGTCGATGCTCAGCGTTCAGCCGCTTTGACGAGACAGTTGCTGGCCTTCGCCCGCAAGCAGGCTATTGTGCCTCATGTGTTGGATCTTAATAGCGCTGTCCATGATACTTTATCGATGTTGCGCAGGCTTATTGGTGAGAACATCGAATTGAAGTGGACTCCTGCTGCGACACCGCAATTAGTAAAAATGGATTCTGGTCAAGTGGTTCAGATACTTACGAATTTGTGTGTCAACGCCCGTGATGCTATTGGAGACGCTGGAACTATTGAGATATCTACGGAAACGGTTGAATTAGATGAGCTATTCTGTCGAGACAATGTAGATGCCATTCCCGGGCCATATGTTGTGCTTTCTGTTGCAGACAGTGGACAAGGTATTGATCCTGCGGTGGCTTCTCACATATTCGAGCCTTTCTATACGACAAAGAAGCTTGGAGAGGGGACGGGGCTGGGGCTGGCCACGGTGTACGGCATTGCCCGGCAGAATGGCGGTTTGGTGACTGTGAGCAGCGAGCCGGGGTCGGGCGCGCACTTCCGGGTGATGTTGCCACTGTCCACTGAGGTTCCCCCGGTTGTGGAGCCCAAAGCGAAGATTCGACAGGCCGACTGTGTTGGGCACGAGACTGTGTTGCTTGTGGAGGATGAGCCGGGGTTGCGCTTGACGAGTTCACTGTTTCTGAAGAAGGCGGGGTACAACGTGTTAGTGGCTGAGACGCCTGCCATGGCGCTGGATATCGCCGAGGAGTATTCCGGTCGGATCCACATTCTGGTCACAGACATGGTAATGCCGGGGATGAACGGGGTGCAATTGAGAGAGAGGCTGGTTGAGACGAACCCTGGGCTGCGGTGCCTGCTTGTTTCAGGCTACTCCGAGGATTTGGTGATGACGGGTGGATTGGGGAGTGAGGAGTTCAAGTTCATGGCCAAGCCATTCAGTCGGGACGAGTTGCTGTGTGCTGTGAGGAGTCTGTTAGACGAGTAAGCCATCAAAGTTCGTTACTAGCCACTGATATGTTGTCTTATGTTATTCAGCGCAGTTGGACGTATCAGGGGGCGCCTGGTGTGGGGAGCGGCGCAGGGCTTCTTCCAGAATAGCATTGGCTTTGGCGAGGTCTTGGAACGAGGCAGCTTTGCCTTGGAAGGTGCCGGCGGGGCCGCCTCCTTTGCCTTGCAGGGCAGAGGCGATGTCTCGGGAGCAAGAATCCACGATGGGTGGTGGGCCCAGGATTAGGAACGTACCGGGTCCTGGTCCGGCGGCAAGCAGGGCGGTCCAGTGGGGGTTGCGGCTTCGGGCGGCGGAAGCAACCTCTTTGATGAAGTCCATGTCGGCATCGGGTCGGTGCAGCAGGGACGGGGGAGGTTGGGCGGCGAGTTCGTGGCCGATTCGGGTAGCGACCTCTTTCTTGAGGGCCCGAAGGTCTCGGGTAGCGTCGCGGAGCTGGGCTATTTGATGTTCAACGGCGGAGATGTGGTGTTCGGGTCCGGTAGAGAGCAACTGGTTTAGGGCGTCGTTGCGTGTAACTGCGTCGGCTATCCAGTGAAGGCAGCGTTGGCCGGCGATGAAGAAGAGTCGTGTGGCTCTGGTGAGGCGTTGGATGCCCATGAGTTTCACCAGTTGAAGCTCGGCGGTGTTTGCCACGTGGGTTCCGCCGCAGGTGTTGAGGTCTACGCCCAGGATTTCGACCAATCTTACTGGTCCGGAGAAGCCTTGGGGCAGGCCGCGGCTGCGAACGGGGAGGGATGCCATCTCTTCCGTGGTGACGATTCTGGCGGCAATAGGACGAGCCTCTCGAACTGCCTGGTTGACCCGCTGTTCAAGTTGCTGGATCGATTCTGGCGTCAGGTCGTGGGAATCCAGTTCGATATCGCACAAGGTTGGGGAGATGTGGAATGCGGTGGTCTTCCAGCCGAAGTTTGCCAGGGCCAGGGATGTGATGAGGTGTTGGGCGGAGTGTTGCTGCATGTGGTCATAGCGTCTGGGCCAGTCAATGGCTGCCTGGACATCGCCCGTTACGGCGGTGCTGAGGGTATGGACTACGGTGCTGTCGTCGAGTTTCTGGACGTCGAGGACGGGGATGTCACCGATGGTACCCAGGTCGCACGGCTGGCCTCCGCCCTCGGGGTAGAATGGGGTTTGGGCCAGGGTTACCAGGAAGGTGGAGTCCTTGGCTGGGGTGCAAGAGAGAACGGCAGTCTCGATGCTTTGGAGGTATGGGTCAAGCTGGCAAGGTAGCATGGGGGTATTCGTGGTAATGGGGGCTATTTTCCGCCGGTGGAGACGGGGCCTGTGTCATCACTTGGGTTGATCGGGATGTATCCCTTAATAGTAAGCTGCCAGAAGTTATCGAACACTAGCGCGTTGTAGCCATCGATAACTTTTGTGTATTGAACGGAGAGGTCTACGGGAACACATATGGGTGTGACGGCGCAGAGGCCCAGCAGGCTTATGGAACCGGCCATTTGGACAGCCTGCACGGTTTGTGAGCCCAGCAGTTGGAGGCCTTTGGCCATCTGGACGAAAGCGGGGTCGCCGGCCAGTTCCGGTTCAGCGCTCCAGTCAAGTCCGTAGCCAACGGCGAGGCCGAATATGGCCAGTTGAAGTTTGAGCTGAGCGGTCCAGCTCATGGACCAGCCCGGGGTGTAGGAGAAGTCACCGCTGAGGCCGGAGAGGTCGGGGAAGGAGACGGGGTCGAGGCCGACGGCAGCGGGGTTAGGTTTCACGAAGTTGTTGGGATAAGGTCGCTGCTGTTCGAAGGCGTATCCGGCGGTGAATTCGGTGCTGAAGAGCATGCTGGAGAAGATCTTGGGGATCTCGAAGAGCTTGACGTCGAAGCCTTCGGTAGCGGAGACGGCCCAGCCACCGATACCGGTTTCGACGGCGGGTCCTGTGGCGTAGGTGAGGCTCTCTTCGGGTTTGGGTTTATAGCCTGTGGGGAGGAAGACTCTGGGGGTGAGGGCTATTGAGAAGCGGTCGTTGCGGTAGATGTTCCAGGAGAAGCCCGTGTTGATGTCACCGAGCATCCATTCGCCCTTGTAGCTTGTGGCGACGGGTGGGCGGCCGAGGTAAGGGAGGGTTTTGTGGAGGAACTCGCAGGTGCTGTATTTCTGTGGGTCGGCGACACCGAGCATACCAGCGGCGAGGGGGTGAATCTTGTAACCTTTGAGACCCTTCTTGTTTTCGGGGTCGATTTCGTTGACCTTGGGGTTGAAGGAGATGTTCATGTATGTAAAGGGTAGCTCGAAGTACCAGTCTACGGGGTTAGTGATACCGTAGGAGAACTGGAAGGTGTGTCCACCACCATGTCCGCCGAGGCCCATGTCCACGGAGAGGAGGGTGTCATCGCCTTGTTTGAACTCGATGGGGGGCATAACGGGTCCCAGTTTGCGCTGGTCGTTATAGCGGTTCTTGGCTTTGATCCAGCCTCGGTCCCATTTTGCAGACAGGTAGCCTTTAGGGAGCTGGCCTGTGACGCCGTAGAGGTCCATTTCGCCGATGCGGTTCATTTCTGAGCGCATGTAGTTGACGTAGCGGTCCCAGAGGCCGATGTCGTCGCCGGCTTGTGAGACGGACTTCTCGGCTTCGGGCACGGGGGCATCGAGGGGGAGTTCTTCGCCATCGGTTCCATCTTCGGCCAGGGCCACAGAGGAGTGGAGCTGCCAGGCACAGAAGAGTGAGAGGAGCAGAGCGGCTCTTTTCGTGCTGGTGTTTCTCATTGGCAGTCCTCCGCGCAGTTGGTGGCGTCTTCGGCGTTGTCGCAGGTTCCGTTGCCGCAGAAGCAGTCTCTGGGGCAGGTATCGGCCTTTTCGGTAGCGTCGCATTTCCCGTCGCCGCAGGGGATATCGGGGATCATCTTGGCGGGGAGGCAGGCGCGTTGTCCTTCGACGCCGGTGTAGTAGCAGACGTAGCCCTCTTCGTAGCGGCAGTCGTCGTAGTCGTCGCAGTAGCGGAAGCAGAGGCCGAGGGGGGCGCCGAAGAGGGGGGTGACGTCGAAGCAGTAGGCGCCCGGGCCGCACTCAGCGCCGTTGAGCTCGGATTTCTTGGGGTTGCACATGAACTTGGCGCACATGCCGCCGGGGATCATGTCTTCCCAATCGGACTCGGGGTTGAAGCCTTTGACGGTCTCTTCCATGCTGAAGCAGTTTGTCTTGGTGGGGTTATTGGGGCCGCAGAAGCACGAGCCGGTGTAGCATTCGCTGTCCTGGGTGCATGCCAGGCCTGTGAGGGTTTTTTCGGTTCCGACGTCGGGGGTGGTGTTGTCGGGGTCGACGACGCTGTCGGCGGAGGGGTCGGTGTCTTCTTTGGCTGCGTCTTGTTCGGCGAACCAGGCTCCGCAGTCCCACTCCCAGGTTTCGGTTTTGGTGCAGGAGGCCACGGCAAAAGCTGCTGCGAATATCAAAAGTGTCTTTTTCATTATATTCTCCATTGTCTCCATGGATTCCTCTCCCTGTTTATATATCAGAGAACAGGGGGATGTTGAGGCGAGCCATAATTGTGAAATAGTCGTCGTATTTCATTGCATTATAGCCATCCAGAACAATGTTATACTGGAATCCAACCTCGAGTGGGACATAGAACTCAGAGAAGTCAAGAGCGGCAGAGATTTGGGCGTATTCGAAGAGTGACTGGCCGAGCTGCTCGATATTTCGCAGCACTGTGACGAACTCATAAGGGGCCATGATCTCGGGGTCCTGGTTGAACTGGACGTTATAGGATGCGCCCACGGCGAGGATGGAGGTAGCGGCGTTGAGTTGGGCAGACCAGTGGAGTTGCCACCCGGGGGTGTATCGGAACTTGCCGTCCAGCTCGGAGAGGTCTGGGAATCGGCGCCAATCGGCAGCGGGGCCGGCGACAGTGGTGAGCATGGTTGGGTAGTCGCGCTCTTGCTCGAAGCCGTATCGGGCAGCGACTTGGACGGAGGCAACGAGGTCGAGCCAGCGTTCGATGCGGTAGAGTCTGACGTCGAGGCCCTGGGTAGAGCCAACGGACCATCCACCCAGGCCCGGGTCCATCATGGGGCCCATGCCATAGGCCAGGGAGTGGTTGGAGTCGGGCATAGAGGCTGTGGGGAACCAGACTCTGGGGAAGAAGGATACGGAGAGGCAGGGATAGCTTTTGCACTCGGAGCGGTAGGCGTTCCAGGAGACTCCTGCGCTTACGTCGCCCAGCAGCCAGTCACCGGTGTAGTTCGTGGCGGGGGAGGGGCGTCCCAGGAGGGGCAGCGTGTTGTAGATGAAGTCGGCGGCGCCGTAGTTTTTCCTATCCTGGATGTCGAGGATGGAGGCCGAGGGGCCGCTGACCTTGTTATCCTGGCCGTCGATGGTAGCCACGGAGGGGTTCATGGCGACGTCCATGTACATCGTCGGTATTTCGATGTTGACGCTGAGAAGGTCTGTTATGCCGTATGCGATCTGGAAGTTGCGCTGCATGAGTTCAGCGTTCAAGCCCATGTCGACGTTGAGATGGTTACCGCCAGTGATAGCTGTGACATTGAGCGGGAAGGCGGGCCCTTCTTTGCGCACTTTGTCGTAGCGTCTGGTGATGGTGTAGGATTTTATTTCGGCGCCCACGGAGACGAAGCCTTTGGGCACCTGCCTGGTGACGCCGATGCGGTTTGCCTTGCGGCTGGCTCTTGTCCAGAACTCGGTGTAGCGGTGGAAGAGGCTGCCCGAAGTCTGGGCCGCCGCATCCATTTCGGCGGTCTCCACAACCAGTTCGATGTCGTCGCTGGCGGTTGCCGTGACGTCACCGGGCTGAGCCATGGTGAGGCTGGCGAAGGAACAAACAAAGAGGCCGGCGAGGGCCATGATGCTGATTCTTGTTCTGTTCATTGGCAATCCCTCGGGCAGTTGTCAGCGGTTTCGGTTCCGTCACATTTGCCATCGCCGCAGGTGATGTCGGCGACCATCTTAGCGGGCAGGCATCCTCTCTGGCCTTCCACGCCGGTGTAGTAGCAGACGTACCCTTCCTGGTAGCGGCAGTCGTCGAAGTCTTCGCAGTATTTGAGGCAGAGGCCTATTGCAATCCCGAAGAGGGGCTCGACGTTGAAGCAGTAGGCACCCGGGCCGCACTCTGCGCCGCCAATTTCGCTCTTTTTGGGGTCGCACATGAACTTGCTGCACATGCCGCCGGGGATCATATCCTCCCAGGTGGACTGTGGGTTGAAGCCTTTGACCGTATCTTCGATGCTGTAGCAGTTCTCTTTGACGCCCTCTTTGCAGAAGCAGGAGCCGGTGAAGCATTCGTCATCGGCTGTGCAGGGGTCACCCGTGGGCGCCTTTTGGACGGCGGAGTCGGCCGTTTCGACGTCGGGCTCGCTGCCCAGGTCTACGGTGGCTCCGTCGGCGAGGTGGCCCGGACTTACGAGCCAGGACATCTTCTCCTCGGTGCAGCCGCTGGCGGCAAGCAGCAGAAACGCAGCAGTAATCAGTGTTTTCGCTCTCATGATGGCCATTGCCCTCCTTCCAGAAGTCACGGCATTACAGCACGGCGTTTAACGCCTTGTCAAGGAGTGTCACAAGTTTGTTCAAGGCAGGTTTCGGCCCCCTGGAATGGCTTGTGCGAGGCCCTTGTTTGGAGGCGATCACTTGACGCCATGTGGGCCAGTTGGCAGCATCGCGTGCGATGGCCGATGAGTGAGACGGAGGGCTTTCGTTGTCGCCTCCGCCTTCGGGTGGGACGGTGTTTGCCCATTGGCAACCGATGCGAAACAATAGGAAATATTTAAATGAGTGCAAAACTATGTGTTCTCGGTGGGGCTGGTACCATAGGTCGTGCCATTGTGGCAGGCATTCTGGAGCGCTCGTTGCTGCAACCAGGCGATATGGTGGTGACGGCGAGGCATGAGAAGACGTTGTCCAACGTGGAGCATCTGGGTGTGGCGACGTCTTTGGATAACGCTGGGGCCATAGCTGGGGCCGACACTGTGGTGTTGGCTGTGCATCCTGACCAGGCTCTGAACCTGTGCCGGACCCACAGAGCTTCTTTTCGGCCCGGGGCGCTGCTCATCTCCATAGTAACGGGGGTTTCTATTGATGAACTTCGTGATGCTGTGGGCGCCGGGGTCAACGTTGTTCGGGCGATGCCGAACATAGCTGCGGTGGTTGGCGCCTCTACGACATCGGTGAGTTTGGGCCAAGGGGTTCCCGATGATCAGGTTTTGTGGGTCAGGGCAATATTCGATTCGGTTGGTACGACGGTGACGGTAGACGAACGGCTGATGGACGCCTGCACGGGGCTTGGGGGTTGCGGGCCGGCCTTTGCTTTTAAGGTTATCGAGAGCCTTGCGACGGGCGGTGTGAAGATGGGTCTTCCCCGGGATGTTGCGCGGACGATGGCCGCCAGTGTTCTGTTGGGTGCAGCGCGGCTGGTTCTTACGTCGGGGAAGCATCCGGCTGAGCTAAAGGATGACGTGACCACCCCTGGCGGTTGCACCATCGACGGAATAACGGAGCTTGAGGCCCGAGGCCTGCCCATTGCGATGATAGCGGCGGTGGAGGCTTCGACCCGCAAAGCAGCGACCATAAAGAACAGGTCTCAGTGTACCCCAAAGGGGCCATGCGTTTCCTAAACCCGGGGCATCCTATGGTTCTGGACATTGCGGGCTATCTTGGGTAGCTTTCGGGCGGTTCGCCACCGCCAATGGAAGGGGTTGAGTCATGACCCATGGAGATCGTGCCGTAGTACTTGTGTTCTTGCTGTCGGGACTTGGTCTTGTCGGTTGTTCGAGTTCGACGAAGGGACCAAGTTTTGTGGAAGATGTGCAATATTCTGAGGATGTAAGTGGCGTGGAGGATGGTCGGTCGGGGGATGTTCTGACGGAACCGGACAGCAGCGTTGGGGAGACCTTTGGCGACTTGGCCGAAGTTGTATGCCAGCCTGATTGTGAGGGGAGGGAGTGTGGGGATGATGGTTGTGGGGGGCAGTGCGGTCGGTGCCCCAACGCTGCGCCCTACTGTGTGAACTGGCTTTGTTCAATCGAGTGTGTGCCTCAGTGTGACGGGCGGCAGTGTGGCGACGATGGTTGTGGTGGGGAGTGTGGTTTGTGCACTGGGTTTCAGGAGGAGTGTTTGCAGGGGCACTGCTTGTGCGTTCCTCTGTGTCAGGGGCTGGAGTGTGGTTCCGACGGGTGTGGTGGGGAGTGTGGTTTCTGCGGCGAGTTGGCCCCGTACTGTTTGGAAGGGCGATGCGAGGCCGAGTGTGAGCCGGATTGTGCCGGTAAGGAGTGTGGGGACGATGGGTGCGGTGGTGATTGTGGCAAGTGTCCCCTTGCTGCGCCCCATTGCGATGGGGCGTTGTGCCAGCTGACCTGCACCCCTGATTGTGCGGGGAAGCAGTGCGGTGATGATGGATGCGGTGGCCAGTGTGGGCAGTGCGGCGGGGGCAAGGTGTGTGTTGCCGGGCAGTGCCAGTGCAAGCCTGATTGTCTTGGCAAGGAGTGCGGTCCTGACGGGTGCGGCGGTGTCTGTGGGGTATGCCCCGCCGACGAGCCGTCGTGTCAGGCTGGACGGTGCTACGAAGAGTGTGTCCCTGAGTGTAATGAGAGAGAGTGTGGCCCAGATGGTTGTGGCGGTCTATGTGGCACGTGTCCTTTGAGCAAGCCCACCTGCGATGCGACGGGGAAGTGCAAGAGCAACTGCACGCCGACGTGCGCCGGTAAGGTGTGCGGCCCCGACGGTTGTGGCGGCAGTTGCGGCACGTGTCCTGCGGACAAGCCGTCGTGTTCGGAGGGTAAGTGCGTCTCTACGTGTACTCCTGTGTGTTTCTTTGTTGAGTGTGGCGACGATGGTTGCGGGGGCTCGTGTGGGAGTTGCCCGATGGGCAGCCAGTGCATTCAGGGATTCTGTTCGTGCACGCCCGACTGTGCCGGGAGGGAGTGTGGATCCGACGGTTGCGGCGGCAGTTGCGGGTCGTGCTACACCAGCGAGACTTGCGTCGAGGGACAGTGCGTGCAGGGGCTTGAGTGCGGCTCAATAAATTATGTTGGTTGCTGCCAGGCCAATGTGCTGAAATACTGTGAGAGTAATAAGTTAGTTATTGAAGAGTGCGGTTCAATGGGTTGTGGATGGGACTCAGCACAGAAGTACTACAACTGTGGATACTCTGGTTCAGATCCATCTGGCCACAATCCCAAAGCATGTCCTTGATTCTGATGCGCCGTCCAATGGGGATTCGCCATAATCAACTACGCTGCCCCAAATTGAGGTATTCAAGATGACCTTCGACGTGAGGCTTTTGTCTGCTGTTGCGCTCTCCACCGTGCTGCTTTGTGCCATGTCGTGTTCCGGGGGGAATTCTGGAGGCGTGGATGTGGCGCATGACACCGTGGGGAGGTCGGACGGGGTGGCGGATAGTAACTTGGAGGTTGAGGTCGAGGATGTGTCGGCAATTCCGGCACTGGAGCTCACCTCGACGGAAGTAGAGCACCGGGTGGTAATGGGTGAGCTCGAACTGCTGGTAGACCGTTCCAGCGGTGTTTTGTCGCTGAAGCGTGGCGGCGAGGTGGTGCTGAGGTCGGCGCTTGGTGACGGAGAGTTTGCTTCGATGGCTTTTGCGGAAGCAGATGCAATCCAGAGCGTAGGTTACGTTGGACCTGGGGAGGAGCTGGAGGGGGGAGGATACGCCTTTGCGCTCTCAATTTCGCAGATGGGGGCGGGTTTGGGCACCTTGCAGGTTCGTGGGGCCTCGGCGGATGCCTTTCGGGTGACCCTGGTGCCTTATGCACCTATCTTTGTAAGCTACGGGTTTAGCTTCTCATTGGCCTCGGCGGGGCATTGGTATGGGCAGGGGCAGCTGACCAGGGAGCGGAACGGGAGGGAGAAGCAGTTCCACGAGACGTCGCAGCATTTTCCGTTGGACAGCGGGAGCTATGAGCGGCCGGTGTTGACGGCGGACGAAGGAACAAACGTTGTATCGCCTTTGTGGTTGACTCAGTCTGGCGTGGCAGTGTTTGTAGATGCCTTTAGCTATATGAATATTAGCTTTAATAGGGATGCTAACGGAATATTCAAGATGCATCTGATCCCCAGGGAGGGAGAGACCGAGCTGGATGTTTATCTCTTCGCCTTGGATAGCACGGTGGAGGCTTACAGGGCGTGGGTGGGCCATGGATTTGCGCGTAGGCCGCTGTTGCCGGTGGGCAAGCGGCCTTCCGACGAGCTTTTCACGAGGCCCATCTGGACGACCTGGGCAGCATATAAGGCAAAGATAGATGAAGAGAAAGTGTATGAATTTGCGAAGCAGATTCATGATAGAGGATACGAGGCTTCATATATAGAAATAGACGACATGTGGACACCAAAATACGGGATGCTCTCCTTTGACGAGAAAAAGTTTCCAGATGCAGCTGGATTGGTGGGCAAAATAAAGGCAATGGGATACAAAGTGTCTTTATGGATTCCACCGTTTGTAAATTTCGACACATCAGCATTCAATAACGGAAGAAAAGCTAAGGCGTTTGTAGGAAGCAAGGACGAGGAGGTTGAGTATCCTCCGAAGATAGGTTGGTGGACGTCGGCGGGGTTGCCTATAGCAGGGATAATTGATTTCACTGGTCAGGCGGGTTGGAACTGGTGGTCGGGAGAGGTAAATAAAATAGTAGATACATACGGTGTTGACGGGTTCAAGTACGATGCCGGTGAGACGCAGTTCTTGCCGAAGGATGCGCTGTTTGCATCGCCGGTACCTGAGAACAGCTATCCGGACTACTATGCCCGGTGGGCAGTTGAGAATCACGGGGTGGAGGTTCGGGCCGGTTGGTTTGCGCAGGATGTGCCCATTGCGTTTCGGCAGTTCGACAAGGAGAGCAGTTGGGGGTTGGATAACGGTTTGGCGTCGGTGTTGACGCAGGCGTTGGCAATGGGGCTTATCGGGTATCCTTTCATTTTGCCGGACATGGTTGGGGGCAACGAGTATGAGTTCAAGGCGGACGAGGAGCTGTTCTTGAGGTGGGTGGAGTTGAACACGTGGCTTCCCATGGTTCAGTTCAGTCTGCTTCCGTGGCGGGATGGTTACGGCGAGGTTGTGAACGAGACGACCAAGGCCTACATGGATTTCCGGGCCACGCTCAACGACTACATTTTGGCGTTGGCGGATGAGGCAGCATCGGGGCAGATGCCCATGGTGAGGCCGCTGTTCTTCAGTTTTCCGGAGGATGAGAAGAGTTACGCTGTTGGTGATCAGTTCATGTTTGGGGAGCTCTACCTTGTGGCTCCGGTGTTGACGCAGGGGGCGGTAGCGAGGGATGTGTACCTTCCGCCGGGCCGATGGATTCCCGTGGAGATGCCTTCTGGTAGTCCCGGGGAGCCGGTGGATGGTCCCAAAGTGTTGGAGCAGTGGCCGGCGCCGCTTGGCAAGATACCTGTCTTCAGGCGAGCTGAGTAGGAGGGGGGCATCGGCGGGGGCGACCTGTGTTTGTGGTGGCGTTGGTGGTTAGGGGTTATGGCTGGGCGTTTGGGCCGTAGCAGGTGCGGTTGATGATGATTTTCTTCAGGTCATCGGAGAGGTGGTTGAAGTAGGCGCAGTAGCCGGCGACTCTTACCAGCAGGTGTGGGTATTTCTCGGGGTTCTGGTAGGCATCAAGCAGGATTTGTCTGTTGAGGACGTTGGGTTGGAACTGCATTCCACCCTTCTGGAAGAATGTTTTGAAGAGTGCGGCGAGGTTTTTTCGGCCTTCGCTACCAGGGAAGAGTGCGGAGTCGATGGTGAAGGTGACGGTTGTGCCGTTGGGTGCGTAGGTGGCGAAGTCGACGGATGCTACGGAGTTGAGAGCGGAGAGGAGGTCTCCCGAGGCCATGCCGTAGTGTGGGGTAACGCTGTTGGCCAGGGGGGTACCGGCGAGGCGGCCCGATGGGAGTGCGGGTGTTTTCTTGCCGTACATGTCGTTGACGTTGAGGGCGTAGTATCCAGCGGCGTAGATACCACCTCTTGGTGGATTGGGGACATTGGCGAGGGCCTTGACGAAGATCTCGAGGGTGCGGTTCACCCAGTGAGCTGCTTCGGCCGAGGCGTCGTCCCCGAACTTCGGCACGGCTTTGAGGGCCCTGTGAATTTCCTGGTATTCATCGCTTTGGAAGTTGTGGCTCATGGCTTCGACGATTTGGGCCAGGGAGAATCTGCCTTCTTTGAAGACCAGTTGGTCAATGGCGTGGAGCGAGTCGGCGACGTCGGTAACACCTACGGCCTGGATGCCGCTGCTGTTTAGGGAGGCGCCGCCCTGGTTAACGTCTAGCCCCTTGGCAATAGCACCGGGGAAGAGGGCCGAGGCGAGGGGGGTGGGGAACTCCTCGGCAATGACCTCTTCGATGCTCTGGTGGTCATCGAGGACGGCGGCGGCGAGCGCGTTGAGCCGGTCCTGGAATCTGTTGAGGAGCTGTTCCATGGTAGCTGGCAGGTCTGTGGGGCCGTTGAGAGCTGAAGGTCTGATGCGTTTGAGCAGTTGGTGAAGTGCTTGGGCGGTGCTGGCGCCTCGGCGTTGAGGGGGGAAGTGGTACTCCACGAATCTCCCGGCCAGTTTTTCGATTTGGGACCATGGGTCGAGGTTCCAGAGGTCCGATGTGTCACCGGTGAGGGCTTGCAAGAAGGGGAGCACCACGTTCATGTTTGCGCAGTCGGTGTTGCCGTAGTGGTCATCGGAGGCGTTGGGCTCGACGCATCCAACTATGGCGTAGTTTCTGGCCTGCTCCGTCGAGACTTCATAGTGTGCGGTCAGTGATTTGACATAGACATCATCGTTGTAGAGTGCGGGCATGGGGGCGCCGCTGAGGTAGACTTCGGCGATTCGTTCCAGGTATTCGGGTGGGGATCCTGGGTGAATTCTGGCGGTCATGTTGGCAGCGTAGGGCTGCAGCTCGCACACATCGAGGAGGGCGTAGGTGAGGTCGTTGGTGGCGTCGTGGCCGTCGGGGGTGGTGCCTCCCAGGGTGATGGTCTGGTCTGTGGACATGGTTTCGAAGAGGCGGCTGATGCTCAGGTAGCTATTGCCGTCGTTGACCAGTATAGCCTCATCCAGCTTGAGGACGAAGAGGGCCAGCAGTTCTCGGGCTCTCTGGTAGGTTATGCGTTTCGCGGCGAGGTCTGCGGCATAGTATGGGAAGAGAATCTGGTCGATTCTGCCGGGGGAGACGGCGTTTTCGAAGGACTCGATGCAAAGGGCGACATGTAGGAACATCATGCTCTGGAGCGCCTCGTGGAAGGTGCCTGCGGGATTCTTTGGGACCCTGGTGCAGACCGCTGCCATCTCCTCCAGTTCGGCCTTGCGTGATGCCACGGGTTCCGTACTTGCAAGGCGGTACAGTTCTTGTGCGTGGCGGTCGGCGAAGGTTTCCAGGGCTCGCAGGGAGATAGCGACGCCTTGGTAGAAGGCCTCGTGTCCGGGGTTAGTGCGGGATGCCTGCTCCACCTCTTGGAGCAACCCGGTGGTACCTTTGGACAGGATGCGTTGGTAGTTGACGATGAAGTGGGCGATGGAGGCCAGGTTGTTGTTGAAGCCGGTGCTGGAATCTGAGCAGCGAGCCAGGTTCAGAATGAAGTTCTTCTTTCGGCGATAGGCCTTGAAGGCAAGTCCGTGTTTGGCCCAGAAGGGGAAGGTGCGAAGGTAGAAATCGATGCGGTCGTTCCATGAGCACTGGAAGGAGACGGGTTTCTGCCGGTGAATCTGGTGGAGTATCGAGGCCAGAAGAGCTCCACTGTGCTCTTCCCACACCTGTCCAGCCCGGCGTTTTTCGGTGAAGTTGCCGACGATGAGTTCTTTGGGCCAGACGATGATTTGTTTGTGCTCCAGCACGTAGGCCAGGCGTTTTGCCCGATGAATGGGGGCCGGGTCTTTGAATCCGTTGCTCTTGTAGAAGCGGGTTTTGAGCTTCGAGACCTCGAAGCTCAGGGCGTGGTCGCTGGTTCGGATAGCCTTCTGGATGTCGTGCACCCTTTGGGGAAAGGGAGTCTGGCGTGCCGTGGTGGGGGCGAGGTTCTGGCATTGGACAGTCATTCCTTGCGCCGTCAGCGTCGCCCCTGCCTTCTCAAGGGCCTCCCCCGCTGCCTTATCGCCAATTCCCAGAGAGGGTACGTTGAGCCCCAGTTGGGCCGCCTTTGATTCGTACATCGAGTGGAACTTGAGCAGTTCGATTTCTGAATCGCCGTGGGATTTCAGCAGGTTGGCAACGGCGGAGAGGTTGTTTTCGTCGTCGTTGAAGCCCGGCACCACAACCATGCGGAAGCGGCGGGGAAGATTGCTGGCCCAGATCTGCTCCAGGTTGCGTCGGATCAGGGTGGAGTCGCGCTGGGTGCATCTGATGTGGTCGGCGTCGGTTCCGGCGTGCTTCAGGTCGACGATGAAAAGGTCCACGAGGGGAGCGACCTTCAGCAGGGTGGTGCGAGGTGCGTGGAGGCTGGTCTCCAGGGCCACGTGGAGGCCGGCGCTCTTGAGCCTGGTGAGGAGGTCGACCAGGGCGCCGGCGGGCTGCAACAGCGGTTCGCCGCCGCTGAGCGTAACTCCACCCCCCGTGGATTTGTAGTAGTCGGAGTCAAGGGCCACGGCTTTCAGGATTTCGTCGATGACCATCTGGTTGCTGGCGGCGCTGCTCTCTTTGGGGGGCGACGGGGGGCGAGACTCGGGGTTCTGGCACCAGGCGCAGGAGAGATTGCATCCTTGAAAGAAGATGGTCGTGCGAATCCCGGGCCCGTCGTGAACGCAGGTTCGTTGTACTTTGAGAATATCGAGGGGGCGAAGCGAAGGGGTTCGCTCAGCGCCACTGTCATGCCCGGCCGACGTCAGATTCTTTCTGGAAACCGCCATGGTCCACCTCCATCCTTCGCCACCATAACCGAAACGGACGGACCAGTCAATCCCGTTAATGGAGACCGGGTTGGCGGGTGGAGGAGGCTTTCTTGCTGCGGGTGTTGACAATGGACCGAGGGTTCGCAAGGTTAGCGAATCGAAATCTGAGGTCAGCGATGGGTGAAGCGTTCAAGGAGTTCATTGGGGAGAGGAGCGTGGGGTGGCTGGGCCGGAGGGTCGCTGGGGTTTTGCCGGGATTCGACGTGGAGGGGTTCCAGAGAGAGTCGATGCGAGGGCTGGGGGAGTTGGAGTTGAAGGCGAGGGTTGCCCACGTGGCCGCTGCGCTTCGGGCCCACCTGCCGTCGGATTATCTTGAGGCTCTTGGGCCGCTTGTGGAGGCACTTCCTGAACCTCTCGGGGAGAAGGTGGCTATTGAGGGGATGTTCGGGTTGTGGCCGGTGCTGACCTTTGTCGAGCTTTACGGATTGGAGCATCCCCGGGAGTCGCTGGTGGCGTTGCGGGAGATGACCAGGCGCTTTTCCGCCGAGTTCGCGGTGCGTCCGTACATTATCCAAGATACTGAGGGCACTTTGGCGAAGTTGCTGGAGTGGGCGGAGGACGAGGATCAGCATGTCAGGCGGTGGGTCAGTGAGGGAAGCCGGCCACGTCTGCCATGGGGCCAGCGGATTCCTGCCATCGTGAGCAGGCCGGAGTTGACGCTGCCCATCCTTCAGAAGCTAAACGGGGATTCTTCGGAGTACGTTCGTCGGTCCGTGGCCAATCATCTTGCGGACATTGCCAAGGACCATCCGGAATTGGCGGTGAAGGTAGCCAGGGGGTGGTTGGAGGCTGGGGCCAGCGATGCCACCGTTCGCCATGCTCTACGTCATCTGGTCAAGAAGGGCCATGCTGGCGCTCTGGATGTTCTGGGTTTTCGGCCCGGCGGGGTCGAGGTGCTGGAGTTTTCGGTATCTCCGGAGCGGGTTGAGTTGGGTTCCGATACGGTTGTAACGGCGGCTCTGGCAGCTGAAAGCAGCCACGATGCGGTGGTGGATCTTGTGCTGCTCTATCCCCGAGCCGACGGCCGCATGGGGCGACGTGTGGTGAAGTGGTCGAACGTCGGGCTTAAGGAGGGAGAGGTCTGGAGAGGCTCGAAGAGGATCAGCTTTCGGCCTGTGACAACGAGAGTTGACCGGCCCGGCAACTGGGCCGTATTGCTTCAGGTCAACGGAGAGGAGAAGGCCAGGGGCGAATTTATGGTTCAGGGATGAAAGAGTATTCGAAACTGACGAGTCAGGGCTTGCGCAGCGTGTTTGGGGAGTGTATCGTCTTCGCTGCGTTTCTTGAGACAGTCTGGTTTTCAGCAATCTGAGAGGGGTGCCATATGCGAAAGATTTTGAGCGTTTTGGTGGTGATTATGGGGGTGGCTGTGGCCGGCCCGGGTTTTGCTGACGACGTTGCTTTCTGGAACAACACCAACAGTGCTGGAGGCAGCAGTGCCAATGTTGGAAAGGCCCTCAACGTTTCTGGCGCGTCGACTCATTTCTGGTCTGGCATCGGGCTGCCCAACGGCCAACAGGCCATGTCCAACGATGGTTGGGACAGTACATCGGACAATTGGTGGGTAGATGTGGTTACCACCGGGTATTCATCTATTACCGTAAGTTCTTTGCATATTGGGTATTATGATGCCAGCACGGGCGAGAGGTCGCCCCGGAACTGGAAGATGCAGTACGATTGTGGCTCGGGCTGGGTTGACAGCGGCGCCACCGTCGCTGTGGCCACGAACATCGATGGATACAACTATCGAGGCCAGATAACCAACCACGCCCTTCCCGCTGCTTGCGCCAACCGAGCCAGCGTCAAACTGCGTTGGATGCCCACAAACACGACGTCGATTGTGTCGGGAACTATTAATACAAATAGTAACGCGTCTATAGATGAAATATTTATTCGGGGGACGCTGGCAGCTGTGGCGCCAACGGATATCACGCTAAGTAATAATCAAATCCCGAGCTCGGCTGGAGCTAACTACGTGGTTGGCAACCTTACAACGACAGATGCTAATACGGCAGACACTTTTGCATATAGTCTGGTTTCCGGCACCGGGAGCACCGATAACGCTAAGTTCAATATAAATGGAAACCAGCTACGGATTAACGCATCACTGACAGCCGGCAACTACTCCGTCAGAATTAACACATTTGATGGAACGTTCAATTTTTCTAAAGCATTCACGATAATAGTGACCGATTATCCTGCAATAAGTGGAAGTACACAGTTTGACTTTATCAGCGCTGTGGTTCTTAATACGATAAATAGTACTACAGGCGCAGCGGCAGGGGGATATAGCGATTTCTCCACAACGTCTACCTCACTGACTCGCGGTCAATCATATACTATTTATATAACAAGCGCATCGAATGAACCGTTTGCCCCATATTATAGCCGTGCCTACATCGACTGGAACCATGACAAGGATTTCGACGATAGCGGCGAGATGGTACAGGTCCAGAACGGTGGGGGGGTAGGCAGCTACTCGGCCTCTTTTGTGGTACCCGCAACGGCACCGCTTGGGAATGCCAGGCTCAGGGTAGTCTTGAAGCAGGGCGGGCAGCCTCCCAACTCGGGCAGCATCGGCGACGGCGAGGCTGAGGACTACACTATCAACGTTCTATCTGCTTCGGTGTGCGGAAACGGTGCCATTGAGCCAGGAGAGGCTTGCGACGATGGCGATACCAGCGGTAGCGATGGCTGCTCTGCGACATGCACCGTAGAGTCGGGGTGGAGTTGCAATGCCCAATCTCCCACCGTGTGCGTCGATATTAATGAATGCACCAATGGAACGAATAATTGTAATGCACATGCTACCTGCACTAACACTCCAGGAAGCTTCACCTGCGCTTGCAACGCCGGGTATTGGGGCTCTGGCACCGCCTGCACCGCTTGTGCACCGGGGACGGCCAATCCCCTGGCGGGGCAGACCACATCTGCTGCCTGCGTAGCCTGCGCTGTCGGCTACTACGCCCCCTCCTCCGCATCTTCGGCATGTTCGGCTTGTGCAGCGGGAAGCTACGCAGGCAGCACCGGGGCAACCAGTTGCAGCCAGTGTCTGGCCGGCTACTTCAGTACCGCTGCCGCATCGTCCTGTTCCGCCTGCGCGGCGGGCACCTACAGCTCTGCCGGGGCCTCCTCCTGCACCAACTGTTCTGCCGGCACATACGCCGCATCATCGGGCTCAGCCTCTTGCACGGCTTGTGCGCCAGGCAGCTACTCTACGGTGAGTGGGGCGACGGCGTGCACGCTGTGCCCGGCCGGTTCCTACAACCCACTCTCCGGTGCCAGTTCTGCCGAGGCGTGTCTGCTTTGCGCCAAGGGGTTCTTCTCCAACGTCACCGGAAGTGCTTCGTGCCAGCCATGTTCGGCGGGTACCTTCGCCGGTTCTTTGGGCTCCACGGGTTGCACCCCGTGTGCGCCGGGGACCTACGGGCCCAATGTTGGGGCAGAGTCTTGCATCGCCTGTGCTGCGGGCACGGCCAATCCGTCGACTGGGGCCACTGCGGCCGGAGCGTGCGCTGCCTGTCTGCCCGGAAGTTATGCTGACTTGTCCGGGTCCAGCGCTTGCAGTCTGTGCCTGGCAGGCACATTCAATCCCAAGACCGGGTCTTCGACCAAATCGGATTGCCAGCTATGTCCCGCAGGCAGCTACAACCCCGACGAGGGGTCTGGTGCGCCCACGGATTGCCGTCTGTGTGCTCCTGGCTCGGCCAGCGCCATTAGTGGTGCCGTGTCGGCTGATGCGTGTGTTCTGTGTCCCGTCGGATCCGCTGCGCCGTCACCGGGCACGGATGTGTGTGTCAACTGCGAACCCGGCAGTTTTGCGGCCGAGGTTGGTGCGGAGTTGTGCAACCTGTGTCCCGAAGGCTTCTTCAACGATGCGTTCGGTTTGACCGAGTGTGCCCCCTGCGACCCCGGCAGTTTTTCTGCTGACATGGGGTCCATTGAGTGCCTTCCATGTTTGCCTGGTAGATTTGCATCTGCGTCTGGAGCGGTGCAGTGCGATGAGTGTGCTCCCGGCCAATTCAGCCCTCAAGCGGGTGCAGAGTTGTGTCAGCTTTGTGCTCCCGGTACATACAGCGATGCCTTTGGGGCTGTCGAGTGCACGGATTGCCAGGCTGGCTCTTTTAACCCGGAGGTTGGGAGAACCGGGTGCATGTTGTGCCCTCCAGGCACGTTTGCGGATTCCCAGGGATTAGCGTTCTGTGAGGAGTGCTCCACTGGTACCTTCAGTGACTCTATGGGAACAACGCAGTGTGAGCAGTGCGAGGCTGGAAGCTACGCCTCGGCGACGGGTTCAACCGCCTGCGCTCTGTGTGGGCCCGGCACCTACAGCATGAACCCCGGGGCCAGCATGTGTAACCAGTGCCTGCCCGGCTTCTTCGCCGAGAACCAGGGCAGCGTCTCATGTGCTGCCTGTGCTGAGGGTCAGCATGCGGCATCACCTGGCAGCGCTGCCTGTGAGGATTGCCTGCCGGGCAGTTACGCCAACGTTACGGGGATGGCGCAGTGCATTCTGTGCAGCCCGGGATCCTTCGCCGCGGTTGAGGCCGCCACTTTGTGTACTTTGTGTCCAGACGATACGTTTGCTCCGGAGTCTGGAAGCGCCATGTGTCTGGGTTGCCAAGATGGCTTTGCCTCATCGGTGGGGTCGGCCACTTGCAGCCCGGTTTGTGGCGATGGCATGGTTGTTGAAGGCGAGGCTTGCGATGACGGCAACGAGAGTGGCGCCGATGGTTGCAACAGCGACTGCACGCAGGTTCAGTACGGCTGGGACTGCCCGCCTGCCGGTGGTGCGTGTACAAAGCTCTGCACCATTGACGGAGAAGTTCAGATTCCCGGATTCGTGAACCCTGCCAACGGTTGCCAGGTGTGCGATACGGCCGTGAGCACCGAGTCCTGGACCAACCTTGCTCAGGGGGCCGGCTGCCTCTCCGACGGCCTTGATTGTACCGAGGACTTGTGCGATGGAGTGGGGGCATGCCTGCACACCATTACCACGGGTTGTGTCATCGACGGAGCCTGTGTTGCCGAGGGAAGTGAGGATCCGGAGAACCAGTGCGCCATGTGCAATCCGGCAGCATCCCGAGACTTCTTCACGAACAAGGCCGACGGAGTCGAGTGCTCCGACGACGGAATTCCGTGGACACTTGACCTGTGCGATGCGGGGCTCTGCAGCCACACCAACACGGGCAACTGCGTCATTGACGGGGTTACCTTCGAAGGCGGCAGTGCCAACCCCGAGAACGGCTGCCAGTGGTGCGATGCCGAACTGGCCCAGGATGCCTGGAGCTTCAGGGCCGATGGATTCCCCTGCTCAAGCGATGAACTGGAGTGCACTTCGGACGTGTGCGACGGGGCCGGAACCTGCGAGCACAGGCTTTTCACGGGCTGCCTTGTGGATGGCAACTGCGTTGGTGAGGGCGAGCCGTCGGTGCAGAGCGACTGCCTGGTTTGTGACCCGGCGTTGGATGGCTACGGTTTTGTTGCGAAGAGCGCTGGTGCCGCTTGTGCCGACGATGGGTTGCCTACCACGGTTGACGTCTGTGACGGCATGGGGGTATGCACCCATCCTGCCAACGGCTCATGCAGTATCGGCGGCATTGTGGTTGAGGCCGGAGGGATTAATCCCGACAACAGTTGCCAGGCTTGCGACGCTGCGGTGAACGCTGCGGCTTGGACAAACCTTGGGGCAGACGTCTCCTGCGCACCCGATGGACTTGAGTGCACGCAGGATGTGTGTGATGGGGCCGGAGTCTGCCTCCACGTGTTGTTCCAGGGATGCCTGATCGACGGCGGCTGCGTGGCCGAGGGGACCGTGGACCCGAACAATTATTGTATGGAGTGCAACCCGGCTCTCTCCACAAGCAGTTTCTCTCCCCGGAGAGACGGCTCATCTTGTGCCGACGACGGTCTCTGGTGCAGCGCCGATATATGCAAAGAGGGCGTTTGCCTTCACGAGGTGTTCGGGGCTTGCCTCATTGACGGCAAATGCGTCACTGCCGGTCAGCCTGACACGGAAAACGGCTGCCAGGTCTGCATGCCTCTGGTTGACCTTGAGAGCTGGACCATGGCTGGGGCTGGTCTGCCCTGTGCCGACGACGGAGACCCGGGTACCCTGGATACATGCGATGGTAGCGGAGTCTGCCAGCACGTCGCTGATGGAGCGTGTACCATAGGCGGAGAGAGCTTCGACGCGGGCGTTTTGAATCCGGAGAACGAGTGTCAGGCCTGCCTGCCCCAGGTTGATGCCTCGGCATGGAGCAACCTTGTCCAGGGTGCAGCCTGTGCCGACGACGGATTCACTTACACCATGGACATCTGCGATGGGGCGGGCCTTTGCACCCACGAGAGTACAGCCCTCTGCGTAGTGGACGGCGTCCCGTACCAGATGGGCGACAAGAACCCGGCCAACGATTGTGAGATATGCGACCCCGCCCTGAACAACCAGGGCTTCTCCTATTCCTGGCCTGGTGAAGCGTGCACCGATGACATGAACCCTTGTACGGCCGATGTGTGCAGTGGCGATGGTGTGTGCCAGCATCCTCCCGTGGCTGCTTCGGTTTGCGACGACGGCAACGTCTGCACCGATGACAGCTGCGACCCGGCGCTGGGGTGCGTCAATGAGGCGAACAGCGGTGCGTGCGACGACGGAGATCTCTGCACGATCAACGATTCGTGCTCAGAGAAGCAGTGCCAGGGGGGAGGCGCTCTTGATTGCGATGACGGCAATCCGTGCACGGCGGATGCCTGTGTGTCGGCAACAGGCTGCTCTCACGAGGCTCAGGACGGCGTTTGTGATGATGGCAACGCTTGTACTCAGGATGACCTGTGCGGCAGCGGGTTGTGTCTTGCCGGGCCTGCCGTAGATTGCGACGACGGCAATCCGTGCACCGATGACGCCTGCGACCCCGAGACGGGCTGCACCCACGCCAACAACACATTGGCCTGTGATGACGGTAACGTCTGCACCGTTGATGAGGTCTGCTCGGCCGGTACTTGCGGCGGTGGCTTGGAGGTCTCCTGCGACGACGCCGACCCCTGCACCATCGACAGCTGCGTGGCCGGCACGGGCTGCGTAAACGAGCCGGGCCCCGACACCGATGAAGATGGCATCTGCGACCAGGTGGACAACTGCCCGGAGGATGAGAACACCGAGCAAGAGGACATGGACGATGATGGTATCGGCGACGTGTGCGACCCTGATCGGGATGGCGACGACGTAGACAACGAAAAGGACAATTGCCCCGATGTTGCCAACGAACTGCAAGAAGACAGCGACAACAACGGTGTAGGCGATGCCTGTGAAGAGCCGTGGGAGCCCAATCCCGAGCAGGGCGACGACGTTGTGACAGAGAAGGACCAGATGGGTCCCGATGGCACCAGCGACCCCGACGTGAGCGGTGACGCAGCTTCTGACGACGTCTATCAGGCAGACCTGGACGGTTCCGGCAACAGCACCAGAGGCTCGGGCGGATGCGCCTCAGCGGCCTCACCCACCAGCAATAGCTCCACTGCCGCCCTGCTACTGCTGCTTGCGGCCCTCCTCCTGGCGGTTCGAAGAATCAGGTAGGGTCGGACTATTTGGACGCGGACGATTCGGACTATTTGGACGCGGACGATTCGGACCTTTTGGACGCGGACGATTCGGACGATTCGGACCTGGGCTGTTCGGATGGGGGTGGCTTGACATTGGGGGGTGGTTTTGGCAGTGTCTGACAGAACTTCTGTTGCTGGGGGAGTCGATGAGAACTGTCGCCCTTGTCAGGCTTGCTTTGGTGTTGATGGTATCTTTGGCATTGGGTTGGCCGGGGGGGGCTCGGGCCGATGAGGCCGGGAGTATGCGCCTTTATACTGTTGGTGTATCGCATCTGGATACTCAGTGGTATTTCAATATCCAAGAAACGATTAGTCAGCATATACCACGAACGTTTACCGGTACATTCGAGCTGTTCGAGAAGTATCCTGACTTCAAGTTTAGCTGGGAGGGGGCTTATCGTTATATGCTTCTGGAAGAATATTATCCAGAAATATATGCAGAGCTGCTGGAGTGGACGAAGAAAGGGCGTTGGGCAGCGGGGGGGAGCGCCCTGGAGGCGGGGGATGTTAATGTGCCATCTCCAGAAGCGCTTTTTCGGCATTTTTTGATTGGAAATCGATACTTCAGAGAGAGGCTGGGCAAGGGTAGCGTGGATGTGTTCCTGCCGGATTGTTTTGGGTTTGGCTACGCTTTGCCGGCGGTGGCCGGCCACTGTGGACTCATCGGTTTCAGCACGCAGAAGCTCTACTGGCAACCCATTGTGGATATCCCCTTTGGTGTGGGTGTCTGGAGGGGAGTTGGCGGGTCGGAGCTTGTGGCAGCTCTTAGACCTCGTGGGTATACGGATCCGGTGGATCACGATTTGAGCGGGGACGTTGAGATCCTGCAGAACTGCTCGGCGCAGTTTCCGGAGGAGGAGTTGGAGGTGGGTTTCACCTACTTCGGCGTGGGTGACGAGGGGGGGCCTGTTCGTGAGGAGGATGTTGAGTGGGTGCAGAAGAGCGTGGTTGGAAGTGGCCCCATTGAGGTTCGCAGTTCGTTCTCCGACGAGATCTTCCGGGACCTGTCGGCGGAGCAGATTGCCTCGCTTCCCAGGTACGATGGGGAGCTGCTGCTTACTACCCATGGCACGGGTGCTTACACGTCGCAGTCTGCGTTGAAGCGGTGGAACCGAGACAACGAGTTGTTGGCGGGCAGCGTGGAGAAGGCGGCGGTGCTGGCGGACTGGCTGGGGTTGCAGGAGTATCCATATAGCCAGTTATATGATTCGTGGGTGCGTTTCCTGGCACAGCATTTTCATGATGTACTACCAGGAACATCTACTGCCGATGTTTATTTATTTGCTTGGAACGATGAGCTTCTGGCGTTGAATCGTCTTTCTCACATGTTGAGTGATGCCGTTGGGGCTCTGGCCCGCATTCTGGACACTGAGGTTGAGGGTGTGCCTCTGGTCGTCTTCAACCCGCTGGCCATGAGTCGTGAGGACCTGGTGGAGGCCAAGGTACGATACGAGGGCAAGGTTCCGGACCATGTGCAGGTGTTCGGCCCCGACGGCTCTGAGGTGCCGTCGCAGGTGGTGGACCGTGGGGAGGGCTGGTTGGACGTTGTGTTCGTGGCGCAGGTGGGTTCTGTGGGCCTGGGGGTGTTCGACGTTCGTGCTTCGGACCAGCCCAGTGGCTTGGAAACGGGGCTTTCGGCAACCGAGGGGGTGTTGGAGAGCGGCCGATTCAAGGTGGTAGTGGACGGTTCGGGGGACATCGCCTCGGTGTTCGACAAGCTGGTTGGGAAGGAGTTGCTGTCTGCCCCGGTGCGACTTGGGGTGTGGGACAACAACTCATCGGTGTGGCCGGCCTGGGAGGTACTCTGGAGCGACTTGAGTGTGCCGGCCAGGGAGTACGTGAGTGGTCCTGCCGAGGTGGAGGTGGTGGAGGCGGGGCCTGCCAGGGTAGCCCTGGAGGTTCGGCGCACCAACGGCGCAAGCAGCTACGCTCAGCGAGTGAGCCTTGCGGCCGGAGGAGCGGGGGACCGTGTAGAGGTTGAGACTCGTTTTGACTGGCAGTCGAGGAGTTCGTTGCTGAAGGCGGTATTTCCTTTGGCATCTCCCAATGCCGAGGCCACCTACGACCTTGGGGTAGGCACCATCGCCCGAGGCAACAACACCGAGCGCCGCTATGAGGTGCCGGCCCAGCGGTGGGTTGACCTGACGGCCCCCGATGGGTCTTTCGGCGTGAGCATTTCAAGCGACAACAAGTATGGCTGGGACAAGCCCGACGATGGCACGTTGCGACTGACCCTGGTGCAGACGCCGCTGGACTGGACGCTGGCCCCCTTCAGGTATGGTCAGCACACCCAGGACCTTGGGCCCCACGTCACCAGCTTTGCGATTTGGGGCCATGAGGGTTCGTGGCAGGGGGGCACATGGCGGGTGGCTGCGCGGTTCAACGAGCCCCCCCTGGCCTTCCAGCCCCCTCGTCGAAAGGGGGAGTTCGGCAGGCAGCAGGCGCTGGTGGAGTTGTCCGGCGGAGAGGTAGCGCTGACGGCGTTGAAGAGAGCCGAGGATGGAGACGGGGTCGTGGTGCGGGTGGTGGAGAAGGCGGGAGAGGAGAGTGCTGCCGTGAAGTTGGCCTTCGGTTCTGGGATCGAAGGGGCCCAGGAGGTCAACGGGGTAGAGGACCCAGTTGGAGATGCCCAACTGAAGGATGGTGTATTACAATTTGCTATGAAACCCTATCAGATTCGCTCGTTCCGCATCAGGCCGACAAAGGGTTTTTCGACGCTGGCCTCCCCTTCGTCCAGACCTGTAGAGCTTGAGTACAACGTCGATGTCTTCTCCATGGATTCTGACCGGAGCGACGGAGTCATGGGCCTGGACGAATTCAAGAGGGATGTATCGATTCCGGGCGAGTTGGTACCTGAGAAGGTCACGGAGGGTGGTATTGAGTTTGAACTCGGTCCAAGCGCAAAGGGGGCGCTGAATGCTGTGGAGTGCCGTGGGCAGACGGTGGACCTTCCCGCAACGGAGCCGGGAGACAGGCTCTACGTTCTGGCGTCGGCAAGAGGGGAGCAGCAGTGTCGCTTCGTTGTGGGCAGCACCGAGCAGGGAGTGACGGTGCCCGATTTCACCGGACTCATCGGCAACTGGGTGGGCCGGGTCTGGCTGAACCGGCACCTCGATGACCCATCCAGCTTCTTGATCCCCGACGCTGCGAAATTCATACCGCCTTTCTACAAGCAGCAGCGAGTAGCATGGTATACAACGCATCGGCACCTGCCCGACGCCGATGATCCATATGAGTTTACATATATGTATCGGTTCGAGCTCCAAGTTCCCGAGGGCGCAACCCAGGTTATCCTGCCGAACAACGACCAGTGTGTTATCTTTGCCCTGAGCCTCTCCAACACGGCGAACAGCTTGACCCTGCCCGCATCCCGAACCTTCGACGAACAAGACACTCTTGCCCGCAAGGCCGACTGGAGCCTCATGAACGCCAGCGTGGACCATGAACCGCCCGTGGAGCCATCCCCCGAGGTTGTCGAGGGCCAAGGCGACGTCGTTTCCGAGGATACTGGCCCGGGGAAGAAGTCTGGCGGTGGGGGATGCGGGTTGGCAGGCACCCAGTCTGCTAGCTGGCCGCTGCTGTGGATGCTTGCGGCCTTAGCCTTCGCCCTTGTTGTCAAGAAGCGACGGGCCAATAGATTGTAAGAAGGATTGTAATAGGGGTGAATCACGCCAGCTCGAACGGGTCTGGAAGCTTGTCGGGGGGGCTCATGAGTTGCTGGGGATCCTCGATAAAGCCCACCAGCATGTGGATAATGCGGGCGTAGGAGACGCCGTCGGTGATGCGCTCGTCAAGGGTGAAGGTGGATGTCACGATGTCCTCCACCGTGGTATTACCGTCGCCGTCCACCAGTAGGCTCTTCTCTCCTTTGCCTATTACCACGAAGAAAGGACAGTTGCCCCACTCGAAGAGGTGGTGCTGCACCGCAGGCAGGCCGATGCTTCCCAGATTGGCGAAGTAGGCGCTGCAGTAGAGTGAGTCTCCTTTTATGGCCGAAGCTGGGAGGAGATTCCAGTAGTCCAGCACCTTCCAACCCCACAGGGCAATCCTTGTCATGAAGCGGGGGAGCGCCGTGAGGGTGTCGCATATGTCCTCATCGGCGGACGACTTGGACTTCTTGACCTGCGAAACTGCGTCGAAGACCCTCTGGGCAACCTCCAGCAGCGTATCCGTGGGTTGAAATGTCAGCTTGACGTTGGTCTCCGGCGCCGTGTCGGTTAACTCTTTCTTGGTCACGAAGGAGTATGCGATCTCCTTGCGCTGGTATATGCGCTTGCCCGAGACGAAGCGGTTGGCGTCGGGGCGAAGGGCCATCATCCTGCACGCCGCTGCCAAGACAACGTGGAACATAGTGATCTTCGGACCCGTGCGGCCGCTGTTGAGCTGGTCCAGAAAGCGGTTGGTGCGGGCTACCCGAATCTTGTGCTCGTAATGAATATAGGACTCGGTTCGGGTGGGCATGAGATACGGGAACATCTTTCTGAACCCAGGCAGCTTGGTCAACAGCACGCCGTCTGGTCTTCTTCCGAAAATGGCCATTCTTCCCCCTGAGAGGTTCAAGACTGGTGCAATCCTGAACCAGCGAGATTGAAGATGTCAACGAGGCATTTACACCCAGATCCACCAGACGTGGCCAAGGATGGCCCTGTGGCGTTGCAGCAGCTCCTGAATTATCTCTCTGTCTGTGGGCCGGGTGGCAAGCACCACACCACAATCCGTGGAGATGTGCGTCGGCGTTGGAATGAGGTCATACCAGATTGAGGCTGCGCGGATATGCCCCTCCAGGGCCAGAACACGGTGGATTGACTCGAAGACCCAGATGTCGAGGCTGGCGGTGGTTTCGGTCATGGGGCCGGTGCCCCTCCCTCCGTGCCTCGTCGTACCGATGCCTGTTGCATGGCCTGCACAAGGGCATTGGCCGCATGCGGGGGGGTCGTCGGCCCCCAGGAGGCGCGGACGGTGCCGGCAGGGAGCGTGCCGAGCGTTCGGTGAGCCCAGGGCGCGCAATGCAGCCCGGTACGGGTCATGATGGAACATTGCCGTTCAAGGTAGAGCCCCGTTGTGCCCGGCATCTCATCGTTGAGCAGGAAACTGACCGTCCCGACGTATCGGAGCCCGGCTTGATGACCAAGTAGTCGCACTCCAGTGATGGCGGACAATCCGGAGACCACTTCGCCCAGAAAAGCCTCCTTACGGGCCCTGAGTTTGGCGCGGTCCTGGGCCAGCAGCCAGCGTATTCCAGCCTCCAGGCCGGCGAACCCGGGAACGTTCGGAGTTCCAGCCTCCATCAGGTCGGGGATGAAGGGTGGCATGGTGTCAAGTTCGCTGCGAGATCCTGTACCGCCGCAAACCAGCGGCTTGATGTCAATGGTAGCTCGGGGGCCAAGCAGCAGCAGGCCCGTGCCCGGAGGCCCCATGAGACCCTTGTGGCCCGGAACGGCGACGAAATCCAGTCCCATGGCATCCACCAGAATCTCTTCGCTGCCTGCGGTCTGCGAGGCATCAAGGAGGATGGGTAGGCCGCTGGGAAGTGCCTCTTTTATTGCCTGGATGTCCTGCACCACTCCGTTGACGTTGGAGCCATGGTTGACCACCACGAGGCAGGTCTCCGAGGTGCACAACGAGGCCAGAGCTTCCGGGGAGACTTGGCCCGTTTCGGGGTCTCCCTGAGCAACACTGAAGCAGAGCCGTCCCTGGTCTCGCATGGAGACGAGCGTTCGAGCCACGGCGTTGTGCTCCATGGATGTTGTCACGACGTGGCGGCCCAGGGGAAGTGAGCTGAGCACCATGTTGATCGACCAGGTACAGCCCGGTGTCAGCAGAACGCGCCCCGGGTCAGCCATACCAAAGAGCTCAGCCGCTGCCTCTCTGGCGCAAAAGAGCACTCTGGCGGCGTCGATGGCCAGCCGGTGCCCGGAACGTCCAGCGTTGCCTGTTGATCCCAGAGCCCTAACCACGGCATCCACCACCTCTAGAGGCTTGGGCCACGACGTTGCGGCGTTGTCCAGGTAGAGCTCCTGTTGAGCACCGAGGGAGGTGTCTCTGCTCAAGGTGGGGTGAGTGACGCTGACAGCCATTGGACGCTAAAGCCTCAGAACCTGGGTTGCCGAGGCCAGAGTGCCGAGGATCTCGGCCATGTTGGAAATCTTACCAACCTTCAGCTGCTCTTTGAGCCCGTAGAAATCAAGGCAGGTGCCGCAGGAGAGCAGTTCAACTCCTTGGGTCTCCATGTGGCGAAGGTCGTCAAGAAGGTTTGACTCGGCGGTGGTGAGTCTGACCCCAGCGTTCATGAAGATCATGCACCTGGGCAGGGGCGAAAACCCCGAAACGACCTTGGTGGCGCTGCGCATGAGGATTTCCCCCAGCTTCCTGTCGCCATCGCCAAAGAGGTCCGAGGCCACGAAGACAACCATGCCCCCCTGTTGTGCCGCAGCAACGGTTACCCTCGATGCGCCGCAGGCTGATGGGGTACCCATGGGCAGCGTCCCCGTTGTTGGAACTACCAGAGAGGCGCCTTCAGGCCCAATCCGGATGGTGCCGGAAAAGGCGCTTGCCAATGGCCCGGCCGCCGGTGCAGTGTTGCCCAATGAGACCACGGCGCCTTCTGTGGTATACCTGGTCTTGCAGGCGACCCCCTCCTTACCAAGACCTTCGACAAGGGATGTGAGGGCGGAGTCGTCAACGAGGACTTCAAGCGTTTCGCCCACATGTCCGGCCTTGAGAGCAATAACCCTGATGATGAGCTCTAGCCCTTTAGCTCCACGCAAATCTTTCATTGTTTATTAATCCCTATGGTTGTCCGATAATAGCCTAATCAGAATGGAAAACACCCAGCCGGAGTGCTGTTTACCGAGTAAACATTACCAAGCGGCGTAATGTTTACTGATGGCCAGTCAATGTTGCACACATCCCACATGGCGTTCGTTGATGATAATATAACTGGACCAAAAGACTGAACAAGTTGTCCATATGAGTACACTCTGACCACTGGTTTGGATGCTCCACCACTCATTCCATCGTGATTATCTGCATAGTAGTGGATGAGCACTTTGTAGGTCCCCGGGGCGGGGTTCTCCATGTTGATGTGCTCTGGGCCGTAGCCGTCAACGTCGTCGTAGTCCAGGAAGGGGTCGTCGAGATAGTCGCCCGCTACGCCCCAGTCGGGGTGCATGTTGGAGAAGTAGCAGTCTTTCTGGCAATCGAAGAAGGTTCCACCCGGTGCCAGCAGGTGCATGTCAACGTCGGTGTTGTCGGTGTCCCACTCCAGTTCGATGTGAAGGCCGATCTTCTCCAGCGGTGGTGGAACGCCTGTGCCCGTGACGGTCAGCTTGGCTTCGGGGCTGGTGGGGTCGTTGTTGGCGAATATGAAGTGACCGCTGTCATATCCGGCCAGGCCGGGTGAGTAAGTGATTTCGAAATTGAGTTTCTGATTGGCAGCAATAAGAAATGGGGTGACAGGTTCATTTGGCGTGAACTGAAATTCATCGGAGAGAGTCATACCAAAGAATATGGATCGTTTAATGTCTTTGACCTGCAATGGCATTTCATCACTGCAATTAGTAATGGAAAATCCCATCGTCTTGGACTGTCCACGTTCCACCTGCCCGAAGTTGAGGGCCGAGGGGTAGACCTGGATGCAAGGCTGTGCGGGCATCTTCGACTGGCTGGTAAGTTCGACCTCGAAGGCAGGCTCGTCGGGGTCGTTGCTCTCGATGACCAGCCAGGCTGGGGTGTGCGGCGCCTTCTCCTGGAACATGACCATTATGGCAACCTGATCAAAGGGGGCCAGAGTCTTGGGCAGGGGCGGCAGTGCTGTGATGGAAAACTCGGGTGAGGAACCGGCTTTCATATATATTTTGCCGATAGTCAGGGGAGCGCCGCCCTCATTATATATGTCGATCATCGTGCCCGTTGGATTGTGGACATCCGGCACATAAGTAAATGTGTAGCTTGATGGATAGACTCCGATATCCTGGTCAGTTCCGGGGGTGCCAGGCTTCGTAGTGGGCACATCCTCCACGGAGGTATCCCCCGGGGTCGTGACCTCTTTGACCTCGTCACCGGAGACACTGTCCTCTGGCGACGTGAGGTCGTTGTCGGGCACGCCATCCTTGGAGGCCAAATCCTGAGGGTCGCCTGTGATGGTGTCGTCCCCTGTGAAGAGTGCGCAGGTGCCGTTGGTGCAACTGCCCGAGGCGCACTGCCAGTCTTCGGTGCATTCGGGGCCCTGGTCGCCTGGGTCCTGGCTCTCCGAACCGCAAGAAAGCAGCATGAAAGCTGCTACAAACAGAAAGCTCTTTTTCATCTCATCACCCTGATTCTACCGGGCAGTATGCTACTTCACTCAGGGGGGCTCGTCCAGTGGTTACTCCTGGCACGACGATGACCATGGACGAGACTCTCTGCGGCGGGCGCCTATTGGGCGACGGGCGAACACTGGTTTGGCTTCAGCCGCCTGCCTTCTTTGCCTTGAAGCCCATCTTGATGAGTTCATCGACCAGGAAGTCTCGGTGGTCCCCCTGGATTTCGATAGCGCCGTCAACGCAGGTTCCCCCGGCGCCACACTTCTTCTTGAGCTCTTTGGCTATCTCCTCCAGCCTTTCAGGGCTCACGGGCACTCCTCGGATGATGGAGACCCCTTTGCCCTTGCGCCCCTTGGTCTCACGGAAGACACGGGCGCATCCGTCCGCAGGCAGCGGAGGGGCCTTGGCGGGGCCCTGTGCCGCTGCAGGGGGCCGCTTGGGCCCCTTCTTGCAGGTGCACCTGGCAAGAGGCTTGCTGCACTCCGGGCACATCCGCCCGAACTCGCTGGACCAAACCAGACCTCCCTCTTCCTGATCTCTGGCCACGGCGTTTACTCCTGGGGTTCAAACATCACGGCGCTTCCCACGGCCCCCAACGTCCACTCAGTAGGTTGACCGTCCACCATTACCACGTTCAAGGCCCTGCTGATCCAGTCGGGGAAGAAGAAGGTGGCAATGCCGTTGGTATCCGGGGGCATGCACTGCAGCTTCAGCTTCTCCCACTTGCTGGGGTCGCACTTCTTGGGCGTAAGAGTGACCTTGGGGTCGATGTAGTCCCACAGTGCCGTGATGAGGGGCTCCACGTCCTCCTCTGTGAACCCCGATGCGGCAGTGGCCAGAGCGGGTACCTTGTCGGCCAGCTCCTGGGGCAATCCTTTGGGGATCACCGTCTCGTACACCAGCGGGTAGAACCAGTCTCCAACTTTCACAGTGAGCGTGGTTTCCGCAGTAAAATCAACCCCTTCCACGGGTGTTTCGAACACCACAACACCCAGTTCCGCTGCTTCCAGCTCCTCCTCCGTGGCTACCCGGTGACCTTGGATCAGCTTGAGATAGCCGCCGTCGGAGCGGCCGACGCGGACCTTGACCTCAACGCTCTGTTCGCCTTCGGGCAGCGGAATCTTATCACCCATTTCATACTCAATACCGTTGTACTCAATCGACACTTCAAGTGTTGTGGAGACAGGCGTCCTGCCAACAAAGGTGTGCCGGCTCTTCATGCCCTGCATCACCCCCTCCAGGTCCGGAGAAGTGGACTTGATCCAGGTGGTGGGGAAGCCAACGGGGAAGAGCACGTGACGGTCACTTCCCCCAAGCAGCGCCGCGTGAATGCCGAGGGTGAGCTGGGCCTCGTAGAGTTTCAGAGACTGCTGATTTCCCCCCATGCCCTGGTACTGAGTAGCCTTCTTCATCATAGGGCTGGCGTAGGTCTTCTTGGCCGCTTCCCACTCGGCCAGCTTCTCGGGGGTAAGTGATGGCCCCATAAGCGCCCACGCCGCGTTGCAGATCTCCATGGCGTCGTTATTGCGGACGTCCCACGGGAAAAGAATGTCGGGAATGAAGGGGTGGTTGATGGAGAAGAGGGCCCCCTGATTATGAGCCTGGGTTGCTCCGTTCTGGTAATCAGCGTGGCTCGGCCCGTCCCCGTCGGGGTCGTGGGGAATGTGCTCGCTCAGGCCGAAGATGTTCGCATGCCCAGGTCCTCCGAACTCCTCCCCGGGGATCAGGACCACCTTGTCGCTCTTGAAATCCGGGTCGTGGATCTGCGCCACCGTGCGATGGTCGGTGATGGAGATGAATCCCAGCGGGTTGTCTTTGTATTCTGGGTTGAAGGCAATGAAGGTTGGATCATCCAGATACTCGGCCAGGGCGACAACTATGGCCACGGGGTCGTCTCCGTCGCTGTGCTGAGTGTGCATATGCAGGTCCCCGGCCATCCAGCCCTCCTGGCGAACCCTGATGCCCACTTCGTCCGGGGGCAGGACGACAACCTCCGGCTCCACGTCAGCTACGTCTGCAACCTCCTCGAAAAGGTCACCAACCTCGGCCAGGTCCGTTGCGTCGGCGGGGCCGTCGGTACCCAAGTCTAACAGTTCCTGGCCCACATCCCCCGCACCCAGGTCGGGTGGCTCCTGCTCATCGGGAGTGGAGGCGTCGTCCAACTTCTGGTCCGGTGACACATCCTGTGCCACATCGGGCTGCCCCTTGCTGTCTTCGGAAGAACAGCCTGAGCCAATGACCACCAACGCCAAACAAACCGTTGCCAACCCTACTCTCATCGAATCCCTCCGTTCCAACACCACATGGCGGGCAGGATACCTTCGCTGGCCGGCCGTCTCAAGGAAATCGTGGTTTCATTCGCACCCGTGGCGCCGGAACTGTTCCCAGGTGCCGTCATGGGCCCCGAATAGGGATTATATGTACGCCGTTATGATGGTTCAGGGACGTAAAATGAGGCCTTTACGACGCAAAAATGCGGCACATGCCAATGCCGAAAACACCGAGGCCAGAAGCAGCAACCCTGACCCACTTTGGTGGCCCTCGGTTACAGTGGCCATGGCGCAGCCCGAGCTGCCACCGGAACTCTCGGCCTCGATGGTCTCACCAACTTCCAACAACTCCGCCTGAACAACGTCGGCTTCTGGTTCGGCTTCCGGCTCGGGCAGAATTGCGGGTTCGCAGTAGCCTCCGTGGCAGAAGCCGTCCCCCAAGTGCCCGCTGCAAGCCGTTCCCTCGGCCACCTTCTTCACCGCGCAGTCGCCAATGACAGGGTCGCAATACCCCGAGACGCACGGGTTCTCCACGGCGCAGTTGCGGGGCACCCCAGAACATAATCCCCCCATGCAGCGGTCGGTAATGGTGCAAGAACTGCCGTCGTTGCAGGAGTCACCGTCGGGCAGCGCCAGCACGCTGCAGCCGATGACCGGGTCGCAAATGGACCTGGAGCACAAGTCCGCCGCCGGCGGGCAAACCAGCGCCGTGCCGGCCCTGCATCCACCCTCCACGCAGCTCTCACTGCCGGTGCATACGCTGCCATCATCACAATCGGCGTCGGAGGTGCAGAGCGGCTTGCGGGTGGTTGGATCTCCGTACAGGTTGAACTCAAGGCGCATCTTGAATGTCCACGGCTCAACGCCCAGAGCAACACCCCCTCGGGCCGTCTCGAAAGCATCACTCACAGTGGTGTCTCCCGTCATCATAGCGTTTACGAAGTAGACACCCATAGTGAACGCACCTGGCGTAAAGGGCGACGGAACCCACTCCCCGCCCTGGGCAAGACCCATCGTAATTCTCACCGATGCGATGTTGGCGATGGAGCAGCACTGCAGCAGCGCATGCGTCAGGTTGAACCCATCTTCGGGCATGGCGTTGAGACACGAGGCCTGAAAGACGATGGAGGGATGCTCCTCACTTACCAGCTTGAAGAAGTCCTCGGACCAGATGAAGGCCGGCTCATCAACTTCCATCTGCTGCGGCAATCCATCGCCGTTCTTGTCGTGAGCCCAGATGTCCCGATAAGAGCCCTTCTCGCTTCCGTGTGCACACCAGAATGTCACCCCATAACCCCGCTCCCAGGAGGATGCCATAGACTCAGGCGTCAGGGGCTCGTCGTATGGGCCCGACGATGTGAGGTTTCCTTCCGCCTCACCAAGAATCCAGGCTCCGATGCCGTTGGGAAGCAGCACCTTCTTGCCCAGATACCGTGCCACTTCGGTGATATCTACGTAGTTGCCGTCGGGGAATGTAACCTGGGGCGAAGGCAGCAGTACACGGTTGGTCCAACTGCCCGAGGCCTGCGTCTGGTATAGTATGGTCCGCTTCAGAATCCGGTCCGTGAAGAGCACCGCCGACCCCTGGTGCGGTATGCGTCCCACCAGCAACTCAGGCGTCAGGTCCACACCGCCAACCTTCTTGCCCGTCTCAGGATTGATGTAGTCCTCCAACTCACACGCAGTTCCGTTGCCGTTCCAGTCCCAGTTCCCCGTGAGATCCGAGTAGTACATGTCCGTGGGAACGTCGTCCTGCGTCTCGTCGTACCCACGGGCTGGATAGCAGGTCTGCATCGGTACCGAATTGGGCACTCCGGCCCGGGGGTCGCCTATGATAAGAAGATACCGGGCCCCCAATTCCTGGTAGTTGTCTCGCAACCAGCTACGAATCCTATGCTGCGTGGATAGGTCGCTCTCCACGTCGTTGGCCAGAATCTCCTCCAGCGTAACCAGAACCGGGGCGAACCCCTGCTGCTGCTTCAGCTCCATGAACGGGGCCAGTTGCTCACTCTTGGCGACGATGTCCGCCGTAGTCAGAATGATTAGACCCTTGCCGGCGCCGGGGGGGCCGTCGAGGAACTGCGAGGCAGTGGCGAGGGGATGACGGTCCGTGCGCCCGTGGTCACCGGTTTTCAGGGTTACAGAGATTCGAAAACCGCTGCACTCCACAACGCCAGCCCCACCGGGGGCCAGCCGCTCCACGAAAAGGGCCAGTGGTAGATGCGGCTCCGGAGTCCACTGCACCTCACCGGCGACAAACGAACTCTCCGGCCAGCTCTTGCCATCAGCCAAGGCGGCCTTGGCAGTCTCGCCTCCAAGCTCACGGGGTATCATCAGCTTCAGCGGCCGCCCTGTTTGGAACTCCAGAAATTCTGAATTCGCTAACTTGGGTACCTTGGAAACGCTGACGCACTGCAACGGCTCAACAGCCACGGGCCCAAATCCCTTGGCCGTTCGAGGCAGCGGCAGTCGGATGGGTAACGTCGCCAGGGCAGGCAGTCCAGGGTAGCTCAGTCGGGTAACCTCGCCCCAAGGTCCAACCCCAGTTGCCCGCTCGGGAACGGTCACCTCGAAAACCAACACCCCGGAATCCTCTGATGTCAATACCAACGGAGCTGTCAAGGCTGGGGTTGAATGGAGACAAAAGATGACGGGGAGTGTTATAAGAAGTAATAAGTCTTTGGTAGAGTATATATTTTGATTGGTTGCCATCTGTTACCTCTCGCCGCGAACCAACGGACCCCGGTGGAACAAGGTAGGCAATGTTAGCACCTTGTGTTGCCGTTTCCAATTCGAATGGGTTGGGGCGCGGGTTGGGGGCGATTCGGACCTTTCGGACGCGGACGATTCGGACCTTTCGGACGCGGACGATTCGGACCTTTTGGACTTGGGGGGGCGGACCTTTTGGACTTAGGGGGGGCGGGGGGCGGTTTTCTGTTCCGGGGTTGGGGGTGGTCGGTGTAGAGTTGGCGGGGCTGGTGCAGGAGGGTTCATATGGCTAAGAGGGGGCGCATTGCTATGAATCGAAAAGAAATTGGTGGTTTGAGTGGGGTGTGTCTGGTTGGTTGTGTTCTTCTTGCTGTTGGTGGTTCTGCATGCTCCGGTGGTGAGTCTGGTGGACCCTTGGATTCTCTGGGGGAGATGGCTGGGGCCGATGGGACGGGGGGTGGAGATGTCCAGGGGGATGCTGTTCTTGATACTGTTGAGGTGGCGCCGGACCAGGGAGGGGAGGATATGGCTGCGGATCTTGAGCCTGAGGATCCCTGCTTGCTGGCGCTTGCCGAGGGGGCCGCTTTTGAGCTCTTTCCCGACGGTCCGGATACACAGATTCACGCTGCGGCGGCCTATGACGGTGAGGCAGTCTGGGTGGCGTTCAACGCGCCTTCCGAGGGCACCAGCTTCTTTGGCGTCTTCGTCACACGGCTGGCCTGTGATGGCTCTGTTCTGGTGCCCCCTACAGAGATCTCCAATCCCGAAGCGGGAAACCAGGTCGACCCCGCCATCGCCGTAAGTGGGTCCAAGGTCATGGTTGCTTGGCAGGCCGATAGTGGGGTCTTCCCCAACAACATGGACATTCCCTACCGCGTCTTTGGCCGTGAGGGCGACGATTTGCTCGATGTCTACGGACTGGTGGAGCCCGTCATCACAGGCACGGCCGACCCTGGCACAATCTGGATGCCCAGGGCGGTAGGAATGGGCGACGGAAGCTTTGCCCTCGTAGGCAGCTTGGCCAGGGATGGCTTCAATGTTTTCCAGACAGTTCTTCAAAGGATTGACGGTGATGGTCTGCTCACCGGGGGGGCACTTCACCTGGTGCCCGATAACTCCGCTGGCCAGGTTTACCCAGCCATCGCACGGGCATCGGACTCGGAACTCATACTTCTCTGGTCGCACGAGCCTGCCGAAGCTGATGCCAAGGCAGTTTACGGCCTTCTTGGTGGAGACGACCAGGCCCTTGCCGCTGTGAACGACGCTAACCCCGACGGTCCCTCTACCGCCGGTGATGTGGCGGCCAACCCTGTCACCGGGGCCGCCTTCGTGACCTACACCACCCAGTCCGGCTCCACCAGCGACGTCTGGCTCCGCTCAATCGTAGAGCCCGCTCAAGCCAAGCGCTCCTTCTGTACCGCCGGCAAAAGCTGCCACACCGGCGCCCTGGCCCTTCGTGGCGAAGGCGGCGTCATTGCCTGGTATCGGAACATCTCGGGCCTGAGCAATGACATGCTGGCCCAGCCCTTCGTCTTCGCTCAAGGCATGTTCATGGTCGATGATGCCTTCAGACAGGTTAACGAGCTGCCCGTGGCCCCCTATGCCATCGGCATGACCCATGTGGCTGGTCCCTACTACTTCTTCACCTGGTCACAAGGGGCTAACCCCAAATACCGAGTGGTTGGTAAGTTTATGAAGCTTGGAAAATAGTGGTCGGTTGGTGGAGCCCAAAATAATTGTAGTCGTGTGTATCGAGGAGACAAATATGTTGTTTTACGGCAGATTAGCTACGGTTTGCCTATCATCACGCATAGGTGTTTGGACCATCGCTCTATTACTGACCATCATGTCATTCCCCGCTTCTACATGGTCCCAGGAGGCCGTGAAGGAGGGCCTCGACCCCCAGGCCATGGAGCTGCTGGAGAAGGGCCTTGAGCTCTTCAACAAGAGTCGCTACGAAGAGGCCCGTCCTCTGCTGCAACGGGCCGTGGCCATTTCGCCGGACTTTAAGGAGGCCTACCTCCTGCTGGGTGGCACCTACGACAACGTGGGCAACTGCAGAGACGCCATGCCCCACTACCGCAAGGTGCTCGACCTGGACCCCAACCTGCCCCAAGGCTACTTTCTGGCCGCCAAGTGCGCCTGGGCCCTGGGCGACAAGCGAGCAGCGGAAGAGTGGGTTGCCAAAGGTTCGCAACTTGGCCCCAAACACGTTCGACTGAAGTTCATGCGCGCCGTAATTGCCGGCGAGAAGAACAACTCCGAGGAGGAGATTCGGCTCTATCGCGAGGTTATCGCCGCTGAGCCCGAGTTCTTTGAAGCCTATTTCAACCTTGCCTTGGCGCTGCTGAACAAGGGAAAGACCGACGAGGCAACCGAGCTGCTGGACAAGGCCGCAAGCTTTTCGGCACAGCGCCCCGACGCCCTGGAGGATCTGGCTGCGGCCATGCTCAGCAGCGGACAAAGCCAGAAGGCCATTGCTCTATACCGAAAGCTGGCCGAGCGCCGCAAAGACGACCCGGCGCTGCTCATGGCCCTGGGAACCCTGGAGATTAAGGCAGGCATGCACAAAGAGGCCGCAGCGCACCTGGAGGCCTCGCTGAAGATTAACCGGAAGCAAGCCGATACCTGGTTCAACCTCGCCCTGGCCCGGGAGGCGCTGGGGGACGCAAAAGGCACTCTGGCAGCACTTCAGCAGTCATACGAGCTGGAGCCCAAGGACGTGGATACGGTCTTTTACCTCTCCGTAGCCTACGGGAAGATGAACGAGTCCGAAGAGGAGATTCGGCTGCTTCGAGAGTTGATGAAGCTGGCGCCGGACCACAGCGACGGCCTCTACAATCTTGCCCGTGCGCTAACGGCCACGGGCAAGAACGAGGAGGCCGTTGGGGTACTTGAGGCCGTAGCGGCCCGAAAGCCCGACGATGCTCAGGTGCTCTTCGCCCTGGGCGCTGCCAACGAGGCGCTGGGACGATACGAGCAGGCCGCTGCCTGGATGGAGAAGGCCCTGGCAGTACGGCCGGAGTTCGAGAAGGCGCAATATGCGCTTGGCGTGATCTACCACCGCTTGGGAAAGACGGGGGAGGCCAGGGCCCGCTACGAAGAAGCCGTCAAACGAGACCCGAACAGCCCCAACGCCCGCTACGCCCTGGCCCTGGCCCTTGAGCAGCTTGGAAACCTCGACGAGGCCTTTGACGAGTATGAACAGGCTACCCGACTGGACCCGGGCCTCACCGACGCCTGGATTGGTCAGGGCTCAATTCGACTCACCCAGGGTCGCCTCAAAGACGCCGTACCCCTTCTGGAGCGGGCCGTCGCAAGCAACAACCGCCACGGCGAGGCTCTGCTGGCCCTGGGCAGGGGACAGTACCAGCTGGGAATGTTGGACAAAGCAGCGGAAACCCTGGTCAAGGCCCAGGCAGTGTTGCCCAACGACGCCTCGGTGCTTCACCTCCTGGGTCTGGTGGATGCGAAACAGGGGCGAATCCCCCAGGCGGAGGCAAGGTTCCGTGCGGCCCTTGCTATGAACCCCGACCTCAAGGCGGTGCACGGCGACCTGGCCCTGGCGCTCTCTCAGCAGAAGAAATTCGAGGAGGCCCTGCCTATCTTCGAGAAGGCCCTGGAGCTTCGCCCCGATTCAACGGGGACCCGCTACGAATATGGACGGTGCCTGCTGGGTCTGGGGCGAAAGGCCGAGGCGGCCCAGATCTTCCTCGATTTGGTGGAGCGAGGCAGCGGACCAACCGAGCTTGCTACTGACCTGGGGCGCCTCTACGTGGAGCTTGAGCAGTGGAGCAAAGCGGTGGAACTGCTGCAGAAGGGCAACGTTCCCAAAAGCAGCAATGCCGACGCCATATACGACCTTGCCAGGGCGCTTCTGGAAACGGGCCAGGCCGCTCAGGCTATCCCTCTGCTGGAGCAGGTGCGGTCGCTGAAACCCGACCACCCCCACGCAGCCAAAGCCCTTGCCGTGGCCTACTCAAAAACCGGCCAGGACGATAAGGCCCGCTTGCTCATGGAGGAGGCACTGGCCGGCAACACCTCAGCAGACGCACGCCAGAGGCTGGGCCTGGCTTCGGAGTTCCTCAAAGCCAAAGAGTATCCAAAGGCCAGAAAGCAGCTCGAAGAGTTGCTCAAGAACGAGCCGGACAACGTTGATGCCAACGCCTTGATGGGCACCATCGGCGATTTCACCGGCGACTCTGCCCTGGCCGAGAAACACTACGGCGCCGTGCTGAAGAAGAACCCCGACCACTGGCTTGCCCTGCTCAATCTTGGCATCGTTCGGGCCAAAGCGGCCCAGTACGAGGAGGCCGAAGCGCTCCTCGCAAGAGCGGCCAAAACAAAGCCTGAGGACGGCTTGACCTGGAAGAACCTTGGTTTCGCCCGACTGCGCCTCAAACGATACCAGGAGGCACAGGCAGCATTGGAGAAGGCATCGAAGCTGCTTCCCTCCGACGAGGAGGTGGCCAAAGGGCTCACCTCGGTGGAAGCGGCCATGAAGACTCCAAACCAGGGCAACGGGTCGGGAGGCCCCAGAAGCGCCGCCATGCCCGCTGGTTTTAAGGAGGGCATCGAGTGCTACAACAACAGAGACTTTCGGTGCGCAGAGAAACAACTGACGCGTGCCCTCAAAGAGGCCCCCGAAGAGCCCACGCTGCTTCGAGCCCTGGGCCTCACCATGAAAGGGCTGGAGAAGTTGGACAAGGCCGCCGATTTCCTGGCCAAAGCCCTCCCGCTGATGAGTGCCGCTCCCGACGAGCAGGCCGAAGTTCGGGTGGACCTCGCTACGGTGCTGGTCCAGTCCGAGCGATTCTCAGAGGCCTCAAAGCTCATGGCCGAGCAGGTGCAGAGCCGCCCCGAAGACTGGGAGGCCTGGTACACCCTCGGTCTTGCCCTGGAGGGAGAGCAGAAGCTCCAGGAAGCCGTTGATGCCTACATGAAGGCAACCACTGGTATGCCCGAAAACCCCTACGCCCTCTATAACATGGCCGGAGCACTCTTCACCCTGGAGCGCTGGGACGAGGCCCAGGAAGCTATGGCCGCCTGCACCAAAGTCGATCCCGAGTTGCCCAACTGCTGGTATGGACTTGGGATGGTCTACCTGCAGAAAGGCGATAAGGCTAAGGCCAAAGGGCTGGTGGGAAAACTCAAGAAGCTGGAACCAGCGCTGGCCAAAGAGCTGGAGAAGGCCATCAAGCAGCGCTGAAGATTGCGTAGTGGTGGTTTTGGGGCAACCACCAGGCCTGTTCAAGATCTGTGCAGCACCCGTCCAGCCACGCGGGCCAACAGTGTCAAAGCCAACGCCGCAGCGGCCATGGTGGCTCCTGTGGGCAAGCTCAGTACGAAGGATGCCCAGTAGCCAACGAAGGCCGATGCGGCCCCAAACAGCGCCGCCACAACCATGAGCCACCTCGCCTTCCGCACCAGGCTCAATGCTGCCATGCCAGGAAAGACGGCGAAGGCGAATTCGGGCAGCGCACCGACGACTCTGGTGCCGGAGGCAATGGCAAGGCCCATTGAGAGGAACAGGACCGCATCAAGAAGTTGCACGGGGAAGCCGTGGGCACGGGCCGTAACCGGGTCGAAGGCATAGCTCAAGAAGAGCGGTGCCAACCAGACGTGGAGGGCCAGCACCAGGGCCGCTACCATTATGGCTTGCCACATCTGGTCCGTAGAAATGGCGATAGCGTTGCCGAAGAGCACGTCGTTGACGTCGTGCATCTCCTGCTGAATGAAGCCCCCAAGCAACAACACCGCACCCGAAGCCGCAACGAATACGGCCCCCAGAAGCCAGCCCCTGGTGACCTGCCGTCCCTCTCGTACAAACCCCAGAATCAGAGCGCCGGCACAAGCAAACAGCAGTGCCATGAGCCACGGCAGCGACCAGGTGTTGTCGCAAGGCTCGTGACCGGCAACCCAGTCACTGCCTCCCACAGAGCCTAGGGCTTCACCAGAAACGTTGCCGGCCGCTTCCACAGCCGGCTTCTCACCGCCATGGTGGTCGGCCGCCGCCGCAACCGACGCACCATCCTTGTCATCTTCGCCACTGAAGACCCCTGGGTCGTCAGCCATGGGAATGGCAGAGTCGTCGGTGAATACGCCCGGGTCGTCGGCCATTGGAATAGCCGAGTCGTCGGTGAATACGCCCGGGTCGTCAGCCATGGGAATGGCAGAGTCGCTCTGGTCCACCTGGGCGTGCCCATCCCCGGCCGGGGCACTGTTCTCGTGACCAAAGGCAGGGTGGGTGCCAGCTTCGGCAGAGTCGTGGTGGGCAGCGGGGGCCGTTACGAGGTGCACCAGCAGGAACGCCACGACGACGCCGGCCCCGGCAAGTTGAGAGAGCGCTGCGGGCAAAAATACCACCCGCCGCAGAGTTGTGTGGACGCCAACTGCAGCGGTGGCCGCTCCGATAGCCGCTGCGGCGATAACTATCTCAAGCCATAAGAAGTGGGCATCCCAGAAGCTCATGAGACCCTCCCCGTTGAGATGCCAGCACCGCAATGCCCAGTGGCATCTCGCACCGTGATGGGCCTTCCAAATAGCTCCGAGAGCCGCTCATCGGTCATCATCACTCCCACGTCATCCATGGAGAACGTCGACCTTTCGCTGTTGAGCAGACCAATCTTCTTGGCATGGCGTGCGGCCAACCAAAGCTGGTGCGTTACCAGCACTACGGCCACCTTCTTGGCTGTTGACAGGTGCTCTACCAACTCCATGAGGTCCTTTTCTGTGGGCACATCCAACCCAGCGGTGGGCTCATCCAGGATCCAGATGTCAGGGTCTCTGGCAAGCGCTCTCGCAAGCAGAACCCGCTGCTGCTGGCCCCCGGAGAGCTCTCGGAACAGGCGCTCAGAGTGTGCTGCCAGGCCCACGCTCTCCAGGGCCGCCCTGGCCGCTTTGTCGGTGCCCAACGAAAAGCGGCTGGAGCCCTGACTGCCCCCGCCGCCACGGACCACGTCGAGGACGGACAGTGGGAAGATCTGGTCGTGGACCCCTCGTTGCGGGACGTAGCCGATGCGAAGGTCATCCCGAACCCGAACGACGCCGGCCAGAGGTTTCACGATGCCCATGAGGGTGTGAATCAGGGTGGTCTTTCCGGCTCCGTTTGGACCCACAAGAGCCAGGAAGTCGCCGCGCTTGATGTCAAAAGAGATGCCCGGAATCAGTACTCGCTTCTTGTAGCCTATGGAGACGGAGTTGCATTCGAGCAGACAGTTTGGTTCCAACGGATCACCTCTTGTCCAGCTACGGGCGTTTACGGCCGGCAGCTCAAGGCCCGCCAAATGGGGTAAGGTCCAGGTCAGGCCAGGCCTTCAATCAGCGTGGAGGTTGGGCACACAGTAGGAGTTTGCACCGATCTTTTCCACTGTTCCGCTCTCGCAGTGGCATTCGCCGGTGGCTGGGCAGAGGCAGGCGTCGTGATGCTCTTCGTGCTCTTCAGCCTCATGCTCGTCGCCCTCGTGCCCATCCTCCTCTTCCACCACATCACCATCTTCGTGCTCGTGATCCATGCAGACAGCGGTGATCTGCGACGCCTCAACACAAGTCTCCTGGGCATAGAGGAACCCCTGGTCGCAGTGGCAGTGGCCGTTGTGTACCGAGCCATGACCCCCACAATCAACGGTGGCTGTTCCCGACTCGCCCTCTTCGGCGCATCCAGCGAAGAAGAGCACCAGACTCAAAGAAAGAAGCATTGTACCAAGTTTGTTCATTTTGATTCCTATTGTTTAATTAACTCACTAACCATGTATTCAATTACATCAAAGTACGTTTTGGTCTTCGCAGCGCCGACCATTGTCGGCATGACGAGGTGCCTGGCGCCGCTCTTTTCTGCGAACTGTTTTGCCAGCTGAGTGGGGTAGAAGGACTCCTGCAGGACCCACTTAATATTGCTCTCCTTGGTAAGCCTGAGCAGTTCGGCAACATGGGAAGGGCTTGGGGGTATGCCCGGCTTGGGCTCCAGGGCGCCGGCCTCAACCAGGCCAGCGAAGTCCAGAAAGTAGACCCAGCTCTTGTGATAGACCACGACTTTGGCGTTCTTGAGTGGCTCCAGGCGTTGTTTCCAGTCGGCGATGCGCTGATTGGCGGTTTCAACAAAAGCGGCCAGGCGTTTCTCGTAGGTCTCGCTGTTGTCGGGGTCCAGGGCCGAGAGGCGTTCGGCGATTCCTTTGGCGATACGGACTCCGTTTCGCGGGTCGTTCCAGTAGTGTGGGTTTCCGCCTGGATGGACGTCGCCCTTAGAGCGGTCTGCGGCTCCGGTCTCCATGGGCACGATTAGTGTGGAGCAATCCAGGTAGCCAGTGGAACCCTTCTGGATATCAGGGTTGCGGGCAGAGATGAGCAGTGGAGGCAGCCAGCCGGCTTCCAACTCCATACCGGCCAGCAGCAGCAGATCGGCCTTGTTGAGGGCCACGACGTAGCTTGGCTTGGCATCTAGGAAGTGAGGGTCCTGGGTGGGCCTGACCATGGCAGCGATCTCAACGAGATCACCACCAACCTCTCGGGCAATAGAGGCGAAATCGGGAATGGTGGAGATCACCCTGACTTTGGCCTCGGCACCAGCCGCGGTGACGAGGCAGGCAAGAACGACGGTGGTCAGAAAAGCTCTCATGACTCTATCCTCTCCAGGCAGCGGCTTCATGCTGTTCCGCCCTGCTGCCTTGCCCAAGAACGACCGTAGGCCGTGGTTGGAAAGGGGCGGAACCCGAGTTGGTCATCTGTCAGTAGCTGTGGGCTCCGTGGGAACCAGCGGAGACCTCCAGCTGCATCAGTACTATGTGATTCAAGTTGAATGATTCTACGCTTTCCAGGGTATACTGCAACCGCATTTTTGAGAAGTGGGACGGCAAGAAGAGTAAGGCAGCACTTACGCGCTGGCTATCAAGCCCAAGTTCTGCTCTGCGGTTGTTCTCGTCGGGTTCGTCTCCCTCGATGCGCTTCCACAGTTCGCCTCTCAAGGCCACCATCCAGCGTTTCGAAATACCCACGGTGAGGTCAGCGTATCCGCCTGCGTCTCGCCAGACATCCTGAGGCACCTCCATCTCCCTGAACCAGCCCTCAAGGGCGGCGGAGACGAAGAAGTTTCCCGTAGAGCCCCAGCCGATGGGGCGGTACTTCAGGAATATGTCGATTCCGTAGGCCGAGGATCGGTTTCCTACCTCGGGCCCCATGGTTGATGGGGCCAAAACTGCGTTGGCGCCAACCTGTAGGGCCCAGTCGTCGTCCAGGTCGAAGAAATTGACCAGCCTTATGGGGTGGATGAAGTCATCGGGCCCCGGCTCATACTTGCTGAAAGACTTGGTTCGGAAGCTGCCTCCCTCTCCGTTCTGGATCGCTGCGGTGATCTCTGAGAACCATGGCAGAGGAATCAGCCAACTCAGTTCCACCCCAGGGCCCCCAAGCCCTTCGGCACCAAAGAGATACATGTTTGGCAGGGTCCCAAGTCCCATGACCCAGGAGTGGGGGTGGGTGTTGTTGATTCGCCCCGCCTTTGAGAGGAACAACCCGGCCCTGGCCAGGAGGTTTCCGGGCAGGGCCAGGGTAGTCATGTAGAACTCTTCCAGGTGCATGTGGCCGAAACAGAAGGCCATGTCGAAGCGAAAGTAGGGGTCAACGTTGGCCGATGCCGCCAATTCGGCCCCCGTGAGTTCCATCCCTGTGGCCGAAGGATTGTGGCCTCCAAGCTTCACCCTATCCTGCTGCGAGAAGTAGGCAGCGGTGAAGTCAAGGATTAGCGAGATGGAGGGGTTCATCTCGTTTCCCAGGATCTCTTTGCCGAAGATCCCTGAGTCGCTCTCTTGGGCCTTCGCCCCTTCCCCGGCACACAGAGTGGCGGCCCCACCGACCAGAACCGCCAACAGAAGAGCACGGAATCTGCCATGGGCTAAGGTGCCCAAGAACCTGATAGCGGCGATTCTCATCAGTGACCTCCCAGGCCAGGCGATTGGGAGCAGCCCGGACAGCAGCCAACTACGGTAACCTCATGGTCTGAAGCGCTGAATCCCGGAGGCAGTTCCAGCCCTCGGCTTATGGGACAGCAGCCAAGGCAGAAGGTGCGATTGCAACGGTTGCATATGAAGTGCAGGTGGTGGCCACGGCTCGATTCTTCGTATCGGGCAATGCCGCCAATGTAGACGACCCTGACGGCCCCGGAATCCACCATCTCCGCAAGCGCTCGGTAGACTGTGGCGATGCCCATGCCGGGCACCTCGGCCCGAGCAACATCCAGCACCTCGGAGGGCAGCAGCGGACCGACTGCCCCAGCCAACACGTCTCTAACGGCACTCTTCTGTTTTGTTTTTCGGACCGCCACGATGATCTCCGTCAACCCAGGGGTAGGGCTGGAGGATTCAGCCCTTCGAATGGACACAATTGATAATGCGATATCGTTATCGTGTCAAGCCCCTTTTCGGGAAACGGGTCTGATGGGCGGAGTTGCCCCGGGCTATCCGAACACGGCGGCTACGGTGTATCCCTTTCTGGCCAGCTCTTTCTTCATGCGGCGCACGGTCTGGTTCAGGATGGTCTGGACTCTCCAGGGCACCATGTCCAGTTCCTCGGCCACTTCAACCAGGGTTCTCTGGCGCACCAGCACTTCGACAACTATGTGGCGCTGGCTGGGTTCGAGGGCCGCAAGCATGGAGGCCAGTTCTTTGGCGATGTGGCGACGGGCGAAGCATGACTCCATGCTGCTGGCAGAGTAGGCGTTGCCATTGGCGTCGCTGGGGGCAAGGGCGGGGTTCACGGCGGTGCAGCGCCCTTCGCAGCTGCCTTCCCACTGCAACTCGTCGTAGGTTGTCTGTGGGTTGAAGTGACGACGCTCTCTCATGTTGCGCCGGACTTGGTCGAGCACTCGGCCTCTCACCCTCATGAATGCGTAGGACCAGAGATCCTGCTTTCGCTCGGGCTGGTGCCTGGTGGATGCCTCCACAAGCCCAAGGTAGGCTTCGCTCATAGCGTCGCGCTCGTCCAGCGAGCGAAATTGGCGAACAACCTTCATTGCTACTCTCTGGCTCCGGTCAATCAATGCGCTTGTGCAGCTGGCTTCCATGAATTCCTCCTTGCCGAGTCTTCCTGCAAAGGGATTCTGCAACGACTGTGCCAGCCCATTTTGTGGGCGAAATGGCGCAAGGCAGGCCATACCTGGGGAAGAATACCCCCAGCCCAAGGTATGGTCCTGGGGTAAAAGGTCCCCACCCGCAGGTGGGACGAGGCGCTACTGGAGCGCTCTCTTCTGAATCTCGGTGAGCAGTGGTGCTGCCTGTTCGGCCATGGCAAGCATGGAGAGTAGCTCTGCTTTGGAGAAGGGCTGCTTCTCGCCAGTGCCGCCGGCCTCCACGATGGATTGGGCGTCGGCGAAGACAAAATTGGCGTCCACCTGGGCCGAGCTGTCCTCGGGGTAGTCCAGGTCGCAAAGCACCTGCCCCTCAACCACCCCCACTGAGACGGCACAGATGGAGCGAATGAGGGGGTTGGACTGGAGCACCCCCGACTTCACAAGCTGACCGATGGCCAGCGCCAGAGCAACCCAACCTCCGGTGATGGAGGCCGTTCTGGTGCCGCCGTCGGCCTGCAGAACGTCGCAGTCAACGGTTATCTGTCGCTCCCCCAAGGCTCCCAGGTCAACGGCCTGCCTCAGGGATCGGCCGATGAGCCGCTGTATCTCCTGCGACCGACCGGGGACGGAGCCGCCTCTTCCCTCTCTTCCCTTTCGCTCGGGCGAGCAACCAGGAAGCATACTGTACTCCGCCGTTACCCAGCCCTTTCCGCTGCCCTTCAAAAACGGCGGAACCCGCTCTTCTACCGAGGCAACGCAGAGCACTCTGGTTTTTCCCCAGCTTATCAGCGCGTGGCTCTGGCCCAACTCAAGGAAGTCCGTCTTGATCGTTATGGGCCTGAGCTCTCTCTCTTTCCTGCCGTCTCTTCTCATCTTCAACCTCCAATGGCTTGGCCAAGATTCCCCCAAAGGCGCCCCTTTGTCCAGGGCCCCAGGGCCGAAATCGGCCAACTGCAAGCGGGGTCGTATGGATTCACCCTTGAAAAATGCGGGCATGCGCCCACACTCCACCTCCGGCCCGCATCGTCAAGTGAGGCTTGGGGGAGGGATATCGTGAACTACTACTCGGGGAAGCACTCCGTCGAGGTCAGGTCCACCGTGCAGGAGGTCTGCCTCGTGCTCGAGGACTACGAAAACTACGCCCAGCTGGACCACGAGCTCCAATGGGCGCAGGTGGACATGATCGTCAACAAGCGCTACCTGGTCAGGTTCAAACAGCGACTCTTCCGGGGCGTGCTGGAGTATGCCCTCAACATCGACCATCAGTACCCAGGCAGTGCATCGTGGAACCTCGCCTTCAGCGAACACTTCGCGGAACACAAGGGCAAGGTCACGTTGACGCCCCTTGACAACGGAGCGTGTCGAGTGGATCTGGCCGTGGAAGTGGAGCTTAAGCAGTGGCTTCCCGGAAGAATCTTCGAGAGCCTGCAGAAAGATTTTTGGCACCGTTTTCTTGATGGCCTTAGAGCCAAAGCCGAATCAGCGAGTATCGATGCTTAACCTGTCGGATCTCTCCGAAATAATCGCTTGACAGGGCAATCAACCGTTACTAGCATCCCCCTTGCGTGAAGGATCATTTGCGGTGGAGTGGCCTTTTCCAAGGAGAAGGCCATTGTGCTTTCAGCCATCTTTTCGGAGGGGAGGCTTGAACTCTACTTAGACATAGGCGTTACGGCACAACGAAGTCGCCAATCCTGCGCCCACCCGACCCAAGCATGTGGTCGTACAGCGGCTCAATGAGCGCCTCGCAGGCAGGGTCCGCCCGAGGGTTCAATGGGTTGGTCTCGTCGGGGTCTTTCGACAGGTCAAAACACTGCAAAGTGGCCTTTGACCTGGACGGGACGTATATCAGCTTCTTGTCCCCCTTGAGAATCATGTGATGTTTTGCCACCAGGGCATCGCTCTCAACCCTGCCTTGCAGGAAGATGTCCGACGTCTCCTGTGTGTAGTCGAACATCGCCGCAAGATTGCCGTAGCGGATGGAGCGCCCTTCAAGGCTCACATCGGGATTAACAAAGAGCAGTCCCGTCTCAGAGAAGATGGCGCGATCAGCCGGTGGCTTGTGCCCCTCCTCCGCCGCTAGATTCACCCCCTCCATCCACTCAGGAACCTCCACGCCCAAGAACCCCAGCAGCGTCGGCGCTAAATCCATGTTTGAGGCGTGACCGCTCACCCTCGCAGACTCAACCCCGGGGACCCGAAACAGCAGCGGAACCTTCAGACTCTCGCTGCCATCAAGAGTGTCACCGTGGCCGTTCCCTCGCCCATGTTCATAAAGGCTCTCACCGTGGTCTGCCGTTACCACCACAATGGTCGAATCCCAGAAGCCGTTGCGCTGCAACAGAGCCTTCAGCCTGGCTACCTCGTCATCCACCGCTCGCACAGTTCCAGCGAAGATGGAGCGCACACGCACCTCGTCCTCAGGAGTGTAGCTGGAGAGCCCGAGACCCACCTTGCAGTACTTGTGCGGGCCGCCGTACTCCTCCGAAAGCACCGTGCGGTACCATGGGTAGGGCGCTGCATAGGGGAAGTGTGTTGTGCTGAAAAAGATGACCGCCAAGAAGGGCTTGTCGGATTCCCTGCTGTCCAGCCATGTTAGAAAACGCTTGGTCAGCCACCGTGGGTCCGCCGTGCGCTCGTACGCCTGCAACTCCGGAATATTGCTGGCAGTGCCCAGTGCAAATAGGTAGGGAAGCAGGTGCACCTGCATCTTCACCACACCAAGCCTCACATTGGACCGCAACGAAAAGGTCGGCACGTCTACATGGTCGAACCCAAGGTCCACTCGGCCGAAAATGTCCCCGGCAAAATCGCTGAAGATGGCACTCTCGTACCCCTCGTCACGCAATACATCCGCTACGGAACGGTAGTGCTTTGCCAACTTCTCGGGCTGCGGAAACATGTGCCGAATGCCGTGCTTCGCCGGACTCTGCCCCGTCAACATGCTCACCCACGAAGGAAATGTCCTGGGAAATACCGACCACGTATCCTCAAATACTACCGACTCCTCCAGCAGCGACGAAAACCCGCCGCCCTGGCTCTGCTCCATGTAGTCCGGCCTCAATGAGTCGGCTACAAGCAGGATCACATTGGGCTTTTTGCCCGGCTCCGGTATGTCATACCGCCAAGAATCGGGAACGCCCCCCCAGACCACCATCACCATGGCAATAAGCAGCGGAGCCGTCGCCCCAAATGCCAACCGCACCCGCTTCAGGCTTATGCCCCGGCTCTCGGGAAGACGTGATGCCCATAGATACCCCATTGCAAAATAGGACAAGATGGAGATGCTAAGCAAGAATTTATAGAACCAAAGCGGCAGAAAATCACTTGCCACAACTTGTATGGATTTCAGGAACCAGTTGGAGTAATAGAAGGCCTCCTGAAATGCCTGAGGATAGAGGGTCATGGCGTGCCACAAGACAAAAAGGTGCACCCCTGCTACCGAAGCAGCGAATCGCCAGAGCAGGGCGCCTCTGCTGTACGTGCGGCGACGCCATCCGGCGTAGAGCCCCCACCAGCCCGCCACAAGCAGCCCAACGACCAGACCGGCCAGAAGCTGCATTCCCGCCAGCTTCAAGAAGAGCAGGACGATGGTCTCTTCGAACTTGGAGGCCACGATTCCTGCCACGTCATCGTCCTTGACGCCCATGTACTCCACGCCGCCATACTGCAGGAAGCTGAAGAGCAGGAAGAGGATGTGGCACAGAAACCCCGTGGCCATGCCCAGCAGAGGATACGCTGCGACACTTCCCCTTCTTCCGAACCAGCCCGCTAATCGCAATGGATACCTCTGTGAAGTGGCGCTTGCCTCTCCCCGACCACCATTTCCCAGGCGGAGAGTTGCATCATCAGAATGCTCTCTTTATCTGAGGGCCCGCGGCTGGTCAAGAGGCCACACGTCAACGGCCCTTACGTAGCCGGTCTTATCCCGTGAAACCTCGATCTTCACGAAGCTGGGGTCGCTTGCATCCAGCAGCCTCACCTCCAGCCCTTCGGCCAGAGCCGTGCCCGTCGCCCCTTCCGTGGGCGACTCGACCAACTGGGCATCGACCGAAACCACGACGCCAAGCTGCCAACTCTCATCGACCCAGCAACGCCCGTAGAAAGCAACGCCCGAGACCACCAGGGGAAGCACCGCCGCAAGAAAGAAAGAGCGGGCCAAAGATCGAACCCCACCCCTCTGAAGGAAGGTCCAACCCATCAAGCCGAAAAAGGCCACCAGCGCTGAGAGCACCAGCAGCGAGGCAGCAAGCCCCCGAGGTACCAGGGAGAAGATGGCGTAGAGAGGGCCGTGGCCTGTCTCGTAGCTCACGACACCCTTCTCGATACGGCTCTTGTGCTTCTCCAGCAGCGCCTGCCTCGTAACCTCCAGGTTATACTCCGCCCCCGCTGCAACCTCCCCGGTGCCATGCCCCAGGGCACGCCGGAAGTAGTATATTGCAGCACCGTGACGCTCCAGCTTGAACGCCAGAACACCAAGGTTGTACAGCGCCAGTGGATTGGGGTCGGGGCTGTTCAAAAGCACCTCATTGAAGAGGCCCACCGAGCGCTCATACTGCCCCGCGTCAAAGGCCTCCGACGCCTGCTGAATCCTTGAGTCCAACTCTTGTGCCTCGCACACCCCCGCTGTCCACCAAGAGACCACCATCCATAGACCCAAAGCCAACACTCTTGCCACGGCCAGCTTCATGCTCTGCTCCTTGGCTTGACCCGGCGCAGTCGCCCAAGCAACTCCTCTGTCCTCTCCACCGCCCTCAAACAATCCTCTCCCTGCACTGCTGAAGGGGCAAAACGACCAAAATCCGCACTCTCCATCTCCTGCCGAAGCTGCCCAGCCAACTCCTTGGAAACACCGCTCTCAACCAGTGCCTCCTCTAACCCATCCATCGTCTTGCTACCCGCCGAAAACCGGAACCGGCCCTCCAGATAGAGTGGAATGGAACGCCCCAAAGCCGCAAAACAGGCCTTCGTATCACCATTCAATGCCTGGGCCCGGGCCTCAGCTAACTCCACCGCCGACTGCTTCATAAGCCTGGCACAACGCCTCCGCTCCGGATCAAGCTGGCTCACCGCCCGCCACCCGGACCTCACCCCAAGGGCCGCCAGGAATACCCCCAAAAGCCCAAGCAGACCCCCCGTGGCGTAGCCCCGCGGCAGCACCCACTCTCCTCTAACCTCTCCGCCCTCTCGTATCAACCCGCGAATCTGACCAACAGGCCCGCCCGCCGACTGCGCTACACCATTCTCCCCCGCTCCCGCCTCAACCACCAGAGGCTCCATGCCCGCAGTCACGTATCCCCCCGTCTCGGGGTCAAGATAGACCAGCGCCGGAATAGGCAGCGTCCACGTGCCGCCACGATTCACGCGGAAAGGTATCTGCACAGTCACCTTACCCTGCAGCCCCGAAGCCGTGGCCTTAACCGCGGAGCGGTCAATGTGCGCCTCTCGAGTCTCCAGGTCTGGGATGGGGGGAAGGGCAGGAGGCGTGACGCTGTACAAGTTGCCCTCTCCCTCGATGTCGAACCGCAACATGTTCCAACTGCCCGCCGGCTGAACCGGTGGCGTGGGACCGGGAACCAGACGAAAACGACCCACGTTCCCCGAAGCATACCCCTCAGGCGCACCCGCCGGGGCCTCCTTTATCTCAACCTTCAATGAAGGCCCAAATACGCTCATTGGCTTCGTTCCACCGGAAATCTGTATTGAAAATCCGCTTCCAAACTGTTGAAACTGCGTTGAATTGATAAGCAAAGTTGCCTCGGCAGCCTTGATTATATTTGAACCAGCTTTCAATGGAATAAGCACATACCTTGCCAGAAGATAGCGCTCGTAGCCACGCTCCCCAATCTCCACTGGCTGCGGCGTCAACCGCCCTACGTCCACCTCCTCCTTCCGGAAACCATCCAACTCCGGCAAACGCAGGTCCTGAAGCTGCGAAACTTGTGCGTTATTGGCAATGTATATGAAAAAATCCACACGAAATGGCTCATTAACGAATATGTTCTGTTTTGCAAATCGTGGAAGCAGAAAAACATCATACTTTTGGAATCGCTCCAGCTGCTCAGCCTCAAGCATCGTCAAAGGCGAATCGTCCGGGCTCGGAACCTTGAGCTCCTCCTCGGCCTGGCCCCTCTGCGGAGCCATCGCCCTGCTACGACCCTGGTTGCGTGGCTGACGAACCGACTTCTTCTGCCTTGGTTTTCCGCTGCCCTTGGCAACCCTGATCTCCACGGGCTCAGAGGCCTCAACCTGCTGCCCTCGTGCCCTTGTCATCTCGTCCCCCACAAGCGTGAAGGGCGGAATTGTCAGTGTGCCTTCTTTTAGCGGTGTTAATTGAAATGTATATATGCATGGGCCTGAAATGACATTATAGCCCATATTCATGCAAAACACTGGCTGTCCAAACATATCTGTTGTGGAAGCCAACTCAAAGTCTTCGCTTGAAGGAACCCGCAGGTGAACATGCCTGGCCTGTACCACAACCTTAACGCTGGCCGTCTCGTCCAGGGTCAGCTCCTGTGGCTCTACTTCTACCTGCAACATCCGCCCACGCTGCGCCCACACATCGCCCACAACCCCCACCAGAACCAGCGCCAGCGCGATTGCACCAGCCAGACAGATACCCATGGAGGCACTGCCAGACGAGGTTGACCAGGAGGTGCAGAGACTCCGCTGCGGCGACCATGCGGCAGACGATGGGAGCTTACCCTCTCGGTGCGCAAAAACCTCGTTATGCCTTCCTGCAGCAATTGCCATCCCTTCTCCCGCTACTTCGCCATCACCCCCGAACGGGCGACGGAATATAACAGAGCCCCCGCTCTTTGGCCAGTACCCACCTGGCCCAATCTCCTGGTCAACCCAACCGGCAACATGCCCGCTCAGCCGGGCCCCATGCCCGGGGTGAATGGCCACGTTGGGTTCCCGAGCCCCTTTCGCTGAATAGCCCTACCATGGCTTCCCCGTGGCTGTGGGCATGTTCTCGCGCATCTCCTTTTGAGCCTCGATGTTCGGCCTCTTCTCCTTGTCAAGCTGGTCCATGGCCTGCTCTATTGGTTTCTTCTCCTCTTGTTTTTGCTCCTCTTGGTCTTTCTTCTCTTTGTCCTGCTGTTCCTTGTCGTCTTCGTTTTCCTCGTTATTCTGTCCGTTCTGGTCATTGTTTTGTGGTGGAGAGACCGTGAGCTTATAGAAGTTCGACTGGTCAGCACCCCCGGTTACCTTGATCAGGTACTTCGTCTCTTCCGCCGGGGCCAGAACCACCCCCTCGCCATTCTGCGCCCCACTGCTCTGGTTGCTCTCCAAAAGCGGCTCATCCTGGCCATCCTCGAAGACCTGCAAGGCAAGGTCGCCCTTGTCGTGCTGGAAGGCTATCTGCACCTGTTGAGGAGCATCGGGCTTCACAACCAGCCAGAACCAGTCGTCGTCCATCTCGCAGCGTCGAAGGAACATCTCAATGGGGGCTTCACCCGTGCCCCCTCCCTGGCCAGGCTGGCCCGTGGGTGCCTGCACCGCCATCTGTCCCGGCGCCTGGCCTCCAGGAGCGGCGCCGCCCGCTGCCGCGCCTGCCTTGGCCGCCTGCTCTGCTGCTTTTGTCGCCAGGTCAGAGGCATCCTCCACGCTGTCGTTCTCCTCCAACTCGTCGTCCCCCTCGGGACACGAGGGACGCACCATGATGGCAAGCGTCACAGCCCCCTCGGCCTCGGGAGAGGCGCCGGCAATGCGCACGAAGTAGTCGGCCTCCTCCCGAGAGTCCAGGAACACTGCCCAGTACTGAAGCTGGTTCTCCGCCCCTTGGGCCTCGGTGCCCGACTGCTCGCCGCCGGCCCTGGCCGCCTTGCTCACGATGTTCCCGGCCGAGTCGAGAATCTCAACGGAGAGCTCTCCTTGAACCATCTGTGCCTGCGCTTGCAGCCAGATGCTCTCTCCCCGCTTCAAAGGCTGCACGAAGTAGTCCTCGTCGCCCGGGCAAACCCGGTGCTGCGCCGTACCCTGCTCCACTGGCTTGGCCTGAGCCCTGCTGTTGTTGGGCTCGAAGGGATCAGGCATGGATGCGCAATCAGGCAGAACCGCAAACTCCAGCTGGTAGGGCCGCTCCTCTTCGTCCTGAGATGAGAGGGAGAAGAGATATCGACCATCTCCCTCGGCAACGAACTTCAACTCCCGCGACGAGGCCAGAACGTTCTCCGAAACCACCGTTCGGCCCTCGGAATCCTGTACCAGCACCGGTGGTGCCCCAACATCAGGCTGCGCCGTGGTCGAAACCTTCAGCGTTACCCTGTCACCCTTTTTCAACTCGTGACCGAAATAGTCGGGGTTGCCCGGACAGAGCAGCAACTGTTTGGCCACCGTTTCACTCATCTCTTTGGCTTCAGCGGCGCTGTTGTTGGACTCCATCTCGTCTTCACGCTTATCGCAAGGCGGGTAGAGCTGCAGCAGCACAAGCTCGAGGTTCTTTTTTGGCGCCTCAGCGGCCGGGTCCAGAATCACCGACTCTTGCAATGCACTCATGGCACCAGTCAGCAGCTCCTTGCGCTTCTCCTCCTCCTGCGAAGCCATAGCCAGCTTGAAGCGGGCCAGCCCCAGATTGGCCAGCGCCTGAGCCTTGAGCGGCCCAGCGGCCAGCGGAACACTGCGTGCCAGCGCCTCCTCCGCCTTCTCGTACTGCTCTGCCGCCAGATAGGCCGTCCCAACGTTGTAATGCAGCTCCCCGCTCTCAGGCAGTTCCTCCCGGGCCTGCTCAAAATGCAGTGCGGCCTCTTCGGCATTGCCCTCCTGCATGGCCTCGACACCCTTGTCCACCTGACCGTTGGTGGTCTCGAAGGGGTCACATGCCACCAGAAGCGCTAACAAAGCCCCAATGGCTCCAATCTTGTGGCTCATCTCCGCCTCCTCCGCTCCGACATGGCCCACTCCAATGCCAGCAACAGCAGCGCCGGAAGCGCCAGCCAGAGGTATCGGTCCGTCCGAAGGTCAACCCTGGTTGCCTCGTACTCCCGCTTCTCTAACCCCTCGATTTCTTTGTAGATAGTCCCCGCAATGGGCTGACCCGTGTAGTGAAAGTACTTAGCATCCGTTGTGCTGGCTATCTCCTTGAGAAGGGACTCGTTGAGATGCGAAATAACCAGCGTCCCAGTGTCCGGGTCCGCCAGTTTCGACCCCGTCTCTTCCCCGCTCTCATCTATCTTCGGCACCATGTCTCCCTGCGGCGATCCCACTCCCACCGTAAATATCCTTATCCCCTTATCCGCTGCCTCACGGGCAATCTCCAGCGGCTTGCTGCCATGGTCCTCACCGTCGGTGATGAGCAGAATCGCCTTGTACTTGGCACCCTGGAACGAGGCAACCTCCTCCACAATCTCCTCGAGCATGGACTCCTTGTTGGCCTTGCCATCCTCCTTGGAGCCTTCAGCCTGCCTTGCCCCGATGAGCGTCGACAGAGCCACATCCAGAGCCCGCCCAATGGCCGTCCCCGGCACCGGAATGTCCATGGGATTCAAAGACTGCAGGTAGCTGCGCACGGCGTCGAAGTCCGACGTGAGCGGGGTCTGGGTGTAGGCCATCCCCGCAAAAGGCACCAACGAGACACGCCCCCCCTCAAGAAGGCTCAACAGGTCGTTCAACTCCATCACGGCACCGGTCAAACGGTCCGGAGCAACGTCGGGTACCAGCATCGAATTCGAAATGTCCAACACCACGGCAAGATCAATTCCCCGCCCCTGTAACTCCGCCTCCTCGGAGCCGAACTGCGGCCGCAAGAGAGCCCCACCAAGCAAGAAGAGCCCTGCCACAAGAATCACCGCCTTAACCGTCCTTCGCCAGGGCGACACCGACGCCGTAAGCCGAGCCACCAGCTCCGGATCTCCCAGCCGCTTCAGTGCCCCGGCCCTCCAGAAAACCAGCCACAGCACCAAGCCTATGACAAACAGAAGTCCAATAACAAGCAAATACCAATATCCACCATAGAGGAAGACCAGTTCCTGGGTGTTCATGGCATCCTCCTGAAGAGCGTATTGCGCAATACCAGCTCCAGCAGAAGAAGACCGGCGGCCAGAAGCAGGAAGGGCATGAACATCTCCTTGTGTCTGGCCAGCTTCCTCTCGGCGCGCTCGCTCCGCTCCAGAGACTCAAAGGCCTTCTTGAACTCCTCCTCATCGTACGTGGCGTGGAAGACACCCTTGGCCGCCTCGGAGATCTCCTTGAGCTTGGCTTCATCGATAGGTTCGTTGTTGGCAACGTACTGCATCAGCCCGCCCAGCTTCACCATCCTCCCGTTCATGATGGCCGGCCGCTTCGTATCCTCACCAGAACCCACCATAAATGTGTAGAGCCGTGGTCGCATACCCTCGGGCTGCTCCCCGAGATAGCGGGCCACATCTACGGGCTTCAACTTGCTGGCGTTGTCGTTGCCATCGGTGATGAGCACGATGACCTTCCCCTTGCCGTCACTCTTCTCCAACCGCTTGAACGCCTTGGCCAAGGCATCGCCTATAGCAGTACGTTCGCCGGTGATGGTGCATCCGTTAATGCAGCCGGGCTTGCCGGGATCGCGCTCCAAGGTGTCAAGAACCAGGCCGTCCAGCTGGTTGAACACCGTCTTGTAATCCAGAGTCAGCGGAAACTTCAGGTAGGCCTCGCTGGAGAATATCACCATGCCGATGCGGTCGCCCTGCCTCGACTTCACGAACTCCTTGAGAGTCTCCACCGCTACCTGAAAACGGTTCGGAGGCTCCTTGCTATCAACCTGAAACGCCGCTACTTCATCGTCGGTGCGGTCGATATCGTTCATGGACCCCGACATGTCCAGACAGATCATGATGTCCAGACCCTTACCCAGCAGCACCTCCACATCCTCGGTCTGAGGCCTGGCAAGTGCCACTACCAACAGGGCAAGCCCGGCACCACGCAGCAGGTCCGGCAACCAGGACAGCCTGCTCTTCCAGGTGCGGCCCACCCGTCGCAAAGCCGCATGATTGGCGAAGGTCAAGGTCGTAGAGAAACCATGCCTGCGGTCCCTCAGATACCGCCATCCCAGAACAGCAGGAATCAGAGCAAGCAGCAGAAACATCCATGGGTTGGCGAAGATCATTTGCCCGCCTCCACCACCGGCGCCGCACTCTCCATGGTGGTCTCCACGAACTTCCGAACTCTGGCGAAATCACCATCGGTCTGCTCCAATGTGGGAACAACCTTGGCGAACTTCACCAGGTCGAAGTCGTCAAGCATGTATTGCAAGCGCTCAAAATCGTAGTTTTTTAGTTCTTTGTGGCGCATTAAATTCATTAGCTCGGTGGTCGTTCTATCTAATGAATCAAAGCGCCATCTTGAACCTATGTACTCCCTAAGTATTTCAGATATATCGACATAAAAAGTCATATATTCGCCCTTGTTGGGCCACGCCTCGCCAGCCAACTTCTCAAGACGCTCAAATGCCACCTCGTGAGCAGGTCTCGGGGGCGGCGCAGGCTTCACGACGAGCTTGGCAAACTTGCGCCGAAGAGACAACGTCAGCAGCACCGTGGCACCAACCACGCCAAGCACCACCAGCGCCCAGATCAACAACCAGTTGGTCTCTTTCACGGGCACCGGCGCCTCGGCCTGCCCCGGCTCGGGCGAGTTCTCGTTGGGAAAGAGCGTCCCGGTGCGCAACCGTACCACTCCCACGCTGATACTCTGCCTTGAGCCGTCCGGCAGCAGAAGGGCGAACTCCTGTGCCGGAATCTTCACCCGGCCCACTCGCACCAGCCGAAACGGCACCACCAGCTTCAACTCCTCTTTGCCAGACTCCAGCGGCTTACGAAGAATCGATACACGCTCCCGGATGATCCAGGCTCCATCCCCAAGCTTCATATCCCCGGGCACATCAAGCTGCGCACCCGCCGGGGCCTCAACCTTGACGTGGTACTCAACCTCGTCGCCCAGCACCGGCGTCTCGCCGCTCACCTCTACCCACGCCTCGGCGACTAGCGCCGGACCAGGATCGCCGGCCTCTACCTTGGGCTTCGCCTCCTGGGCGCCGAGGCGGCCCGCAGCCAGAAGCATTACTACCACCAAGAGAGCTGTTCCTGACCTGCCCATCTAGAACCTCTTGGCCCTGCGCTGAAACAGCAGGTTGAATTGCGGAATGTAGTCGTCACGGTCCGTCCAGACTTTCAGGTAGTCCAGCGATAGCGTCTTGAACATAGCCTCCATCCTGGCTCGCTGAGCGAAGGCCTCCTGCTCGAATCGCCTCCGGACCCCTCGGGATGATGTGTCGATCCAAATCACGTTTCCGGTCTCGGGATCCTCTGCGGCCACGTGCCCAATGTCCGGGAACCGCTCGTCCAGCGGGTCTATAGTCATAATCGGGATCATGTCGTGACGCTGCCTTGCTATCGAGAGCGCACGCTTAACCCCGGCCACATCCTCTTCGCCAACGAAGAAGTCGCTCAGAAGGAACGAGACACTGGTCTTCTTCGTGATCTTGGTCAGATACTTGAGCCCCTCCACCAATCCAGCCGACGCCTCGCCACGCCCCTTGGGCTCGAAACTCAAGATGTCCCGAATGACCCTGAGCACGTGCGTCTTGCCCTTCTTGGGAGGAACGAAATGCTCAACCTTGTCCGTGAAGATTATCAGCCCCACACGGTCGTTGTTTCTAATGGCCGAGAAGGCCAGCACCGCCGCAATCTCCGCTATCAACTCCTGCCTGCTGCGACCACGAGAGCCGAACTTCGACGAGGCCGACATGTCCAACAGCAGAAAGGCCGTAAGCTCACGCTCCTCAGCAAAGACCTTCACGAAGAGTTCGCCTGTCCTGGCAGAGACGTTCCAGTCGATGACCCGGATGTCGTCCCCCTCCTGATATGGGCGCACCTCGTCGAAGTTGATACCGTGGCCCTTGAAGACGCTCCGATACTGTCCCGCCATCTGCTCGTTGGCCAATCGAGTCGTCTTGATCTCGATTCGCCGCAGCCGGCTCAACAACTCCCGCGTCAGCATTACGGTACCTCGATCTGATCGAACACCTGACGGATGATATCCTCGGGCGTCAACTCCTCGGCTTCTGCTTCATAAGTAAGAATCACTCGGTGCCGCAGTACATCCATGGCAATGGCCTTGATGTCCTCAGGAATTACGTACCCACGATGGCGCAAAAAGGCGTGCGCCCTGGCAGCATTCAACAGGTAGATCGTCGCACGGGGAGAGGCCCCCCAGGCGATGAGGCTCTTGAGCTTCTCGAGACCGTACTTCTGAGGATCTCGGGTAGCAAAAACTACATCAACAATGTAGCCCTTAATCTTTTCGTCAACGTAAATCTGGTTGACTGTCTCTGTTGCCTTTGTAATCTGTTCCGGCGTGACCACGGGTTTGATCTCCGGAATCGCAGCGCCGGCCATCCGATTCATGATCATGAGCTCCTCCTCCTTAGTGGGGTAGCTCACCTTAACCTTCATCATGAATCGGTCCACCTGGGCCTCAGGCAGCGGGTAGGTGCCCTCCTGCTCGATGGGGTTCTGGGTTGCCATGACCAGGAACAACGGAGGCAAGGGGTGCGTGGCCTCGCTGATTGTCACTTGCTTCTCCTGCATCGCCTCAAGAAGCGCACTCTGGACCTTGGCAGGGGCTCGGTTGATTTCGTCGGCGAGGACGAGGTTTGCGAAGATGGGTCCCTTCCTGGAAGTGAACTGACCCGTCTGAGCATTGTAGATCATGGTCCCGATGATGTCGGCGGGCAGGAGGTCCGGGGTGAACTGAATCCGCTGAAACTTCGCCTCGATGGCCGACGCCATGCTCTTCACCGTCAGAGTCTTGGCAAGCCCGGGCACACCCTCCAGAAGTATGTGGCCCCCAGTCAGCATCCCGATAAGAATCCGCTCCAACATAGGCTGCTGTCCCACCACAACCTTGCCCACCTCGGAGAGAAGGCCATCCACAAACTGGCTCTCGGCTCTTACCAACTCGTTCATTACTCTGATATCGGTCTGCATCCAATCCTCCATGATGCCAAACTGTCAGTGCAACCTCAACGCTGCCACAAATCAGCCCATTGCGCTCGACCCGGGAGCGCCTGGCCACCGCACACAGCCGCCCCCGAGTCAACCGCTGGCTACTAACCGGGCCGTGAAAAAAGTATTCCGGACTGCCGCAACGTCAAGCGATCAAATGCCCCCCTCAACGACTCCCAGTCCCAAAGGTCCGAATCGTCCGCGTCCCAAAGGTCCGAATCGTCCGCGTCCCAA
>CAZQHM010000018.1:0-67369 GCA_964593355.1 uncultured Myxococcales bacterium
TTCCCTGTTCCCTGTTCCCTGTTCCCTGTTCCCTGTTCCCTGTTCCCTGTTCCCTTTTCTCGTCATACCGGTAATCATGGGGCCTCCTTTAAGAAATGAATCTGTAGACCCACGATACGCTGTGAGTTAGCGAAGTCAAGAGACGATCCGAGAGAGATGCCATGTCTGGTTGCCGACGAGGAGGTCGAGGCGAGGGTCTTAGAAGAATTGGTTGCCGGCACCAAGGATGTTGCTGCTACAGAAGAAGTTGAAGGTGTTGCTGATGGCTTGGCGGAATCCTTATCTGGCTCGGATGCGGATGGCCATGCGGTGGTACGTCTCCATTAAGCACACTGTAGCCTCGCGATACGGCGTCACAAGAACGTGGTCATTGCCGGCCGGGAAGGGGTCGTAATTGGCAGCGCACTCCCTGAGCACCACCCCGGGCCACCTGCTGCGTTACTCCGTCGCCGGCTCGGTCGCGCCTTGCATCTGGCACCGCCCTGGTGACCAGGTTGGTAGTGCTCGGTAGCGCCTCGCATCTGCCGCCGATCTGGTGGCTCTCTGTGCTTCTACAGCGTCACAAGAACGTGGTCATATAGGGCGGCCGGCGCCCCGGAGGCCAGGAAGGGGTCGCCAATGACTGCGCAGGCGTACTCCTGTACGTCGAGCAAGTCATGCGACGCCTGACGCAGCATACGGGGATGCCCGCCGACCTAGATGACTACGTTCAGAAGGGGAAGTCGTCTTCTGGGGCACGTGGCTCATCGAAGGGGGTTTGGGGTTCGTCGGAGGCAGCGGGGCGGGAGGGTGACTCTTGGCGCTCGGGCCTTGGGGCGCCGCCGCCCTCGGACCGGTCCGACGCTCCGATGAACTTCACGGACTGGGCCACGATGTCGGTGCTGTAGCGCTTGACGCCGTCCTTGTCGTCGTAGGATCTCGTCTGCAGTCTCCCCTCGATGTAGACCATCCTGCCCTTCTTGAGGTAGTTGCCGCAATGCTCGGCCTGCTTACCCCAAACGGTGATTCGGTGCCACTCGGTACGCTCCTCTTTGCTCTCTCCGGCGCCGAAGACTTCGCTGGTGGCCACTCGCAGGGAGACCACTTTCTGCCCCGACTGAGTGTAACGAACGTCGGGGTCAGCCCCCAGATGCCCTAGAATGATAACCTTGTTCACTGAAGCCATAATATCCCCCTGGGTTAGGTTGCCTGGCAGTGGAGCGATTAATTACCCTACCGCCACAGCCTATATCGACAATTGGGCCCGCTGCGAAGGAAAAAAGTGACATTGAGCCCCTAAAATGCCGCGGGCTGATGAGCCGACTTCGGCTTAAGGAAGAGTTCGTGGACGTCCCGGACCAGGTGATCCACGTCTGCTGCGTCCACAAGCATGGTCACGGCCAGAGGCTGGAAGAAGACCTGGTGGATGATTGCCCGATGCTCTTTGAGGAAGGCCGAAATGCGCTGGTGGGTAGCAGGATCCTCGGCGATGCCCGACCCCACCAGGGTCACGGTGCCGATGTCGGTTCTGACCCTGACGTCGTCGCCGAAGCGTCCTCGGATCTCCTCCTCGAAGCGGGCCCTGTTGTGGAAGTTTTCCAGGGCATAGAGGAACGACGCCCCCACCGATCCCGTGACGCTTACGTGAGACATGAACGGCATGATGTCCTGGGCGCCCACGGCATCGAGGCACTCGAACAGCTCTTCGCCGCAGGTCCCCCTACCCTCCACGAACTGCACGAAGACAACGTCCTTCTTTCCTGCCACGGCGGTGAAGCGACGGTCGTCGGTCTTCGCATTGCGCCTGATGATGGTGCCGGGACTGGAGGGGGCGCTGGTCTTCCTGGTGAATATTGCTATGTCGTGCCGCGACGCATACTCAAGTGCGTCTGCGGCCATGACTTTGGCGCCTGTCTTGGAGAGCGCCATCATCTCGTCCATAGGGATCTCATCGATGCGGTAGGCATCGGGAACCACCTTGGGGTCGGCTGAGAAGACCCCCTCCACGTCGGAGTAAATCTCAACCCGCTCGGCCTCCAGCGCTGCGGCGAGGGCAATGGCTGTTGTATCGGACCCGCCCCGACCCAGGGTGGTGATTTCGCGCTTGTATGAGGTGCCCTGGTAGCCCGCAACGATGACAATCCTGCCCCGCTCCAGCTCATCCTGAATCCTGAAGGGTCTGACCTCGATGATGCGTGCGTTGGAGTGGCTGTCCGTAGTGACTATGCCGACCTGAGAGCCGGTAAACGATATTGCCTGACGCCCCAGCCGGTTGATCGCAATGCTGAGAAGGGCCATGGAGATGCGCTCGCCGACGCTGAGCAACATATCAAGCTCACGCCGGGGGGGCTCGGAGTCCAGTTCTTTGGCCATCTGCATAAGCACATCGGTGGTCTTGCCCATGGCCGAGACCACCACCACCACGCTGTAGCCTTGAGCAGCGGTCTCCACAACGTGGCGGGCCACATGCTGGATGCGGTCTATGTCGGCCACCGACGAGCCGCCGTACTTCTGAACTACAACAGGTAGCATGTTATCTCCTATCATATCCACTGGGCAGGTCTTTGGGCCGCCGTCTCAGGGCCAGCATGAGGAGGCCGAGCAGAGATAGCAGTGCCAGCCCGGCGGTGGGGCCATTGGCACTCTGAGCAGAGGCCGCGCAGCTACCTCCCCGCAAGCCTGTCTTGTCACCGTCGGGGGCCGTGTCGGGCTGGGGGGCGGCGTCGGAGGTGTCCTGCTGAGTCAGGTCGATGTTATACTCTACGCATATACCGTTGGGATTGCAGTAGGCTGTCTCGGGGCACGAGCCGCACCGGCCGCCACAGCCATCATCGCCACACTGCCTGCCTTCGCAGTAGGGGGTGCAGGGCCCTGTGCACTTCCCGTTCTTGCACGTCAGCCCCTCGGAGCAACCGCCGCAGCTTCCTCCGCAACCATCATCGCCACAGAACCGGCCGAGGCAATCGGGGACGCAGGGTTCCACGCACTGCTTCTGCGGGTTGCACTCGAGGCCGGCCTCGCAGGTGCCGCAGCTTCCGCCGCAACCGTCGTCACCGCACTGAGCGCCGGCGCACTGGGGCTTGCAGGTCTTGATTACGCACTTACCCTCTTCGCATACCAGGTCGCCGAAGCAGAAGCCGCAGCTCCCGCCGCAACCGTCGCTTCCGCACTCCTTGTCATCGCACTTGGGAACGCACACGGTGCACTTGCCGTTGAGGCACTCCATGCCTCCAAGGCAGTCGCCGCAACTGCCGCCACAGCCGTCGGGGCCACAGTTTCGCCCGGTGCAGTTGGGGATACACACCGTGAGGCACTGCCCGTCGTCGCATATGTCGCCAACTGGGCAAAGCCCGCAGCTCCCGCCGCAACCATCGTGGCCGCATTCAAGGTCAGTGCAATCCGGCGTACACGGTTCACAATAGCCATCGATGCATACCTCGCCGGCTGGGCAGAGGCCGCAGAGACCTCCGCAGCCGTCGGAGCCGCACTGCAAGTCGCCACACTGGGGAAGGCAACCCGGGCAGGTTGGGGGATTCTCGCCCGAAGGATCGCCAAGGGGGTCAACCTGCCCCTCGGGACCGCAGTAGTATCTGGAGCCCAGAGTCTCGCTGCCTGCGTACCAGCCGCATATCCATCCTTTGGCCGCACAGTCGACCTGGGTAATTTCCCCATCGATACACAAGAAGAGGCTATCGTCGGCACAACAGCCGGCTTCTCCAAGCTCGAGGCGGCAATAATCCACGGTGCAGACACTGGCCTTGCAGTATTCGAATCCGGTGCAGCCGCAGTCAGCGGCACAACTGGCGCAGTTCTCACCAAGGGCCGGGGCGCAGATGCCGTCGCCGCACCACGGGATCTTCTCACAGCCGCCACAATCGAGTGCGCAGTAGGAGACACAGGCAGCATCCCAGTTGTCGGTGCAGCACTTGGGGGCCAGTTCGCAGACACAGGCCTGGCAGGCGCAGTTGAGACATCCGGGGCCCTGGTGCTCGTCGCAGCCCAGCCCTGTGGCGCACTTGCCCGAGTCGCACACCCCCACTTCACAGGTGCCGCAACTGCCACCGCAGCCGTCGGGGCCGCACTGCTTTCCGTTGCACTGAGGCTTGCAGCACGAAGAGAGGTAACAAACCGAGTCCTCTTTGCAGGCGCAGTCCTCGGGGCATGTTGCGCAGTTCTCGCCCGAGACGCACTTCTCATCACCGCATACCTGGGGAGGCCCGCAGCCGCCGCACTGCTCCTGGCAGGTGTAGACACAGTTCCAATCCCAGCCGCCGTAGTAGTCGGACCCCTTCTCGCAGCAGGATGGATATATTGAGCAGACGCACTCTTCGCATGCGCAGTTATCGCATCCCGGTTCATAGGTTTCCCAACAGCCTTCGTTTGTGCCGTTTATGACGCACTCTTCTTCTATGCATTGCTCAAAATAATTACAATAGCAATCCGTAGAACAATTACCGCAATTCTCCCCCAACTCGGGTTGGCACCACCAGTTCCCGCACTGAGCACCGCCGGAGCCGCCCTTGCAGTTGCCTCCGCACTCCTTGCAGAGCTGGACGCAGTACGAATCCCATGAGTACATGCAGCAGTAATAATCCATATTACATACGCACGACTCGCAGTCGCAGCCTCCGCACCCTGGCGAGTAGTTGATCTGGCAGCCTTTGCTTTCGGGCAGGTCTTCAACGCACTCACCCTCGTCGCATATGAGGCCGTCGATGCAGCCGCAGTCCACGGGGCAAGAGTCACAATCCTCGTTGTGGCCGGGCTCACAAACCATGTTGCCGCAGATTCCAGGGGGAACACAGAGGGTACCACATTCCACGCACTCTTCCACGCAGCGAGCATCCCACTTCACGGTGCAGCAGTATGGGTCAAGCTGGCAGACACAGGCTTCGCAGGGGCACTGGTCGCAGGCCGGGGTGGTATGGACGGCGCAGCCTGGGTCGTAGAGGGGCTCAATTACGCAAACGCCACCGGGCTGGCACGCATAGTTTGTGGGACAGTCGCAGTCCGCTGCGCAGTTCTCGCACTGTTCTCCAAGGCCGTAGTGGCAGAAGCCATCGCCGCACTCACCGGGGGTCGGGCCACACAGACCGTCAAAGCACTCCAGCGCCTCATCGCACTGCCCGCAGTCCCCGCCGCAGCCATCGTCACCGCACTCTTTGCCTTCGCAATCGGGTACGCACACGTCAACACAGAGATAATCGGCGCACTGCTGGCCTTCATCGCATGTGCCGCAGCTTCCGCCGCAGCCGTCGTCGCCGCACTCTTTGCCCATGCACTCGGGGAGGCAGGGCGCCTCACAAATCCCCGCCACGGTACACTCCAAGCCCTCCTCGCATGTGCCACAATCCCCACCGCAGCCGTCGTCGCCACACTCTTTGCCGGAGCAGTCGGGCTGGCATGGCGCCTCACAAATCCCCGCCACGTTACACTCCAAGCCCTCCTCGCATGTGCCGCATTCCCCGCCACAGCCATCGTCGCCGCACTCTTTGCCCGAGCAGTCGGGGAGACACCCGCCGTCCTCCTGGGCCATGACTGAAGAAGCGAAGATCGCAAACGCCACGTGCACAGCACACAACACCAGGACCTTTTTTGCCATTGATATCTCCATCCGTGCTCAGCTCGGTGTATTCCCCTTGACAGACTGCGAAAGAGTAGCCTTGATCATGCCCGTTATCAAGTGCGAAGGGCGCCCGGTGCGGCAGGCGCTACTAACCACTGCCATCCAAACCGCACCAGCGATGAAAGAGTGTTGAATGAGGAGCCCCGCCCAAGGAACTCTCGGCCCAGTGCGTCGCACGGTTTACATTATCACTGGAATCCTTTGCGTGATTCTTGGCATAGTGGGCATATTTCTTCCAGTTCTTCCAACAACTCCATTTCTTGTTGGCGCCGCATGGCTATTTGCCCGGAGTTCCCCAAAGGCATCGCAATGGCTGCTTAATCATCGCATTCTTGGCATCTATGTGCGAGATTACCATGAAGGGCGGGGGGTTCCGCTCAGGATAAAGGTTTTCGCTATTATTATGCTATGGTTAGGTATATCTTCTTCGGCTCTCTTCTTCGTCGACTTCCCCCCGGCCAAGATACTTCTTGTTGTCATTGCTGTGGTCGTCACTATACACATACTTCGTTTGCCAACCAGAAGAATCGACACGGCCGCCATCTCGAGGGGCCCCCTGCCATCGGGCGAAGAGAGGCGCTGAACCAATGGGTGGAGGATCCACTGCCCCTTCCCTCCCCCATGGTTTTCCCTTGGGCGCGTTCAAATTGACAAGGTGCGTCACATCGTTCTACTCTGGCTGGCAGCTAACCAGGTTGGGAGGGGCCAATGTCGGCATCAATGGGCAAACCCAAGTTCATAACGTCCTTCGACGGCACGCAGATAGCGGTGTATGAGAGTGGGGTGAAGGACGCTCCAACTATTTTTCTGTTTAATGGATTGGGCGGCAGTGTTGACACCTGGTCATCTACGGTGAAGCACCTTAGCAACCAGTTTCATTTTGTCAGTTTCGATTATCGTGGCATGTTCGAATCCGGAACACCACCCTACAAGAATTTCTCTATGGACGCCCACGCTAGAGACGCTCAGACGGTGCTTGAGCACTTCGGCGTAAGCAGTGCGGTCTTTGTAGGGTGGAGCATGGGGGTCCAGGTTGCACTGGAGGTCTACAGCAGGGTACCCAACTGTTGCGACGCATTGGCCCTGATAAATGGTGTGCCGGCCAAGCTCATCGATGCTGTGGCGCCGCGGCTCAAGCGCATCGTGTTGCTTGGTATGGACCTTGTGGCTCTCTACTATCCGGTTCTGAAGATATACGCCACTCCTCTCACCATGTCCCGCGTTGCTGTTCGGGCAGCACGGGCCATGCGACTTCTCTCGAGCAACGTGGACGAGCGGGCATTCTTGAACCTGGCTCACGAGTATATTCAGTTGGACTTTGCCAATTACAGAGACATAGTCTACGAAATGGCAGAGCACGATGCGAATCACGTACTGCCTTCAATCAGCGTCCCAACGCTCATCGTGGGGGGCACCATCGACAGAATCACGCCCCCTGCCGAGTCAAGGCGCATGGCCGAGGCAATCCCCAATGCAGAACTTCTGATGATTGAAGACGCCTCGCACTACGCTCTGGTGGAGTATCCCGACCTTATCAACCTTCGGCTGGAGCGGTTTCTGGAGTGCCGTACGGGCAAGGTGTCGGGGCCAGCCTGACGCAGAGTCTTGATGCGAACCGGGAGAATGGCAGTGCTATTACTGTAGCTCGGTGGAGGCAGCGGCGCCGAACTTGTCCATTCTGGCTCGAAGCTTCAGCAGGTCGTCTCTGGTCAGGCCGAAGCGGACGGAGAGGAAGCGGTCGATGGCTTTCTGCAATTGCCAATAGGGTTCATACACAGACTTAAGGTATCTGGCTTTGGCCACGACGCCATCGGCGTCGCCGCCCTTCACGGCCAGTCTCAGCGACTCGGGGCCCGAACCGGCGCTCTCGTCGAAGGTGACGGCAAGGCGCACATCGGTCCTGCTGTCCGGCCCGGCCAGGGCGTTGTACTCTGCTGACGCCTGCACCGAGTCCCTGATGAGCACTGCGCTGAGCAGCAGAAGCTCAATGAGCTTGTCTTCCTCTTCGGAGGTGATAATGCCCTCATCAAAGCGGAACAGCAGCTTCTTGAGGTTTGCTGCCTCTTGAGAGATGAGGGTCTCCAGGAGAAGGCGGCCTATCTCCTGGCCGAGCATTCTGGCCTCGTTCAGTTGCTCTGACGTGGCGGTTTGCCCTTGGTAAGAGAACTGCGGAAGGGGCTGAGCCTCGATATTGGAGTCAACTAGATCCAGGGGGCGGGTGGTGTCGAGAATGATGTCTCCCATGGGCGCTGCCACAAGTTGAGCAGCAAACTCCCCGCTCACCTGAGTGCGGTGCTCCTTACCTTGAACGGTAATGTGGAAGGTCTCGGGCGACCGTTCAAGGGCCACTGCCAGAGAGGCCAGCGTCTCATCGGCACCCGCAAGCTCCTCCTCGAGTTTGGCAAGCTGTTTTCGCATATTGGCCATGTGCTTGGAATTCTCGCCAACTTTCTGACGAAAATGCGGACTATTGATAGTGTCTTCCAATTCCCGGCGCTTCTTCTCATTCTCTACTTTACGAGACTGCACCTGCTTGATTGTATCAATAATCTTCGGGTAATGAGGGTTTTCTTTCTTCTCTTCCAGTCTGAAAGGCACCACGGCCTTCTTTGACTTAATGGGTATGGTGATTCTGCCGCTGAGGACGTAGGCGTTCTGCGACTCCCCCACCAGGGTTAGGAACTTCGGGAACGCAGCCAGGTGTTGTCCCAAGAATTCAAATGCTGCTTGAGAGACGGGGGGATTCTCTTCAAAGAAAGAGAGGGGGCGGAGCACGAAGGTATAGCGCTGGACGAAGCCCTCCATGAACCTTTGAAGGATGACATCCATCTTCCAGTGTGCCGGGGCGACCTGGGAGAGGTTGAGCACGGAGACGAGGCGGGTTCCAAGGCGTCCGGTCTGAAGGAACTCGGTGGTCCATGCGGAGACCTGTTCCTGGATACGGAGGGCCACGGTTTCACGCTGGGTGTAATCCAGGAAAGAGGCGAGGAGGAGGGCTTCCCGGAGCTTGCCCTGGGTGAAGGAGATGTTGAGCAGAGACTTGGCCCGCTCCAGCCCCTCGTCGGAGGGCCATGCGCCCAGTTCTACACCCAGTTCATCGGTCTTTAGCGGGGCCCTGGGGCGGAAGTCCTGGGCTTCGTAGTTTGCGAAGAAGTCGGCAACGGGCAGGGGAGGCGTTGAGACGAAGTTATAGCCTTCTACCTTGATTCGGCCGGAGACGGTCTCGGGGAAGGCTTCTGCAAGGCCGCCCGAGTTGAGGATAGATGCTTCGACCCGGACCACTTCGTCACCGGAGAGGGGTACGATGCCGCTTTTCGCGAAGGACTGACAGCGATAGCCTGCCCAGTTGTCGAGGACTATGTCGTGCCACAGCGTGATGCGTTTGATGGCCCCGGGCCTTGAGGGTGCCAGAACAATGCCGGCCAGGGCATTCTTCACCAGGACATTTCGGCGCATGTCGAGGTGTCCCCCCTGGAGGCGGATACCTCCGGCCATGTTGCCCAGCAGGGTGTTGGCCAGGAGGTAGACCTGGGAGTCGCCGGCCACGAGCAGACCGGGCCCAGTGCCACCCAGGATACGGCACTCCTGCATGTTGAGGGCACCGTCGGCTACCCCCATGACGGCTACGTCCTGCTTAAGGCTCAGGGAGACCATTGTAATACCGAGGAGTTCCAGGCGGCCGCGTGAGACGAACCCCACGGACTCTTGGGAGAGAACGAAGGTTTGCCCCAGCCCCTGGCCAGCGATGCGCAGGCTTTTTCCCGCAACCTGGAACGAGTCCCTGTAGAGCCCCTTGCCCAGCACCAGCGTAGCACCATCGGGCGCCTCCGCCGCTGCCTGAGACAGCGCTGCGTAACTGACTCCGGTCTCTTTCACCACGACGGGCGGGCCCGGTTCAAGCTCTTTGGCTATGGAGGCCCGACTTCCGAAGGCTTTGGCGGCCCCCTCGGAGGTGTAGTCGGGCCTGATGGCCGTCACTTGGGTTGTCGAGGGTCCGCAGGCGGCCAAGGCCAACCCAACCAGGAGAAGTGCTGCGTATGTGTTTCGTCTCGCTCTCATGGCACCGGGTTTTAGCAGATTCTTTTGACAGGGTAAAGAACCACGGCTGTAATATGGTGCGCGCAGCAGCGCGAACGTTCGCCCACACAGAGGTGCCACGATGAACGAGAGCGGCAGATTCCCCGAGTACCTGCTGGAACATCAGTATCCTCACCCCATTGCGGTCCCATTCAGAAATCGGCAGACAGCAGTCTCCCTGGCCGATCGTGGGGCCGGGGTGCTGGCCACCCTGGATGCCACAGTGCGTTATATCGGTAACGTGCTCCTGGCCGACCACTTCGGACAAGAAGGCTTGGATGCCAATGGCCTCGAACTGGATGCTTCCCTTCGCTACCCAACGCCGGAGCGGTGGGCAGACCTGGCGCTGAAGCTGGCCAAGCAACTCAAGAAGTCCAATCCTTTCATGCCGGAGCTGGTCGACGCTCTGCTCTCGTCGCAGAAGGGCGGACCCGGCGATCTCATCCAGGAACTGGCCCTTATGGTCTCGGAGTTCGTCCAGGGGGAGCGCTCCCTGGCCGAGCCGGGAGCTGCAGAAGAGATCCTTCGAAACATCGAGCCGGGGCTCCTTGACCTGCTGGGTGGCCTGAGCTTCCTCCAAGAGTATCCCCTTGTTCAGTTCCGCATGACCCCCAACGGGGGCAACGGACCTCGACAAGGCTTCATGTCACGCTGGATGGGATTCAAACGGGAGCCGCTGACCCTCTCGGTGGAGTTCGGCAGCGATGTGCCATCGGATCGCCTGGTGCTGGTCAATGCCGAGGCCACCAAAGCCCTGATTCTGGATCCCTTCCTGCAAGTGAAACGCTGCGCCCGCAACGAAACCGACGCTGTCTGCATGTTCGCCAGCCTTCGGGACGAGATGACCCTGAGGATGGACAGTCCCAACGGCGCCAAGCTGGCCTCTGTGGCCCTCAGCATCGACGGCCAGCCCACCAGCCTGTTCTCCTACGCTGCCAATAGCGGGGGAAAGATTGAAGGGCTCCAGCCCTCCTCAACCACGGCCCAGCGCCTGCGCTTCCGCAGCCGGCTGCTACCCGCCGAGAGCGTCCTGGAGGGTCGCTTCCAGTCAGTAGGCTTCATCGGACGTGGCGGCGTCGGCGCCGTGTACCGTGTATTTGATCTTGAATCCAAGGTTGAAAAGGCTATTAAAATCCTGTATCCCGATCTTTCACGTAACGAATTTTTTACCCGCTATTTCATCGAAGTTGGCAATCTTCTAGCATCTGTTGACCATGACAATATCGTGAAGGTTTATGAGGCATCATACAGCAAGGACCTCCAGGAGAATCACGTCCTCATGGACTATGTGCCTGGAGGCAGTCTTGCGGAGCGAATGCAGCGGCAGGAGGTCACGGCTCCAAAACAGGCCGGGCAGGTGGTGCTGGGGGTGCTGCGGGGGCTTGAACATCTCCATCGGAAGGGTATCGTCCACGGTGCGGTGCACCCTGGGAACATCCTCTTCGACGGTGCGGGCACGCCCAAAGTGGCAGACTTCGGCATTGTGAAGCTGCCCAGTTCCAAGAACGCTACGTTCAGGCCCCTGGAGAGAATTCAGTCCTTGAGGTACTCGGCACCCGAGACGCTGTTGGCTGGTCAGGTAACGGAACAGGCCGACCTCTACTCTGTCGCCCTGGTCTTCTACGAACTGATTACTGGGCAACTGCCCTCAAAGACCGATTTGGTGCCCCCGTCGAGGCTGGTATTCCCGCTTCCCGAGGAGATCGACGAGATCATGGAGCGGGCGCTGGCCCAGCGACCCGAGGAGCGCTTCGCCTCAGCGGAGGAGTTTGCCGATGCCGTGGAGGGTATGCTGGAGCTCATGGGCATCGAGTTCGATGTTAGCCCAACGGTGAACGCCCAGCGGCTCTCGGGGCACCTGGCGGATGTCTACTGCGGTCACCTGGAGAGTCTCGACAAGCAAATCGCTGCGGCGGAGGCCAAGCAGGACCACGAGGCAGTAGCCCGCTTCCTGCAGACCAGGATCGACTCGGTGTGGGACGTGGAGGAGAAGGTGCACTGGATGCTGCGCCTGGCGGACCACTACGAGGAGAAGCTGGGCTGGGGAGGGCGCGCCACGGGCCTATATCGTGAGGCTCTGACCCTCTCTCCTGACAACCAGCGGGCCGTGGACTCTCTGGTTGCCAGCTTTGAGAGCGAGTCGAACTGGGAGGGGCTGGTCGAACTGCTCAGCCAGCTTGCCAACGAGGCCGAGACACCAGCCCACTCGGTGCCCTATCTAGAGAAGCTGGTGCGCGTCTTCAGCGACCGGTTGAGCGACAGCACCAGGGCCGCATACTTCCTGGAGAGGCTGGTGGAGGTCAGTGGGGCTCAGGAGCGCTGGGTCGAGCTTCTCTTCTCGCTCAAGGAGGAGATTGGCGACTATGAGGGTGCTGCCCGGGCCCTTGAGACCTGGCTTGAGCTGGCAACGGACGATACGCAGAGGGCCGGACTGCTTCGACAACTGGCCGTTGTGTACGAGCGCCATCTTGATGACATCGAAAACGCAATATCCGTATATGAGAAGCTGCGAGAGATCGATCCCAAAGACATCGAGGCGTTCAAGCGGCTGTGCGATTTATATAAAAAGATGTTCTCATACAACAGCCTCTCTGAGCTCCTTCGGGCGACCATTGCGAGTGGGATGCTGGCCGGGGCCGATCTGGTAGAGGCGTACCAGGAACTGGGAGTAATAACAAGCTCTTACATCTACAACACAGAAGAAGCAGCTAACACCTGGGCAGCACTGCTGAAGGTAGATCCGGGTAATCTGACGGCGCTCTCGTACCTGGAGCGGCTCTACCTGCGTGAGGGCAGGACCGACGACTACATCAGAATTCTGGAGACGAAGCTGGGCAAGCTGGAGGAGCAGAACGAGCGCACGAGCACCATGCTCTCCCTCGCCCGGGCCCGCTTGGAGTTTCTTGGGGACGTATCGGGCAGCAGGGAGCTGCTTGAGCAGGTGATGCGCATCGACCCCAGGCGCCGCGGGCTTCAGGAGGCCCTTGAGCGGCTGCACCGGGACCATGGAGACAGAGAGGCCCTGGTGCAGCTCCGGTTGCTGCAGCTGGAGGGCGAAGAGAACCCGGGCACGCGCATGGAGATCTACTGGAAGCTGGCGGAGCTTTTTGCCAGCGAACCCATGGCAGGCATGCAGGTGCTCATGCGTGCCTTCAAGGACAACAGCCGTGACCCCGCTGTGCGTCGAGAGTTGGAGAAGAGGTCCATCGAGGCCGGCGCCCTGGAGGAGTTGCTGAACTTCTATCTTGGAGAGTTGGCAGAGCGGACGGGCGAGGAGCGAGACTACGTCGGCTCCCGCATAGCCATGCTTGCCATCCAGCAGTTGGAGGGTGGCCCCAAGGCCGCTGCCTGGCTGCGAGCGGGTCTGGAGGTTGCGCCGAACCACGAGGGGATGCTCAAGGGCCTGGCTGCAATCCAGCGGAAGGGCGAGAATTGGCCCGACTTGGGCACGACGCTTCTTGCCCAGCTTGGCACTGCCGAGGACATGGCCAAGGTGGAGCTCTTCATGGAGCTTGCGGACCTGGTTGAGGCTCACTTGGCGGACCATGAAGTGGGCCTGCTCATCGTTGACGCGCTTTTCGACGTACTGCCTCTGGTTAAGAGCAGGCACACCATAGAAGCACTTAACAAGGCTTGCCGGGCCACCCAGGACTGGTCCCGTCTCACAGAGCTTCTGGAGCAAGAGGAGAAGCTCGAGGACGACCCGGTGAAGGCCTTGCCGCTGCGGCTGGCCCTTGGTCAGGCTTGGACGGACCGTGGAGAGTTTGAGCGTGCGGTACCCTATCTGGAGCGGGTACTGGAGCGCATGCCCGAGGATCGTAACGCACAAGATTCATTAGAAAAGAGCCTGCTTGCTCTGGAGCGATGGAAGGATTTGAGTCGGCTCTACCGGAACTGGGTCTCTATGGAGAGCGACATAGAGCGAAAGATTCGCATGCTGGACAGTGCCGTGGCCATAGAGCTGAAGGCTTTTGGAAACGTGGATGGGGCGTTGGAGCTGTACCGTCAGCTTCAGGTGCTGGCACCCACGCGCCAGGAGACTTACGACGGTCTGGTAGAGATGCTCACGGCGGCCCAGCGCTGGTCCGACCTCTCCATCGCCCTCACGGCCGCATCCAAGACCAGCCAGGGGGCGCGGAAGCTGGAGATGCTGTCAAAGCTGGCCGATGTCTACGCCGACAAGCTGGAGAATCCCGACGGCGCCATCGAGACCTTGAGGCAGTTGCTGAACCAGGATCCGTCCAATACGCCGGCCCTGGAGCGTCTGGAGGGCATCGCCAGGGAGAACAGCCGTTTCGAGGCCCTGGTGCGAGTGTTGGACGAGAGGCTCTGGCCACTGAAGGGCGCAGAGCGGCTTCCCTGGCTGCTCAAGATGGCCAGAGTTGCTGCAGTGGATATGGGCCTGGTGGCCGTGGCCCGACGCCATCTGGACGAAGCCATGATGGTATCGCCCGAGAGTGACGAGGCGTTCAAGTTCTACGAAGAGCTGCTGCTGCGCCACGAAGAGTACAAAGAGTTAGCGAGGCTCTACGACCGCAGATTCGCCGTTGTGGCGGACGATGGCGACAAAGTGGACCTGGGACTGCGCATGGCAACGCTCCTCTGGAAGCGCCTGCAGGCCAGGGTGCGCGCCATCGAAGTACTGGAGCAGGTGTTGGAGCTTGACCCGAAGCATGCCCAGGCCACCCTTGCCCTGGCCTCGTTGTATGCCATCGAGAACAGGTACGATAAGGCAGCACCGCTGCTCATGGCTTTGCAAACGTTGAAGGTGTTCCTTGAGAACGAAGAGCAGCATGAGGCGCTCTTCCTCTCGGGCCTCACTTACGAAAACCTGCTTGACCGGAACAGGGCAGTTGATGCGTTCCGCGCCTGCATCGAGATTGGTTACAAGGCATCTGAGTCGCGCCGCCACCTGGCGGAACTGCTATATCTCGATGGCAAAGTCGAGGAAGCGCAGGCCGCCGTTGCTGAAGTGCTTCAGGACGACGCCATCTCATCGGACCAGCGACGCCACTTCGAGGAGATTGATGCCGACTTGGACCGGAAGCTGGGACAGCTGGACAAGTCGCAAAGCTATCTGCTGGCTCAGTTGGCCAAGAACCCCAGCGACAAGGAGGTGCTGGCCAAGCTCATCGCCCTGGCCAATGAGACCCAGGCGTATGAAGTTGAGGCGAAGTACGTAAAGGCGCTGCTTCAGGTAGAGCCAAGTTCCGAGAAGCGACTGCCCCTGCTGCTGCGGCTGGGCGAGTTGCTCAAGGATGGCGAGGAGGCCGAACTGGCGGCGGGGTGCTTCCAGGAGGCCATGGATATTACGGGCAAGAGCCGTGGGCTGATGCTGGCCCTGGCCAACGTCTGGATTCGGTTGGAACGCTACGACGACGCTGCGGCGATCCTTCGGGAAGCCGAAGAGGCGGAGACCGAGGTGGGAAAGAAGGCGCAACTGGCGCTGACCCAGGCACTGCTCTATGCAGACTATGCGGGGGACAAGCGGGCAGCGGCGGAGCACTTCAAGAGGGTGCTGGCCTTGGACCTGAGCCGCTGGGAGGCATTCACGGCACTGGAGACCATCTACGTTGACTCGGGGGACTGGCAAGCCCAGAAGGAGCTGTACGAGTTCTGCATCGAGAAGGTAGACCCGGAGCAGGAGCCCGAGCTGGCACAGAAGCTCAGGAAGAACCTCGGCAGGATTCTCATCGAGAAGTTCGGGGACACAAAGGGTGCCGTGGCTCAGTTGCAGAAATCTCTGGAGCTCTTCCCCGACGACCTGGAGACCCGCGAGATTGTGGCTGGAATCTACCTCCAGGGCGACGATGAACTGGACAAGGCACTGGAGGAGTATCGTGGCCTCATCATGAGGCAGCCCAGGAACACTGTGCTGATACACCTGCTGCGTAAGACGCTTTCACGTATGAAGCGGTACGACGAGGTCTGGTGTGTAACCGGCGTGCTTCAGTTGCTTGGAGACATAACACCCAAAGAGAAGGCTTTCTACGACAAGTTGCTTGCACCAACTCTGCGCATCAGGCCCAAGACGCTGGATGCCGATATGCTGCGCAACACTTTGGTGGCTCCTGACGAGGACTGGGAGCTCTCCCAGATTATCCGCGTTGCCTTCGACCGCATGGGCGACAAGCTCTCCCTGCGTTCGCCCAAAGACCTTGGGTACAGCAAGAAGGATCTTCTCCAGAAGGAGGAGGCGGGCATGGTCTGGACCCTGCTTGAGGTAATGGGGCAGATTCTGGGCATCTCCACTCCTCAGACCTTCATCAGGGAGGGGGCGACCTGGTGGGTCACGAAGGAGGGGAGCAACCCGCCGGTGCTGCTGCTTGGCAGAGAGGCGCTGGACTCTAAGCGTGGCAAGGAGGCCCGCTTCGAGCTGGGCAAGGCCATGAGTCTCTTTACCGCCGGCCACCTGGCCGTTGGCGTTCTGGACAGGCAGGTCATGCAGCTTCTGGTGGGCAACCTCCTGAAGCTGGTACAACCCGAGCTGCCTGAACTGCCTGGCGACCCCAAAGCCAACGCCGAGCTTCGCAAGGAGATGCAGAAGGTTGTGCCTGCCGTGGAGCTGGGCCGTGTGAGGGAGTCCCTGGCGGAGATCCGACGCCGTGGGAGCGAGCTCAACATCAAGCGGTGGCTTGTGGGGGTGGAGAAGAGCAGCGCCCGATTCGGCCTGCTCATGGCCAACGACATCGAGGTGGCCGCGGCCATGACCCGCAGCGCTCCGGCGATGATCTCCACGGCTTCCCGTGACGAGGTAATCGACGACCTGATCAAGTTCGCCGTCTCGGCCCAATACGCTGCGCTGAGGGCTCACCTGGAGATCTCCGTGGTGTAGGCTCCCCTCGGCCCAATTGCGTTGGAACTCTGCGCACCCTTTCGCATCGGGTGCGGATCCCAAACCGGGGAGCAAATGGACTCTGTCACGCTGGTAGACAGTTCGGCGACGGCGACGGCGACCCCCCTTCGCCAAGGCTTCGGCGGGGCAAGCTGTCAACCCGCCTTTGGCGGGACTACGGCCACGAAATGCACCCGGCGGACGTACCGGTCCCCGGCAACGGAACCGCTCCCTTTCGCATCCTCCGGGCTTGCAATCTGTGTCAACTGGACTATCTTCGAGCCTGTTGCTGAGACAGCGCCTGAAGGGCACTCATGCCAGGGAGGATAATATGGCAGGAAAGTATGTTGTGGACGTAACGGATGAGACCTGGGACAGCGTCGTGCTGAAGAATGACAAGCTGGTTGTGGTGGACTTCTGGGCCACTTGGTGCGGGCCATGTGTAGCGCTTGGACCGACCATGGAGCAGCTTGCGGAAGAGTACGCCGGCAAGGTGATCGTGGCGAAGATGAACGTGGACAACAACCGTCGCACCCCGTCCAGCCTCGGGATCACATCCATTCCGACCATCATGTTCTACAAGAACGGTGCCAGGGTTGACGCTCTGGTGGGGGGCGGACCCAAGGCGAAGTTCAAGTCGGCTATTGATAAGCATCTCTAGGCGGGCTAGACTCGGGCTCCACTGGCAACGGGGGAGCACATGGGACAGGTTGTAGTAGAGCTTCTGGGTCGTCGGCTGGTGCTTGAGGCAGACTACAGCCAGGAGCACATGGACTCGCTGGTCGCCTTGGTTTCCGAGCGGGCCAAGGAGATCGATCCCACCGGTGCTATCCCCGAGGTCCAGCGCGCAATTCTGACGCTGTTGAATATTGCGGACGAGCTGGATCGTGAGCGATCCCAGCTTGCCGCGTTCCGTCGAGAAGTAGCAGCGAAGTCGTCATTTCTGCTGGAAAAACTCTCAAGTTACGGTTATGCTCCGCAGTCAAGATCGGACCTCCAGGGTGGAGGATGACATATACGACATGGACCGATGCCACTCTTCAGCCCATTTCATGGGCGTGAGCATACCGGGGCGGATAACCCCCGGGGCCTCGAGCAACGGGAGGTGCAGCACCAGGGGCTAAATGGAATAATCAGCGCAGTTTGGGGGTCACCCCATGGCGTGCATTTTTTGCCCCATGCGCCGCCTTGAGTGCTTGTCGTGGAAAGTTCCTCCTCCTTGGGACTGCCCGAACGGGTTTCGTTCGCGGTGCGGTCCGTTTACATAAGGAGGGGGTATGTGGATCTACATCTTCATTTTCGTCGCAGCGCTGCTAGGCGCCGCAGCGGCGTCACTAGCCTTCTGGCTGGTTGGCCGCAACAGCAAGAACCGCATCGACAACGCCAGGGAGCGGGCCGACACCATCGTCAGAGAGGCGGAGGCCAAGGCTGAGACCATCAAGAAAGAGGCTCAGCAGGAGGCCAAAGAGATGGAGGCCCGGGCTCACGAGTATGAGTCCGAAACTCGCCGCCAACGCACGGACCTTCAGAAGTTCGAACAGCGCCTCCTGAAGAAGGACGAGAACATCGAACGAAAGAGCGACCTGCTCACGGCCAAAGAGCTGGAACTCCAGTCCAAAGAGAAGAAGCAGGCTCAGAAAGAACAAGACATCGCCCTGGCAGAAGCCGAGATAACCAAGGCAGCGGTCAAGGCCCGTGAAGTTTTGGAGAAGAATGCGGGCATGAGCGCCGATGAGGCCAAGCGCACCATCGTTGCAGAAGTAATCGGAGAGGCCCGTTTGGAGGCCGCCCGTGAGATTATTGCCATCGAGGAAGAGACCAAGAGCCAGGCCGAGACAATGGCCAAGAAGCTCCTCTCCACCGTGGTCAGCCGCTACGCCGGTGAGTTCGTCGCCGAGCGGGTCGTCTCCGTGGTCACCATTCCCAGCGAAGAGATGAAAGGCCGCATTATCGGCAGGGAAGGCCGGAATATCAGAGCCTTCGAAGCCGCTACCGGCGTGGACCTCATCATCGACGACACCCCCGAAGCAGTGGTGGTGTCGGCCTTCTCCGGCGTGCGCCGGGAAGTGGCCAGGCTCTCCCTGGAGAGACTGCTGGCCGACGGCAGAATCCACCCCTCTCGCATCGAAGAGGTGGTCAAGAAGACCGAGGCCGAGGTTGATGGCATCATCAAACAGGCCGGCGAGAGAGCCTGCATGGAACTGGGTATCTACGGCATGCACGCCGAACTGGTAAAACAGGTCGGCCGCCTCAAGTACCGCACCAGCTACGGCCAGAACGTCCTGGCCCACTCCATGGAAGTGGCCTATCTGGCAGGACTGCTGGCCGGAGAGCTTGGCGAAAACGTCAAGGTCGCCCGCCGCGCCGGCCTGCTCCACGACATCGGCAAGGTCGTCGACCAGGACCAGGAAGGCCCCCACCACATCGTCGGCGCTCAGATGGCCAAGAAGTTCGGCGAATCGGCCCCCATCGTCCACTCTATCCGTGCCCACCACGAAGAGCCCGAGACCGTACTGGACCACATCGTCATCTCCGCCGACGCCATCTCCGGTGCCCGCCCCGGCGCCCGCCGAGAGCTGCTTGAGAACTACCTCAAACGCCTCGACGACCTGGAAGCCATTCCGAAGTCTTTCAAGGGCGTCCAAGAAGCCTACGCCTTCCAGGCCGGCAGAGAAATCAGAGTCCTGGTCAACCCCGACCACGTCTCCGATGCCGAACTGGTTGTCCTTTGCCGCGATATCGCCCACCGAATAGAAACCGAACTAACCTACCCGGGCAGAATCAAAGTAGCAGTGCTCCGCCAAACCAAGACCGAAGAATACGCGAAGTAAGCCTCTCTCCTCACCGTGGCCGTTGCCCTCTCCCCTCCCGTAACCATTGCCCTCTCACTCCCGTGACCGTTGCCCTCTCTCCTCCCGTAGCCCTTGCCGTTGACGTCGCCGTCGACGTCGCCGAACCCGTGCTAACGCCAGCCTGTCACGCCGAAGCCTTGGCGAAGGCGGACCGTTGCCCTCTCTCCTCCCGTAGCCCTTGCCGTTGACGTCGCCGTCGACGTCGCCGAACCTGTGCTAACGCCAGCATGTCACGCCGAAGCCTAGGCGAAGGCGGACCGAAGCCTTGGCGAACGCGGACCTGCTAAATGTCTAGAATTCAACACCGATACGAAGTGAGTAAGTCTGGAACCCCGACGTCACCGCCGCCTCAAACCCGCCGTTGGCCACGGCCCCAACTATCTGAAAACCAACTATGAAGAAATTCTTAAACTCGTTGGCAGCATCAAACACCTGCTGCTCCGGAAGCTCAGTGCACGGCCCGTTGGTTTTGGGGTCACGATCATCGCAGAAGGTCAAAACCACGTTAGAACTGCCGTGAACATACAAGAAACTGTAGCCGACATATGGAGCTACTTTGAATAGACCCGCAATGCCAATCTTCTTCGACAGAATCGCATCCGCCCCTGCCGTCAGCAAAGCATAATCACGGGTGCCAAGGAAGGTCGAAACCGACCCTCGCAGCGACAACTCGGGCAGATACGTGAAGCCCTCCAGGAGCGCTACCTTCAGCTCAACGCCCACGCCCCACAAATCGCTGTCAAGCAACCTCGTGAAGGTCCCACCTACCTCAGCCGAGAAGGGAAGCCCCTTGCGAACGTGCAACGTCATGGTCTGCAGGTACGAGTCCGCCCCCTCCTGCGCAGATATCCCCTTGCTGCTGTCGTACATCACCGTCTGCCAACGCTCGGCGTTCTCCGGAATGTTCGACAGCCCCCAATCCAACGCCACCTGGAACCCCAAAGACCCAAGTGTCGCTGCCGGCCCCAGAAACTTCGGTGAAACCGTCGACCCAAGATCGCCGATCAGCCCGGGAAAGAAGTCAGGATTGATCTGCTTCCATCTCAGCTTGCCACTGGAATCCCTATATGAGGCCCACAATCTATCCAGTTCAAGATCATACTTACCAGCATAAACACTACCAGAAAACATCACAATAGCCAAAAAAACGGCAATCGGCAGTGATTTAGTTCTCATATAGAATCACCCCACAACCAAGTGATATCAGCTTCCAACCTCGGTGGCGAAGGTAGCAGAACAATAACCCCGGTGTCAACCATGTCGCGTTCCCGAAGGTGCGAAACCGCTGCCCCTGCGCCAGCAGGCCCCCGTTAGCGTAGCTCTGAGCGGCCCTACGCCGCCCCACGCTCCACCGGATTTCACCCCTCTTCCTTGCCGGCTAATACCCGTTTACGCCATGCGATTAGATCTGATATGTGCTTTTCGTAACCGGTCGATTTGGGGCGATAGTAATTCCGGGGCTCCACCCCGTCGGGGAAGTAGCGCTGCTGGACGCAGCCGCCGGGGTAGTCGTGGGGGTAGAGATAGTCTCCCGCCCCAATCTCCTTCATCAGCTTCGTGGGTGCGTTCCTCAGGTGCATGGGCACCGGCGCAGAGCCAAGCTTCGAGACCTCGGCCATGGCCTCGTTCACGGCGGCGTAGCTGGCGTTGCTCTTTGGCGCCGTGGCGAGGTAGGTCACTCCCTGGGCCAACACCAGCCTTCCTTCTGGAAGCCCAAGAAAACGCAAAGCGTCAACCACGGTCATGGCCACCTGCAAGGCTCTGGGATCCGCATTGCCGATATCCTCGGATGCAAAAATCAGCATCCTCCGGGCCAGGTAGAGCGGGTCCTCGCCGGCCTCGAGCATTCTTGCCAGCCAGTATATGGCGGCGTCGGGGTCGCTGCCTCGCATGCTTTTAATGAAGGCCGACACCACGTCGAAGTGGTCGTCGCCTGCCTTGTCGTGGCGCAGGGGCGCTCGTTTGAAGAGCTTGAGCAGAAGGGCCATAGAGATTGGCTCCTTTCTGCGCTCTGCCACCCAGGCGGCCTGCTCCAGAAGGTTCAACGCCCTGCGAGCGTCTCCGTCGGCCATCTGCGCCAAGGCCTCCATGGCATCGGCCTCAACCGCAACCTTCTCCCCGAGCCCATCGGGATGGCTGAGGGCACGCCTCAGCACCTCCTCGGTTTGGGCAGGCTCCAGCCGCTCCAGCCGGATTACCGTGGTTCTGGAGAGCAGCGCCGCATTGACATAGAAGCTTGGATTCTCTGTGGTGGCGCCAACCAGCATAACTGTCCCACGCTCAACGTGGGGCAAAAAGGCATCCTGCTGCGACTTGCTGAAGCGGTGAATCTCGTCCACGAAGAGCAGGGTCTGGCGACCTTCACGCTTCTGCGCTACCTCGGCCTCCTGCACAATCTTTCGCACATCGGCAACACCCCCAAGCACCGCAGAGAAGGGGACGAAGTGAGCCTTGACCTCCACCGACAGCAGAAATGCCAGCGTAGTCTTCCCGCACCCCGGCGGCCCCCAGAAGATCACCGACGGAAAGCGGCCGCTGCGCAGCAGTTCCGTGAGCACCCCCCCGGGCCCGGCCACATCATCCTGCCCCACCACGTCGGCCAGGGTGGCCGGACGCATGCGGTCCGCCAAGGGTCTCTTCGGGGGCTCCTCGGCGCCCTTCTCCGGTTTGTTGAACAGGTCCGACATCTCCACGCTACCTGGCAGAGGGTTTGCACACCAACTGAAGGGGCTCTATACCACCAACTGCGTGGCCCGTGAAGTGGCCCTGAAGCGATGCAAAGTGAAGCCTCATGCCAAGCACCAGTTCCACCGTAGCAGCAGGCTTGGCTGCGGGGTCCTCAAAGGTGATTTTTCGTCCCCCGGGGGCCGGAGCCTCTTCCTCAACGTATCCCTCGTCTTCCCAACCCTCGTCATCCTCGCCGGACTCCTCATCATCTCCGGGTTGGTCACTGTCGCCTCCGTCCCCGGGCTGCTCATCGGCCTGGCCATCGCCGGCGCTTCCGTCAGGGGCCTGAATCTCGTTGCCATCTTCATCCAAGAGACGGGTCTCCACGTCGAAGGTGGGCTCACGCTCTTTCCTTCGTGGTGCATCCGGGGCCGAATCCAGGTGGGGCTTGGGCCCGTTCACGGCCAGGGTATCGGGCATTGCCCCCGAGACCGCCAGATCCACGCCGGCGATGCACCAGCCCCCTTGGGACCAGGCCCACTGGATTGTGTGGCGGCCGTGGCGCTGGAACTCCACCTCTTTGAGTCTGAACTGCATGGAGAGTTCACTGGTGCTGTCCCACATAGTCAGGCCCGCCTCGGATTTGGGCGGACACGAGTCGGCAACCAGGTTCGTTCCAAGGGTCACCGAGTAATCCGAGTCTCCTCCAAGAGAGTAGAAGGCGAACTCCTCCTCGGGCCCCTGCCAATAGCCAGACATTAGCCCGTACATTCCCCCATCCTGGGCAAGATTGACCCGCTCCGCCGACTGGTGTGGCAGCACCACACCACGCCGCTGCTGCACCGCACCATCCTTGCCGATTCTCAGCAGCAGGTGAAGCCTGCCGGCCCACGAAGCGTTGCTTCCCAAGAGATGAGCGTATGCCGTTCCATCCCCATCGAAGGCCACTTCCTGCAACTCGAGGGGCGTCTCCACCACCTCCCAACTGGGCAACCACGACGGGGCTCCGTCCGACGGCACGGCCATGCTCCTGCACTTGCCCTGTGAGCAGCGTTCCAGCCAGACAACCCCCTCGGAGCCTCCCAACAGCCGATACTGCGCAGGCGCCCTGTCCCGCCACCGCTGAACGTTGGGCTTGACCCAGTCGTCCCACAGCGGCACCACCGCCTTGGAGGAGGTGCTGTAGTTGTGCTTCTTCCTGGCGAAGTTCCAGAGCACCCGCCATCGTGGCTCGCCCTGGATGTTCACGGTGTACTCCATGCCCGCCTCAACGGGCCCGAAGGGGGTTGCGTGATAGGGCACCTGCGACTCACCGTCGGGCAGTTCGAACCCCCACCCCGCTGCTTCACCAGGATCTGCCGGCTCGCACTTCAGCGCCGCCGAGGCTCCCCCCATGGAAACCACTGCAACTCCCTTCGCCGGACCCTTCAGGGCATCCTTGCGGGTGGAAGCGGCCAGCACCGTATCCGAGTCGTCCTTCGGCGCCTCCCCCGGGGCCGCTTTGGCCTTGGCGGCCATGGGCAGCGGCGAACCGCTGATTATCCAGCGGCTCTGCGCCATCTCGGCCACGCACAACTCGGCAGTAATGCATCCCACGTAGGGCCGAACCAAAGGCAGCATCTTGCTGAGGGGCAAGGCAGCATTCAGGCCCCCCGACCCCGCCGGAACCATGGCCCCGTCGCCGCTTACCGGCACCGCCAGGGCGTTCCAACTCTTACCTCCGTCGTTTGAACTCCAGAGGTCCGCCGCCCCGCTGCCCAAGGCCAGAATCCTACCGGCAGTGACCATCGTGAAAGCCGTAGTTCCCGCAGGCAGCAGCAACGCCCTGCCGGCGCCACCAGGGCCGTCAAAGACCACTACGCGGTCCAGAACAAGGGCGTCACCAGACGAGGGCTCTATCACAACGTAGGGCGTCCCGTCAAACGCAAGGCCGGCGCCCACGGGCACACCACCCCCACCCTTGGCAGAAAAGTCCAACTTCGTGGCCCCGCCCGTGGCTCCGTCCACCACCTGGAACTGCCCATCGCGCTTGAGCAGCACCTTGGAGTCGTACATATCCAGAATCGACGCCTTGTCGAGGCTCACCCCCGCAGCGGAGACCTCCTCTTCGTCGCCAAGCAGCAGGCAAAGCTGGTCGGCTTTGGCTCCCGTCGCCCCTTGCTGACACTCGTTGAACCCACGGAATGCCAAGCTGGCCCCGTCCCTCGATACAACCACCGTCTCAACGTCGCCGTAGATGTCCACAAGGCGCTTGGCCTTCTTGCCGTCCGACGTCACCCACAACGACGCTTGGGGTGCCTCGTCCGAGGGGCACAAGAACGCCACGGCGCCACGGAACCGAATTGCCTGGCACCCCCTGCTGGAGCCCTGAGGCAGCATGTCGTCAACCTTGCTCGAAACGGCGCCGGTGCGGGGGTCACGCAGCAGCAGGGTCCGCCCCGAAATGTCGGCAATCGTGCCATCGGCCAAGGTGGGCAGGTGTGCAAGTCGCTCGGGGAACTTCCGCCACAGGGTCCGTTCCAGTTTCTCACGCTCTATCTTCCCGGGGCCCAACGTGACCTTCCGCCCGGCCTCCACGAACTGCCCCTCCTGGTCAAGGGTGAGGCGTCCGTCGAGGGTATCGATGGTGAGCCCGTCCTTCTCCAGACTCACGCCCATGGCGACATTGTCATCAAGATCCACCTCGGCCCAACTTGCTCCGCCATCACCGGTGAAAAGCAGGCGCCCCGGCGCCACCACGGCCATTCCCACCTCCGCAGAAGCAAAGGCAGCATCGAGCACCTCGTAGCCCTTGAGCGCAGAGACCAGGGCCGGCCCCTTTCCCGCAGGGGCACTCCACAGCCCACCAGCGATGTCCACGGCCACGGCCCGTCCCAAAGAAGCCGGAACGCTAACTACCCGGTCTACCTGCCCCGTCCTGGTCAGCGTCCCCAAGAAGCTTTTGCTCCACATGAAGGAGCCGTCACTGCTCACGAAGTGCCACCCGCCATCGGCCTCAACGGCCCCGGCAATAAACCCCAGCGGCCTGTCTTCGCCCCAGAAGAGAGCCTTGCCATTTCGCAATTCCAGACGAAGTGAACCCAGAACGTACCGCTCCACCCCCGGCTCTTCCTCCACCAGCACCGCCTCCACCAGAGCATCCCCCTCCACCGCCCCCGTCCTGGGCAGAGCCGTCACATGCCAAGCCACCCCCTTATCGCCTTTAGGCGCCCCAACCGGGGCCGAAAACGCTGCCACAATGGCGCTGAGAACGAGCGCATATGTCATCTAACACCTCCTGCACGGCCGCTGCATCAATTCGATTCACCAAGCGATTCACCAAGCGGCCCATCTGCCCCAAGCCGCCACTCTAAACCGCTCCAAACCCGCTAATAGTCCGGCCTTTTAATGATCAGGTCAACTTCCCCAGCGCTTCCCACCAAGCAGGCATCGGGGCCGCGTGACAAATCACCTCTCCCGCTCCGGGAGAGGTCGGCCCGCCAGGGCCGGGTGAGGGCCGGGTGAGGGCCGCGCCCCACTGGGGGTTCTTCCCCAACATCCCATTTGACTATTGCCCCGTTTGGCACAGACTTGACCGCAACGCTGGGGAGGGATGCTTGTTCCACTTCTATGGTGCTTCGGACGACGCCGTTTCTTTGCTTGCCAGGCTGGTCTGGGGCGAGAGAACGGGGGTTCCTTCACTGGCCCGGACGCTTGTGGTTGTGCCGTCGGGAAGGGTTGGACGTCGCCTTCGACACCTGTGGCTCTCTATGGCCAGGGAGCGTGGCGCTCCCGGCCTGGTGCTGCCCAAAGTCGTCGGGCTCAAGCAGTTTGCGGAGATGATGCCGCTGCCTATGCGGCTGCGCCCGGTCTCCAACGAAGAACGCATCATTCGTCTCGCCGAGATGTTGCACTCGGTCCCCTTGCGGAGGCTTATCCCCACGGGCTCCGACGTCTCTGCCTTGCGCCTTGCGTCCTTTCTTCTCAGCGGGCTGGACGACCTCGCAAGGTACTCGCCGGGCTTCGATGGCATCGTGGGAAACCTCGACCAGTTGCAAGATGGCGATGAGCCGTTGCCCGCGACCATAAGGCAACTGCTTTCCGACGCCGTGGGCCGAAGCCTGGAGTTGCAGACACGCTTTGTGGAATCGCTGCGCTCGCAAGGGCTTGAAGACCCGGTTCTGGGCGACGAATCTTTGCTGCTCCAAGTGAGCCAGGCGCCGGAGCTTGGCAGTTGGCTGGCCTGCTACGAAAGGGTCTGGGTAGGCCTCTTCCAGGACGCAACCCGAGGCGAGCTTGCACTTCTTTCCAGCTTGGCAAGGCGGCCAAACGTAGAGCTGCTGCTCATGCGAACCCATGCAGCGTTGGCCAAGGCCATGCAGGCGTCGGGTAGGACCAGCGTTCCGGGAGTTGAGCGCCATCCTTTCTATCCTGCCTGGCGCCTGGCGTCGGCGACCTCGGCGCTGGAGCACGAGGATTCCGTCGAGCCCCCCTCTGCCATTGGTGCGGCCTTTCCACTTCCCGGCCGGGGACACCTGGTCACGGGCGAGGCCCCCGACCTGACCCCGGACCTGGCCCGCAACAGGGTTGTGGAGTTCGAAGACGGCTTCCACGAGGCCATGGGAATCGCCCTTCACGTGGTAGAGACCCTGGAGGCGGGCCAGACCATCATGGTGACCTACCCGGGCGCCCAGGGGGCCCGCCTGTTGGAGAGCCTGTTGTCGGCGTGGGGGGTCGACTTCGACAGCACCTATGGCAGACCTCTCTCCCATGCTCCGCTGCTGGGGCTCCTTCGCCAGGTCGACGAGCTGATTCAACTGCAGTTCCCCTATCAGGTGGTAGCGGGGCTCTTCTCGAACCCACTCTGCCGCCTTGGCATGGAGGCTCCGCTTCGGGAGCTTGCCTGGCAGTTGGAGCGGGAAATCGTGCCCGACCAGCGAATCACATCGGGCCTGGATAGACTGGCCGAGGCCTCGTCGGCTCGTGAAGTGCGGCTTAAGGCAGCGGCGACGGGGGATGCTGCTGTGAAGGCAGACTATGGCCTGCTTCGAACGGCGCTCAAGCGGCTGGGGCAAGCGGTGGGGCCCCTTGTAGAGGCTATGAGCGCCCCCCGCAGCGTCCCCGAGCACGCCAAAGCGGCTCTGCTGGCCCTGGACAGCCTCCTGGGCAACTCGCTCCAGGCTTCCGAGCTGGTCCAGGGCGACCTTGTGGTCTTCAACAGGCTGGGGGGATTCACCCAGACCACGGCCGGGGAGGAGATGTCGGTTGAGTGGGGCGAGTTTCGTGACCTCTTCTACGCCTCGCTGGCGGGTGAGCGCATCCACGAGCCAAGAAACCGTGAGATGGCCGTGCTCATCACGGACCCGGGTCAGGCACGCTTCTTCCACCGGGACGTCCACTGGCACGCCGGCCTGGTTGACGGCGAGGTACCCAAGGCCGAGCAGTCCAACCCCCTCCTGCCCAACGACGCTAGACAGGTTCTTGGCATGCCCGGACCCTCATATTGGGAATCCCTCTCGGCCATGGACTTTGTGCAGGCCTGGTCCAGCTCAGTGAGCAGCTTCTTCTCGTACCCCCGATACAGCGCGGGCACCCCCCTGATTCGCTCCAGGTTCATCGAACGCATCGCTGGTCTTGCGGCATCACAGAGAATCAACCAGGAGCAGTGGCTTGAGGTGCGCCCTTACGCAACGGCACTGCCCAGACGCTCAACGCAAGATTTCCTCAGTCTGCGCCTTGATGATTACCCAGAGCCCGTAGTCCAGAACGTAACGCCGGCCATCATGGAGATCTGGGCCACGGACCTTGAGAGCTATCTTCGTTGCCCCTATCAGTTCTTTTGTAAACGAGAGCTTGGCCTCCAGCCACCCGAAGAGATTAAAGAGGTGCTCACGGCGCAAGAGCTGGGAACCTTGGTTCACGACGGCCTGCGGGCCTTCTATGACTCCGACCGCAAGGGCATCGAGGCCCTGCCCGGCCCCTTTGTTGGTGACCTCACCTTGGCCACCGCTGGCCAGGCAGAAGAGTTGCTGGCGCAGATTTTCGATGCCTCCCTTGGCGCCCAGCGCCCAACAGACCTGGCCTCACTGGACATGCAGCGGCAACTGCAAGGGTCGGTGCTACCCATCATCCACGCCGAGGTTGCCCGCTGGGACGAGGGCTTTCGCCCCTGGCGCTTCGAGAAGCAGGTGCGCCTGAGACCCGCCGCCACGCCGTCACTGCTCTTCAAAGCCCGCTTCGACCGCATCGACCGCATGGTGGACGACCCGCACAAAGTGGCGGTGCTGGACTACAAGACGGGCAATCCACCGCCCAACAGCGAGTTGGCCGCTGGGCTGCGCCCTCAACTCTTCGTGACGGCCCTGGCCCTGGAGCAAGAGCCCGAAGGATTTCTTACTATTGAACAGATAGCTTACTACCGGGTGCCCGTGCTCTCCGGTAGCGACCGTTTTGGAACGCCAAAACAGCTGCTCAAGGACGGCTCCAGGTCTGCCCCGGCCAGGAAGATGCTGCTCTGGCTGGAGCAATACCGGGATCTGCTGGGCCGGGTGGCCCTGGACCTCACCGATGTCACGGGCACCCGCTACCCCGCTGTGCCCGGACCTTACTGCCAGTGGTGCTCCTACGCCTCCATCTGCCGAAAAGAGGAGGTGAATCGGTGAAGGAGCTTTTCGGCAGAAACGACGATGGGGAGGCCATGCCCGGCGCTTTGGCCCCCAGGAAACCAGCCCACCCTGGCATGGACCCAGGCCTCTGGTGCTTGGTAAGGGCAGCGGCGGGGTCGGGAAAGACCCATTTGCTGGTACGGCGTCTGCTGCGAATAGCTATGGTCGAGAGCCAGCCCACCCGGTTTCTGGCGGTGACCTTCACCAACAAAGCTGCAGCGGAGATGAAGAGCCGTCTTCTGCTGGTGGCAAGGGATCTGCTGGGCCCCAAGGCGCCGCAGCTTTGCGACGAGTTGGGCCTCTCCTTGCGGGATCCCAAAGTGGCCGGCTTCTACTGGAGCCTGCTGGACAACTTCTCAAGGGTGCGGGTCTCTACCATCCACGCCTTCTGCAACGAGGTCGTGACCCGCTTTGGTTGGGAGTGCGGCATTGCTCCTCAGGTCAAGGTGCTGGATTCGGTCTCCCGCCAGCGCCTTCGTGACGTCTGCATGGACCGCTTTCTCAACAGCCCCCATTGGCAGGACCCACACAGCGACCTTGGTGGGGCCCTGGAGCAACTGCGCAGCGACGGGGTCCGGGCCTCTGCCATACCCTGGCGCATGACTGCGGTGGAGAACTCGTGCAACTTATGGCGGGCTTGGCTGCTTTCTACCATGCAGGGCGTCGACCTGGACGATGTTGACCCGTTGCTCAGCTCCGCCTTCGCTGAGCATTCCCTGGTGCCTTCCCCCATACCGGCCCCGGAGTTGCCGGACGCTGCCCTGCTTCTTGCCAGTGACCGATGGGGAGAGCTGCTTGACCATCTGCGGGGCGGTGCGTCGGGACGCTCAAAGAAGAAGGATGAGATTGCCGAAGAGCTGGCTGCAGCTTTGCAGGCTCGAGATGCCAAGCTGCTGATCAGGGCCGCATCGGGTCTGGAGCGGCTGGCCGGCCAGAATGATGCCAAGTGGAAGCAACTGGTGACCCGGGCAGAGGCATACAGTGCAGCAAGAGCCCTCTGGTTGCCGGCGCTCATGGCCAAGGGGTCGCTCACGGCGAGGGCCTGGGCGACAGTATCCTTGCACTACCTTCGAGAGCTTCAGGCCGCAAAGCGGACCATGGGGGTTATCGACTTCTCGGACATGGAGTGGATAGCCTCCATGCTGCTGACTCGGGACCTGGTGCCGGGGCTGGACCAGTACATCCTATTCTGTTTGTCTCAGCTCATGCGGCACATGGCACTGGACGAGTTCCAGGATACGTCGGATCTGCAGTGGTCCATTCTGGGAAGTCTTGCGGACCTTCTGTCGGGAAGCGACACGGGGATGCCGGGAAGTGCTTTTTGTGTGGGCGATATTAAGCAGTCCATATATCGATTCCGTCATGCGGAACCAGAGCTCATGAATGTGGCAGCAAGCCACCTCCGGGGCCTTGCCGAGATTGCGGGGCGCCCCTTTGCGGAGCTCAATCTCGCCCGCTCCTATCGCTCTACGCCTGCGGTTCTGAGGTTTGTCGAGGCGATGTTCCAACCTGCCCGGGAGCCTGCTCTACCGCTGCCTCATGGCGAAGACGGCGCTGTGGAGGGGGCGAGGCAGGGGGCTCAGGGGTGGGGCAAGGTGGTGGTTGAGCCTCACTTCAGCACCGGGGAGTTGGAGGCGGATGAGGCGGTTGCGGGCGGGAGCGACGCCGGTGTGGCGGGGCAGGACGACGGCGATGGAGAGGGGGCCATGCCCACGCCTTTGGAGCGTCGGGCCCGGCTTGGTAAGGATGAGGTCATGGAGGGGTCCCAGCGGTGTGCCGACTGGTGCTCTCAACTGGTAGCGTCGCTTGTGACGGAGCAAGAGCCTGTCTACGACGGCGCCCTTGGTGGCTGGCGCCCGGCGGCCTACGGAGACATTCTGGTTTTGTTGGAGACCCGCACCCATGCCGAGCGCTTCGAGGCGGCTTTTCGGCGTGGGGGCATTCCTTTTGTTGCCTCGGGGCGTGGAACCATGGGGGCCCGCATCGAGTTCACGGACTTCATGACGCTGGTGCGGTGGCTGCTGCGGCCTATGGACGATTTGGCCTTTGTGGGGCTACTGCGTTCACCGCTCTTCCGCATTCCCGACGAGACGCTACTGGAGCTTCGTCGGCGTTCAGCGCCTCTGGAGGCAAGCAAGTCGGGACCGGGCGTGGCGAAGGATTTGTTCCGGAGCAACTGGCGCAACTCGGGGCGTCTGCCCAGCTTCTGGCAGGTGATGCAGAAGCGATTTCAGGAGGGCGTACTTGGGCCGGAGCTTACCCAAGCGCTGCCGGCGCTCGATGAGGTTCAGCGTTGCTGGAGGGCCTCGCCGTCGGAGCTTTTTGTGACGCTGGAGAAGCGTTTCGGTCTCATCGGAAGGTACGGGGCGGTTTTCAACCCCGGGGTAGAGGCCAACTTCCGGCTCTTCTGGAGCAAGGCCGTTGAGCTTGAGGCGTCGGGCACAGGCAGCATCTGGCGCTTCTACGATGAGCTGCTGACATTGGCGGCGGGGGAGGAGTTTTCCGACGCTCCGCTGCCGGCCACGGACGATGCCGGGATGGTGCGGTTCATGACGGTGCACGGCGCCAAGGGGCTTGAGGCGCCCATCGTGATCCTGCCCGATTCGGCCCGCAAGTCCTCCATGGGGCGGAGCGGCGACATTCTCACCGTGAGGTCCGGGGCCGACCTGACGATTACCGGCGTAGTGCACGACATGGGTTCGGCCTATCCGGTCTCCCGTTCAGAGCTGCCTTGGCCCTCCGGTGTACCGGAAGACCGGTACGTGGAGGCGAAGACGAAGGAGGAGCAGCGTTCAAGGGACGAGCAGGCGTGCCTTGCGTACGTCGCGGTTACCAGGGCGAGGGACCATTTGTACATTGGCGGGTTCGGAGCGAAGGTAAGCGCCGACGAGGAGAAGCAGCCGGCGGCGACGCTGCACTCCGAGGCCATGGCAGCGATGCGCTGGTTGGAGGAGAGTGGGGTACCCTCAGGGCAGACGCCGTTGGTGCTGGGGCAAGAGCAGACGGAGAACAACCAGGACGATGGTTTGGGTATCCGCTATGTGCTGGAGAGCGGCACGAGGCCGGCCCAACTGCTCCATCCTCTTTCTTCTCCGGCAGCTCGACCGTGCGCTCGGGGGCCGCTGGCAGTGGAGTCAACGGTGCTTTTTGAGGAGGAGGTTGGTTCCAAGGCCACGGACGAGGGTGACGTTTCCAAAGGCAGCGAGGCAGCGGAGGCCAGCCATGCAAAGGGGGCCCGGTGGCAGGGGGCTTCGGCGTTGAAGCGCCAGGAGGAGGCCATCGCTTACGGCAACGCCCTCCACGCTCTGATGGAGGCTGTATCCCGGTACGGCGTATCGACGCTGGGCCAGTGGGCCAGCGGTATAGCGGGGCGGTTCTTGCCTTTGGACCAGGTGGATTCTCTGGTGGAGGAAGTGACGGCGCTCTACGACGACTCATCCTTGAAGCCTTTCCTTGCAGGCCCGGGCCTGAACGAGCTGCCGCTGGTATTGCAGCACTCTGCCCGCAGGGTGCGCATGGGAATCCCCGACCGAATCTGCCAGGTGAACGGCGCCTGGTGCGTCATAGACTTCAAGACCCAGCGCAACGTGGCCGACGTCCCTCAAAGCGTAAGAGACCAATACGCCGAGCAACTACGTTTCTACTGCCAGATGCTAAGGAAGATCGACCTCCCCGAGGCGCTCCCCGGTGCCATCCCAGGTGCCATCTCAGGTGCCATCCCAGCTGCCATCCCAGCTGCCATCCCAGGTGCCATCCCAGGTGCCATCCCAGGTGCCATCGCAAGTGCCATCCCGCTCAACGATGGCCAGCCTCCAATCCGCGGATACATCCTCTGGACCCGCACAAGACAACTGGACCTCACCGTAGAGCTGTGAATGCGATGCCCCACCCCGCCCCGCAACACCGCCCCCGCCCAACCCAACCACTCACCAACAACCAACAAACCACCAATCAATAACCACCCAAAACGTATTCATAAACCGTATTCACGAAACGTATTCACAAAACGTATTACTTAAACGTATTCCGAGCCCCGACCGTCAGGAAGGGGCCGCGCAATGAGTCCCCATACACCACCAAGCTAGCTATCCCCAACAAACGACCCGCACCACCACCCAAACAACAACAACCACCAACCACCCAAAACGCATTCCAAAAACATATTCCGAGCCCCGCCCGTCAGGAAGGGGCCGCGCAATGAGTCCCGATACAACATCAAGTTCCCTCTACCAGCAACAACAACAACAACAACCATCCCTATTAACCAACCCCCAACCAAACCAAACGTATTACTTAAACGTATTCCGAGCCCCGCCCGTCACGGCATGTCGAAACCCAATACCTTTTCTATCTCTTGGCGTGAAGGAGGCTTGCCAAGTTGATCCGCAGGCACCGATGGCCAGACTTCGCGCTCAAGAAAGCGTCGCATACGCCGCTCCTTTGAAGCAGCGCTGCCGCGCCCCTGAAGGCGTCTGCGGCGCTCCAGCAGAGCTACCCGAATTGCCTCGGTCTTGCTCTCGCCAGCAAGAGACGCCACCTCCGTTGCCAGCCGCTCGACTTCGCCGTTCTTAATGTTCAGTCCCATGGTCAACCTCGCTGGGGCCCATGCTATCAACAATGGTAGAATCAGGCAATACTGGTAGAATCGACCCCTATCGAAGCAGCGACGGCGGCTCATCACAAAGCCTGGAGACGGTGCAAATGCCGCCGCTGTGGCCGTGGGCGCAATGGCCCACATTGCGGGTTCACTATCTGTTGGCTGGCCTTCTTCTCACGGCCGCTCGCAGCAGCGCCAGCGCCAGAAACAGCATCGCCGCCGGCAGACCATGGACCGGCAGCGTTGAGGCAGCGCAGCCTCCGCTCTTGTTGGGGGTCGAGGCCGTGGCGTCAGGAGTCGCAACACTAGAATCGCCCCCCGTCAGGTCCCCCGCCGACACCTCCTCGCCGGAGGCATCCTCCGTCGTCACCTCGGTGCCTGGGTCCCAGGTGTCACCCTCGGCTACGTCGGGAGACTCAATTACCTCTTCCAAAACGTCGTCCTGAGTAACCACGTCCCCATCGGGACCCTCAACCACGTCGCCCCCAAGGTCGTCGGGAGGCTCAACCGGCGCTGGCTTCGTTGAGAAGGTGAAGGTGTGCTTAGCCGTTCGCTCCAGACCGTCCCAACTGGCTATGCCACCGCCCACCTCCACAGTGTAGTCCATATCCTCCGCCCAATCCTCCAATGGCATGATGTTCACAAGATGAGAGTGCTTCCCATAATAAACATGAAGTTGCACCGGATGATCGTTGCCATCCTCGTCATATACCTTCACGCTCTCACCGTTCACCGTTGAGGGGGTCAGCCCAAAGGGCATCACGAAAGATACCCAAGAGTCCGGATTGCTCGAATCACGCTCCTGACCTAAAGGCAGCAATGTCGTGTAGAAGTAGTGGATGGGCTCCAGGTTGGAGATATCCTCGCCGTGCAGCCGCATCCAAATCACACCCCAGAACCTCGCAATAGCGGCCCCGTGCGTCGGTATCGTGCCCGGAATCGTCTCGTTGGCCTGCTGACCACATGCATACGGATACACCGCCATGTACTCCGCCACCTTATCCGGATTATTTACCGCATCATTTGCTGCCATTATTGCAATTTGAATAAGCTTCAGCCCCTTCTCGAACAGGCTGGGGTCAACCTCCAGCCCGTCGGTCTCCATGAAGAGCGGCGCCATCACATCCTTGGGCACCCACACCTGAGGCACGGTCACAGGCCCCTTAATCGCTGCAAAACAGGCGTCCGTTGCACCGTCAAGCCCAATCATGGGCTCGGGAAGCCCCGTCTGGTCGTAGAACTCGTGCCGCTCCAGAAACATGCCGTCATAAAGCTGATCCGACATCCCGTGAGCCACTATCCCCATCAGAAACGCTATATGCTCCGCTGCCTCATCGGACCACGGCGGCGCATAGTTGGCCCTTATCCAGTTCAGGTAGGCCATGTGGTAAGGCTCCCAATGGCCAATCTCGCCGTAAGGGTGCTGAACCCCATACCCGCTGTCCGCGAAGTTGGCCCCGTTCTGAATCATCTTGCGCAACTCCGGCCGCGTCAGCATCTCCCGCAAATCCCCCGGCTCCAACTTCTCCAGCGCGTCCATCGCTGCCCAAAGATGCGAATAGTTGCCGTTGGCCCGCACCAACTCGGGCCCCCCCAGAAGTGCCAGAAAACCCACCAAAGCCGCTATGGCCAATGCAATGCTCTTCTTCAACGCTTGCCTCCCTGGGCCGGTTCGAGCCGCTCCGCACAACCCGGCCCCAAAACACGACCGCACTAAACTATGGAATATCCCCCAGCAATTCAACAACCACGTTGCCGCCCAGCCGCCCTCTCATGATCTTCTAACCGCCGCGCCGCCGCACGGGCCCGCTCCGAAACGGGCCGCTGCTTGCACCCCAACCGCTTCCCGATAGGCCCGATTGTGCACCTGCACAATTTCTCTTGACACAGCGCAACATTCCACCTATCTTCGCCCGGTCTGTGTCGCAACGCAACATCAAGCGTTGGCCCTCGAGACCAGCGATTCTCAACGTCGTACTTCCCCCGACCCGCCCAACACACCGGGTCGACCCATGCGGCCGCCGGGAAGCAGACGATAACGAAGGCGGCCGTGCAGGAGGTGTCTATGGGCTTCTACATCTGGACCGCCGTTACCGTCTTCGCAGTGCTCTATTTCTCCTGGTGCCTTCAGGTAATCGCCAAGAAGTTGGGCACCCCCGACGACTGGATGGCCTGGGTCCCCCTCCTTAACATCTATTACATGGTGCTGGTAGCCCGAAAGCCCGCCATCTGGGCACTCTACATGTTCATCCCCATCGTCAACCTCTACTTCATGGTCCAGATCTGGTGCGAAATCGCGGAACTCAGAGGCCGTCCCCGCTTCGCCGGCTACCTCATGCTCGTCCCCGTTCTAAACTACATGGTTATGACCCGAATCGCCTTCCTCGAAGAAAACAAATAGCCACTTCCCCCTCGCAGCCGTTGCCCGCTTGCCACGCCGAAGCCTTGGCGAAGGCGGGTTGCCCGCTTGCCACGCCGAAGCCTTGGCGAAGGCGGGTTGCCCGCTTGCCACGCCGAAGCCTTGGCGAAGGCGGGTTGCCCGCTTGCCCCTCGTTGCCGTTGCCGTTGCCGTCGCCGTCGCCGTCGCCGATGCTCCTTTCCCCCTCGTAGCCGTTGCCCTCGCCGTCGCCGATGCTCCTTTCCCCCTCGTAGCCGTCGCCCCCCCCCTGCCACGCCGAAGCCTTGGCGAAGGCGGGTTGCCGCTCCGAAGCCTTGGCGAAGGCGGGTTGCCACGCCGAAGCCTTGGCGAAGGCGGGCTGCCTACCCCCCCACACACTCTCCGCATCCGAAAAACCCCTCCGCCCTCTCGAACAACTCTCCAACCCTCGTCTCCTCAAGCACGTTTCCTACCACCACCCTGGAAAGCTCGCAGTTCAGCAGATTCCCCCTGCTGTCAACCACCCTCCTGCTAGCTCCGCAGGTTGCCCGCCTCAAGTTCGGGAAGCTGCTTCCTTTCACTGCGGCCAGGGCTTCGTTCCCCACAACCACCAACTGCCCCGTGGTAGCGGCGAAGTTGTCTGCCAAAGCCAGGGCCTCCAGCAGTTGCCACTTCTCGGGCCCAAAGAGCGTGCCCCTTGCCGCCGCCCTGCCCAAGTTCACGTAGGCGAACAACGAGATACACCCCACTCCCAGCAAGAAGAGATGCTCCAACACTCCGTTCAACTCCCCCACAGTCTGCTTCAACAGGGTCACACCGGCCGATACTGCCATGCCGGCCTGCATCGCCGCGGCAACACCGCTTCGTAGCAGCGCCAGGTCGCTTCCTGTCAGGTCACGGTAGACCCCCGCATCAAGGGTGAACCAGGGCACCTCCACACTCCTGATGCCAAGCTGCACCAGCCTGTGGGCAAGCTGCGGCGTGAGCGCAACGGCGTTGGAGGCCATCCCCATCGCTATACGCTTTCCGGACCTCTGCACCATCTCCGCTGCTTGGATAAGCGCCGGGGATACCGTGGGTTCCCCTCCGATGAAGACGATGCTTCGCAGTTCGACCTGGCTCAGCAGGCGCTCTAAAACCCTAAGAACAGACTCCTGTTCATCGCCCCTCCCCGCCTCGCCCTGTGCCTCGCACCCATGGGCCAGGTAGCAGAATGGGCAGGCCAGATTGCACCGCTTCGTTATCTCGAAAAGCAGGTCGTACACGGCATCTCCAAGACCTCCAGGCACCCCCTCCAAACGGTGGCCACCTGGAAGAGAGCCCGGCAGCACCCCGGCCGGGGTGGATGGTTACTTTCCGGTGGGGGCCGACGTTCCGTTGAGCTGATTCAGCATCGACTTGATGCGGGGTCTCTCCCGCTCCAGCTCTTCAAAGAGGCTCCTCATGGATGCACACGCCTGCGCAACCTCCGCTGCCCGTTCCTGCCTGGCCTTGCTCTCCCCCTTCCCCGTCCCCTCGCCATTCTCTTTGCACCACTGCTCGGCGTGGGCAAGCCAACCTTCGGCCTCTTTCACAAGCAATTCGGTCTTCTCCTCGCCGTGCATTGCGCCGGTGCCTTGCCAGCCAAGGTCGATGTCGCCGAATGCCTCGTGGGGCAGTTCGCCCAGGCCCTTCGCCAGCTTGTAGACTGCGTAGTGATGCACCTGAGCCTCAAGGCCCGCCAGCACGCTCTTGAGCTCCGGCCCCGTAAGCTTGTTCTCACGCAGCGCCGTGACAAGCAGTTCGAAGCGGCGCTGCACTGCCGTCCGCAGACGGTTGTGGTGCAGCATCTCCGGAGGCGGCATCATGTGCAGCATCATGGTGGTATCGGGCCCCAGCGCCCAGATTCGAGCAAGGGCAACCTCCACCAGCACACGAGTGGGCAGGGAGACAGCGCACCGTTCCCCCGGCGCCTTGGCAGCGGTGCCAGGCCCCCGGAGGTCGTCCATGCGGTAGAGAGAATCGGGGGTGCAGCCCACCGCTTTGGCCAACTCGTCGTGGAAAGACTTCAACTGCTCGGAAGTTGCCGTTCCACCAATCGCGATGTTCATGGGAGAGTCCCCGAACTGCGCATCACGGCCGGCCTTGTCGAGCTTCTTCCACAGCGCCTTGAGCATGGCCCAACGCCCCTCTGCGGCCAACTCGGCAGGCAGTAACGTCCCATCGGCCAGCCTCACTACGTCCTGAGCGGCGTCGGCCTTGCCGGAACATGGCTTCTTCTCCGCCAACTCCCCGGCCATGCCCTGCGCAGAGCCCGCAAGAAGGAAGAGCGCCACGGTACCCCAGAAGAGCCCGCCGGCCCCACCCCGCCTGCGGGCAAGGCGCCGCACTGCAACACCCCGCAGGCCAAGCGCCACCAGGGCGGAAGCCAGCACCACCGCCAGCACAAGCAAGGGCCTCTCAAATAAGCTGTTCATGGGCACCTCCGCAGAAAATCTTGTTCTGCTCTCAAGCCAAGGGAAGAGCGGAGCCGACCCCCGTCTCCCTGTCGTGAAACTGCACCAGACGCCCCACAGGATGGTTGCGCCCGAAAGTCTCCAGATAGCGGCACACGGCAAAGCCTGCACCACGGCTGGCATAAGCATCCAGCCAGCGCTTGGCGGCCTCATCGTCCTCTTCGGGCCTGGGCCATACAAAGGTTCGGCGCTCCTGCTTCATGCGATGAGGCTTCGGCGTCAGCCTGGCCCGATAGCAGCCCTGGCGACGACACAGCGACTCATACAACGGGTCGCCGTTGAGGGCCTTGAAGAGCGCCTTGGTATCGGCCTCGTCAGGGGCCAGATAGCGCCCCAACACTATCACCCGCAATCCCGCAGCGGTCTCGTACGCACGAAACCCTAGCGAAGAAAACCGCCCCTGGGATGCGGCCCGCTTCACGCTCTCTAGCATCGCCTTCTTGGGGTCCGAGGGCCTACCACCAAAGAAGTCGAACCACCTCCGCTTCGCCTGATCGATGTCGATTATGGTCAAAGCCGTCGTGTTAAGCACCGACGCCCCGTATCTGTTCCGGGTAACCACGCTCTGCTCGTCCATGAAGTCCAGGATCTCCTCACGAATCTCAACTTCGTACTCGGTATCGGCGGGACGCACTTCACCAGCGATCCTCCGCCGCACTACCTCGGCCCTGCGATGGGCATCCGCTACAGCCTCGCTCTGAGAGACGTTGCTGCCACCCCGGCACCGGATCTCCTTGGGCCCATCCACCGTGGAAATCGTCACAAGCTCGACAACCTGATAACGGGAAATCCTCATCTCCTAACCATCCTCTCACGAAATCGGGCGACGCCACCTTGATAACCAGCCACAGGGCTGTATGATTGGCGCCAACCTGGAGGCTCCATGAAACTGGAACACATCCTGATACCGATGGCAATCACCTTCTGCATCCCTCTTGTCGCCTCGTGCAGCTCCGACCCCGACCAGGACCAGCAAGACACAGGCAGCACCACCGAGACCACCACTCAGCAGGATGCGAACCTCCAGGACCAGGCAGGCGATGAGACCAATACGGCCGCTGACCCGGACGTAGCCCAGCCCGACCAGGCGGCCCCCGACACCGCCGAGCCTGCCTTCGTATGCCGCAACGAGATTCCCAAACGCATCGTCGTAGACAACCCCGATGAGACCTTCGACCTGGGCCCATATCTCATGGTGCCCACTCCAACCAGCATCATTATTAAATGGCGCACCTACGAAGAGACCGACGGCGCCGTGCTCTACGGCCTGGGTGACGAAACCGACATCGAAGTCCCCGCAGAAGGCACCGGCATCATGCACGAAGTGAAGCTGGAGGGACTGACCCCGGAGACCAGATACGCCTACCGAGTCAAGTCCGGCGGCATCACCTCCGATATCCACCACTTCTATACCGCCCCCCCCGAAGGAGGCTCGTTCCAGTTCGCTGCCTGGGGCGATAACCAGGGCGGCGAACCCTTCCCCGACGTTGTTGCGGCCATAATCAAAGACCAGCCCCACGTCCTGCTGGGCCTGGGCGACCACGTAAGCAACGGCCAAATCGACGAACTCTGGAAAGAGCACTGGCTTGGACCCGCCAGAGCCCTCCTCCACGAAGTTCCCGTCTTCGCTGCCTTCGGAAACCACGGCAAGAACGGCCCCCTCTACTATGAACTCATGGCTTACGAGAGCATCTCCCTGTCAGAAAGGTGGGAATCTATGTATTCTTTCACCTATGGCAATACGTTCTTCATGGTTATAGACACAAACGGTCTCTTCTTCCCAATCGGCGAAGTAGACAACGAATGGTCCCTCTGGATCAAAGATCAGGTGGCCAGCGAAGCAGCGAAGAAAGCTACGTGGAGAATAGCCTATGCCCACGAGCCCGGCGTGGTGCCCGACAGCCAGATTATCCCCTGCGAGGTGTCAGGGTACACCCAGAACAAGGGCGTGGGGGTCTTCTTGCTGCCACTCCTTGAAGAGCACAACTTCCACGCCTACTTCAGCGGGCACGTACACTTCTATGAGAGGGTCTGGTACAACAAGCTCCTAACGATTATCAGCGGCGGCGGTGGCGGCGGCCTGGACAAATGTGTGAAGATTGGCGACTCTTCGGTGCTGAGCCTTCAGCACCACTTCCTTCGAGGCTCCGTCGGCTGCGACACCCTCAAGATAGAGGCCGTAGACCTGGAAGGCAACGTGTTCGACTGGGTGGAAATCGCTGCCGGAGCTCCCGGACAAGTGATCAGCCAGGGCGAACCCAAGCCGGACCCATAACCCAAGTGGGAACGAATAGTCGGAGAGCAGATGGATAGGCTCCCCCTTGTTGGCCCCGCAGAAACCCAGTTGAACCGCATCGCCAGCCCTTGCCACAACGAAGTGGCGCCCCGCCGGTCATGGTTCCGGCGCGTCACGGTGATGGCCTCCCTGTCCCTTCTTCTAGCAGCGGCCGCTTGCTCGTCGTCAACGGGCGACCCGGCGCTCGATGCTTCCGAGGGCAAGAGTGACATTGAGCAGCGCCAGCCCGACAGTGCCGCACCGGACTCAACTTCGGTGGACATCAGCGGGGTGGATGTGGAAGACCAGGCGGCGCCAGATTACTATCCGTATGACTACACAACCGTTCCCGAGTTCGACATAATGATCAATGAAGTGCGGTGTAAGGACGGGGATTTCATAGAGCTATATAACACGTCAAACACAGAAACCGTGCCCCTTGAGGGCTGGGTTGTTGCCGACGGCGACGACGCTACTCACCGCTACACGCTGCCTGACGACCTGGAGCTTGGCCCGGGCGCCTTCTTGGCCGTGCCGGTGCTCTCGGCGAAGAGCGGCGGCTGGGGCTTCCCCTTCGGCCTGGCATGCGGCGACGACACCGTGTCGCTCTACAACCCCGAGGGCCAGCTCGCCGACCGAGTGGTTCTTCCCCAGCTCCCAGCTGGGCAAACCTGGGGCCGAATCCCCGATGGCACTGGTGTTTGGCAAGCCACAGCGCCAACCCCCAACGGCGCAAACCAGCCCACCCGCAGCCTGGACGAGGTGCTCTTCTCCCTGGACCGGGTAGTGCAGATCGACCTGACCCTTCCGCCAGAGTCTTACGCTGCGCTGGAGGCCGAGCCCAAGGTCTATGTTGCGGGCAAGGCCTACCTCTCGTCGGGGGATTTCCAGTTCGGTCCGGTAGACGTGGGCATAAGGCTCAAAGGCAACTGGGGCTCCTTCAGGCCCTTGAGCCAGAAGGCCTCCTTTAAAGTGAAGTTCTCCCATGTGAACCCCATGGGCCGCCTGCTTGGCAAGAGCCACATGACCCTGAACGCCATGGTTTCGGACCCGGGGATGATTCGTGAAGTGGTCTCCTACAGGCTCTTTGCAGCATTCGGGTTGCCGGCCCCCAGAGCCGGCTACGCCTGGGTGAGGCTCAACGGCGAAGAGTACGGGCTTTACGCAAACATCGAGGCCTTCGACGATATGTGGCTGGCCAATACCTTCACAACCACCCAGCACCTGTATGAAGGTGGCTACAGCTCCGATTTCGAGCCGGGCATGGAGTGGGCCTTCGAGGTGGACGAGGGCGACGAAACCGACCTATCAGACCTCTCCGGGTTCATGACCTCGGTGGCCCAGAGCAGCACCGACACATTCGTTGACGACGTTGGTTCAGTGCTGGACCTGGAGGGCTTCGCAAAGCTGATGGCCCTGGAGCACTTCATGGGCCACTGGGACGGCTATGCCGTGGCCATTAACAACTTCTACATTCACTTTGCCGAGGCTCCGGAGAAGGCCGAAATGATCCCCTGGGGCACAGACCAGCTATTTCGACAGCACCATCCTTATTATTTCGGCAATGGTATATTATTCAAGAAATGCGTTGAATCTGAAGATTGCAGGGCTATTTACGACTCTGTTCTGCTGGAGATGATCGATCTGGTCAAGCAGTTCGACCTCGCCGGTTTGGCCGCGTCTACTGCTGCGTCGGTTCAGGAGCAGATTCAGGCCGACCCTCGCAAGCCCTACACCCTGCAGGAGGCTGAGGCGGGGCTTGAGGAGGATATCTCTTACATTGAATGGAAGAGTGCGGCCCTGGACAAACTTGAAGAGTGCATTCTGACGCCGGAGCTCTTCGACACCGATGGTGATGGGCGCGTCTGCGACATGGACTGTCTTGAGGGCAACCCTCAGGCATACGTGGGCGCCCCGGAGATCTGCGACGATATGGTGGACAACGACTGCAACGGCCTTGTTGACGACGGGCCCCAGTGTCCCGACTGCAAGACAATCACCATTGCGGCCCATGACTACGCACTCTGTCTTTCGCCAAGGAACTTCGATGATGCCAAGAAGAGTTGCGCCCAGCTTGGCATGGTGCCGGTCACGCTGAACACCCCCGAGGAGGAACGCTGGGTCAGGGGAATGCTCTCGGCATACGGCCTGACAATTGCCTGGCTTGGCCTGGTGCGGTCGCCGACAACAGGCGAGTTCGGCTGGTTTGACCAGACGCCTCTTGAGTGGTCCTCGTGGGAGCCGGGAGAACCCGACGGCCAGCCCGGCGACAGGGACTGCTCCCAGATGTTCACGTGGAAGCAGTGGGCTGACGCAAGTTGCTTCACCACCAGCCCGGTGATTTGTGAGGCGCCTTGCGACACCTTCGTGGACAGCGACGGCGACGGCTACCTAAGTTGCATCGAGGATTGCTACGACACCGTGGCCGGCTGGAACCCAGGGGCCAAGGACCTCTCGGGTGAGTGCGCCGACGGCGTGGACCAGAACTGCAACTTCATCGTTGACGACGGCGCCCAGTGTGTGCCTCCGGCATCCTTCACCCTGCCAGGCGTTCCGGGCTGGCAGTTTTTCTTCCTGGACCAGCCCAGCCAGCGGGATGCTGCCAGGATGGAGTGCGCTGCTTTGGGCTTAGGTGCCGACCTGGCCTGGTTCGACTCGCTGGAGGAGAATCAGGCAGCATCCGCTGCGCTTCAGGTGCTGGCTCCCTCCGCTGTGGTGTGGATAGGGCTCAACGACCTGGCCGAAGAGGGGTGGTATCTGTGGGCCAACGGCTCAGCTCCCAAGTACACGAACTGGGCCACTGGGCAGCCCAACAACTGGGACGACAGCGAAGACTGCGGGCGTATGCTGCCAGACGGAACATGGAACGACACGAATTGTAAGGACGCTCTGAAGGCCCTGTGCAGAAAGCCAGCGCCGGTATCGCCGTAGCAGCGAGGCAGCGCCCCACGTGCTCTCCGTCGCCGTTGCCGTTTCCGTCGCCGTCGCCGTCGCCGAAACCCCTACACGGCTGCTCAGCTATCTCGATCCCACCAGCAACCGTGTACCCTGCCTTCGACGGCCCACAGGGGGCCGCTCAGGCCCTTCGATGGGAGCGAGGCCTACGCCGAGTCGAAGGGGGGGACGATAATGGCGAGCAGTGGTTCAGATCCCCAGCTTCTCCGATACCAGTTTTCGGAGCGCTGCAGCGGTGAAGGGCTTCTGAAGTACGCCGTTGAAGCCTTCGGCGAGGACGTCGAAGTTGTCCATAGAGGCATGGCCGATGCTGCTCACAAGGACGATAGGAACCTTGCACCCCGAGCCCCTGATTTTCCGGCAGACGTTGAGCCCTTCGCCGTCGCTCTCCATGATCATGTCACAGAGCACAAGGTCGGGGCAGGCGCTGCCGGCAACAGCAAGCCCATGGCCACCGCCCGAGGCGGTCATTACCTCTACATTGAGCCCATCCAGAGCAATTTTGGCCAATTGAAGAACGTCGTCGTCGTCATCAATAACCAGAACAACCTTTTTATCACTCATGTTGCCCCCTTTGTCCATGTCTCCAGCAGCGTCAACCAACAGTAGACCACAGCAGCGCCCTCACGTCGTAGCCACCCCTGCCAAACCTTAACCGCTGGGTAGTGCTTACCACATTGAGTTGCGCTGCTCAACAGCGCTGATTTTGGGGATTGGTCGGATTGTGCGCTAAACCCAAAGAGGAGGGTGGATGGTTGGGCTCAGTTTTCCGGGGTGATGCACTCACCGGCTTTGAGGGCGGAGAGGATGGGGTGGCCCTCGTCGGAGATGTCGTCGGCGGGAATGGCTGGAATGGCGGGCGTGGGCTCCTTGCCCTCTTCTCCTTCAACCCAGAGGCACTGGTCGGCCTGTGCGACGAAGGTCTCCGAGGGGGCGCCGGTGCTGGAGACGGTGAGGGTGCCAGAGACCACCTTGACCCACTGTTCCGTGGCCTCGCTCTGTTGGCCGGCAAGGAGTTCCAGCGTGGGCCGGGTGCCATCGAAGAGCAGGCGCCAGGTCTCGTCGGCGGTGGCGGGGGGCAGTTCTTCGATGTCTCCGGCGATGGCATCGAGGGCCCAGCGGATGGAGAGGTCAATCTTGGGCAGGAAGGTGAGCAGCATGTTTCCGCTGGCGGCCATAGAGATGGCCGTTCCGAAGCTGCGGCCAGCGTCGGGGTTCAGGTCAACCTCGATGAGCCTCTGGCCGTTGAGCTCCAGGAAGGAGGTTGCTCCGCCCAGGCCAAGCGAGGTCAGCTCCATCGTCTCTTTGTTGGCGTCGATGATGGCTTGCAAGGAGAGGCCGGCCAGGGAGAACTTCATGGTGCCCTGCACCTGGGGTGCTCCGCCGCCCTCTTCGATGGAGTCAGCGGCGCCTTCCATCTCGCCCTCATCAATCCAGGGCTCCTCTTCTTCCTGGTACCATGCGTCGACGAAGGCCTGGTAGGGGAACTCGGCAACGAAGGCACCCAGGTCTGTCTCGATGGAGACAGTCTTGGCCGACTTATCCACGGTCATTTCTGCCGTTCCGGCTCCGAGCCTGACGGAGAACTGCTGCCCGTCGGTAGCCACGGTGCCTTTGAGTTCGCTCTTGACCTCGGCCTTCACCACGGCCTGGTTCTCGCCCACCAGCGACAGTTCCAACCGGACGACTCCCTGGAACCCGCTGAACACGGCCTCGTCGGCGTCATAGCCCTCTTGTGACGCCATGGCCGCTTCAATCACGTCCAGGGCATCCTTCATGGCAGCGAAATCCAGCTCGAGAGCAAGCTGGTTCTGGTGGAACTGGAAGCGTACGGCTCGGACCTTCTCTTCACCGACCAGGACGTCCAGTTCAACGTTACCGACGCTCATGGAGTAGAACTTCAACCGCACGGGGACCTGGCCAAGCAGCTCTTCGCAGTCGGCCTGGTCGTCGCCCTCTTCTTCGTAGTATTCGTCGCCACCGTCCCAGTCGCCTTCAACAAGCTCCCCTGGCTGCCCGGACGATGCGTACATCTTGCAGAATATCTCAGGGTTAAGAAGGTAGGTCACATAGCTGCCTGTCTCTTCCTCTATCTGGGCATCGACGAAGACATAGGCGTTGAGGTCAGCTACCATCTCGTCGGCAGCATCTTCCATCCCCACTTCCAGCTCTTCCTCGGAGACCTCCCACTCGCATATCTCGCCATCGGGGCTCTCAACGGGCTCACCGCTCTCGGGGTCGAGCTCCATCTCCGTATAGCAGACCATGGCCCCGGAAGAGACCTGGTAGCTCTTCTGAAACAGCCCGAACTCCTCCAGAAACTTCATAGCTTCTGACAGCCCCTCAATATTATTCTTAATATTTTCCGTGGTTGTGAGTGCTGCCTGAGAAGCCTCGATGGCAATAACCGAGTTCCCGCCCCCCGAGTCTCCGCCGCAGGCCGTGGTTCCGAGAGCAACAAGAGCCATCAATGCAAATATCCGTTTATAAGATATCATAACAAACCTCCAATGGGATAACTGCCGAAGGGTACTCTTCTGCCTGCCCGGCGTCAAGATCGGTGACGAGGTTTGGGTGCGGTTCCCGAACCGGGGAGCAAATGGGCTCAGTCACGTTGCAGGACAGTTCGGCGACGGCGACGGCGACGTCAACCCACCTTCGCTGTGGCTTCGGTGGGACTACGGCCACGGAGGGCGCTCGTTGGACGTCCCTCCCCCGGCAACGGATCCACACCCACGAGGTTTTGATGGACGGTACTGCGTCGGCGCTGGTTCTTGGCATCTTTTTGCTGATGCCCCCCAAAGCGGCAACTATAGCGGCAACTATAGTTGTATGAACTTGATATGCCATTTAGCCAACGTCACCAGGTCTCTCTTTGTGCCAAAGGACGTTGACGGCGCAGACCCTGGGTGGCAGAGTACCTCATGCGTGCCGAGGGCAACTCTCGGGGCGGTATGTCGGTCTCTTCCCAAGGGGCAGGTGGATTAATTGGGCAACCCGTTGGTAATGCACATTGCGGACTTCTCTCCAAGCTCATCTTCTTTTGTGGAGATGCTTGCTTTGGTGGCTGTGGAGTGCAGGAAGAGGGGGATGGATACCCTTTTCGTTCTGCCCACGGGGGCATCCAAGCGGGATTGGGTATCGAGGCTTTCAGAGGTGGCGCAGGTTCGTTTCATCGACAAGTCTGGCAACAAGCTGAGGCTGGCTCTGGCGGTATTGCGACTGTATCGAGAGTGGAAGCCGGCTTTGGTGCACAGCCACTTCTCGACTTTCGATATTCCATCGCTTGTGGCTTCGACGTGGTTGTTGCCTGTGAGGCGGCCTGGGGTTCTCTGGCACGTTCACAGCCCAAGGGGTCCCAGGGAGGGGAGCCTCCACAAGTTGTTGTGGGCAACGAAGTGGGCACTGCTGGCCCGGCGGGCCAACGTCGTTCATGTTTCCGGCGGCGGTGCGAAGCAGATGGAGCAGTTGGGCCAGAGGGCGGGCAGCTCCACGGTGATACTTAACGCTGCGGACTTTGGCAGCAGTTTGAGGCAGACGCGGTCGAGGGAGGAGGTTCGACGGGGGTGGGGCATTGGCCCCCGAGAGATGGTGCTTCTGATGTTCGGCAGAGATCCCCAGGTGAAGGGGGTCGACTGGGCGTTGGATGCATTCCAGCGGTTGCACGCGGCTTTCCCGGCGTGCAGACTGGTTATTGTTGCGGGTGCGGACCCTCAAGCGGTCAACGCCCTTGTGAACCAGCAGGCATCCCGAATAGGTGGCGTGGTGGTAGTGCCACCAACGACGACTCCCGGCGACTACTACGCTGCGGCGGACCTCTTCCTGGCCCCCAGCCGCCGAGAGGGCCTGCCTCTCTCGGTAGTTGAGGCACTGGCAGCATCGCTCCCCGTGGTAGCCACGGACATCCCCGGCATGCAATGGGCCGCCTCGCTACCTGCCGTCACGCTGGTCCCCCCGGGCGACGCCCAAGCCATGGCCAACGCCCTTGCGGCCACTCTCTCCTGGTCGCCCGAGGAGCGCTCCCGCCGCACCGCCCCCTCCAGAGAGCACGTCATGCAGCAGCACGACCCAAACCTCTGGGCCGCCACCATCGCCGACCACTACTTGCGGCTGCTTGGGCGCTGATGAGCACAAGGCCAGTTGGGCCTGGGGGCGACGTTTTCGCCCGATTTGCGCGTGGTTTCGGTTCGCACCCGATTATGCTTTGACCTGATGTGCCCGGGGAATATACTCCCAACGTCAATCGGAGAAGGAAGGCATGTCAAAGTACTGTCCGAGGTGTTTTGCCAGGTACCCTGATGAGACTCGACTCTGCCCTGAGGACGAGACCCCCCTGGTTTCGGACAGGCCTGGGGACATGGTCGGAAGCACCTTTGATGACAAGTACCTGATTGTCGCAGAGCTTGGGCGTGGGGGCATGGGGGTGGTCTACGTCGCTGAGCAGACAGTGATTCAACGTCGGGTCGCCCTCAAGGTCCTCAGGCCCGAACTCGGTCAGGATGAGAATGTCGGGAAGCGTTTCCTGGTTGAGGCCAGGGCCATGGCCTCCCTCAAGAGCCCCCACACGGTAACGCTCTATGACTTTGGAATCTCAAGGTCAGGGCTACTCTACTACACAATGGAACTGCTGGAGGGACACTCGCTGTCGACCCTGATCCGAGCTTCGGCACCTCTTGAACCATTGAGGGTCCACCGACTGCTCTCCCATGCCTGTCTTGCTCTTGAGGAGGCTCACGCACTTGGCATACTGCACAGGGATATCAAGCCTGACAATCTCTTCGTTTCCGGAATCCGGGGCGAAGAGAAGCTAACAGTACTCGACTTCGGAATTGCGAAACTCACCAATGACCAGAGCGTCAGCAACCTGACACAGTCTGGCGGGTTTTGTGGCACCCCCTCCTATGCAAGCCCCGAGCAGTTCCTGGGCAAGCCAGCCACGCCCCAGAGCGATCTCTTCGCCCTCGGATGCGTTTTATACGAGTGCCTGACTGGGAAGCCACCCTACGTGGCTGACTCGATCCTGGGGCTGGCAATGGCAAAGGTCCATGGAAAACGGGCACCAATGGCATCCATCATCCCACAATTGGAGAGTTTTCCGGAGCTTCAGGCCTTCGTTGACAGCGCACTCTCCGCCGACCCATTTCGGCGGCCCGCAGATGCGAAGGAATTCGCCGCTGAACTTCTACGCTGCCTGGAATGCGACACTTCGGCCATCCAGCGAGATTCCAATCCGCCCCCTGATGAGGAACCTTCTCCTTCTCCACCGCCACAGCCACCAGGCGGGGAACATAAACAAGAAGGTGCCGTTAGGCCCCCAACGCCCGTCGGGCCAGACAATCGGATAGATGAAGGCCTTGCGCCCACCCTGACTCCGGAATTGGGGCCAATTGTCCCGCCGCCGCCGGCTCCCGAACCTCCTGCCCCGCCCCGACCCACAGCAAAATGGCTTAGGGAACGTTCCGGGCGGTGGCCCCCATATCTCATTGCGCTGGGCGCCGCTGGCGTTATCGCCGCTACTGTGGCCATTACTGTCGCCCTGGTCCGGCCTTGGGCTCCGGCGGGGTTGCCAGCCGACGCCCAAGAGGGCCACGCTTCTGCCGAACCAATTTCAGCGCATACTGCGGTTGCGGACAACGACCGGGCCCAAGAACGTCCACCAGCGTCCGCATCCATGACGGAGAAAAATGGCGAGAGCCAGAGGGTTGGTGACGCCAACCCCACGTCGCCAAATAACGCCACCGTCGCCGTGAGGGGTGCAACGGGAGTCGTTGGCCCCGAAGGAAAGGCCCCCGCCAACCACTCCCAAGTAGTTGAGGCAGCCGCTGACTCGGCATCTCTGGCCAGGCAGGCCGCCGGGGCCGTTGATGCCCATCCCAGCGACCGGCACGATCATTCAGACGTTCTGGCAACCAGCGATACACCCGATGCTGGGGTCGCACAAGGCGGCCTCGCTCCGGACAACTCCGTGGACGCCGAACCTGGCAAGGGCGACATCTCGCCCGCTGCCACCAACGAACAGACTGCCCAGGAGAACCTGCCCGGTGCTGCCTTCACAGCACTCATCGCATCAATTCCCGAAGGCGCAACGGTAAGATGGCAGGGCAACACCAAGTCCATGGGGCTGACGCCCTTTCAGCTACTGCTGCGCAACGACGACGACGGGCGGGTGCTAGTGTTTGAGAAGGAGGGCTTCCAGATTTCCACCCTGACCATTTCTCTGGAAAAACAGAGGGAGACCAACAGGATCGAGGCGCTGCTCCATGAAAAGAGAGCCAAGGTCGGGAAACCCCAGCGGCCCTTGCCTGAGAAGGAGACCACCCCCAAGAAGCAAGAGAATGGTACCAAGAAGGAAAGCACTGACACTAAGCCCAAAGTTGAACCTCCTGAGCCAAAGGACAAATGGGATGCGCTGTAGAACTTCACTTTGGGCAGCTTATGCGCTCTTCATTATGATTTGCGGCACCGCTGAGCAGGCGAGGGCAGACGATATCTGCAGAGATGAGACAGCGGCGGACATGGCGGTGAAGAAGGGCGTGGAGGCTAAGAAGCTGCAAGAGGGAGGCGATTTCGCCAAGGCTCTGGCACTTCTGGAGGAGGCTTGGAGCCTATGCCCTCATCCACGGCTGCTCTTTCTGAAGGCCCGTTCCCTCATGGCTCTTCAGAGGTACGCCGAAGCTCGCGAAATCTACCGCCTCATCGAGACCAGCCTGCAACACTTCCCTCAGCCCGAGCGGGTGGCCGAGATCAAAGAGGGGCTACGTATCTGCGAAGAGCAGTTGCACCAGGCTGAGGTAACCTTCGATGCTGGCCAGTTGGACGGGGTAAGCCTGACCTTGGATGGTGTGGCAATGGGAATCCTGCCGCTGACGGCGAAAGTGGGCCGGGGCAAGCACACAGCCGTGGCCCACAAGGTGGGTTACGAGCAAGGGAAGCTTGATTTCGTTGTGGAGCTTGAGCCACAAATAGAACTCACTCTGGTCCTTGTGCCGGAGCCAGGAAGTGCAGTGGCGGATCCGCTATTGACTGACATCCAAACCGGGGAGCCTAATCCGGGCTGGAAGTGGGCGGCATTGGGCGGCGGCGTGGCCTTTCTTGGTGGCTCTGCTGGATTCTGGGGTAACTATGCCATGCAGAACAGCAAGGATCTGGCGCCCAACCAGAGGGCAGAGGGTGGTGCTTGGGACATCGCTCTGGGTTCCATGTTCGCCGGCGTTGGGGTAGGACTGGTTACTACGGCAGTTTGGCTTTGGGTAACCGAGGAAGAGTATGAGGTGGGGCCATGAACCCACGCATCAGGAAGTCTGAAGTGTCCCGAAATGGGATGGCCAGAATCTCGCGACTGCTAAGTGCCGCACTCCTCCCGTGCCTGCTGACCACGGTGGGTTGTACGCACATCGTAACCGACTATTCTTACGATTTTGGCAAAGACGATGAAAGCGAGACAGTGGCATCAGACATAGATGACGATGTACAACTCCCCGGTGTGGATGCTATTGAAGACCTGTTTGTGCAAGAGTGCCGAGGCGGGTGTCCTGAAGGGACGACCTGCATCAATGGGCTCTGCTTCGATTCCAAGGCGCCAAACTGCGGCTGGCGTGTGCCAGGACACGAATCGACCGTGCCCTTGTGCAGGGTGACAACGGGCGACGGAACCTTCACAATCGGTTGTTCCGCTGATGAGAACTGCCCAGACGACTCATCACCGAGACGGGGAATCACCCTCACCTCAGCAACGTGGCTTGACCAAACGGAGGTGACCAATAGGCGCTACCTGGCCTACCTGATGGCCAACCCCACTGCCACAGTTCCAGACTGCGAGAAGGATGACGACATCTGGGACCCTGTCTCCCGTAAGTTGCGCTCTTCGGCCGGTGATCCCCCTGAAGAGGCCATGCTCGATCACCCCGTTGTCTGCGTAACCGCTGCCCAGGCCGAAGCCTTCTGCGCCTGGGCCGGCAAGCGCCTGCCAACGGAGGAGGAGTGGGAAGCCGGGGCCCGAGGGGACAAGGCATGGAAGTGGCCCTGGGGCAATGAGTGGAATCCACATGCTGCGCATTGTTACAAGGACGACGTCTATCTTCCCAATGCCCACTGTGCTAGGAACTACAGCACTGCAAGCTGTGTACAATACTACAACGAAAACAACGACACGGTCTCAACATGCGCAGAGACTATCCCGGTGAATGCCACGCCGGCTGACGGTATCCCCCAAGCCTCCTTTGCCTTTGGCCTGCAAGGCATGGCAGGAAACGCCGCAGAGTGGACAGCAAGCAAGTGGACCCCCGATCATGCCCAATGCCCAGAACAAGGCTGCACCGACCTCTTCTTGTACCAGAAGCCATCTGCCACCGACAAACGCTCCGTGCGAGGCGGTCACTTCGACGACCAGGCCGAAGGCATCGCCGGATGGTCCAGAGAGCCTGCGCAACATGATGACAGAAAGCGTAGCACGGGATTCCGATGTGCAGTTGGACGTTTGCTCAATTAGTTGGTTTGTGGTTGGCTAAAGTGGAGGAGCAACACACAAGCATTTCTAGCGCAATACCATACCCATATCTACAACAGATATGATACCGATGTTCACACATATGAGGCGAGGATCAATATGAACAAAGCAGTGTTATTCAGCGTTTTTGGAGGCATTCTTATGCTTTCTTCGAGTGCTGTCGCCATGCCGCATTTCGTGTCCTACTCTGGTCGCCTGAGCGACGGATTGTTGTGGGGCCAAAGCGCGTCAATTACAGTTACCGCTGCAATATATGATTGCGAATGTGACTCCTCAACAATCTGCACTCATCCATGCCAAGCCGGCGAGGATGAGCCAATTTATCGAGGAGAGTTCCCTAATGTATCTGTAGTGGATGGTTATTTCACGCTTCAGCTTGGCATGTGTGATGAAGCTGGTTTCTGCTCCCCAGACCCAGCTTTGGCCAAGTTCCCGAGCGAGTTGCCCGCGCTGGCATGGCTGGAGATTAGCCTGAATTCTGGGGCCTCGGCTCTGCCCAGAGTGCCTATCGGAAGTGTCCCCTACGCCCTTCACGCAAACGTAGCCAACGAGGCTGTGTTTGCCAGACACGTCGCCGACTCTACCAAGGAGGATCTCTTGCTGATTGTGGACGACGACGGTTGCCCTGCACAAGACCGCCTGGGCAGTGCCGCCAGCCCATTTTGCACTATTCAAGATGCTCTGAACTCCCTTCCAAAACAGATTAATCACGTTGTCGTAATAGAGGTAAATCCAGGCAACTACTACGATACGGACGAGTCAGGCAACCCAAGTCCAGTGATATTACGGGGATTCCATGGGTCGGGCGAGCTGACCATAACAGGCACGTCGGTCCTTGACAAACCCAAGTTCTGGAGTTCGAGCGCTAACGCCGTTCTTATTGAGAGAGCATTTCTCACAGTAACAATAGATAAGTTTCAATTTATCAGAACGACTCAGATAGATAAATCGATACTCGCCACAAAAGGTAGTCCCGATGTGAAATTTGAAGACATTGATATTTTGGGCACGATTGTTGGAAGCACCGTACCAGCAATTATGTCAGGACGAGCTTCGCATATTTACGCTGATAATATCCTCATTACGAGTTGTGATGTAGGGTTCTTGGCCGACCAAGGTGGGCGTATTTCGATACGGGCAGCTAGCAGCGAATTGACACCTGTGGCTGCGCACGCTGCCTATGGTGGCATCGTTTCTTTCTCTAGCCTAGCTACAATGGCAACTAGTTCAGCAGTATATAAATGTCGTGGCGGGCTAGTTGTTCGCCACGGAGAAGGTATTTGTTGCAATGGGTAATGACATTCGGTTTTGTTGGCTGAAGGGCCGGGCCGCAGCCCCAGAAACGGCGAAGAGGCATTGGGAGTTCTGGGAGGCTCTTAGATTCTTCCTCTCTGAACTCCAAAATCTGTTGACATCGCTCTCCCACTGTGGTGTGACCAGTCGCAGTCACCGAAACTTGGGTGGGGCCGTGTGGATGGGGGTTAGCCCTGTCTTTTTGCCCGGTTTGGGCGTGCGGAGGTTGATGCCATGACCTTTAGGGCTGGATTTGGAATTGCAGTTGTTGTTGCACTCGCAGTTGGGGCCGGTTGCTCCTCGGCCGGGGGTACGGTAGCTACAGATGCCGGGCCCGATTCGCGACAGGAGGTCGTGACAGGGGACTTACGGACCGATGCGCCGGGAGACCTCGTCGTGGACCTCGGGACAGATGTGGGCCCGGGGGACATCGTCGAACTGGCCGCGGATTTGGTCGACTGGCAGGAGGTTGGTGGTGACGGTGCCGACGGTACTTGTGACCAACCTGATGATTGCCCGGTGGGCCAAGCCTGCGTCGATGGGAAGTGTGACAACAAATGCCGGCGAACGGTTCAGTGCTCCGGTGGTCTAGCGTGCCTCGCCGAGAAGTGCTCACAGTGCACCTCCTCACTTGAGTGCGATGGGCGTGTATGCGCCAACGGTTTGTGCCTGGATTGCACCTCTGCTTCACAATGCCAGCAAGAATATGCCTCTGGTTTCGATTACCAGTGCATAGATGGCTTCTGCGTTCCCGAGACCTGCTCCTCCGACGAGGACTGCTTCCTTATCAAGCAGGTGTGCGACGAGACGCTGCAACGTTGCGTGCCCTGCAACTCCACAACCCACAAGTGCGAGCAGAATGGCTACACCAACTCCGCCTGCGTAGAGGGGCTGTGTGCCAATCCCGGGGGAACCCTCTGCGCCGACGCCTCCGCATGCCCCCAGGACGCACCGATATGCGGTGACAATCACGTCTGCCGGTCCTGCAAGGAGAACGTGGAGTGCGTGGCATTGTTACCCGATGACAGCGCCACGGACACCAGTGTCTGCACAGCCGGCGGGAAATGCAACCCGGGTGGCGAGTGTGGCGGTATAGAAGATGTGCACTGCAACTCGCTAGAGCTAAAGGACGGCTTGGTGTGTTTTGATTATAAATGTGAGCCGTGCTCTAACAACAATGACTGCAATCAACAATATTCTGGAGCACTTTGCATTGAAGGAAGGTGCACAACCAATGTGGATTGTGTTACCCAGGCCGACTGTGCCCCGCAAGGAAGGATCTGTAGCCCGGACCACCTCTGCATCTCCTGCACTACTTCGGGAGCAACCCAGGATGAGCGAGATCTCGCATGCGCCAACTCGTTCGCCACACTGGAGAGTCCAGACTGGATCTGCTCCTCCCAGGGGACCTGCATACCCGGAGAGTGCGAAAGCGCTGCGCACTGCTCGCACCTTCCAGGAAGCGCCGTGTGCGACCTTGATCTACATAAATGTGTTAGCTGCAACGACCTTGCAGAGGAGATTCGCGACGCTGCATGCGCCAACGCCTACGGCTTCGCCTTCATCTGCGAGTTTCCGGGCTGCATGGTGGGCTGCACCGCAGGTACAGTCTGCCTCTCTGGCAACTCAACCTGCGTGGGCATGGAAGGGCAGGTCTGTGGCGCCGACAATCGCTGGCGTTCCTGCCAGACCAATGCCGAATGCAAGACAGGCTCGGGTGGCTACCTTTTCGCATGTGTAGCAGGCCTCTGCGGTGGAGAGTGCGCCACGGCCACAGACTGTGGCATTACCGCCGTCGACGGAATGTTGTGCAACCCTGAGTACCAATGCACCGAGTGTGTCCCCGGGAGCGAGGGCGACAAAGCATGCAGAATTGCCTTCAGTGATCCAAATAGGATCTGTGCGTTCGACCTGCTTAGCCAGAAGCATCTTTGCCGTCCCGGATGTCAGTCGAAGAACTGTCCCGGCGGCCAGATCTGCAACACTACCAAGCACTGTGGACCTTGTGCCAACGACGACCAGTGCGTCTACGAGTACGGATTCGCATTCGTCTGCGAACCACCGGATGCTTCCCACGAAGAGAACTGGTGCAAGCCGGCCTGCACCAACACCGTAACGGACTGCCCCCAGGGTGATGTCTGCATCCTTGGCCACTGCAAACCGTGCAAGGGTGACAGTGAGTGCTCAATCAACTACGGTTCGCCCCACCTCTGCGAATCGGGCGTCTGTGTTCCGGGAAACTGCCGCGAGGGTGATCCATCCTCATGTGTTGGCGCTGACTTTAGAGAGATATGTGTCGCCGGCTACTGCAACGCCTGCACCTACCACGACCCTGCATTGATCTCTGGAAACCCACTCTCACTATGTCCTCCCGGTGAATTGTGCTGCCCCGCGGAACACGTCTGCGACGCCGGCAAATGCTACCCAGGCGTCTGCTGTTCCGGAGTTGACTGCGACAAGCCGACGAAGCTGCCCTGCGATGAGGCCGAATGCGTCAATCATCGGTGCGAGTGTGCCTCCGACGCCGACTGTTGGAGTAAGTATCCACACTGCATGGTCAACATAGCGGGGGCATGCAAGGATAATAAATGTCAGGAGGTGGGCAAACTACTTGAGGAATATGGCGAGTCAGCCGTGAAATGGTCCAGCCAGGAGAAATGGTGTCTATTAAAGCAGTTTGATTATGGTGATGAGTACGCCGCACTATACAAGTGTTACGGTGAGGGAGAAGATTATGACGACCCCACCACCCTCCAAACAGAGACCTGCCTCAAGTGCTGGACCACCGGACCAGGAAGCAGCCGAATTCGCCCGACGCCTGGAAGCGGGCCAGGGAATCTCCAGGCTGATAAGTGCTACATTGAGGACCCCGATGTACTGGACTCCGAGGAGGAAGACAACACTCCACGATGCTACAACAAGGGGGATGCTCCCCCCGACATCCGATTCAGTCAGTGCAAAGCATGTAACCCCAGCCTTGAGAATGCAGCCACCTTGTTCAACTGGAGCCCCCGAACTCCCACAGGGACCGTTGAGGATCTGGGCAGCAGAATTCTCTGCGATGACCCATGGTATTTCGGAACGGCTGACAACCCCATCCCTGAAGGAGCCCATGACCTACTGGGCCGCCCCGTCTACCCATACTCAGGAACCGCAACTGGCCGGTGCTGGGATACCAAATGCCGCGGCATCTCGTGGATGCCTTGGCTCCCCGTCGGCTTCAGCGGTGCTGCACACACAGGTGTCCCAGTTACTGTGGATGGCCAGCCCATGGTTCTACATGGCACATTCGGTGGGGGGTTTGGTGCCCTTTAGAGTTTGGCGCAAGGTGGCGGCGATCCCGTGGTGATGACCAGAGGCGCCGAAGCCAATTTGGGGTATTGGAGGAGCCAATGAATCAATCGGCCATTCGTGGCATAGCTCTGGTGTTGGCAACTTGTCTGTCCGGAGTGGCTGTTGGTCAATCAGTTTCGATTACCTACTCCGGGCGCATGACGGACGGCACGGGGTGGGGACAAAGCATGGTTGTAGACATGACCTTCTGGTTGTGTGACAGCCCATCGGGGGCAACTCTCGGATGCCTCTGGTCGGAGGAACACCAGAATGTCGCTCTGCAAGACGGCTTTTTCTCCGTTGAACTAGGCAACTCCCAGCCGCTACCTCAACCCCTGCCACCGCACCTCTGGTTGGCAGCTTCAGTGGACGGCACATCTGAGTTGAGCCCGTGGGTCAAGGTGGGCGCTGTGCCGTACGCTTTGCAAGCCAGAGAGGTGGCTCCAGAGGCCAGTTCTCAATCGGTCCTCAAGGCCATGAAGCTGGCCCTGGGCTACAGTGATAACCCCAGCGACCCTAACTACCTCTCCGACGCAGCATTCATATCTCACCAGCGAGGCGAGTGCCCCATTGGCTATGCCCGTGATTCCACCGGCGACAATGCCAACTACGTCGTCTGCAAGAAGGGCCTTGATGAAATAGTCAAGGTCGGCGACTTCTGGATCGACCGCTACGAGATGTCCGTGTGGGAGAATGCCGATTGCAGCGGCAGCTCTTTCGGAAGTCCGGCAGGCTGTGCAAGTACTGATGGTTGCGATGACTACCCGCCAACATTCCCCAAGAATGGTGAATGGACCACACCACTGTTCGCTTGCTCGACGGCCGGGGTGGCCCCATCCCGTTCCCTGACCTGGTTCCAGGCCCAGGCAGCATGCGAGGCCTCTGGAAAGCATCTCTGCACCAACGCCGAGTGGCAGGGCGCTGCGAGAGGCACTCCGGATCCTCACACGACAGACCCCGGTGGGGACAAGGAACACTGCAATATCTGGGAAGGCAGCAAGCCAGTTGGTCGAGTATGGGCAACAACTGGGCATACTGTTATAACTCAGGGTGGTGCTCTATGTGTTTCAAGATATGGTGCATATGATATGGTAGGGAATCTATGGGAGTGGACAAGTGATTGGGCTGGCCAGGGCCCTGATTCACCAACAACGCATAACCCGAGCGATGGTAGCTTTAAAGGCGACGCAGCTTACAATGTTGACATAGCTGAATACAACAGTGAAGATGGTGTTTTTCAAGCTGCGATTAGTCGTGGAGGAGGCCACTTAAGCCATGTGACTGCTGGGATATTTGCACAGAATTTGCAGTATGCGCCTTCATATAGTTTCGCAAGTCTTGGTGCCAGATGTTGCTTGCGATAGTCCTGAGCCAGTCAGCTCTCGTACTATCGAGTTATATATGTTAGCGAACGGGTTGGGAGCTGATTATGATCCGGATCAAGCCGATTTCGATAGCTTTATTTCAAGGTCCATGCTGTGCTTCGGCACACTACAATCTACAATATGGCTTTGGAATTCAGGAGGCTTAATGAGAAGCGTCATAACGGCTATGGTGGTGATATTAGCGCTCCTGCCCTCGGCTGCCCTTTCCGTGCCAAACTTCGTAACATACTCAGGCAGGCTGGCCGATGGGACGGGATGGAACCAGAGTGCCACGGTGACGATTACGGCGGCGGTCTACTCATGCGAGTGTGCGCCTTCCGCTGTCTGTACGCACAAATGTAGTGGTGATGAGGCAACACCAATCTACGAGGGCAAGTTCATTGACGTGCCGTTGGTGGACGGATACTTCACGCTGCAACTGGGCATGTGCGACGCAGCGGGCCTGTGCACCTCTGACCCTGCCTTGGCGACCTTCCCATCGGAGTTGCCATCACTCGCTTGGCTGCGCCTGGCTGTTGGTTCGGGTGCCGAAATCTACCCCAGGGTCGTGATAGGCAGCGTTCCGTATGCGCTCAGGGCGGGGGAGGTGGCTCCAACTGGCGGGCAGTCGGTGGTGAAAGCAATGAAGTTGGCCCTTGGCTATAGCGACGACCCGGATTCCCCAAAGTACCTCTCCGACGAAGGCTACCTCTCGTACCACCGAGGCGATTGCCCCCTTGGCTACACCAGGGACCACACCGGCACCAACGCCCAATACGTGGTCTGCAAGAAGGGCCTGGACGAGATGGTCAAAGTGGGCGACTTCTGGATCGACCGTTACGAGATGAGCCTGTGGGAGACCCCGGAGTGCGGGGGAGCGCTCTTTGGTCAATCAACGACTGATGCCCACGATAGCGGGTTCGGCCGAAACGGAAGCGATGTCCAGAAACTCCTCTACGGTTGCTCTATAAGGTCAATCGGGCCGAGCCGGTGGCTGACCTGGTTCCAATCCCAGAGGGCCTGTGAGGCTTCTGGGAAGCATTTGTGTTCGAACGCCGAATGGCAGGTTGCGGCATACGGCACGCCCGATCCTCACTCGTCTGATCCGGGAGGTGACCTTGAGGCATGTAATATCTGGCCGGACAGCAAACCCAAAGATGCGACCTGGGCCATTACCAAAGCCACAATAATGACGGGAACGGCATCGGCATGTGTCTCTCATGTTGGTGCCTATGACATGGTCGGAAATCTTTGGGAGTGGACCTCCGACTGGTGGGGGCAGGGGCCGGACAACATAAACGGGGCCCAGGCACCAAATGGCGAGTTTTATGGCGACGGTTACTGGAATCTGGTTGATGCGGTTCAAAATGGGTCGTACTCACCTGAGTCACCGGCATTCTCATCGGCAGCGCTGAGAGGTGGCAACTGGTATAGGGAGGGTCTTGCAGGCGTCTATTCTATTTATTTGGCACATGGTCCATCTTACTGGACTCATAGCGTAGGTGCAAGATGCTGCATACGCTAATATTATCCATGGGTGTCGTTCGCGCCGTTCACCACGATTACAATATGTGATTCAGAGGACAGCAATAATGAATAGTTTGAAATCTGCTTGCATTTCCCTTCTGATACTATCCGCCATGCCAGTCCTGGCTGAGGCGGCGCATGTCAGTTATTCTGGTCGGCTGTGGGACGGTGTCGGCTCCCAGCAGAGCATGGTCGTCAGCCTTGCCGTCTGGCTCTGCGAGAGTCCGACAGGGCTGGTCTCAGAGTGCGTATGGACGGAGGTTCATGAAGACGTCCATGTTACTGATGGTTTCTTTTCCATCGATATGGGCAGCATAACTCCATTACCCAAACCTCTACCTTCGAGCCTTTGGATCACGGTTGCGGTGGGTAGCGATCCGCCGTTGCAGCCGTGGCAGGAGGTAGGGGCCGTTCCGTTCGCCCTAAGAGCGGAGGAGGTCGGTCAGGAGAGTGGTGAGTCATTGCTCAGGGCTCTCAAGGTAAGGCTTGGGTTTAGCGATAACCCCAGCGACCCCAACTACATCACCGACGACCGCTTCGCTAGGAACCTGGGGAACGCCATTTCCGGCGACTGCCCCCCAGACTATGTCAGGGACTACACCGGCACCAACGCCCAATACGTGGTCTGCAAGAAGGGCCTGGACGAGATGGTCAAAGTGGGCGACTTCTGGATCGACCGTTACGAAATGAGCCTCTGGGAGACCCCGGATTGTGGTGGAACGCAATACGGTCTACTCGAAGGCGACGCCCACACAGCAGGTTTCGTTCGAAACGGTTCCGATATCACCAAGCCGCTCTATGGCTGTTCGCTGCATGGTGTAGCCCCAAGCCGCTGGCTCACCTGGTTTCAGTCTCAACGGGCATGCACTGCCTCCGGGAAGAGGTTGTGCACCGACTCTGAATGGCAGGCAGCAGCGTTTGGCACCCCCGACCCTCACACAGCAGATCCAGCCGATGACAGCGAGCCATGCAATATATGGCCAAACAGTAAGCCAGCGAATTCTACCTGGGCTAAGACCAACGACATCACGCTCTGTGGCTCGGCCCCGCTTTGCGTGTCAGCCACGGGGCCCTACGATATGGTTGGTAACCTCTTCGAATGGACTTCTGACTGGTGGGGACAGGGCCCGGATGAGGCGGACGGCAGTCAGCCAAACGATGGAGATTTCAAGGGAGACGGGTACTGGAACGTCGATGTGGCCGCTTACTGTGGCGCTGATACGACGTATCCAGATGGTCTCCCCGTATTCCCCGCAAGTGGCTTGCGCGGCGGTTCCAGGGCGTACAAGTCCCGCTCGGGCGTCTTCTCCCTCTATCTGGGCTATGGACCATCTGCGCAGAGCGTAGATGTTGGCGCCCGCTGCTGCCGAAGGTGAGCTTCTCAGAAAGACTGTGCAAGCGCTTCTATACCGAACTGGTAGGTGGGAGCAGTGCACACTTCCATATTCGAGGCCAAATACTCCAAAACCCTCTACTATCTCTTACAGCACCTTGCTCCATATCCTCCACTTCGATACGAGGGAGAATGCAGCATCCAAATACTGAAGGCCCCTGCTGCTTCGTGGTAGCCGTAATGGCCACCGCGCAGGGCTGCTGCAACGCCACCGGGAGCCCAGGTACCTGAGCCAAGCTGCGAAGTACCGTTGAAATTGCGCAGACCATCGTCACCGTATCCCGAGGGCCATGGAAAGGAGCTGCTTCCAGCGCTAAACCCAACCACGTCCTCGCCCGCTTGCCCCCAGAGGTCCACCCATTCAAGAACGTTTCCGATCATGTCCATGGCGCCAAAGTGTGATTCGCATCTCTCATCGCCATCAGGTGCTCCTCCTGTTACACGGACCGCACCACTACATGTATTACATTGCCATCCAGCTGCGTCTCCAGAGCATCCATCGCTATAGTCGGTGTCCGGCCAAGCGCCAGGATCCGGTGTGCCTGCCACAGCCATCTGCCACTCGGCATTGGTGCATAGCCTCTTGCCGGCCAGGCCACAGGCTTGTTGGGCCTGAAACCAAGTGATGGTTTGCGACGGTGTCTCCCCAGGGACAGAGCACGCGTACAAGGGGATGAGCCAATGGCCGTTTCGGGGGAACGACCCCTGATCAGCCTGACTTCCTGCGATTTCTTCAGGTATCCCAGACGCCCCGCCAAGAATCTGCACCCCACCACAGTTGGAATTTGGAAAAATTGAACTTTCATATCTATCAATCCAAAAATCTCCAACTTTCACCATATAATCGGGTCGGCCTCCAGGGTTGGGCTTGACGCACATGAAACCGTTCGCCCTGACGGTTGAGTCATCCTGCCGCTCCCAGCCCAGCGGACATTCCTTTCTGATGTAGGCAGCGAAGGCCTCGTCGCTAAGGTACCCTGGAGTGCCTTCCTGGTCCCCGAATCCCAGGGCGACCTTCATCGCGGTCAGGGGCTTAAGACTCCCCAATCGGTCTGCATTGTCTGCTTTGACAGCGTACGGAACGCTTCCTAAGGATTGGCGAGGCAGAACCTCCTGTCCTTCGTCCAAAGTGACGCTCAGCCATGCCAGCGGGGGGAGGTCTTCGGGGAAGGTTGCCATGGCGGGGTCTGCTGTGCAGATTCCAACAGAATCGCACATTCCGAGTTGGAGAGTAAAGTAGCCATCGACCACGGGGACGTTTTGGAAGAGGCCCTCGTAGACCGGGCTAACTCCCTGGGCACAGGGGTATGTGCACACGGCTTGGGCGGGACACTCGCAGTCGTATATGGCGACCCGCAGAGTGATGAGTGCGCTCTTGTCCTCGAACGAACCATCCGTCAGCCTACCGGAGTAAGTCACGAACTTCGGAACGGCCGCTGCATCCAACGCAAGGAAGCTCATCATCACCAAGAAGAATGCCAAGGCCACCATGCTCCTCATTGAACTCTCCTTTTCGAATTTCGCTTCAGCCTATGAGCAAAGCCCTTTGGTGTAAAGCCCGATGTCGCTCTCGTTCGCAACTCGTCGACCACAAAGTTATCCACGAGGCTGGACCATCCATATCTGCTGCGAAATCAAGTTGGCTTGCGTCCGCTGGTGGCATGTGGTAGACGATCGCTAATGCCTATGCTCCAGGAGGGAATTGTGAACAAGCGTTTGGCACTTTTCTGCGCCGTCTGCGGCATCTTCCAACTGCCAACGATTGGTCTTGCTGCCTCACATACCGTCTCCTACTCCGGGCGCCTGTCTGACGGCACGGGGTGGGGACTGAGCATGGTTGTAGACATGACCTTCTGGTTGTGTGACGGCCCCTCGGGGTCAACGCTGGGATGTCTCTGGTCGGAGGCACACCAGAATGTCGCTCTGCAAGACGGCTTTTTCTCCGTTGAACTGGGCAACTCCCAGCCGCTACCTCAACCACTGCCGCCTCACCTCTGGTTGGCAGCTTCAGTGGATGGCACATCGGAGTTGAGCCCGTGGGTCAAGGTGGGCGCTGTGCCGTACGCTTTGCAAGCCAGAGAGGTGGCGCCAGAGGCCAGTTCCCAATCGGTTCTCAAGGCCATGAAGCTGGCCCTGGGCTACAGTGACAGCCCCAGCGATCCTAACTACCTATCAGACGCAGCATTCATATCTCACCAGCGAGGCGAGTGCCCCGTTGGCTATGCCCGTGATTCCACCGGCGACAATGCCAACTACGTCGTTTGCAAGAAGGGCCTTGATGAAATAGTCAAGGTCGGCGACTTCTGGGTCGACCGCTACGAGATGAGCCTCTGGGAAACCCGGGAGTGCGGCGGCGAGCAATACGGACTTGGCGACGGCGACGCCCATGACGCCGGATTCGGTCGTAACGGGTCCGCTGTTTCCAAGCGACTGTTCGCTTGCTCAATCCCCGGTGCTACATCCAGTTGCCGTTTGACCTGGTTTCAAGCCCAAAGAGCCTGCACAGAATCCGGAAAACGCCTCTGCACCGACGCAGAATGGCAGGCGGCAGCGCTTGGCACCCCCGACCCCCACGCCGATGACCCGGGTGACGATTCAGAAGCTTGCAACGTATGGAGCGGCAGCAAACCAGAGGGTTCCGTCTTCGCCGGCCCAAGCGGCTCCATCCTCACGGGAACCGCCGCACTCTGCAAGTCAGCCTTTGGAGCCTTTGACATGGTAGGCAACGTCTGGGAATGGACCTCCGACTGGTGGGGACAGGGCCCCAACGACGCCGATGGCTTCCAACTTGCAGAAGAGTACTATCAGGATGGCTACTGGAACATAGACCCAGGTCAGAAAGGTGGAACCTATGTGGGTGGAACCCCGACTTTCCCAGCGGTTGCAGTGCGAGGCGGGGCCTACTACGGCGGCAAGACGGCCGGCGTCTTCGCCATTACCCTGGACAATGCCCCCTCCTACTCAAGTGGCAACGTGGGGGCTCGCTGCTGCCTGCGTTGAGCCAGTTATGCTGGGCGGTTGGCGCTGGCCTCGGAATGGCCCAGTGCCGGAATGGAGGTTATCGCTATGAGGGCAACTACATATCTGTGCTCAGCTCTCCTGGCCCTGCTATTCGCAATGCCAGTCTGCGCCGTCCCCAGATTCGTCACGTACTCGGCCCGACTTGACAACAGCCTGTTATGGGGGAAAAGCGCAGTCGTTACGCTGTCGGCCGCCATCTACAGGTGTGAGTGTCCATCCTCGTCCATATGCACCCACAAATGCGCCCCAAACGAGGACGAACCGATCTATGAGGGTCTATTCATTGATGTCCCCATAGTAGATGGATACTTCACAATACAGTTAGGCATGTGCGATGCTACAGGAATCTGCAGCACGGACCCCTCGCTTGCTGGCTTCCCCGCCGAACTGCCACCCCTTGCTTGGCTGGAACTATCCGTTGACCAGCAGCCACCGATGAGCCCGAGGATTCCCATAGGCAGTGTTCCATACGCTTTGCACGCAGCGCACTGCGACAACAGCAGCTCCACAGCGATAACCGCAAGCAACGGCAACACATACTCTCAAACCGCCATATATAAACAAACAACAAAGGGCCTTAGTGGAGGAAGCTTTACCGACGGCACTACACCAGGCAGAATAGAATTTGCCGGGCACATTGGCTATCGGGCGGCGAAGCTTGCCTGTGAGGCAGCACTTAATTCACCGACGGCGCACATGTGTACGACTCATGAAATAGTTGTCAGTGCGCAACTCGGTGTCACGATTTCTCTTGATGGTGATAACTACGCATGGGTGGCCACCGGATCAAGTGATCAATTGCAACAAGGATATTTGCTAGTTGAGTACCGCGACTGCCGAGGCTTTACCAATAACAACACAGTCGAGAACAAGATAATTGCCGGTGTCGTCTGGAAAAAGGATGGCTGGCTGAGTTCCAGCGAATGTAATATCCCGTACACAGTTGCCTGCTGTGATACTCCGTGAGATCCTCTGGGCCGCCACCGTCGCCGACCACTACTTGCGGGTGCTTGCATAGGTCAACGCCTGCCGATGTCCTGCCAACGCAGCACGACGCCAAAGAGCGAGTGGCTGAGGTTTAGGGGAAGCAGAGTCAGTTGCCCGGATAGGAAGCTCGCTCGGCGGTGAAGTCGCCAGTGACCTCGCCGATATTCTGAGAGTTGATCGTCACATTACCCTTCCAGGCCCCGTTGATGATCTTGTCCACCTTCAGGTCTCCGTCCACATCCAACAGGCGGGCGTTGCCCGTCAGATTAACCGTGGAAGGCAAAGTCAGGTTGGTGATGGCAGAGGTCACGGGGCCAAGAATGGCGCCAAGGGCGCTATTGCAAAAGTCCTCCAAATCAGCCTCATCAATGCCTATTCCCGACAAGATGCCGCTGGAAATCGACTCTGCCAAGGCCTGACAGTCAACGATAGAGTACAACATATCATCCAGATTATCGTAGTCCGTAACCGCCGGTATCATCATTTCATTGATCACAAACATGATAAGCTTGCCGTAGTTGAGCTCTATGAAGTGGTCGCCTATCTGTAGCCCGTCGAAGCCAACCAGGTTGCCGTTCCATTCGCCGTCGATGAGGTCCAAAGGAAACTGAGTATTGTTGAGGTCGTCAAGCCCGAAGTAGTACTCGCCGCAATCGGGCTCGTTTGGCTCGCAGCCCCACTTCCAGTAGAGTCGGATTCCGTAGAATGTCTCTTTTCCGTTGATGCTGGTGGCCGAGAGCTTCGAGAGCTTCAACTGCCCTGTGAGCTCAAGGTTGTTCACAATCTGCATCAGATCCTGCCCAATTTTGAGGAAGTCTTTGATAGGCTGCGGAGCCTGGTCGAAGATCCAGGTTGTGATATAGTCGGCCAGCGCATCCTCGAAGAGAGCAAAGGCAGCATTGGTCACCCACGCGGGGAGGTAGCTGGAGACCAGCAGCTTAATGCCCTCCAGCATCGCTTTGCCCGGGTTGTAGAAGACCATGTCGATGTAATAGAAGATTTGCCCTGCGGTCCCGGGCAGATTCACGGCAACGTCGGTGAAGTCGAAATGGTTCACCATCTCGTAGGTGCCGGCGGGGTTGAGAATCACCGTTGAGACTTTCAGCGTCACCTTGGTCTCACCAGCGATATCCACTGGGCCCACTTTCACGTTGTCAAGGCACCCGTAGACCACCAGGTGCTGCTCGGCCCCGGTGCCACGCCACCCCAGCATGGTCACCCAGTAGACCGCATCGGGGTCCAGCCCCGGGAAGATCGGAGTTGCGCTGACCCCACTGACGGTCTTCTCAAACAACCCGGTCCAAGGCGCCGTCGGGGCAAACATGGAGCACTGCTTGAAGCCCGTTCCCACCACAACCTTGACCGTATTGGGCACGGCATCAAGACCCGCCGGATCCGAGGGGTCAAAGATGATCTTCAAATCCCCCGTCGGCTTGGGATTGACCGTCACCGTCACGAAAACCGGCGCTGCATCCGGACCTGTTATCTTAACCGTATACTCCACCGGCGCCTCCGTCCCACTCAAAAACGTTACCGCCGCTGCCCCATTCCCATTAGTCGCTGCCTCATAAGCCGTTAAAGACGCGCATTCCTCGCCTTGTTCACAGTTTGGTTGACTGCCTGCAATAGCATACCCCACTGGATAGTCCACGGCGTTAGCATTGTTTTTATGATCGATTACCACCACAGCTAGAGATACGTTCTCGCCCGAGTTGACATCCAGTTCGCCGTTGGGCGAGGCCACCAGTATTATCTGGTACTGCCAACCGCCAGGCGGGGCATCGGGAATCTTGGTATCGACCTTCCCCCCCGAATCGGGAACTCCACCGATATCCTGATTCCCCGACGTGTCCTGCCCGGCATAATCCGAATCGTCCCAATTCACCTGAGTAGCGGCCCCACACGCTGCCACCCACAAAGCACTCAACATGACCACCAGAATTCGTCGTGCCATGAGCCACCTCTTCCACAGGTGCACTACTATACGATGATGCCCCCTGCAGGGCAAGAGCGCAGCGGCCCCCTATTCAGCCAGCCCAAACTTCACCGGCCCCGCCCCCCCGCTGGCCCTCAACAACAACAGCGCCATCTCCTCTTGTGCCCTTGCCGTCGCAAGCTGATCAACAGCCCCCAGCACAACGTAGTCCCCCTCCCGAACCCCGCTCTCCAACAACCACACAGGGAGAACCAACTCATCAAAGGCCCCGCCCCTCGAATCCCCCCTCCATTCCACCACCTCCACAACCACCAACGCCCCCTCAACCCGGTCCACAGCAATACCCCCAACAGGAAGCAACATCACCCAGACGGCCGTAAGAATCCAACTCATGCCCCCTCCAAGACCAACCGAAGGCATGTATCGTCCAACGCCCCCCCGCCAAGCAATAATTCCGTCCGAATGGTCCGAAAGGTCCGCGTCCAAAAGGTCCGAAAGGTCCGCGTCCAAAAGGTCCGAATCGTCCGCGTCCGAATGGTCCGACTCGTCCGCGTCCGAATGGTCCGAGCCCAGCGCCGTATCGGTGGGACCGCCCCCCTCCGGCTCCCCCCGAAATGGGGGGAGTGTCCT
>CAZQHM010000019.1:0-67027 GCA_964593355.1 uncultured Myxococcales bacterium
TGAGAGTGGTGCTGTCGAGCAAGCTCTCGGTGGAGTTGACGGATTTGTTCGACACGAACCTGACGAGAGGCAAGGTGTCGGGCGAGGTTTTCATATCTGAGGGCGAGTTCTCCAAGAACTTCGACCGGTTGTTGGGCTCCTTCTCTTATGCGTTGTCCAGGAAGCAGGAGCGCTACAGCCGGCCCATCACCGAGGTGCTGCCTTTCTTGAATCGCACCGAGCTGGATTTGGCCGTGAAGGGGGGCAACTTTAACGTGGCGTCGAGGTTCCCGTTTGGAGAGACAGAACTCACCGTGGAACTGGATATGAAAGTATCGGGTACACTGGCTGACCTCAAGCTGTATGACCGGGTACGGGTGGTACCTGGCGGTTCGTTGACATACAAGGTTGTAAAACGTGTATTTCAGGTTATGCAAGGCAGTGTGGACTTTTATGGAGATCCGGCAGCACCTTACCTTGACGTGAGGGCCAGGACCGAGGTGAACTACACGCCGCCGGCGGACTATGTCAGCACCTGGACGGCGGAGGAGCGGGAGTGGGGGCGGACGGTGGGCATCGAGATTCACATCACCGGGACCTATCCGAACATAACCTTCGAGCTGACCAGCGACAGCCCCGAGTTCGACGTGGCCGATCTCCAGACGCTTCTGCTCTTGGGGATGACCCGCCGAGACCTGGAGGGTCGTTCCTCATCGGGGTCGTCGGACGTGAGCATCAACCTGCTCACCGACGACGTGGCCGGTCTGGTGAGCAAGTTGATTCTGGGGCCCTTCATCGATGCCATGTCTCTGGGGTTCACGCAGGATGGCGGAATTCGTGCCGAAACGGCGACCAGGCTTGGTCGGGCCATGAGCCTGAACACCAAGGTGCGGCAGGATGCCTCCAGGTCTGAGTACAGCGCCGGCTTCAAGTTCAGAATAACCGATTGGCTTTCTCTGGAGGGTAAGTTGAAGATGATCCAGGAGCAGTCGGAAAGTCTTAGGAATTACGAAGCAAAATTTAAATATTCTATACCATTGGAGTAGAGCGTGCTAAAAGCCATCACTGCATTCCTGATCACGGTGCTGCTACCCTTGGCGGTGGCGGCTGACGTGTGTGATGGGAAGGTGGTGAGGGGGGTGCTCTTTGTGGGGTGCAAGAAGGGAGCGTGTTCTTCGGGGTCAGTTCAGAAGAAGCTCATATCTTTGAGCGACCTGTTGGAGAGCACCTTCAGTCCGGAAGCGCTGACGAGGGCAGAGGATCGATTGAAGAAGTCGGGATATTTTTTGGAAGTTGACTCGGACTGTGGGCTGGATGAGGCAGGCGAGGCCGTTGTCACCTTTGCTGTGGTGCCTAATCGTTTTATTCGGCGGGTAGAGATAACAGGGGTCAACGTCCTCTATCGCAGCGAGTTGAAGAAGAGGCTCTTTCTGCGGAAGGGTACTCCCTTCAATCCCGACAAGGCCGAGTCGTTGGAGCGGCTCTCCAGGCAGGTCTCCGGGCTGTTGACTTACATTCGTCAGCAGGGTTTCGACGCTGCCACTGTGAAGCCTGCCATGCGCCTTGTGGAGCCTGATCTGGTGGACATTGTACTGCGGGTTGACGAAGGAAAGGTTGTTCGTGTCGATAGCATCCAGCTCTTTCTGGAGCAGACCAAGCCAGCTGAGGATGCCCAAGAGTATGGGTGTCCGGCGGTCTCAAAGAGGGTTCTTGAGGGACTCATAAGTGTATCGAGGGGCGATGTGTATACTGCCCAAATTAAGCGTAAGATCAAAAAGGAAATCCAGTTTTTTACCCAAAAATATGGTTTTATTGTGCCAAAAGTCGATGTAGGCTTTGACGATAATACAGGTAAGCTGGATGTCAAAGTTCGTTTGGACAAATGTTTCTCGGTATTGGTGCAGGAGCGGGACTCATACGGCCAGTTCGGCACGGGTTATGCTCCCAGCAAGGAGAGCGAGATTTTCGGCGTGATGCCTTTCAAGGAATCCGGCGTGTTTGACGAGGCTGAGGCGGACCGTGGGTTGGATGAGGTATTGGCCTACTACCGGGTGAGGGGCTATCTGTTCGCCCAGATTGAGATGCAGTATGTGGACTATCGGGAGCAGGAGGATGGGTGGCCCCACCCGTTGCTTGGGGGAATAATCTACAGGGTCACCAAGGGACCGCACAGCGAGATAAGGGAGATCAGGTTCGAGGGAGCGAGGCAGAAGACACCGGAGGAGTTGGAGGCTCTCATAGAGACTAGACGGTATGACTTCTTCGATGTGGGGGGGTATCTCGATGCCGAGCAGCTCTTTGCAGACCTGGAGACCATAAGGGGCGAGTACCAGCGCACGGGGTTCTTCAGGATGGGATACGAGGGGGTTGGCCAGGGAGACGAGATTAAGGTCGAGCCAGAGCGCAAAGGTGATGAAGTACACTGGCGTTACTCTTGGCGGGATAAGGTCTTCACGGTGATCCAGCGTAATTGGGAGAGTCCGGTAACCGTCGTCATTCGAATCGACGAGGGTGTGGGCAGCAGGGTTGGCGCTGTCAGCTTTGATGGGGTCAAGGCCATAGAGGAGGAGGAACTGCTGAAGGAGACGGGGCTGAAGGAGGGGATGGGCTACTCCGGGGAGCGGCTGAAGAAGGCCGTTGCGGCGGTAGAGGGGAGGTATCGTCGCATGGGGTACACGCCCAAAGTGAAGGTCTCGTGTACGGCCGAGGCTCCCGAGGTTGGCAGAGAGCAGTGCGAGCCCTACCAAGTGAGGTCAGAGCGCGTGAACCTGGTGTTCGAAGTTGAAGAGGGCGAGCGGAGCATCATGGGTGAGATCCTTGTGTCGGGAAACCTATCGACCAAGCCCAGCGTCATCGAGCGAGACTTTCCGCCCCGGGGGAAGCCGTTGAACTGGACGAAGGTGGACGAGGCCGTGCGGAGGCTTCGTAACAGCGGGACTTTCACCTCTGTCAAGCTGTCGCCCATCGGAACTGAGGAGGAGCCTGCCAGGAACATGGTTGCCATGGCGGTGCAGGTTGAGGAGGCCACGACGGAGTTTCTGGATCTTTCGGTGGGTTTCCAGACCATTACGAGGCTGGATGAGCAGGTGAGCATGGCACCGTGGGCCAGGGACTGGATGTCCAACTCACTCTACTACACGGGATCGCCGTTGTCGGGGTCGGCTTCGTTGCAGAGCATAGCCTTTCCCGACGTGCTACTGATGGGCGAATTCGCCTACTATGAGCACAACTTCCTGGGTTTGCAGAAGAGCGTGATTCTTCCCGTCCAATACGGCCTCTCCACTACGGATCCGTTCCGATACGCCTCCTTCATGCCGACCTATCTGGATCGCCGAATATTCGGCTCAGACGTTACCTTCCGTGCCACTCCCCTCATTGTTTACGACCAGGCCTTGAAACTCCTGGATACCTTCGAGTATGGAGGCGAGGTTGAGGTATCGTATCCGATTATCGAAGGTATGTATATTTCATGGCTTAATCGTCTTACCAGAATTCAGTGGAAATACTCTTACGACGAGGCCTTTGGGCCTATGGAGTTCCAGCTCAAGTCGGCACCTCAAATCCGGTACGACTGGCGGGACAGCCCCATCAATCCAACCAGGGGAGGCATGGCCGTTGGCCGTGTGACATACCTCAACGCGTTGAACCAGGATGCGGCCAGGGACAACTTCTGGAAGTTCGAGGTTGGGCTGCAGTACTTCCTGGCTCTGCGCCGAACCGTGGTTATCGGAGCCCATGTCAAGGCGGGCGACTCCATCTCTCCGTCGGGCCTGACGCTGCCAGAGAACGAGCGGTTCAGACTGGGCGGCGCCAACGGCATACGAGGGTTCACCTATGGTGGTATCGGTCAGTACGACAGCGACGGTTCCTTGAGGGTGAAGGAGGTAACGGAGGCCGACGGCACCGTCACGGTGACGCCGGTGGTTGGCGGGGATATCGTTCTCAACGGGAGTCTCGAGGTGCGTTTTCCACTGCTGCGCAAGAGCGAGCTGTGGGGGGCCGTTTTCGCCGATTGGGGGGCTCTGTCGGACCAATGGGCCGACTTGAACGGCAGCAGCTTCCGCTTCTCGACGGGATTCGGGATAAGGTATCTCATTGGCGGCCAGATTCCGCTGCGCTTGGACTATGGGGTTGTCCTTGACAAGCGCTGCGCCAGGGTGGACTCAACGGGGGCCTGTGAAGAGCAGGAGGATGCCGGCGCTCTGGATTTCGGACTTCTCTATACCTTTTAAACAGGAGCGCTGTTGACCCAAACCGTTTGACAGCGGAAGGAGCGGGAATATAATCCCGCCTCTTTGGTTGTTTGCGGCACCGTGGGGTCATGGAACCACTTGGAGGAGTAGTGATGAAGTCAGTCCATCTGCTAGTTGCGCTTTCGCTCGTGCTATTCGGTTGTGGAGAAGAGAAGGCCAAGAAGGAGGGTCCCAAGGCCCCCGCCGGCCAGACAAAGAAAGTGGAGCCCGTGGAGCAAGAGGGGGAGAAGGCCGTTGAGAAGGTCGACGAGGCGGCAGAAGTGGAGAAGGTTGAGCCCAAAGAGGAGCAGCCTGCGCAGCCGGGAACTGAGCGGCCGGGTGAGGCCAGGAAGGCTGACATTGCCCCTAAGGCTCCCGCCATCCCTGGTGACGAAGAACTGGCCTCCACGGTGGTAGCCAAGGTCAACGACCGTCCCATCGACATAGTGGAGTACGCCGAGTCGATCAAGAAGCGAAACAACGGAAAGCTTATGCGCTCACAGGTGCGGAAGAACGTTGTGGAGCGGATGATCAACGAGGAGCTTATCCGGCAAGCCATCGAAGAGGCCAAGATCGTGGTTACGGACCAGGATGTCGCCGCTGCCATGGATATTGATGCCGAGCGATTTGCCTCACAGAAAGAGACCATGGGCAAGCGGGTCAAGACCTTCACCGAGAGGGTTGGCCTTGAGCGTCTTCTGGCCGCTCGTGGGCTGATCAAGGAGCCTACGGAAGAGGAGCTTGCCCGAGAGTATGAGAACCGTTTCAGCCTGAAGCTTGAGACGGTTTACCTTCCCCTGGCCCCCGGTGGTTCTGCCGAGGACAAGGCCAAGGTGGTTGAGTCGGCCCAGGCCGTGCTGACAAAGGTGGCCGCTGGTGGTGGCCTTCGTGACGCCGTGAAAGAGATGACCGATTACAACGGTCGCAGGCTGAGCGTGAAGCCCCTCTTCATCAAGAAGGGCGACGAACGAAACAAGCTGTTGTGGGAGGCCGCCAATCCACTTGAAGAGAAGGCTTTCGCAGGGCCCGTGGAGCTTGCCGACGCGCTGGTAGTCTTCCAGCTTATCAAGCGGAACCAGCCCAAGGAGTCCTTCGACGAGCTGAAGCCGAAGCTGCGCAAGACTGCCATGACCATGAGAGTGGCATCGGCCAGGCACCGTCTGGTGGAAGAGCTGCGCCAGAACGCCAAGGTCGAGTACCTTGTGAAGCTGGAAGAGGTGCCGCTTAGACCAGGTGGTCCTCGCCCGGGAATGCCCATGCCCATGAACCCCCTCGGGCGCGCTCCTCAGAACCCCTCGGTCCCTGGGGCCGTGCGTGGTGTTCCAAAGATGCTTCCTCCGGGCGTTGGCCCCAGAGGTACTGTTCTCCCGGCCACCGAGGGTCAGCCAGCGGCCCCTGCTCCTGAGGCAGCTCCTGCCCCTGCCGGTGAAGCTCCTGCCCCTGAGGCGGCCCCAGCGGCCCCCGCCGAAGCCCCTGCTGCGGGCAATTGACCTGTCAACCCCCAGGTTCGACCTTGCATTCTGCGTGCCCAGGCACCTGATCGGCCCGGCCCGAGAGCCCGGCGCTGGCGGGTGAACCGCCTTACCCCCCTTGCGTTTCCCCTCTTTACTGTCTTGACAGTGACTGCTCATGAGAATACGGTTGCGCCTTCGGTGGACACTGCCCATAGGGGGAGTTGTCTAGTTGTCAGGAGGACGAGTTGAGAAGAGCAGTGGTGATGCTGGCCACATGGGTGGCCTTTCTCGGTTTTGGGCAGGCGATGGCCCACGACCGCTGGGCAGCCGAGGACGCACCCCCGGCACAAGATGGAACGGTAGTAGAACAAGAGTTGGAGGCACAGCGGGCGAAGATTCCTTTCGGCGGCTCGGTTTCGTTGAGCCAGTCGTTGGGAGCAGGTACCTTCACCTCCAACGAGTACACCAGACGGTCCTCCTATGATGTCAGTCTGCGACTCTCTCCCATGTGGCGGATAACCAATCTCATCTCCTTATCGCTGGGGGTTGGGGTTGCTGCTTCGCTGGTAGAGAACTATGACAGCGCCGTGACCTACAAGCGGCGATGGGTGCTTTCGGACACCTCTCTGAGTCTGCGGAACCGCAAGATGGTTGTGATTCCCGGGGCCGACATCAGGGTTAGCGGTTCGCTCTCCTTCTCGTTCCCCACGAGTCCCCAGAGCCAGTACAGGCAACTCTACTTCTCGTCGAGGGCGGGGTTAGGCTTCTCGAGGGAGTTTGGCAATCTTGCGCTTAATTACTCTGTGTCGTTCTATAAGAACTTCAACAGATACACAACACCGGCAATCTCCGTTCCTGACGTTGGCGACCATATTGTTTTTGCCCATTTTGAGGGTAACGAACAGTTGACCAACGACCTTATCTCAACCGGTGGTAGCAACACGAGCTTTGGTCTTACCAACTCGTTATCTGTTGGATATAGCTTTCCTAACGTGTTTGCGAAGGGGCAATCGTTGAGCGTTACTATCGCTTATGATATGAACCATTCGTGGACCTACCAGTCGTTCCCGAAGGATGAGCTCTCAGCTGAGCACGCCATCGGCGGTCGGGGCTTCCGTGATTCCCACGGTGGCACCTTTGATGTGTCGTATCAGATTCTGGAGTATCTGGGCGTCTCGGCGGGCGTGAGCACGTTTGTGGCGATGAAGTCGGCTGACAATAAGGATATTGTCTTCCCCTTCTTCAATTTCTCAGATTACTACAGGAATGATACTTCGTTTTATGCAACTGTAACAGGATCGTTTTAGCCGTATCGGGGCGATATGGAGGATGAACTGATGAGAACAAGGAAGTTTTTGAACATGTTCGGCGGGCTCATGGCCATGCTTGTTCTGGCCACGGCTTGTGCCACAGAAGTTGGTGACATTGATCGTACGGATCCCAATAAGATTCGAAAGACGGATCTACATGGTATATGGTTCATCGATCACACAGTAGTGGAAGCCCCGGTGCCCTCTCCGTTGACCTTCAACGGGGAGCAGGCTTTCGGCGGCGGTGCCAGCATCATTTTCGACATCCAGGAAGACTGGCTCATTGCCTATCCGATCTCCGAGCTCTATGTGCACAGCTCCGAGAAGGATTGGAAGAAGGCCAAGATCAGAAACTACTGGGAGCCGGGCAAGAGCGACGAATTCATGGAGATCTACGTGGGCCAGCCCGTGGCGGCCTACCGGATCATGAGCCACTTTGACGTGAAGCGTGAGTACAACACCTCCACGGGCTCCCAGAGCAACGTCATCTCTGAGAACACCTCGGACCGCCCCTGGTACGAGCGTGACTACATCCGTGTGGACTGGTCCAACAACAGCGTCAGGAACCTGATGTTCCTCGCTGGTACCATGGGAAGCCCCGTGGACTACTACGTTCAGGAGTTCGAGGAAGACGACCCCGACCGCTTCTACATGGGCGAGAGTGCCTTCCACTTTGTTAACAAGCTCTTCCTCGAGCCCGTCAGCCCTTACTCCTGCAGCGTATACGACGTGGCGCCTTATGACTGTGCCGGTGCCGTTGTGAAGGTCAGGACCGCTTTCAAAAGGAAGGACCCGAACAACGAGTACGTTCCTATCAACTATGATAACATGACCTATGAAGAAAGGTACGGATTCTTCCTTACCAGTCGTAATGGGTACGATGTTAATAAGGGAATTCTTTACGCAGATAAGCAGTTCTTTGCCAATCGCTGGGATCTGTGGAAGAACTCCAGAAGCAATGAGCCGATCCTCGACGAGGGCAAGCAGGTGACCTGCCGCCTGGACACCGATTGCGAAGGCTATCACAATGGCCAGGTTCACTGCCGTCTTGACGATGGTTGGTTCACCGAGGGCGTCTGCGTGACGTGGGATCCGCTGCCTTTCAAGGATCGCGAGCCCATGCCTATCGTTTACCACGTGTCCGGCCATTGGCCCAAGCAGATGTGGGACGTTCCTTACCGCACGGCCGACGCCTGGAGCAAGACCTTTAAAGAGACTGTTGCCTGGCTGAAGCTTTATTCGGAGGCCGGCTTCTACGACATTAAATACTGCAAGTCCCATGACGACTGCGCTGGCAGCACCAAGCCCATCTTCGACCTGAACCTTGCCGACGAGCAAGATCGCCGCTGCAGCACCGATGCCGAGTGCCGCACGGGCATTAACTCTGCTCTTCAGCCCCTCTATTCGTGCGGTACCGACGGGTTCTGCGGCAAGGTCAGCCCTTGCAGCGAGACTCAGGCGTGCCCACTGGGCCAGGCCTGTTACGACGGCGTCTGCAAGGAGTGCCCCGATGGACAGTGCGTCCAGGCCAATCAGTGGGCCACAGTTAAAACCAAGGTCAAAGACAAGGGCAACTTCACCCTGGTCTACAAGCAGGTTGCTACGGGACCGGCCTACGACCTGACCGTGGATGGCCCGATTCCCTTCCTCGCCAACAACGAGGTGCGGGTGTTGTTCTACCACCTGAACGGTTTCGTAGAGAACGTGAAGCTTATCGACGCCGGTGGCTCCATCTGTAAGACCGAAGCTGGCAACGATGCAAGCTACGCCTTCCAGGGTGGTGTGCCTCTGGTGCGTCCCAGCGGTTGCCTTCTCACCATCTCTGGGGAACAGGTTCGCGACCTCAAGGTCGTCGATGCAGCCGATCCCACCAAGGTCCTGGCCGAGATTCCTTCGGTTACGTTTGAAGGTGGCGACGTCCACACCATCATCTTCGGCGGCGATGAGAAGCGCCCGTTGGCAGCCCACAGTGCGGTTGCCTATGCCGACTTCGCTGCCACGGGAATCCGCTTTGCTCACCTGGCGGCCGGCGAAGGGGCAGTTGACTTCGCTGTGAACGGCGGTCTGCGCTCTTCGGACATCACGGCAGGGACCATCACCGGTTACACCGGAATGACCCAGTTGGAGAACCGAGTTCTTGTTGTCAAGGCCGGTGGAAACACCGAGTACACCTGTTACTTCGATGTTGGCGACCTTGGTATGTGCACCGGCTGGAGGCCTGACTTCACCGAAGAGCACATGGCCCGCTACCAGGAGATCTTCGACTCCCTGCCTGAGATGTTCGTCTCTTGTGAGAATCAGTACACCGGCGACCTCTGCACGGAAGCGCAGAGGGGCGATATGACCCTTCTCAATGACTGCCGTTACTGGCACCAGGACGCCAACGGTCAGTGGAGCAACCCGTGCGGTGAGGTCGAGGACGCCAAGAAGCTGAAGCTTCACGGCGACACCAGATTCAACCAGTTCTACTGGGTCTCTGAAGACCAGACCTCCTCCCCGTTGGGTTACGGTCCCTCCTCGGCGGACCCCGACTCGGGTCACATCTACTACGGCATAGCCAACATCTACGGTGCGGCAATGATCTCCTACGGCCAGTACGCTGTGGATCTGCTCAGGGCCAGCATTGGCGACCTCACCAAAGAAGACCTCATGACCTCCAAGTACGTTGCGGAGTTTGTGAAGGGCCGTGACCAGAGAGGCACCAGCGAGTCGCTCTATGCCCCCATGGAAGTGGACAGAGAGGAACTGGATCGTCGCAAGGCCAACGTGGAGATCGAGCGCTTCTGGCTGGAGCCCGAAGAGCGCGCCTCGGTAAGGGGCATGTTCGCTGACCCGAAGATGGTCCGCACCATGTTCCACCCGAAGGATTTCTCCAAGCTGGTAACCAAGTCCCTGCCCCCCAGCATGGGCGGCGAGGAACTCGATGCCCGCTTCCAGGCCGTGAAGGGCACCCATATCGAGGGGCTGCTCAAAACCAAGGAAGTTCAGGCAGCGTTTAACGATCCAAACACCGGCGAACTGCTGCAGCTCAACGGCACCTATTCCGATGACTCCTCTCCGCTGGCCTGGGCTTCCGGTGAGGCCCGCCGCAGCTTCAAGGACAAGGCAACCTTGTGCGAAAGAGGCGGCTACTTCTCCCAGGAGCTGGTTGAGCCATACATCTATGGAACCGCTAAGCGAATCAAAGACTGGTGTGCCGACGAGGACAACTGGGACACCTTCACGGTGCCCTACACCTCGGCTGAAGACTGCATGATGTGGCAGATCACCAGAGAGATTCTCTACGGTGTGCTCGAGCACGAAGTTGGCCACACCGTGGGTCTGCGCCACAACTTCACGGCCTCTACCGACATCTTCAACTACCAGACCGACTACTACGGAAAGAGGACCAAAGAGTACCGCCGCTGCTACCTTCAGGGACCTGACGGCTGTGCATTTGGCGACTATTGCCGTATCAGCTGCACCACCAACGACGACTGCAAGTTGCCGGGAACTACCTGCGAGGACGTGGTTGTCGAAGGCAAGGACATGAGAGCCTGCGTTGACTCTCACCTGACCCCGACCGGCGTCTGCTGGGGCAAGCGCGCAACCAGAACCGACTGCAAGGGCGATGTCGACTGCGTCGCTCTCGGCGCAGGCGCCCGCTGCGATCGCAAGCCCGACCAAATAACCGGTTACTGCGCCGCCCCGGTGAAGCCCAATAACGGCCTCTGCCCCTCGGGCATGAAGGTTGAGGGCGACATCTGCGCCAAGCAGGATACCTGCGATACCGAAGCCGGACGCTGCAAGGTCGACGGTAGCAGAACCTGCAAAGCCGACCTCGACTGTAAGGTGAAGTATCAGATCTTCGAGGTAGAGGATGCTGAAGAGAAGCCTCTGCTGATGTTCGTGCCACGAGGGCCGCTCTACGATGAAGAGGTCAAGAACAGCAGAAACGAGTATCAGTACTCCTCTCTGATGGACTACGGCGGAACCATCAACTTCGACCTTCAGGAGCTTGGCAAGTATGACGAGGCGGCCATTCGCTTCGGCTATGGCGAGCTTATCGACGTTTACACCGACACGTCGAACCTCGAGCCGGCCATGAAACGCGTTGCCGACTACTACGGATTCGATCCCATCTATCTCTCATTCCTCATGGACACCGAGGTCTTTACCAGCCTCATCTTCTCGCCGTGGCTCATGCTCAACGACTTCATCGGCGTAGAGCAGAACCTCAAGAGAATCCCCGCCCCGTTCCGCAAGGTTCAGCTGGAGCGCAAGGCTCTGGAGAGCAACGACCGTGGCGTCTGGGACATGACCTACAGGGTAACGCCCTACAAGTACGCCGGCGACGAATGGAGAGGCAACTGGGAGACCTACGTCTTTGACGTGGGCGCCGACGTTGGCGAAATCGTTGAGCACTCCTTGAACAAGCTGGAAGAGTACTACGTGTTTGACGCCTTCAAGCGTGAGCGCTGGGGTGCCTATCGCAACGCCAATCCCGTTGGCTACTACAACCGAATTCTGGACCGTTGGTTCCCGCCGCTGCAGGACGCCGGCCGATTCTTCGCCATCTACTACAACGTCTTCAGACCATGGCCCTCTTACAGGAAGCAGGTTCTTGGTGATGTCATGCGCCTTGGGTACATGAAGGAGATTGCCGAGCACTCTCTCAAGAAGCTCTTCGGCATGCTCTTCAGCCCGGCGCCAGGAAGCTACATGCTGGCTGATGAGGGCCTCCCCACCGAGCGCTATGTCAACATTGACTATGACATGGGTGCGGCTGGAAGCCAGCTGGACATCCCCATTGGCCAGGCCAAGTATCCCTACACGACCTACTGGCGTGATGCAGGTTACTACTACTTCAATCACGCACACTTCGTCGGTTCGTTCTGGGAGAAGGTTGCGGCACTCAACACTATGACCTACTCACTCGGCTACTTCATCGGCAGCTATATTGGGGAGCAGGTGCCGGTGGGTGTAGCCACGTCAATTGGCTTCAACACCAACTTCTTTACTGAGCTGACTAATTCTCTTGGTGGCTTCCTTGTTGGTAATGCGGATATGTACCGCCCGTACATCGACGATGCCGGGCGTATGCACACCATGGACCCGAGCAGGCCTTGGGAAGCTGAAGGCAAGAGGCGTGTAGAGACCTCCGTTGAAGGTGAGTCCATGCGGGCCTATGTTGGTCTGTTTGCCTATTCATACCTGCCGTCGGGCTTCGACCAGGGCTTCCAGGACTCCATGTTCTTGTGTCTGGAAGGCAGCGGGAACTGCTATGATATCGACCAGACTGACTTCTTTGGTGACGGTGCCGGAATCGAAGTTGCTTCGTACACGGATCCCTGGAGCAAGAAGACTTATATAGCTAAGAAGGTGAATTACGATACAAAACGTCTCTCACCTGCCTATTGGTTGGTTGAGCGAGCTAACTCAGTTCTCTCTCAATGGGAAGCATCAGACGACGATTCCCAGGAGAAGGAGCTGTTGGCCAAGGAGCTTCGCGGCATCGTGGAGAACCTCGACCTGGTGCTCTCGTTCAATGAACTTTACGGCAACATGACGTACTAGGCAGCGAGGAGGGGATAACATGAGAAGTGTAGGAAACAAGATGATTAGCATAAAGAGCGCTGCCGTAGGAGTGCTGCTTCTTTCCTCCCTGGCTTTGGGAGCATGCTCTCAGCAGCTTGACGAGATTGACCGTGTGCAGCCCAATTACGTCGCCAAGGCGGACCTGGAAGGTGAGTGGTACTACCGCTCCACGGTCATTGATGCCCCCTTCTCCTCGGTTTACACCTTTGTGGGCGACCAGGGGAAGATGGAGCGTGGCACCTTCGAGATTCAGGAAGGCTACCTGATTTTCTACAGAACCTACGAGTTCAGCTACAAGTCTGAGTCGATAGGTCTCAAGCCTGAAGTCAATAGACCCTACCTCCGTTGGCTTACGGAGGACAAGGTCGAGTACACCTCCAATCCGTACCAGGCCAGGGATAAGAAGTTCGCTGAGGGCGAAGTGCTCAAGGTTGAAGGCCAGGCAGTCTCCTGTTTTGGCAAGACGACCTCGGATGGCGGCAAGATGCACGAGTACTGCCAGGAGAACTCTCCTGTGGCTTATGCCTATTGCGGTCACGATGCGGGCACCGCCCTGGAACAGCGTACCCATGAGAATGCCGTCTGCGTGGCCCCGACGAGGTTCGTCTATCGTGGAGCTCCCCTTGCGGTTTTCCCCATTGAGAAGCATTTCGACATCAAGTACTCCTACAACCCGGCTACGGGTGAGAAGACCAACGTCAAGTCGGAGAACACTTCGGACCGTTTCTGGTATGAGCGTGAGTTCATCCGGGTCAACTGGGCCGACAACGACATCACCAACTACCAGTTCACACTGAGCTCCATGCTCTCCTGGGTTATCATCCCGATCTTTGAGGGCGACTCTGCTCCGGAGGGTGAAGGCTTTAGAGTGTTCAGGGACGAAGAGGACAAGGTCACCTATTTCGATTACGTCTCGAAGTATGTGTTGGCTCCGCCGCAAGAGTACTACGAGCCCTGGGGCTCCAATGTCCCCATCTGCGTCTTCTATCCCTGGTACCAGGGTGGAATCTTTGAGTGTACCTCTGAGCAGGTGTCCACCAGGACGGCGTTCATGAAGGTTGACCACAACGACACCTACCGTGCCGAACGTTACGACGACCGGGCAATGGAGAAGTTCGGGTACTTCCGTGAGGAAAGACTTAACTATGATGAGTTCTATGACACTACTTACACTGGTGTCATCAGAAACATTCACAAGTGGGATATCTGGAAGGATCACGTTTACAGCGAAGACGGCGAGCCTGACTATGCCGCTATGAAGCCCAATCCTATCGTATATTATCTCTCCAAGGATTTCCCGAGAGAGATGGTGCCTAATGCGCTAGAGGTTGCCAGGCAGTGGTCCGAGCCCTTCAACGAAGTGGTTGAGTTCTATGGCCATGATGCCCCTGAGTCGGGGATGGTCGTCGTCTGTGAAAATAACAACACCACGGCTCAGGCTGCGGCCGATGCGGGCCAGGTTGTTGCCCTTGTGGACCCCGCAGTCTGCAAGGACATGGACTTTGTGAAGGAGAACGGCGATCTGCGTTACTCGCTGATGCACCCTGTCATTGCCCCGGCGCAGAGTTCGCCTCTTGGCTACGGTCCCTCCTCCGCCGATCCACTGACCGGCAAGATTCTAAATGCAACGGCCTATGTCTATATGGCCGACCTGCTGTTGTACTCCAACTACGGTGCTGACTTGGTTGAGACCCTCACGGGCTACAAAGACTACGTTACTGTGGTTGATGGATTGGACTTCGAGGACAAGGCGAAGCTTGAGTACCTCACTGTGGGTAACAACCCCGCACCGGTCACCGTTGAGGAGGCCCGTGAGTTGGCCAGAACAATGGTCCGAGAAGATGTGCGCAGGCGAGTGGAAGTGATGGGAGCGACCAGAACCGACCAGGATTTCGCCGGCATGCGTATGGACATGCTTAAGGCCAACCCGAAGTTGGACAAGGCCATGATCATTGATGCCTTCCGAACCATCAGAAGGGATCCCATGGTACGTCTTGGCTTGGATATGGACGACAAGACTGCCGAACGCGTTGCCCTGAGAAATTGGGCCAACTACCGTGGCATCAAGGAGTCCCGAGCCGAGTTCCTGTTTGATGCCAAGAACAAGATTGACCGTCAGGGCTTCATGGATGACGCCATCGTGGGTCTTGCTCAGGAGTGGAAGGACCGCTTCGACAGTGAGATTTGCGGCGCTGTTTACGATGCCATGGGCAAGGGCGAGGAGTTGGCTTTCGATCTGACCGCCTTCGAAGTTGTGAAGGAGCCCTGCACTGCCGAGCAGGAGGGCCAGAAGCGCTCTCACGTAGCTATGCCCGCTCTGGCGAGTTGGTCCGAGTATGATCCCAAGACCAAGGCCGTTCCTGAAGCAGGGGACACCTGCCAGAAGCTCTCCCAGGGTAGCGTGACTGGTTACTTCTGGGTCAACACCTGCACTGTCGCCAAATTGGGCTCGTTGATCTCTCAGAAGCTGCTTTACACCGAAGCTGGTGATCAGCAGCTCTTCTGGAAGCCGTCGCCCTGGTACACCTCCACGAAGGATGCCAAGGTTGCCAAGACTCAGGACTTCGTCCGTGCCATCGGTGACTCCATCCGCGAGCAGATGGTTGAGGATTTCCGCAATCGCATCTTCCTCTCAGTGCTGCTCCACGAGTTTGGTCACACCCTTGGTCTGCGCCACAACTTCGAAGGCAGCACCGACGCCATGAACTTCCCCAAAGAGTATTGGGATCTCAAGGTGGGCAAGGATGCCGAGGGCAACTACGTCGCCATCGATCCTTTCCAGCCCGAAACCGACGCTCAGGCAGCGGGTAAGATGAGAGAGCTGCAGTACTCATCGATTATGGACTACGGTGCGAAGTTCAACGACCTGTGGCACGGAATTGGGCTTTATGACAAGGCGGCTATCCGCTTTGGTTATGGCAAGTTGGTTGAGGTTTTCAACCAGAAGCCCGACCTTGATTCCTGGAGCGCCTATATGGCAGATCCCTCGGACGATTTCCCTGGGGATACGCCACCCGTCGCCGAGCCGGCCAACCCCGTGGAGAGCCTCTTCAAGCGTCTCCACTACACTCAGATTCCCAACGTCATGAACGGCGTGGACGGAATCTATGATCGTAAACTGGTCAAGCTTGGAAACATCATGGGCAAGGCCTGTACCAGCGACTCGGATTGCACCGGCGGCGGTGGCTGCACCAATTGCAACGTGTGCAAGCCTCAGCTTGGCGGCAACTTCTGTGCGCCCGCAGACATGGTCGAGGTTCCTTATCGCTTCTGCGGTGACGAGTACGCCGGCCGTACCCCTTACTGCGACGTCTGGGACCAGGGCGCTGACCCCTACGAGATCGCCAGGAACAATGCTTCGGACTACTGGAGCTACTTCATGTTCTACGGTCGCTCCAGGGGCAATGTTCTCTTCTCACCGGACCGCTACTCTGAGAGGGTGATGTACCGCTTCGACCAGCTCAAGCGCCAGTATCAGTGGTGGGCCGTGCAGAACATGCGCTTCAACCAGAACAACTGGTGGGAAGACAAGTTTGGGGTGCCGTGGGACCAGGATGAGAATGCCGGTCTTACTGCCTCCATGGCTGCTTTTGAGGCCTTCAACACACTGATTCAGGTCTTTGCAATCCCGTCGGGCGATTATCCCGACACCAGGCTTTACGGCTACAACGGCAAGAAGGGCCGCTACGAGACCTGGACCAGCTACAACGACCGTGACCTCTCCTCGCTCTTCATCCTCGAGGAGAACTTCGGCCAGTTCTCGGCCAGGCCCATGTATCCTGCTTACTTGTCCGGCGGCGACGAGATGTTCCCTGTCTCTGGCGGCGCAATCTATGACCGTCTGAATGCCTTTGTGGCCCTAACGGACCCCACCAGCGACTTCCTTAACATCGACGAGATCCCCGACAACCGTCAGTACCTGATCTCGTTCTACACCTACTTCCCCGAGCGTATGCTGCACCTTCTGGGTGGTCTCACCACACACAGAGAGGCCAACTATGCACCGTGCGTCGTGGAAGACCCGACCACCAAGAAGCCGTTGTACCTCAAGGTGCGTGACCCGCAGAATCTGGATGACCCCAACTTCTGCGCCGAGGGCCACTATCTCGAGCCGGAAGACATTGACTATGACTTCCCGACCACCTGGTTCCGTATTCCCATGCTTGCAGCTTACTACGGCATGGCCCTTATGATTACGGATTACGACAGGCGCTTCATGGACACCACCAGGGTCTTCCTGGAAGGCCACGAAGAGGCCCTGGATGTGCCCGAAGAACTCACCGTCAAGGCCAGAGACCCGCTCTCGGGCAAGGTCTACGTGGCTTACAAGCTGGGTGAAGATGGTCAGTTCGACACGGCATATCACTTGGTGACTAAGCTCAAGGGGATTTTTGAGAGCTTTGACTCCCTGGAGGCCCTTCAGGCTGAGTATCAGTCGGGCACCGGGGAACTCGCCAAGACCCTCTCCCTTATTGAGCTCGTCCGTGGTTTGCACAGGGTGTACGACTATACGACCCTTGGGCCCATGGTCATCTCTCCAGACGCCCAGTAAGCTCCAGGGGCGTTATCACGCTTCCTGCACTTCACTAACTATTGGTTCAAGTTGGGGCCCCCGGCCGGGGGCTCCCACAGCAATTGTCGGGGGACCCACATGCGTCTTAGCAGGTTTCACGCACCAACGCTGAAAGAGGCGCCCAAAGAGGCGGAGCTGGCGAGCCACGCTCTGCTGGTCAGGGGCGGCTTCATACGAATGCTTGCAGCGGGTATATATGACTTCCTCCCCTTGGGGGTGAGAACTCTGGAGAAGATCAAGAACATCCTGCGGGAGGAGCTGACCCGCTCGGGTGCCATGGAGGTCTTCCTACCTGCGGTGCAGCCGGCCGAACTCTGGAAGGAGTCGGGCCGTTGGTTCGTCTACGGGGCCGAACTGCTCCGTTTCAAGGATCGCCACGGGAGGGAGTTCTGTCTGGGACCGACGCACGAAGAGGTCATAACGGACCTGGTTCGCAGGGATGTGCGGTCGTACCGGGACTTGCCTCTGAATCTCTTCCAGATACAGACCAAGTTCAGGGACGAAATCAAGCCCAGGGCGGGGCTCATGCGGGGCCGTGAGTTCATCATGAAGGATGGATACTCCTTCGATGCCACGGAGGAGGCCGCCAAGGCCCAGTACGCCGAAATGTATGATGCCTACAGACGCATCTTCACGCGCTGCGGCCTGGATTTCCGGGCCGTAGAGGCCGACACGGGGAACATCGGGGGCAGTATGTCCCATGAGTTTCAGGTGGTGGCGGATACGGGTGAGGACTATGTGCTGAAGTGCGGCGGCTGCGACTTCACCGTGAACCAGGAGTTGGCGCCTCTGCCCGAGCTGCCGGTGCAGGGGCCGGACTCGGCGGTGCTGCCCGTTGAGCGGGTGCATACACCTGCCCAGCGTACCATCGAGGAGGTTTCGGCCTTTCTTGAGACCCCGGCAGATCGCATAGTCAAGACCTTGATATACAAGGTGGACGGCAACGCTGTGGCGCTTCTAATCAGGGGCGACCACGAGCTTTCCGAGGTGAAGCTGCGGCGAGCGTTCAAGGCAACCAGCGTGGAGATGGCCGACGAGGCCACGGTCACGGGGGCTACGGGCGCCATAGTGGGTTTTGCAGGCCCTGTGGGGCTTTCGATTCCGGTGTACGCCGACTGGGCAGTGGCAGAGCTTCATGACGTGGTCACCGGGGCCAACGAAGACTATTTCCACTTCCGGCACGTGGAGCCCGGGCGGGATTTCACCGTTGCAGGGTGGCATGATCTGCGCAATGCCCTGGATGCCGATCGTTGTCCCAGGTGCGAGGGGGGCACATACAAGCTCTTCAGGGGCATCGAGGTGGGACATGTGTTCTACCTGGGGACGAAGTACAGTAAGGCCATGGATTGCGGCTTCCTCGATGAAGAGGGGAACCAGAAGCCGGCCATTATGGGTTGTTACGGCATCGGAGTGACCCGGGTGATGTCTGCTGCCATCGAGCAGAATCACGATGACAAGGGAATGATCTGGCCCATCCCCATTGCCCCCTTTGAGGTGGCGGTGCTTTCTCTGGTGGCCAAGGACCCCGCTGTGGGAGAGCTGGCCGAGCGGCTTTATGGTGAACTTAAGGCCGCTGGGCTTGATGTGCTGCTGGACGATCGCCCGCTGCGACCCGGGGTGAAGTTCAACGACGCCGATCTTGTTGGTTACCCCTTGCAGCTCATTGTTGGCCAGAAGGCTCTGGATGAGGGACACGTTGAGCTAAAGGACAGGATCAGCGGGGAGCGGTTCACCAAGCCTCCGGCAGAGGCCGTCGCTTGGCTGGTTGAGCGGGTAAAAGAAGCAAAGAGTTACGCCTGGTAGGTGCCATGGAACAGCGTCGAGGAACAGGAGAAGAGTTGTTGACACTGTGGGGTGCCACCCACGTTCTCGATCTGCTGGCCAGTTCGCCGCAGCAGGTTGCGGAGCTCTGGGTGGACACTGAGGAGGCAGAGTTGGGCCGAAAGGCCCAGGCGCTCTCCCACGGTTTGAGAGTCAGGAGCGCCACCAGGGACGATCTCAGGCGCCTTGCCGGTCCCGACGCCCGTCAGGTGGTAGCGGTGCTCAAGCCCATCGAGTACCTTGAGCTCTCCGCACTGCTGCCTCGTCTGCGGGCCAGGGCAACCCTGATGGCCCTGGATGGTGTTACCGATCCGGGGAATCTTGGGGCAATTCTGCGCAATGCGGCCTTCTTCGGCATTGACGGTGTTTTGTTGCGTCGCCATGGTGGGGCGCTTGTGAACAGCGTGGTGCTCAAGAGATCGGCTGGTGCGGCGGTGCGGGTGCCCTTGGTGCTAGTGACGAACCTCAGCAGATCGCTTGTACTGTTGCGTGAGCACGGCTTCTGGTCCTATGCAACACTGCCTGGTGGTGGAAAAGAGCTGCACGAGGAGAGCTTTCCGGCACGGACATGTTACGTAATTGGGGACGAAGGCAAGGGGCTCAGGCCCAACATTGCGACCCACTGTGACTTGCCTTTGCGCCTGCCGGGCAGTTTTGAGTCCTTGAATGTGTCGTCGTTTTCGGCAGTTGTGCTTTACGAACGATACCGTCAGGAGCGTCATGGGGCGCAGGTGTCATGACCTTGCGTGCTGCCAAAAAATCCTTGACACGGCTCATTTATGAGAGTAGAACGGCCCGGCTTATGGGAGCTTCCCCTTGCGAAAACGGGGGGACGTTGCAGCCTGCGCTGGCGTAGCTCAACGGTAGAGCAGCTGATTTGTAATCAGCAGGTTGTGGGTTCAAATCCCGTCGCCAGCTCCAGCTCCGCAGGCAAGTTGACATATAGGTTCTTGGCGGGGTTCCCGAGTGGTCAAAGGGAACAGACTGTAAATCTGTCGCCGACAGGCTTCGAAGGTTCGAACCCTTCCCCCGCCACCGTTTTCTCAAGCGGGAGTAGCTCAGTTGGCTAGAGCATCAGCCTTCCAAGCTGAGGGTCGCGGGTCCGAATCCCGTCTCCCGCTCCAAGTGTAGCTGCTTCCGGGCAGCGGCACCCTGTTTTCGTTGGGCCTGGGTAGCTCAGTCGGTAGAGCACATCCTTGGTAAGGATGAGGCCGTCGGTTCAATCCCGATCCCAGGCTCCGTGGTAGTGTAGTAACGGCTCGCTTGCGCAGGCCAAAAGGAGAAGGACATGGCTAAAGAGAAATTCAAGAGGACGAAGCCTCACGTGAACGTGGGAACTATCGGTCACGTTGACCACGGCAAGACCACCCTTACTTCGGCAATTACAAAGGTGTTGTCGCTCAAGGGTCTTGCTTCGTACATCAGCTACGATGACGTCGCCAAGGCTTCGGCCTCGCAGGGTCGTCGTGACGAGACCAAGATTCTCACCATCGCCACCTCCCACGTCGAGTACCAGACGGACACCAGGCACTATGCCCACGTGGACTGCCCCGGTCACGCCGACTATATTAAGAACATGATTACCGGTGCTGCTCAGATGGACGGCGCCATTCTCGTGGTCGGTGCCGACGACGGCCCCATGCCGCAGACCAGAGAGCACATCCTTCTGGCCCGCCAGGTGAACGTGCCTGCAGTAGTGGTCTTCCTTAACAAGATCGACAAACTGGACGATCCCGACCTCATCGAGCTCATCGAGTCCGACGTGCGGGACCTCCTGAACAAGTATAACTTCCCCGGCGACACGACCCCCATCGTGAAGGGCTCCGCCTGGAAGGCCATTCAGGCTCCGACTTGGGACCACGAAGATGCCGCCTGCATCCTCGAGCTTGCCAAGACGCTGGACGAGTACATTCCTCTCCCCGAGCGTGAGACCGACAAGCCGTTCCTTATGCCCATCGAAGACGTCTTCTCCATCAAGGGACGTGGCACGGTTGTCACGGGCAGAATCGAACGTGGCGTTGTGAAGGTCAACGAGGAACTCGAGATCATTGGTCTTGGCCGAGACACCAGGAAGACGGTCTGCACTGGCGTCGAGATGTTCCGCAAGCTGCTGGACTCTGGACAAGCCGGTGACAACGTTGGTCTTCTGCTGCGTGGCGTAGACAAGAACGAAGTTGAGCGTGGTATGGTCATCGCTGCACCCAAGACCGTGTTCCCGCACAAGAAGTTCAACGCCCAGGTGTACGTTTTGACGAAGGAAGAAGGCGGCCGCCAGAATCCGTTCCGGACCGGCTATCGTCCCCAGTTCTACCTGAGAACCACGGACGTGACCGGAGCCATCAAGCTTGCTGAAGACAAGCAGATGGTTATGCCGGGCGACCACGCCACCTTTGAAGTTGAACTGATCTACCCGGTGGCAATGGAAGCCGGTCTCCGATTTGCCGTTCGTGAAGGCGGCAGGACCGTTGGCGCTGGCGTCATTACCTCGATCATCGAGTAGTTATAGCGTGGGTGGGGCTTTCTCCGGGATAAGGAGCGGGCCCCAGTCCATGGGGGGTTTGTCATGGCCAAGAAAGGCGCACGCGTCATTATCCAGTTGGAGTGCACTACCTGCCGTAAGAGTGGTGTGCCCGGGGTTTCCCGGTACAGCTCTATGAAGAACAAGCAGACTACTAATAAGCGTCTTGAGCTTAAGAAGTACTGCAAGTTCGAGAAGAAGCACACTGTTCACAAGGAAGTCAGATAGTGTTTCAAGGGCCAGTAGCTCTAACGGTAGAGCGGCGGACTCCAAATCCGTAGGCTGGAGGTTCGAATCCTCCCTGGCCTGCCATATATTCTGAGGTCGAGCAAAGATGAACCTTCAGCGATTCGTAAACATTGGATATGCGTTGGTGGGAATTCTGACGTGGGTTATCTCGGCTGGGCTGTTCGGGACGGTTCTGGACCTTTTGGGGGACTTCAACAAGCCCCTTATCGGTACCGATTTCGCCCGTGCTGACCTGCTGGGGCTCATCGCTGGTGTGGCGGTGGGCGTGGCCCTCAAGATGAACAACGCGGTGAACACCTGGGCACTGGAAGTGGCCAACGAACTCAAGAGAGTCACCTGGCCCTCTTGGGAAGAGACTCGGCTGTCAACCATTGTGGTGATCATCACGTCCATCGTGGTAGCACTCATTCTGGGCGTCCTTGACTTGGTCTGGGGCGTCATCTCAGAGTTCGTCTATAGCTTGGGCTAGTGGAGAGTTCTCCTATCATGAACGACGCCGAAAAAACGCTGGATAAGGGGTGGTACGCGGTCCACGCTCTTAGCGGCTTCGAAGAGAAGGCCAGGCGCTTCCTCGAAATGCGCATCTCCGAATCGGGTCTTGGAGACCTGTTTGGGCAGATTATCGTGCCGAAGGAGACGGTGGCCGAGGTAGTCGACGGTAAGAAGAAGCAGAAAGAACGCCGCTCCATGCCAGGCTACATCTTCGTAGAAATGGTCATGGGCCCCGAGACTTGGTTGCTTGTGCGGGACACAGAGCGCATCACCGGATTCGTGGGAGACCCTCGCAACGCAAGGTCCATCCGCAGGGGTGACGCCGGCGGCGCACCGAAGGCCGGTTCCACTGAGTGGCCCAGGCCCATGCCCAAGCGAGAAGTGGATAAGATCCTCAAGGAGATGGAGGAGGGCGTTGTTGCGCCCAAGCCTGTGGTCTCCTATGAGGTCGGTATGATGGTACGTATTGTTGAAGGTCCGTTTGCCTCCTTCTCGGGCACTATTGATGAAGTTAAGCCCGATAAGCAGAAGGTGCGTGTGCTGGTGACTATTTTCGGCCGCGCCACACCGGTGGAACTGGACTTTATGCAAGTTGAGAAGAACTGAGGTGAACCATGGGTAAAAAAGTAACAGCTACATTGCGTCTTCATATTGCTGCCGGTGCTGCCAGTCCTGGCCCGCCCGTGGGTCCGTCGCTGGGTCAGCATGGCCTGAACATCATGATGTTCTGCAAGGCCTTCAACTCCAAGACGGCAGAGCTCAAGGGCGTCACAGTGCCCGTGGACATCACCGTCTATTCGGACCGCTCGTTCACCTTTGAGACCAGAACTCCGATTACCTCGGACCTGATCAAGAAGGCCGCAAAGATCGAGCGTGGCTCCGGAGTGCCCAACCGTGAAAAGGTGGCCAAGCTCACCTATGACCAGGTTGTGGAAATCGCCAAGGTCAAGATGCCCGATCTCTACGCCGCCGATCTTAAAGCGGCCGTGGCGACGGTCAAAGGTACTGCGCGCAGCATGGGCGTCGATATTATCGACTAGCTGCCTGCAGGAGAAAGCAACGCTTTCGTTAGAGGATTAACATGCCTAAGCACGGAAAGAAGTACAATGCCGCGCGGGCGACCGTTGAGCGTAACAAGCTCTACCCGGTCGAGGAAGCCATCAGCCTGGCCAAGGCCGCTGGTCCCGCAAAGTTCAACGAGTCGTTTGATGTGGCCATTCGCCTCAACGTGAACCCCAAGTACAGCGAGCAGATGGTGCGTGGTACCTGCATCCTGCCCGCCGGCACTGGCAAGGAAGTTCGCGTTCTCGTCTTCGCCAAAGGCGACAAGGCCAATGAGGCCACCGCTGCCGGCGCCGACTTCGTGGGCGCCGAAGACCTCATCGAGAAGATCGAGGGCGGTTTCCTCGACTTCGACAAGGCTATTGCAACTCCGGACATGATGGGCAAGGTCGGCAAGCTGGGCAAGATCCTGGGCCGACGTGGCCTCATGCCTAACCCCAAGCTGGGCACCGTGACTCTCGATGTGACGGCCGCAGTGCGGGAGAGCAAAGCAGGACGTATTGAGTTCAGGGTTGAGAAGGCCGGTATTGTCCACGCCTCCGTGGGCAAGAAGGAGTTCACAGCCGAGCAACTCAAGGATAACGTCCTCTCCCTTATGGAGGCGCTGGTCAAGTTGCGCCCCGCTACAGTCAAGGGTGTTTACGTAAAGAGCGTTGGCGTCTCAACGACCATGGGGCCCGGCGCAAAGGTAGATGTCAACGACTTGTTGGCAAGGTTCAGATAGGCTCAACCGGCGGAGCAGATTTGGGGTCGGAGAAGCAGGTTCGAGGTAACTTGTATAAACCCTGCGGAGATCACGATCTGCGGCTTTACGCCTTCAATCCCAGCTCGCTTCGCCTTTTTTGGAGGTAGGTTCCGTGAAAAAGGAACAAAAAGTGCAAGTGGTTCAGGACCTGCGTAGGGACCTGACCAGTGCACAGGTCGCCGTTGTGGTTGAGAACAACGGGATGACCGTGGACTCGGTGTTCCGCCTGAGGCGCGCCCTTCGTGGGAAGGGAGCCAAGCTCAGGGTCGTGAAGAACACCCTGTTGAAGCTCGCAAGCCAGGATTCTGGCAAAGAGGGCATCAACGAGTTCGCCGGTGGTCCCATTGCTGTCGCATACACAACGGGTGACCCGTCCGCACTGGCCAAGGAACTGACCATCTTCGCCAAGAAGGAAAAGCTTCTTGTCATTCGTGGCGGAGTCTTGGGTGCCAGCGTTCTGAAGTCCGACGGTGTGCAGGCTCTGGCCGACATGCCCCCGCTGCCCGACATGCGTGCTCGCGTCCTGGCAATGTTTAATGCCCCGGCGCAGAACTTCCTCGGCGTCCTTCAGGCCGCCCCCAGGAACATGCTTGGAGTGCTCAAGGCGCGTGAACAGAAGCTTGCCGAGAATGGCTAACAACGAGTTTGGATTTTGAAGGAGAAACTATGTCGACACTTACGAAAGAACAAGTAAAAGAATTCCTCAGCAACATGAACGTCGTCGAGCTCGCCAACTTCGTCAAGGAGTTGGAAGAGGCTTGGGGCGTCAGCGCCGCCGCCCCCGTGGCCGCCGTGGCCGTTGCCGCTGCCCCCGTGGTGGAAGAGAAGGCCGCTGAGCCCACCGAGTTCAACGTCATCCTCACCTCCTTCGGCGCCAAGAAGGTAGACGTGATCAAGGTCGTCCGCGACCTGACCAACCTGCCGCTCAAGGATGCCAAGGATCTGGTTGAGGCCGCTCCCAAGGCCGTGAAGGAAGCCATCCCGAAGGCCGAAGCTGAGGACATCAAGAAGAAGATCGAAGCCGCTGGCGGCACCGTTGAGGTCAAGGCTGCCGGGTAGTTTCGCACACGCTTGACACTTGGATCTGGTGAGCCGGGTGGCGGCCTAGACTGCCACCCGGCTTTTGCACTTCTCGGAGATGAGGGAGCGCATGGGGAGCGTGATTCGTAGTAAATTGAGAGTCAGGAAGTTGTTTGGGAAGTCTCAACCGATCATTGACCCGCCAGATCTTATCAGAGTACAGAAAGAATCCTACAATAGCTTTTTGCAGGCTGATGTTCCTGTCGATAAGAGAACGGATAACGGGCTGCAAGGTGTGTTTAAGAACGTGTTCCCGATTCGTGGGAATAACGACATGATTAGCTTGGACTTTCAGTGGTATAAACTGGAAGAGCCCAAGTACGATATCGAAGAATGCAAGCAGCGTGGACTTACTTTTCAGTCGCCTGTGCGCGTGAAAGTCAATCTGGTGGTCTACGAACTTAATGAAGACACCGGTGAGAAGTCCCCCAGAGACCTCAAAGAGCAGGAGGTCTACTTCGGCGATATGCCCCTCATGACCGAGAGCGGCACCTTCGTCGTTAATGGCGTTGAGAGAGTGGTCGTTAACCAGCTCCACCGATCCCCTGGTGCCTTCTTCAAGGCCGTCAAGGGGAAGAAGACCGGCGTTGGCAAGACCATCTTCGGCGCACAGCTCATTCCATACCGTGGAAGTTGGCTGGATCTCCAGTTTGACCAGAAGGACTACATCTGGGTTCTGGTGGACCGCAACCGCTCCAAGAAGGCGAAGGTCTATGCATCAACCTTCCTGAAGGCGCTGGGCTACAGCACCCAGGAGTTGTTGGAGATCTTCTACGAAACTGAACAGATCGTGTGGCGCCAGGAGGCAGGGGCCTTCTTCAGGGTGCTCAACCCTGCGGTACTCAAAGACAAATGGGCCACATTTGACATAAAGGCGCACGACTCGACCAAGGTCGTGGTGCGCAAAGGGGCCAGGCTTACCGATAAGCAGCTGGCAAGGGTCAAGAAAGAGGGCATAACCCAGGTTGAAATCACCACGGATGAACTCTTCACCAAGGTATTCGCCGAGGACATCATCGACGAGGCAACGGGCGAAGTTCTGGCCGAGGCCAATCAGCCTGTGAGCAAGAACATCGTTGAGGAGCTTAAGTCCCGTGGCATCGTAGATTTCACGATCCTTTTCTTCGATGACCGAAACGTGGGCCCCTTCTTCCGCAACACACTGGCTGCGGACAAGACCGACTCCCAGGAATCGGCGGTTATGGAGATCTATCAGAAGCTGCGACCCGGCGACCCGGCGACCCCGGTGCAGGCCAGGAAGTACTTCGAGAGCCTTTTCTTCAGTAAGGCCAGGTATGACCTCTCCTCCGTGGGCCGCGTCAAGCTCAACGCCAGGTTCGGCCTGGATGAGCCCCTCGACAACACGGTGCTCACGCGCAGAGATATTCTTGAAGTGGTGAAATACCTCGTCGAGCTTCGAAACGGGCGCGGCGATACCGATGACATCGATCACCTTGGCAACCGCCGTGTGCGCTCCGTGGGCGAGTCCCTGGAGAACAAGTACAGAGTGGGCCTGGTGAGAATGGAGCGCAGCATCAAGGAGCGCATGAAGTCCCAGGCACAAGAGCTGGACAAGCTCATGCCCCACGACCTCATCAACTCCAAGCCCGTCATCGCCGTGGTTAACGAGTTCTTTGGATCGGGTGAACTCTCCCAGTTCATGGACCAGACCAACCCGCTCTCGGAGATGACCCACAAGCGTCGTCTCTCGGCCCTTGGACCCGGCGGTCTCACCCGTGAGCGTGCCGGCTTCGAGGTGCGAGACGTGCACGCCACGCACTACGGCCGAATCTGCCCCATCGAGACACCGGAAGGTCCCAACATCGGTCTTATCTCCTCGTTGTCGGCCTACGCCAGGGTCAACGAGTACGGGTTCATCGAGACGCCCTACCGCAAGGTGAAGGATGGAAGCATCACCGACGAGGTGCTCTTCCTGGCAGCGGGCGAGGAGATGAACCACACTATAGCGCAGGCAACGGCCGAGCTGGACTCTAAGGGGCGGCTAAAGGGTCCGGTGCTGGTGCGCATGAAGGGCGAGTTTGTCCACGTCAAGCCCGAGGAGGTCGACTACGCCGACGTCTCCTCGAACCAGCTTGTCTCTGTGGCAGCGGCCCTGGTGCCATTCCTGGAACACGATGACGCAAACAGAGCCCTCATGGGCGCCAACATGCAGCGTCAGGCAGTGCCCCTGCTCAAGTCCGATGCTCCCATTGTGGGTACCGGTATGGAGGGCGTCGTTGCTCGTAACTCCGGCGTCACACGCTTGGCCCGCCACGACGGTGTGGTAGAGTCGGTGGACGCTTCCAGAGTTGTGGTCCGACGGGAAGGTTCCGGCGTCGAAATCGCCAAACCCGACATCTACCAGTTGACCAAGTACACAAGAAGCAACCAGAATACTTGCATCAATCAGCGGCCCGTGGTGAAGAAGGGCGATATCATCAAGGCCGGCGACGTAATCGCTGATGGGCCGGCAACCGATGGTGGCGAACTTGCCCTGGGCAAGAACATCGTCGTGGCCTTCATGCCCTGGCACGGTTACAACTTCGAGGATGCTATCCTTGTCTCCGAGAAGCTCTCTCACGAAGATACCTTCACATCGGTGCACATCTTCGAGCACGAGTGCGTTGCCCGGGAGACGAAGCTTGGCAAAGAGGAGATCACCAGGGACATCCCCAACGTCTCCGAAGAGGCCCTCAAGGATCTCGACGACAGCGGAATTGTTCGTGTGGGCGCAGAGGTTAAGCCCGGCGATATTCTAGTTGGCAAGATAACACCAAAGGGCGAGACCATGCTCTCTCCTGAAGAGAAGCTGCTTCGGGCTATCTTCGGTGAGAAGGCCGGCGACGTCAGGGATACCTCTTTGAGGGTTCCCAGCGGCATTTACGGCACCGTGGTCGGGGCCAAAGTCTTTGCCAGAAAGGGTGTTGAGAAGGATTCCCGCTCCAGGGAACTGGATGAGGCAGATAGAAAGAAGCTCGAGAAGGACCTTAAGGACGAACTCTTCATCACGAAGGATAATGGACAGCGACGGGCTGTAGCCCTGCTGGATGGTCAGGTCACTGACGCCAAGGTCGTTGGAGAGAAGGGTAAGACTATTCTCGCCAAGGGGGTCACGCTGACTCAGGAGATCCTCTCCAAGATCCCCAACCTTGCCGAGATCGATATCCCCGTGGAGAACGAGCACGTCAACGAGGAGATGACCCGCCTGAGGGAGAGTGTCAAGGATCAGCTCTTTGCTACTGAGAACCTCTTTGCTCAGCGTCTTGACCGCCTCGGGCGCGGCGAGGACTTGCCTCCGGGCGTGATCAAGATTGTCAAGGTCTACGTAGCCGTCAAGCGCCGCCTCTCAGTGGGCGACAAGATGGCTGGTCGCCATGGTAACAAGGGCGTCATCTCCAGGATCTTGCCGCTTGAGGATATGCCATACCTTGCAGACGGCACTCCCGTAGACATTGTGCTCAATCCCCTTGGTGTGCCCTCACGTATGAACGTTGGGCAGATTCTTGAAATTCATCTGGGTTGGGCGGCGCGTAACCTGGGGATGCAACTTAATAAGATGATGGCTGATGGACTAGCGGAGAAGGCTCTTCGCAAGGAAGTCAAGCGTGTCTTCGAAACCAACAGTGCGAAAGAACTCGTGGACAAGCTCGACTACGATGATCTGCTGAAGGTTGCGAAAGATACCGCACGCGGCATCCGTGTTCTCAGCCCGGTGTTCGACGGTGTCCCTGAGACCGATATCAAGGATCTGCTCCATGCGGCAGGGCTCTCCACCCGTGGGCAGGAGATCCTCTTTGATGGCCGCACCGGCGATCCTTTTGCCCACGATGTAACGGTGGGCGTGATGTATATGCTCAAGCTGCACCACCTGGTTGACGACAAGGTGCACGCCCGTTCCACGGGTCCATATTCGCTTGTTACGCAGCAGCCACTGGGCGGGAAGGCGCAGTTCGGTGGTCAGCGTCTGGGTGAGATGGAGGTGTGGGCCATTGAGGCATACGGGGCAGCGCACACACTCCAGGAGTTCCTCACTGTGAAGTCTGATGACGTCATGGGGCGTACGCGGATGTACGAGGCCATCGTCAAGGGCGAGAACGTGCTGGAGGCGGGCATTCCTGAATCGTTCAACGTGTTGATGAAGGAGATTAAGTCTCTGGGTATCGACATGGATCTCATAGAACGAGGGAAGGAAGATCGCTACCTTGAGACAGCCAAGAAGTACTAGAACTGGACCGGCCATTCCTGACACGAACCCTAGGAGGTTGCCGTGAGAGATATGCTCACCTTCTTTGAGAAGCCCAAGGATCCATCTTCTTACGTGGGTGTTCGAGTGGGGCTTGCCTCACCCGAGCGCATCCTTGAGTGGTCCCATGGAGAGGTCAAGAAGCCAGAGACGATCAACTACAGGACCTTCAAGCCCGAGCGTGACGGTCTCTTCTGTGCCCGCGTCTTTGGGCCGGTGAAAGACTACGAGTGCAACTGCGGCAAGTACAAGCGCATGAAGCACCGCGGCATTACCTGCGAGAAGTGCGGCGTCGAGGTTATCTCCTCGAAGGTGCGCCGGGAGCGCATGGGGCACATTGAGCTGGCGGCGCCAGTGGCGCACATATGGTTTATGAGGAACCTGCCCTCTCTGCCCTCGAGAATCGGCACGTTGCTTGATATCACCACGAAGGACCTCAACAAGGTGCTCTCCTGCATCACGTACATCGTGCTGGAGCCGGGCGATCCGGCCATGGGGCTCAAGGAGCGCCAGATTCTTACCGAGGATCAGTACGAAGAGCTGCTGGACGAGTACGGCGAAGGCGCTTTCAAGGCTGGCATGGGTGCCGAGGCTATCCGGGAACTGCTGCGGCGCATCGATCTTGACGATCTGGCGGCGAAGCTTCGTGAGGAGCTGGAGCTTGCTATTGGCCACGCGCCAAAACAGAAGAAGATCTCCCGCCGCCTCAGGGTGGTGGAGGCCTTCCGTGATTCTGACAACAAGCCCGAGTGGATGATCCTCACCCGCCTGCCGGTGCTTCCCCCGGACCTTCGCCCCCTGGTGCCACTGGATGGTGGTCGCTTCGCCACGTCTGATCTCAACGATCTCTATCGTCGTGTGATTACCAGGAACAACCGGCTCAAGAGACTGCTGGAGCTCAACGCCCCGGACATCATCATCCGCAACGAAAAGCGAATGCTTCAAGAGGCGGTGGATGCGCTCTTCGACAATAGTCAGAAGGAGGGCAGCAAGGTGATGACTGCTGGGCCGTCGAGGCGCCAGCTCAAGTCTCTCTCGGACATGATCAAGGGTAAGCAGGGGCGATTCCGGCAGAACCTCCTTGGCAAGCGAGTGGACTACTCCGGCCGTTCGGTGATCGTGGTTGGTCCCGAGCTGAAGCTGCACCAGTGCGGTCTGCCCAAGTTGATGGCGCTGGAGCTCTTCAAGCCCTTTGTATACAACCAGCTCGAAGAGCGTGGGTACGCCAACACGATAAAAGCGGCCAAGAAGAAGGTAGAGCGGCAGGAGCCGGAGATCTGGGACATTCTTGAGGATGTGACTCGTGAGCACCCCGTGTTGCTCAATCGAGCTCCGACTCTTCACCGTCTGGGCATCCAGGCTTTTGAGCCGGTGCTCATCGAGGGCAAGGCTATTCAGATTCACCCGCTGGTCTGCGTTCCATACAACGCCGACTTTGACGGTGACCAGATGGCGGTCCACGTACCTCTGTCGCTGGAGGCACAGCTTGAGTCCAGGGTGCTTATTCTCTCTACGAACAACGTGCTCTCGCCGGCCAACGGTGGGCCCGTTATTGTGCCGACCCAGGACATCGTCCTCGGGCTCTACTACATGACGAGAGAGCGGCCCTTTGCCAAGGGTGAGGCGACCAAGTTCTACGGCACCGAAGAGGTGCGGATGGCTTACGATCTGGAGGAACTGCACCTCCAGGCGAGGATCTTTGTTCGAATCGGCAAAGAGCTGGTGGAGACAACCACGGGGCGCGTGCTGCTCTCGGAGGTGATGCCCAAGGTCATACCCTTCAAAGAGTACAATCGGGTGATGGACAAGAAGAGCCTCGCCAAGTTGCTCGACGTGGTCTACCGGCTGTGCGGTTCCAAGGACACGGTGGTTCTGGCGGACAAGCTGAGGACCCTTGGTTACACCTTCGCCACCCGGGCTGGCATCTCCATCTGCCTCAACGACATGGTTATTCCCAGTGTCAAGGAGGAGCTGGTTAAAGCGGCCCAGGATAAGGTGCTGGAGGTTTACGACCAGTACTCGGAGGGTCTCATCACCGACGGTGAGCGGTACAACAAGATCGTCGACATCTGGGCGAAGACCACGGATACCATCGCCGACATGATGATGAAGGAGATCGCCAACGAGACCGTGACCAGCGTGACGGGCGAAAAGAAGACGATGCAGAGCTTCAACGGCATCTACATCATGGCCGACTCTGGTGCCCGAGGTTCTCAGGCGCAGATGCGGCAGTTGGCGGGTATTCGAGGCCTCATGGCCAAGCCGTCGGGCGAGATCATTGAAACCCCCATCACGGCAAACTTCCGTGAGGGGTTGACGGTGCTTCAGTACTTCATCTCGACTCACGGTGCCAGAAAGGGTCTTGCCGATACGGCTTTGAAGACGGCCAGCTCTGGTTACCTCACCCGCCGACTGGTGGATGTGGCCCAGGACGTGGTGGTCAAGGAGATCGACTGCGAGACCATTGAGGGCATCGAGGTGAAGGCACTGCTCGAGGGTGGCGAGATCGTGCAGCCCTTGCGAGAGCGAATTCTGGGCAGGGTTGCGCTGGAAGACATCTATGACGACTACACGGGGGAACTGCTCATCGCGGCGAACTCAGAGCTCGACGAGGATGCCGTAGATAAGCTGGATACAGCAGGTGTTGAGCGTGTGAGGATTCGTTCTGCGCTGACCTGCCGTACGAGGAATGGCATCTGTGCCCTCTGCTACGGTCGAGATCTGGCCCGAGGCAAGCTGGTTGATGTGGGCGAGACCATCGGCACCATAGCGGCCCAGTCCATCGGTGAGCCGGGAACCCAGTTGACCATGCGTACGTTCCATATTGGTGGTGCTGCTGCGGGTACATCGGAGCAGAGCCAGTTGGAAGTGCGCACGGGCGGCATCGTCCAGCACCTTAACCTGCGCACCCTGGAGCGCAGCGACGGCTCGCTGGTTGTGATGAACAGAAACGGCGAAGTTCGCATCGTGGACGTCAACGGTCGAGAGAAGGAGCGCTACAGCATCATCTACGGCGCCAGGCTCGATGTTAAGGACGGCCAGGAGGTCAAGCCGGGTACTGTGATCGCCAAGTGGGATCCCTGGTCCATTCCGTTCCTCGCAGAGCTTCCCGGCGTGGTCAAGTTCGGTGACATCATCGAAGGCGTGACCATGACCGAACAGCTCGACGAGGTGACCGGTCTGGCCCGTAAGGTCATCATTGAGCCCAAAGATCCTGAGGCCCGGCCCAGGATTTCGTTGAAGGATCCCAACGAGTCCCGCAAGACGCTGACCATTCCTGGTACCACCCAGGTTGCCCGGTATCTTTTGCCCGTGGGTGCGAACATTGTTGTGGCCGAAGGGACCATGGTCCAGGCTGGCGATGAGCTTGCCAAGATCCCCCGAGAGACCACCAAGGCCAAGGACATCACCGGCGGTCTTCCCCGAGTTGAGGAGCTCTTCGAGGCCAGACGGCCCAAAGAGCGTGCCGAGATCTCGGAGATCGACGGGCGGGTCTCGTTTACGAAGGGGCTCAAGGGCAAGCGCAAGATCGTTGTGACCCCTGAGGTAGGCGCCAAGAAGGAGTACACCATTCCTAAGGGCAAGTACGTTGTGGTGCACGACGGAGACTACGTGAAGGCCGGCGAGGCCCTCATGGACGGCGCTTCGGATCCCCATGACATTCTCAGGGTGCTTGGTGAGAAAGAGCTCTCCAAATACCTTGTGGACGAGGTCCAGCAGGTGTACCGCCTTCAGGGCGTGAAGATCCACGACAAGCACATCGAGGTGATCGTTCGCCAGATGCTGCGTTGGATCCGGATTTCGAACCCGGGCGACACGAGATTTCTCAGCGACGAACAGGTGGAAAAGTGGATGTTCGAAGAGGAGAACGATCGTGTCATCAGGCAGGGCAAGCGACCGGCAACGGGTGAGCCCATCCTGCTTGGTGTGACCAAGGCCTCGCTCTCCACAGGCTCTTTCCTCTCGGCCTCGTCGTTCCAGGAGACGACCAAGGTGCTGGCGGAAGCGGCCGTAGAGGGCAAGGTGGACTGGCTGCGAGGCCTGAAAGAGAACGTGGTTATGGGCCGCCTTGTGCCCAGTGGTACCGGTTTCCCGGCGTACCGAACCATGAGGATGAGAGTACTTGGTGACTCTGCAATGGATGACGATTAGCCATCCTGCCAAATTACCCAAGCGGCCCTCAAAGTTTTCCTTGACAGGCCGGGGCGGGTGGCTATACTCCCGCCCTTGCCACGTGTGGCACCGATAGTTCGGGATACTAATTGGTGGAAGAGAGGCGAAGATGCCGACCATTAATCAGCTGGTTCGAAAAGGCAGAGAGCGGGTAGTGCGCAAGACGAAGGCGCCTGCTCTCCAAAACTGCCCGCAGCGCCGCGGCGTTTGCACCCGTGTTTACACCACGGCCCCCAAGAAGCCAAACTCCGCTCTGCGTAAGGTTGCCCGTGTGCGCCTTTCCAATGGCATTGAGGTCACGGCGTACATCCCCGGTGAAGGGCACAACCTCCAGGAGCACAGCCTTGTGCTCATCCGTGGCGGCCGTGTGAAGGATCTCCCCGGTGTGCGTTACCACATCGTGCGAGGCCGGCTGGACTCTGCTGGCGTGGCCAACCGGAAGAAGAGCCGCTCCAAGTACGGTACTCAGCGTGGCAAAGCCACCGCCAAGTCCAAGTAGTCTGAGGAGAATCCAATGCCCAGAAGGAAGTCAGTAGAGCCCAGAAAGGTATATGCGGACCCCAAGTTCGGGGATCTGCAGGTTGCCAAATTCATCAGCAAGCTGATGAAAGCTGGAAAGCGGAGCGTAGCGGAGCGGATTTTCTATGATGCCATGGATCGTGTCGAGGGTATCACCAAGCAGGATCCCATCGCAGTGTTCCGTTCAGCGCTGAACAACAGCCGCCCGCACCTCGAAGTGAAGTCCCGCCGTGTTGGCGGTGCTACCTACCAGGTGCCCGTGGAAGTGCGCAGCGACAGGGCCCTGGCTCTGGCGATGCGTTGGCTCATCAACACCTCGCGTAACCGGGGTGAGAAGAGCATGATGGAGAAGTTGGCCAACGAGTTGGTGGATGCCTCGGCAGGTCGTGGCGTCACGGTCAAGAAGCGTGACGACACGCACCGCATGGCCGAAGCCAACAAGGCGTTTGCTCACTACCGGTGGTAGTACCGGTCGGCCCGCCTGGTGCGGGCCTCTTTGAAAGCCGAATCATGGGGATGAAGTCACGAAGTTCGTGACGAGCACGGCTTTTGGCCGGCTCAGAGCCCCGACGAGCGGTAAGTTGAGGAGTGGCGATGGATAAGATTCGCATTCGTCTCAAAGCCTACGACTATAAGGTCCTTGACCAGTCCGTGGCAGAAATCGTGGATATCGTGCGAAAGACGGGCGCACGATTGGCGGGACCAGTTCCGCTGCCCACACGTATCAGCCGGTTTACTGTCCTGCGCTCCCCCCACGTGGACAAAAAGTCCCGGGAGCAGTTCGAGATCCGTACGCACAAGCGTCTTCTCGACATCCTGGATCCCACGCAGCAGACGCTGGACGCCCTCATGAAGCTCGACTTGTCCGCTGGTGTGGACGTCGAGATCAAGTCCTAGGGAGACAGCCATGGCGAAAGTCGATGTATTCAACATGCTCAACGAGCGCGTCGGGGAGATTGAACTTCCGGATGGGATCTTTGCCCAGACCGTGAAGGAGCACCTCTTCTGGGAAGTGGTTAAGTGGCAGCAGGCCAGGCGAAGAGCCGGCACCGCCAGCACCAAAGGCCGCTCCGAGATCTCGGGTTCAACCAGAAAGCTTTACAGACAGAAGGGCACTGGCCGCGCCAGGCGCGGCGACATCAAGTCGCCGGTGCTGCGTGGTGGCGGTACGGTCTTTGGACCCAAGCCCCGCTCCTATGTCTACACGCTCCCCAAGAAAGTACGACGTCTGGCATTGATCAGCGCACTCTCCAGGAGAAACGAAGAGAAGCATCTCATCGTCCTGGACCGTATCGAGCTGCCCGAGGCTAAGACTCGTCATGTGGCCGGGATGCTGAGCAAATTCGGCATTCAGAGTGCGCTGCTTGTGGACGCCAACAACACTGCGCTTGTCCGTTCGGGCAGGAACATCCCGAGGGTTGCGGTTCTTGAGCCCATGGGCCTCAACGTTGAGGCAGTGCTCAAGCACGATCACCTGGTTCTGACCAGGGCGGCAGTAGCGGCCATCGAAGGGAGGTTGAGCAGATGAAAAGCCTCTATCAGGTCGTAATTAGGCCAATCATTAGTGAAAAAGCCGACTCGATGAGAGAAGGCGGCGGTGTATACACCTTCGAGGTGCATCCCGATGCGAACAAGATCGAGGTACGCAAGGCCGTGGAGACTATTTTCCAGGTCGAAGTAACCCAGGTCCGCACGGTGATCATTCGTGGGAAGGTCAAGCGCGTGGGCCGTACCGCTGGAAAGAAGAAGAACTGGAAAAAGGCCTATGTCACGCTGAAGCAGGGCCACTCCATCGACCTGTTCCAGACGGCGTAGGAGGATAATCATGGGAATCCGTCACTTCAAACCGACATCGGCAGGCATCCGTTCTATGCAGGTGTCCGATTTCGCCGACGTTACGAAGAAGGAGCCGGAGAAGTCGCTTGTGACTACTCTCCCCCGCTCCAGCGGCCGTAACAATCAGGGCCGAATCACCTCGAGGCATCGTGGTGGTCGAGAGAAGCGCCACTACAGGGTCATCGACTTCAAGCGCAGCAAGCTTGGTGTGCCGGCCCGCGTGGCAGCTATTGAATATGATCCCAACAGGAGCGCAAGGATTGCCCTGCTCAACTACGCCGACGGCGAGAAGAGCTACATCCTGGCCCCCGTTGGTCTGAAGGTGAACGACAACATCGTCTCCTCCATGCATGCGGACATCAAGCCTGGTAACTCCATGGCCATGAAGTACATGCCCCAGGGCACGATGATGCACAACCTTGAGCTCAAGATCGGACGCGGCGGACAGCTGGTCCGGTCGGCAGGCACCGCCGCCAACCTTATGGCGAAAGAGGGCAAGTATGTCCTCGTGCGGCTCCCCTCTGGCGAAGTCAGGCGCATTCATGGCGACTGCCGGGCCACAGTGGGTCAGGTCAGCAACGTTGAGCACAGCTCCATCCAGATTGGCAAGGCAGGCCGTAGCCGTTGGCTCGGCATCAGGCCGCAGAGCCGAGGCGTTGCCATGAACCCGGTGGATCACCCCATGGGCGGTGGTGAAGGCAAGAGCTCGGGCGGGCGCCATCCGTGCACGCCGTGGGGCATTCCCACCAAGGGTAAGAAGACCCGCAAGGCCAAGAAGCCTTCGTCCAGGTTCATTGTCTCTCGCAGGACCAAGTAGGAGGATGCCGTGGCTCGTTCGCTGAAGAAAGGACCCTTTGTTGACGATCACCTGATGAAGAAGGTGCTCGAAGCGCAGAAGGCCGATGCCAAGAAGGGCAATATTAAGACCTGGTCACGCCGTTCCGTTATAACGCCAGAGATGGTTAACCTCACCATCAATGTGCACAACGGCAAGAAGTTCATCCCCGTGTTCTTGACGGAGAACATGGTCGGCCACCGATTGGGCGAGTTCGCTCCTACCAGGACGTTCCACGGCCACGGTAAGGACAAGAACTAAGAGGGGCTGTCATGGAAGGCAAAGCAGTATTGAAATTCGCTCGTGTCACGCCCACCAAGGCGCGCATGGTAGCCAACCTGGTCCGGTCCAAAGATGTGGCCCAGGTTCGGGAGATCTGCGACGTTGTGCCCCGCAAGGCCAGCAAGCTGTGGCGTAAGGTGGTTGACTCCGCCATGGCCAACCTCGCTGAGAAACTGCGAGTGGAAGAGCTTGACCCCGAGCAGGTCGTCGTCAAAGAAATCTACGCCGACAAGGCGGTCATTATGAAGCGTTGGGAGACCCGGTCGCAGGGTCGCGCCTACCGGATTCAGAAGTTGACCAGCCACTTGACCGTCGTCGTGGTCGAGCGGTAATAGGAGGCAGTTGTGGGCCAGAAAACTCATCCGATTGGATTCAGAATTGGCGTTTCGAAGACCTGGAAGTCCAAATGGTTCGAAGAGCGCAACTACTCGAAGTGGCTCCATGAAGACCTTCAGATCCGAGCGATCGTGAAGAAGGAGCTCTTCGATGCAGCGGTTTCCCGCATCACCATCGAGCGGGCCTCCACCCGTGTGAAGGTCAACGTCTTTGCCGCCCGTCCCGGGATCGTAATCGGGAAGAAGGGACAGAGGGCTGACGAAGTGCGCATGAAGGTGCAGAAGCTGGTGGAAGGTCGGGAAGTCTTCCTGAACATCCAGGAAGTCCGCAAGGCCGAGGCCGATGCGCAACTGGTGGCCGAGAACGTCGCTTCTCAGCTCGAAAGACGCGCCTCCTTCCGCCGTGTGATGAAGAAGGCCGTTACCACTGCCCTGAAGCATGGGGCCCTGGGGGTCAAGGTCTGGTGCGCCGGTCGTTTGGGTGGCGCTGAGATGGCCCGTCGGGAGTGGTACCGTGAAGGCCGTGTGCCGCTGCACACCCTTCGTGCGGATATCGATTATGGCATTGCCGTGGCCCGTACTACGTATGGCGCCATAGGTGTGAAATGTTGGATTTACAAGGGTGACATCCTTTAGGAAGCCGGGAGGCTGTTATGCTGGCACCGAAGAGAGTAAAACACAGAAAAGTACAAAAGGGCCGCCGGCGTGGCTACGCCACCCGTGGTGCCGATGTCTCCTTCGGGGACTTCGGGCTCATTGCGACCCAGGATGGTTGGATCACCGCCCGTCAGATCGAGGCCTGCCGTGTTGCTATCATGCGTCAGGTCAGAAAGTATGGGCGGATCTGGATCCGCATCTTCCCCGACAAGCCCATCGGAAAGAAGCCTGCCGAGACCAGAATGGGTAAGGGCAAAGGCGCTCCGGATACCTGGGTTTGCGTGGTGAAGCCAGGGAGAGTGCTCTTTGAAGTGGGTGGCGCCCCTGAAGAGATCAGCGTGCCCGCTCTGGCCGGTGCGGCTCACAAGCTGCCCATTCAGTGTAAGGTAATCAAACGAGGATTGGTGTTGCCATGAAAGCCGTAGATGTTAGAAACCTGACGGCGCCCGAGCTGGAGCTCAAGGAGCGTAATCTGCAAGAGGACCTTCAGAAGGCCCGATTCCAGAAGTACACCGGGACTCTGAGCGACACGGCCAGCATTCGGAAGCTGAAGCGAGATCTGGCCCGCGTATTGACTGAGCGTAAGGCGCGTGAGATTGCGGCGCCCAGCAGCGAGGAGTAGGCCATGAGCGAGCAGGTTAGGGGCAGACGAAAGAGTATCGTGGGCGTTGTCGTAAGCGACAAGATGGACAAGACCGTCCGTGTGGAGATGGTTCGCCGTTATCTCCACCCCATTTACAAGAAGTATATTACGAGCCGCAAGGTTCTCTTCGCACACGACGAGAATAACGAGTGCAAGGTGGGCGACCGGGTTCTCATTATCGTAAGCCGGCCTCTCTCCCGTATGAAGAGATGGCGTGTTGGTCAGATTGTCACTCGTGCGAAGTAGACGGAGGGTGCCATGATTCAGGTGGAGAGCTTTTTGGAGTCCGCCGATAATTCCGGTGCGAAGGAACTCCAGTGTATCAAGGTGCTGGGTGCGACGCGCAGCCGTTATGCATCGGTAGGCGATGTCATTCTCGTCTCCGTCAAGGAAGCGCTGCCCCGCTCCAAGGTGAAGAAGGGCGAAGTGCATCGCGCCGTGGTCGTCAGGGTTAAGTCTCCCGTCCGTCGTGACGATGGCTCTTACATCCGCTTCGACGACAACGCCGTCGTGCTGCTGAACAAGCAGGGTGAGCCCATTGGCACCCGCATTTTTGGACCCGTGGCCCGGGAGCTGCGAGCTGTGAAGCTCACCAGAATCACCTCCCTTGCTCCGGAAGTGCTGTAGGAGGACCCCCATGAGCAAGATTCGCAAAGGCGACGAGGTGGTGGTTCTTTCGGGTAACGATAAGGGAAGGCGCGGCCGAGTGGTGCGCATGCTCGAGGACGGTTCCAAAGTGATCGTCGAGGGCGTTGCAATCATTAAGCGCCATACCAAACCCACCCAGAAAGATCCCCAGGGCGGCATCAAGGAGAAAGAGCGCCCCATTTCCATTAGCAATGTGGCCTTGTGGAATGCCAAAAACAACCGCAAGGTGCGCGTTAACTTCCAGACATCCCTTGAGGACGGCAAGAAAGTTAAGGTGCGCTTCTCCAACAAGCTGAACGAAGCTTTGGATTAAAGGTGATGTGATGGTACCGCGACTGAAAGAACGCTACCTCAAGGAAGTCGTCACCAAGATGACGAGCGAGTTTGGATACAAGAACCCTATGCAGGTTCCGCGTATCCAGAAGGTGGTCCTCAACATGGGGCTCGGCGAGGCCGTCCAAAACCCCAAGATCATTGAGTCGGCGGCCAAGGAGATCCAGCAGATCACAGGACGCAAGCCCATCGTGACCCGCGCCAGGAAATCCATCGCCAACTTCAAGATCCGTAACAACCTGCCCATCGGTGTCGCAGTGACATTGCGCCGTGAGGTCATGTGGGAGTTCCTCGACCGCCTCATGAACCTCGCCCTGCCGCGAGTCCGTGACTTCCGTGGTGTGGCCCGTCGCGGCTTCGACGGCCAGGGTAATTACACCATGGGGCTCAAAGAGCAAATCGTGTTCCCGGAAATTGACTATGATAAAGTAGACAAGATCAAGGGAATGAACATAACCATCGTGACCACGGCTAAGACCGACGACGAAGCAAGGGCGCTTCTGGGTCACCTTGGAATGCCCTTCAGAAAGGCGTAGGAGGCAGCCGTGGCAAGAACAGTACAGATGGTCAATATCGGGAAGCCGCAGAAATTCAAGGTCCGTGACCACAACCGATGCAAGGTTTGCGGCCGCTCCCATGGCTACTATCGTAAGTTTGAACTCTGCCGTTGCTGCCTTAGAAAGCTCGCCTTGGAAGGTGAACTGCCGGGCGTGCGCAAGGCCAGTTGGTAAGCGAGGATTGTTATGAGCATGACCGACCCCATAGCCAGTTTCCTCACCCGGATCAGGAACGCTCAGTCAGCGGCCCACGAAGCCGTCGAGACCCCAGCGACGAAGGTCAACGAGGCCATCGCCAAGATCCTGAAGGAAGAAGGCTACATTAACGACTATATGAGACTCGACGATCGACGCCAGGGGCTCATCCGCATAGAGCTTAAGTATGTGGATAAGAAGCCATCTATCAAGAAGATTGATCGCGTTTCCCGACCCGGACGCAGGGTCTACTGCGGCGCCTCGGAGATCCCCCGGGTGCTGCGTGGCCTCGGCGTTGCCATCGTGTCTACCTCCCGGGGTATCATGACGGACAAGCAGGCGAGGGCCAAGAACGTGGGCGGCGAAGTCCTCTGCAGTGTGTACTAGGAGTTAGCCATGTCCAGAATCGGAAAGAAACCTGTCCAACTGCCCGCCGGCGTTAAGGTGGAGGTTAAGGACAACCTGGTGACCGTCTCCTCGGCCGACGGCAAGAAGAAGCTCTGCCAGGAGTTCAACCACGTCACCGTCACCGTTGGGCCCAAAGAAGTCGTCGTGGTCCGCAACGCAGAGACCCGGGAAGCTCGCGCTGCCCACGGCCTCTACCGCTCGCTCATCCAGAATATGGTGACGGGTGTCTCCGCTGGCTACGCCAAAACCCTCGATATCGAGGGCGCAGGATACAAGGTGGAACTCAAGGGACAGACCCTGGTGCTCACTGTGGGATACACCTTCCCCAGAGAGTTCAAGGTGCCCGCAGGCATCAACCTTGAGACGCCAAGCGCGAACCGCATTGTGGTTTCGGGCATCGACAAACAACTCGTTGGCCAGACCGCAGCAACCCTGCGTGGCATCCGTCCCGCCGATCCTTACAGAGGTAAGGGCATTCGGTTCATGGGCGAGAAGGTCATCACCAAGGTTGCCAAGGGCAAGGGCAAGAAGTAGGCAAGGAGGCTGACGTGAGTGGCAAAACCAATATCAGAAGTGCTGCCCGTGAAGCCCGTCAGGACCGCATCCGGTTCCATATCCAGGGAACCACCGAGCGGCCCAGACTGTGCGTTTTCAGGTCTAACAAGCACATCTATGTCCAGGTCATCGATGACTCCTGCGGCAATACCCTTGCAGCGGCCAGCACCCTGAGCCCCGACTACCGTCAGGCTCACGGCCCGAAGCCCGCAAAGGAAGCAGCTGCTCTCGTCGGCGGGCTCATCGCTGCCCGTTGCCTTGAGAAGGGCATCAAAAAGGTCGTGTTCGACCGTAACGGGTTCATCTTTAAGCAGGGTGGCACGTTGGCCATTCTGGCCGAAGGCGCTCGCAAGGGCGGCCTGGATTTCTAGGAGAAGGCCATGACCGAGAGAAACAAGCAAGATAGACCGCCACGCTCCAGGGGCCCTGAAGCCGACCAGCAGGATGACGGCCTCATTGACAAAGTGGTCCACATCAGCCGTGTCGCCAAGGTGGTCAAGGGTGGACGTCGCTTCAGCTTCGCCGCCATTGTCGTCAAAGGCGACGGCGCTGGTAAGGTGGGCGTGGGCTCGGGCAAGGCCAACGAGGTTCCCGAGGCCATGCGTAAGGCCTCGGAGAGAGCCAAGAAGGCGATGATCTCCGTCCCCATCGTCAATGGCACCATCCCCCATGAGTGCATGGTGAAGTATGGCGCCGCCCGCGTCTTCCTGCGCCCCGCAGGCCCCGGTACCGGTATCATCGCCGGCGGGCCCGTGCGTGCAGTGCTCGAAGCGGCCGGGGTGCAGAACATCCTCACCAAGATAGTGGGAACCACCAACCCCCACAATGTCACAAAGGCAACCCTCAAGGCCCTGGCCGAACTCATCTCTATTGATGATGTGGCCAAGCGCCGTGGGAAGGAGCCCGCCGACATTCTGGGTAAGAGGGGCTAACCATGGAAAAGAAACTTCGCCTGACTTTCACTGGAAGTCTTATCGGCGGCACCAGGCATCAGCGAGACACCGTGGCCAGCCTCGGTCTTCGCAAGCGCCATCAGGTCCGCATCGTGGATGACAACCCTATCTACCGGGGAATGATCAACGTCGTTCAGCACCTGGTGAAGGTAGAAGAGGTCGAGCAATGAAAGAACTCAGCAACCTCAAAGCCCCCAAGGGCGCCACTCGCCCCAGGCACAGGGTCGGCCGTGGCCAGGGCAGTGGCTCGGGCAAGACGGCAGGCTCAGGCCACAAAGGCCAGAACGCCCGCTCGGGTAAGCCCATCAAGGCCGCCTTCGAGGGTGGCCAGATGCCCCTCAGCAGAAGACTTCCCAAGCGTGGCTTCTCCAATTATCCCTTTGGAAAGGTCAATGCCTGGATCAACGTGGGCCAGCTTGAACGCTTCGACGCAGGTACCGTGGTCGACAGCGCCCTTCTGGTCAAAACAGGACTTGTCAAGGGCGTCTTCGATGGCATCAAGTGCCTGGGCAATGGCGAACTCTCCAAGTCGCTCGTCGTCCGCCTCGATGCCTTTTCTGCCAGCGCCAAGACAAAGATTGAAGCTGTAAACGGAAAGGCGGAGGTCATCCGTGGGGAGTAGCATCCGAAATATCGGCAGTGTTCCGGAGCTGAGAAACAGGCTCCTGTACACGCTGGGTATGCTGGCGATTTACCGAGTAGGCGTGTTCGTCTCCGTCCCGGGCGTTGACCGCACCGTAATGGAGCAGTACATGCAGTCGGCCTCCACCGGTTTTGCAGGTCTCTTCGACCTCTTCTCCGGCGGCGCCATGAAGCAACTCAGTGTCTTTGCTCTGGGCATCATGCCGTACATCAGCGCATCCATCATTCTGCAGCTCATGGCCGTGGTAGTACCGGCCCTTGAGAGGCTGCAGAAGGAGGGTGAGGCCGGCAGGAAGAAGATCAACCAGTACACGAGGTACGGCTGCGTCATCCTGTCGATCATCCAGGGTCTGGGCATCTCGATGTGGCTCGAAAGCCTCTCGGCTTCCGCTGCCAAGGGAATGGTCTTCAACCCCGGGATTGGCTTCAATCTGCTCACCGTTCTTGCAGTGACCACGGGTACTGCGTACCTCATGTGGATCGGCGAGCGCATCACCGAGCGGGGAATCGGTAACGGTATCTCCCTCATCATCTTCGCCGGCATCGTCGCCGGTCTGCCCGACGCACTGGTGCAGACCTTCAAGCTCTCCACCTTCGAAGGTGGTAAGCTTGAGCCCGTGACCATGCTCATAATCGGACTGGTGGTCATCGCCGTCATTGGCGTCATCGTCTTCTTTGAGCGTGGCCAGCGCAGAATCCCCGTACAGTACGCCAAGCGCATGGTGGGCCGAAAGGTCATGGGTGGCCAGACCTCTACGCTGCCCCTCAAGGTCAACTCCGCCGGCGTGATTCCCCCGATCTTCGCATCTTCTGTCCTCATGTTCCCCTCCACCCTGGGTAACCTCTTCCCAGGCGCCGGTTGGGTGAACTGGATGCAGGCGCAGCTGGTACCAGGGCAGGGGCTCTACAACGTGCTCTTCGTGGCGTTGATTATCTTCTTCTGCTACTTCTACACGGCCGTGACCTTCAACCCCGTTGATGTTGCGGACAACCTGAAGAAGCAAGGTGGTTTCGTACCAGGAATCAGGCCCGGGAAGCGTACTGCTGAGTACATCGAAAAGGTGCTGGGGCGTATCACCTTTGGTGGTGCGATCTACATGAGCGCCGTCTGCGTGCTGCCAGGCTATCTGCAGTCGGGGTTTGGCGTCCCGTTCTACTTCGGTGGCACATCGTTGCTCATCGTCGTTGGCGTTGCGCTTGACACAGTGTCTCAGATCGAGTATCACCTCATCTCCCGCAACTACGAAGGCTTTGCGGGCGGTCGAGGTCCTCGGATCCGCGGCAGGAGATAATACCCATGCGGCTCATTCTCTTGGGAGCACCGGGTGCCGGAAAGGGCACTCAGGCTCAAAGGCTCGTTCAGCGCTATCAGCTTGCGCATGTCTCCACAGGAGAGATGCTCAGGCAGGAGCGTGCTGCGAGTACTCCCTTGGGACTTGAAGCAGGGAAATACTTGGATGGGGGGCTTTTGGTCCCCGACGATGTGGTGGTTGGAATAGTGGCCAGGCGCCTTGCTGGGCCCTCAATGGAGAATGGCTTTATCCTCGACGGTTTCCCTCGAACCGTTCCGCAGGCCAAAGCCCTCTGCGCCATGGGGCTCAACTTGGATATGGCTATCAAGTTCAAGGTGAGCGAGGAGGAGATGGTGGAGCGTCTTGCGGGGCGGCTGACCTGCAACGAATGCAACTCTGTTTTCCATCGAACTTACTCTCCGCCACGCGTTGCAGGAGTGTGTGACCGCTGTGGAAGTGCCCTTGTGGTCCGTTCGGACGACGATGAGTCGACCGTACGCAGGCGCATTGCGATCTTCAACGATCAGACCAGGCCGCTGGTGCAATACTACACCGAGCGGGGGCTGCTTCGAGAAGTCAATGCAACTGGGAAGGGACCCGACGAGGTGACAGCGCAACTCGTGCTCCTTCTTGAACCTTTGAAACGGTGAACTATGGCGAAGGAAGAAGGAATCGAGGTTGAAGGAACCGTTGTTGAGCCTCTGCCCAATGCAATGTTCAGGGTGGAACTCGAGAACGGGCACCGGGTGCTTGCTCACGTTGCCGGAAAGATGCGAATGCACTTTGTGCGCATCCTCCCGGGAGACAGGGTGAAGCTTGAGCTCAGCCCTTATGATCTCAGCCGGGGTAGAATTGTTTACAGAACCGCAGGAAAGGCGTAATTGGGTGTACCATGAAAGTCCGTGCGTCAGTTAAGAAAATCTGCGATAAGTGCCGAATTATTCGTCGCAAGGGTATCGTTCGAGTCCTGTGCGACAACCCTCGGCACAAACAGCGACAAGGCTAGGAAGGTAAAGCTATGGCGCGTATTGCTGGTGTCGACCTACCGAGAAACAAAAGAATTGAAATTGCACTGACGGCCATCTATGGCCTTGGCCGCTTCACTGCTAAACAGGTGTGCGATCGAGCCCAGGTGGATCCGGCCAAGCGCTCCGACAACCTGTCGGATGCCGAGGTTGCAAGGCTCCGTGAGATCATCGACAACGAATATAGAGTTGAAGGTGAACTCAGGCGAGACGTGAACGGCAACATCAAGCGGCTCATCGATGTGGGCTGCTATCGAGGCTGGCGTCATCGCCGTGGTCTGCCCGTCCGCGGTCAGAGAACCCACACCAACGCTCGTACTCGTAAGGGTAAGCGTAAGGCAGCGATCAAGAAGAAGAAGATCGGCGGAAAGAAGTAAGGGGGTAAGCGATGGCTAGAGCACCGAGAGCCGGTAAAAAGAAAGTTAAGAAGAATATTCCCATGGGCGTGGTGCATATTCAGTCCACGTTCAACAACACGATGGTCACGATCACTGACATGCGCGGTAATGCTGTCTCCTGGTCCACTGCCGGCGTGAAGGGGTTCAAGGGCTCCAAGAAGTCCACCCCCTTTGCTGCTTCTCAGGCAGCAGAAGATGCAGCCCGTAAGGCCATGGAGCATGGGATGCAGAGCGTGAGCGTCATGGTGAAAGGTCCGGGCAGTGGTCGTGAGGCCGCCGTGCGTGCGCTGGCTATGGCCGGCCTGCGTGTTACCCTGATCCGAGACGTTACTCCCATCCCCCATAACGGCTGCCGTCCCAAGAAGCGGCGAAGAGTGTAGTGGAGGTTTTCCGTGGCTAGATATACCGATTCCAAGTGCCGCCTTTGCAGGCGGGAAGGTCTCAAGCTGTTCCTCAAGGGAGACCGCTGCTATAGCGAGAAGTGCGCCCTCGACCGACGCTCCTATGCTCCGGGCCAGCACGGCCAGGGTCGCAGGAAGCGCTCCGATTACGGTGTCCAGCTTCGTGAGAAGCAGAAGGTCAAGAGGACCTACGGAGTCCTCGAGCGGCAGTTCAGACTCTATTTCGCCAAGGCCTCCCTTATGAAGGGCGTCACCGGCGAAAACCTGCTCTCCCTGCTGGAGAGGCGTCTGGACAACACCGTGTACAGAATGGGGTGGGCGGCCAGCAGGGCCGAAGCACGGCAGATCGTTCGCCATCGCCACCTGGCGGTGAACGGCGTAACCGTGGACATCCCCTCCTTCCAGGTCCGTCAGGGCGACGAAATCACCGTGCGGGCGAACAGCAAGGAACACCCCAGGCTTAAGCTGCTCATTGAAGGCGGCGGAAGGCCTGCACCTGCCTGGCTCGACGTCCCCAGGGGCGAGATGAAGGCCAAAGTCGTGGCCCTCCCCACCCGTGAAGACGCCGTTGTTGACGTTCCCGTGCAGGAGTCGCTCATCGTGGAGTTGTACTCCAAGTAACAGGCTCCCTAGGAGGTCCGAATGTACAGGCACTGGGTAAAACTGCGACGACCCAAGGAAGTAGAGACAGAGAAGCAGACAACGGACGGTCGCGTGGGGGTATTCTCCTGCGCACCGCTCGAGCGAGGATACGGCACTACCATCGGCAACGCACTTCGTCGCGTGTTGCTCTCGTCGATTCGTGGGGCAGCGATTACAACGGTCAAAGTGGATGGGGCGCTCCATGAGTTCGCAGCTATCCCCGGCGTGACTGAAGATGTCGCTGATATCATCCTGAATCTGAAGGGAGTGCGACTGCGGGTGCCCGAGGGTGAGCGCCGTGAACTTCGCATCGACGTCGTCGGCCCTGCCGTGGTTACGGCCAAGGACATCCAGGGTGACCCCCTGGTTGATATCCTCAACCCCGACCACCATGTGGCCACCGTGGCAGAGGGCGGTAGACTCAAGATAGACCTCACAGCAGAACAGGGTCGTGGATACGTCCCTGCCGATAAGCACCGCTTCTCGGAACTGCCCATTGGTACTATCGTGGTCGACTCACTCTTCAGCCCCATGAAGAGAGTCAACTTCCGCGTTACTAATGCCCGTGCAGGTGAAGACACTGATCTGGACAAGCTCACCATGGAGATCGAAACCGACGGCTCCATTATCCCCAGAGAAGCCCTTGGCCTCGCTGCCAAGATTCTCAAAGAGCAGCTCCAGATCTTCATCGGCTTCGATGAGGGTATGCCCGCTGAGTATGAGGGCGGCAAAGAGTCTACTGACTCCCTCAGCCCCAACCTCTACAGAAGCGTTGAGGAGTTGGAACTCTCCGTGAGGAGCGGTAATTGCCTCCGTAACGCAAACATTAGATTTATTGGCGAGTTGGTGCAGAAGAGCGAATCCGATATGCTGAAAACCAAGAACTTCGGTCGCAAGAGCCTCAAAGAAATCAAAGAGGTCCTCGCTTCCATGGGCTTGACCCTCGGCATGAAGGTCGATGGCTTCGATACCAGCCGGACCCCAAAAGGGCCCAAGGAATAACGAGGTACTGTCATGAATCACCGAAGCGGACACTACAAACTGGGGCTTGAAAGCTCGCACAGAAAAGCCCTCATGCGGAATATGCTCACCTCGCTGGTGGACCACGAGCGCATCGAGACCACCCTCATCAGAGCCAAGGCCCTGAAGAGGGAGGCTGACAAACTCGTAACCCTCGGCAAGAGAGGCTCCCTTCACCATCGCCGGCTTGCTGCCAGAATCCTCTTCCGGGAAGACCTGGTCAATAAGCTGTTCGATAAGATCGCTCCCCAGTTCACCGAGCGCCCCGGCGGCTATACCCGCCTCATTCACGTTGGTCGACGACGCGGCGACGCTGCCCCCATGGCAATAGTCGAATTCGTCAACTACGTGCTCCCCGAGCAAGGCGCCGGCCCGGAAGGGAAGTAGCCCACCCCCCTCTTTGTTCCCCCCACAATAAGTCTGAACCATCAAACGGGTCACTCGCGTCGTCGGCCTGAAGAGGCTGCATCATGCGGTCTCGGTCCGCTCAACTGAACTGCGCTGTAGCAGGTGGTTGGCCCTCAGTCGGTGACTGTACGCGGGTCCCGAGAGTGACGTCTTGGCACTCTCGATCCCCGTGGGGGCTCTGCTCCACTACTCAGAGAAGGGGTTCCGGGGTGATGGGCTGCGCCAGTTGGGCGAAATGGGTGGTGGTGGGGCCTTGGCTCCGGGCGCCGATGGCAGAAGAGCCCTGGGCGCTGGGGGCGGGCCGAGGTCCAGCGAGCCTGTGGTTTCGTGATTCCAGCTATGGTAGTTGGGGTTGGCGTTGTACGCTATGAGCCAGCCGCCTGTGGTGTCGAAATTGGCCGATGAGTCGGTCTGTCCCAGGGCCGTGATGCCTTGGAACTGCATATTGGGGCCAGGGCCCTCAGGCAAGGCGACCTGTTCCAGGGTAGTTGGGAAGAAGACGCCGCCAAAGGGCTGGAACGAGAGCTCTGAGACTCCGGCGGGCGCCATGGGCGGTCCTGACGGGTCGAACTGCAGCATTCCGTTGAAGCTGTATAGTCCCTCCGCTGCCTGAATCCTTACCGCCGCCATCATCGCTGCAACGGCCTCGTGGAGCGATAGCCCAAGGTTCTCTTGCAAGAAAGCCGAGACCGCCTCGGGACTGCCGTGCTCTATCTCAAAGATGAGCTTGTAGGCAGCGTGGCCGCCCAATTGGCCGGCAACCCAGGCCCAGAAGACATATGCCAGGGCGTAGTTCTCATAGAGGCCATACTCCCAATTGACCAGGGAAAGCCCCCTTGAGATGAGCTCTGAGTAGTCGATCTGATAGTAGTATGCGGACATCCAGTTCGTGCCGTAGACTATTCCCACGGCTGACTCGGCCAGCCCCTCGTCGTGATACTCCCAATAGATGCCATCTTTGAGTTGGTGGCGGCTGAAGTAGAGGAGGTGCTGAAACTCGTGGGCCTCAACCTCGGCGAAATAGTCGGCTCCGCTCCATCCGCTGATGTAGAGGATCTCCATTTCGTTTGACTTGGCTCCGTACATGCCGGCGAAGAAGGCCGTCCACTGGTTTACAGGCGAGAAGTAGCCGCCGTAGTCGTCGGAGTCGGTGAAGAGAATAACGATTCTTTCATTACCATCAACATCCATAGGTTCATACAGTGCCTGCGTCAGCACAGGATAGATCAGATCATCGAACTCTTGGGCCGCCTCAGCTGCCCCTGGAAACTCTTGTCCCTCCACGACGTAGGCCACGCAGTGCTCGCCGGCGAATACCCGGTACGAGTTCACAAGCATCTCCTTCATGGAGGGGTGGTCGAAGTCGGTGACCCAGAGCTTTCTGGTGTCCGCTGCTATGAACTGGGCCGAAACCAGGCCCATGTTGGAGCCCTGGGAGCCAAGGCCCACGGTGTAGGTTACGCCCAGCTTCTGGCGAGTGGTAGAGAGTGTGAGCTTCAGCTCTTCTGCGTTCCAGGTGGCCCCGGTAACGTTGATTGAACCGTAATCGGAGTTCACCACGGCGGAGAAGTCACCAAGTTCCATTTTCTCCTGAGGCTCAGCGGTGAGTTGCACAACCAGCGAAAGCTCGTCGGGAGCGTTGGCCGAGGCAATCTCGACCCCGGCCCACTCACTCTGCACCTCGGGCTCAATGTCAGGCTCAGTGTCAGGCTCGATATCAGGCCCCAGATCGAGGTCGAGCCCGTCTGCAGTCTCCGGCAGCGAGTCCATGGGGCCGGCGCCATCCCAGTCCTGGTCAAGGTCGGTGAGTTCTTGGGCAGATATGTCGGAGAGGTCAGGTGTTTCGGCCGCATCCTCCAGCAGTTCCCCGGCGCCGTCATTGGGCTTGGCCGTATCTGTCTCACCGGAAGTCTCTGCCAACAGGTCCCGGACCTCGGGGCTGACGGCGTCGGCGATAGTTCCGTCATCTGACACCATATCGCCCTGGGCCAGAAGGTCAGTGCCTCCTCCCGACGGTTTGTTCAGGCCAACCCACACCGTGCCCTCCCTGGCGCACCCAACCAGGGCCACGGCTACACCCAACGCAGCACACACCACACGCAGTCTCATACCGTCACCACCATTCCAGCGTCCTACACCACAGGACCGGTGAATAGTGTCGGTGCGGCGTCGAAAGGTCAATAGGCGGGCCACTGGATACGATTGCCCTGCATGGACTCTAATTCCTTCCCTTCGGCAACAAATGGGCTACCATTCAGCCCGGAGGGAGTGATGCCGTATCGGTACCTGGTAAAACATCTCGTCTCTAGGGCCTTGGGCAGCTATATGGCTTCGGGGCTGCGCAGCCTGAGCCAGGATGCCTTCTGGGAGAGGCTGGAGGCGGGCAAGTATCTCTCGCACGAGCAGATGGCCCAGATACGCCGTGATGTTGAGGCATCGCTGGGGGAAGCCGAAGCCCGAGGCAAGAACGAGCGTGAGCTCATCGAGGAGCTGCTCAAGGAGATACTGGTGCGCATAATACGCTCCAAGGATGAGAAATGAGTTCGCTGGCAAAAGCAGTAAGGTGGGGCAGGTCTGTGAAGGCCTTGGGTCGCATGCGGCGGATTCTCTCGGTGCTGGCGAAGCACGGTTTCGCCGATGTGATGCGTCGCAGCGGTTTCAGCCGCTTCTGGCGAGGAGTGAAGCGGGTTGCCACCTTTGGTTTGGCCCGGGGTGCCGAGTCACCCTCAACGGGGGAGCGGCTGCGGGCGGTTTTCGAGGAGTTGGGGCCCACCTTCGTGAAGTTCGGCCAGGTGCTGGCCGGGCGCGCCGACCTCATTCCCGAGCAGATCACCATAGAGCTGGCCAAGCTTCAGGACAGGGTACCCCCCTTTCCCGTGGAAGAAGTGGACAGGATTCTCTCCAGCGCATTTCCCGAAGAGAGCAGCTACCCATTTGCCTCCGTAGAGAGGGAGCCCCTGGCCGCTGCCTCTATCGCCCAGGTGCACCGGGCCCGCCTCAAGAGCGGGGAAGAGGTGGCTATTAAGATCCGGCGCCCAGGCATCCAACGCACAATCGAGGAAGACCTCCAGGTGCTCATGGCCCTTGCGATGTACATCGAGGAGAACGTCGAGGAGTTGCTGGTTCTGCAGCCTGTGAAGCTGGTTGAGGAGTTTGCCAGGACTCTGCGCCAGGAGCTGGACTTTCGTGCTGAAGTGAGAAACCTCCAGCGCTTCGCTGCCAACTTCGCCGATGAGCCACTGCTCAAGGTGCCCCAGGTCTACCCCGAGCTGTGCCGAGAGCATCTCATTGTAATGGAGTATGTCTCGGGCGTAAGAATCACAGAGGTCACCGACCCCAAGAGTCTGCCCATTGCACCAAGTGAGTTCTCTTCGCTGGGAATCAGGGTGCTCATACGCTCCATATTCGAGCACCGCTTCTTCCACGCTGACCCGCACCCGGGGAACTTCCTGGTCACTGCTGACGGCAAGGTGTGCATGCTGGACTTCGGCATGATGGGCCACATAGAGCAGTCCAGAATGGAAGAGTTGCTCTCGTTCTTCGTGGGCGTAGTCACGCAGAACTCGGAGATGCTGGCCGATTCGTTGCTTCGGGCGGGCCTGGTCCCGGCCAACCTCGACGTAAAGGCGCTGCGCAGGGATCTCGACATGCTGCTTGGTCAGTTCGGCAGCGCCAGCCTGGCCGAGCTAAGAATGGACCTGCTCATACAGATGGTAACCGAGGCAGTCTTCCGGCATCACGTGACCATGCCGGCGGATCTCATGCTGGTCGGCAGGGCCATGGGCACCATGGAGTCTATCGCCCGGAAGATCGACCCGGGCTTTGTGCCTCTGCAGCAGGTGCAGCCCATGCTGGTCTCAACCTTCGTCCGATACGGGCTTGACCCCACCCATGCTGCCGAGCGATGGGTGGACACGGTCTTTGCCTGGGAGAGCCTGGCCCACAGCCTGCCCAAAGAGATCTCAGACGTCATGCGGCGGCTGAGAGAGGGTCAACTGGTTGTGAAGCGGGACTCACGGCAAGTTCGTCAGGAGGCCCTTGAGTCCAACCGACGGCTGAATCGGGCCGTGGGAGTGGCCTTTGCCATGGGGGGAAACGCTCTTGCGATTTTCGCCTACAGTGCCGGGGCCGCACCGGACTGGCTTGCGGTAAGCGCTGCTGTGGTGTCCACGATTATGGGCGGGTGGGCATTTCTAGGGATTGTGAGGTCGGGCGGGATGTAGCCCGGTTTACTCTGGCATGAACTCAGGCAGCAGCGAGGGCGTTTCCGGGAAGAGGTTGCCCAGCGCAAGAATGGAAGCTGGGTCAAGGGTGCGCTTCACAGCTCGCATGGATTCGATTATGGCCGGAGGGTACATGTAGTGCAGGAAGTCACGGCGGCTCTTGCCGATGCCGTGCTCTCCGGAGACGGTACCTCCCAACTCGACGGCCTTTTTGCACCAGACGTGGGCCAGCCTCTTGAGCTTGGCCACCTCGGAGGTGTCCCGGCCAAGCATGAAGATATGTGGATGGGCGTTGCCGATATGGCCGTAGCGCACAAGCGGGTCGACGCCGTGGCTGGCAGCGGTGGATTCGACGAAGCGCATCATCTCCATGAGCTTCATGGCCGGAACAGCGAACTCGGTGGAGACCTTAAGCCCGCCTGTAGAGTGGTGCAGTGCGGCCAGGGCATTGCAACTCTCGGGGATATGGTGGCGAAGCTCTCGCAGCCAGGCGATCTCCGAGCTGGTTTCTCCCAGGATACTCTCGTCAATGAGCGCACCGTGGTGCGACAGGGGTACCAGGTGCTCATCGACCCACCGTTCCAGGGTGAGCGAACCGCAGTCGAACTCCAGGTAGAGCATGGCCCCACCCTGGACCGGGATTGGTGGCGGCTTCGGGTGACTCTTGAGCAGAGCCAGGGCCTCACCATCAAAGAGCTCCACGCAGCGTGGACGCAGGCCATGCAACGGCCCCGAGCGTAGCGAGATAGCGGCCTCCAGGGCCCTGTTGAGGGTGGGGAAGAAGAGCATCACACCGCGAAAGGGGCCCGGATGAGGAACCAGGCGCAGCCAGACCCTGGTCACGAAGCCCAGCGTCCCCTCACTGCCACAGAAGAGTGCCACAGGGTCCTGGAAGGGTCCGTACCCGGCGGTGTTCTTGTCGACGAAGCGCCTGAAGAAGGTGTGCACCTCTCCCGAGCCAGTGACCACCTCGATGCCGGCGACCCATTGGGAGGTCATGCCCCAGCGGAAGGTTCGTGCGCCCGAAGCGTTGCTGGCTACGTTGCCCCCGATGGTGGACTCTTTCTCGGAGGTGGGATCTGGTGGGTAGTAGAGGCCCTGCTCTTCAACGGCCCGTTTGATGTCGGCGGTGACGGTTCCGGGCAGCACTTCGACCAGCAACTCCCGGGAGTTGATCTCCACCACTCCGCTCATGCGGGTCATTGCCACCACCACATCATCCTGGGGCACCGCTGCCCCGGTGGTAGCAGTTTGCAGACCCACCGGCAGCAGTCTGCGGCCCGTGCGGGCCGCCTCTGAGACGAAGCGGGCCAGCTCTCTGGTGGACTCTGGTCTGAACAGCCCGAGGGCAGAGCCCTTGAGGCCCGAGTGGTCCCCGAGGTAGCCAGCAAGTATGTCGGGATCTGTGAGGATGGTCATGGCCGGAGGGCCCCGAGGTTACTGGCGCAGAAGGTCTGCCATATCGGTGGCTTCCCAGGCGAATTCGGGTTCGGTGCGACCGAAGTGGCCGTAGGCCGCAGTCTTGGTGTAGATGGGGCGCATCAGCTGCAGCTTCTCGATGATTGCCTTGGGCCTGAAGTCGAAGTGCTTCTTCACCAGAGCTTCGATTTTAGCTGTGGGGATCTTCTCGGTGCCGAAGGTCTCGATGCGAAGGCCCACAGGGCGGGCAACACCGATAGCGTAGGCAACCTGGAGGCTGCACTCGTCGGCCAGGCCAGCGGCGACGACGTTCTTGGCAACGTAGCGGGCGAAGTAGGCAGCAGAGCGGTCGACCTTGGAGGGGTCTTTGCCGGAGAAGGCGCCGCCACCGTGGCACTCCCAACCGCCGTAAGTATCCACGATGATTTTTCGTCCAGTGAGACCCGTGTCACCATGGGGGCCACCCACGACGAACCGCCCGGTGGGGTTCACGAAGATCTTGGTCTCTTTGTCGATGAGGTGGGCAGGAACGATGGGCTTAATGACCTTCTCGACGATGGCATGGCGCAGGTCTTCGTAGGAGGGCTCGGGGTCGTGCTGGGTCGAGACCACCACAGCCTCGCAGCGCACTGCCTTGCCATCCTGATACTCAATGGTGACCTGAGACTTGCCGTCGGGTCGAAGGAAGGCTACCTCTTTGCACTTGCGAACCTCGGCCAGCTTGCGGGTGAGCCCCTGGGCCAGCATGATAGGCAGAGGCATGAGTTCCGGGGTCTGATTGCAGGCGTATCCGAACATCAGTCCCTGGTCGCCGGCGCCCTGCTCCTGAAAGAGGCCAGTGCCCTCGTCGACGCCCTGGGCGATATCCGGAGACTGCTGGTGAATGGCAGTGAGAACAGAACAAGACTTGGCATCCAGGCCGTAGTCGGCGTTGGTATACCCTATTTCAGTTACAACTTCCCGAACGACGTCGGGAATTTCAACGTAAGCCTTCGTAGTAATCTCGCCTGCTACCATCACAAGGCCCGTTGTGCTGAGGCACTCACAGGCAACGCGAGAGTTGGGGTCTTCTTTCAGCATAGCGTCCAGTACGGCATCCGAGACCTGATCGCAAAGCTTGTCGGGGTGACCCTCTGTTACGGATTCCGACGTGAACAAAAGCTTCCCTTCCTTACGAGTCATTATAGCACCCTCCAAATGTACTCAAACCTGGGGTTGGCAGAGAAAGAAGCCGCGTAGCGGCCGTTAACGTGCGCGCACTTTAAAGGCAAAGGCCGGAGGGGTCAAGCGATATCCCCGATTTTCGGTCGGAAATGGCCGTGCGGACGGGGACTTCGGGGTTGTTTGGGGCCTTGGGGCATTTTCTTTACGGTGGCGGGGGGTTGGGCTATCATCGCAGGCCGTGTTGGTGTGTTCAGGGGGATCTGCGGATGAGATTCCGAGTCGACATAGCCCAGGGTGGTGGAGCTTCCTGCAATGCCGTGGCCCTGCATATGGATCTGCCAGACGAGCGAGAGGCCTTCGTTGTGGCCGAGGTGGGGCGCAGTGATAAGGCAGCGTTGGGGCTTCTCCAAGCAGCGTTGTCTGCCTTAACGGGAGCGCTGGCGTGCCCGGACCCGGCGGAGTCCATGCAGAGGCAGCTCGACTCTGCCTTCCAGGCAGCGAACAGGCTGGTCTATACCAAGAAGATCCAGAACCCAGCTGTCGACGACCTGCTTGTTTCGGCAGCGGCCGTGGTTGTAAGCCAGGGAAGTATGGCTGTGGCCAATAGTGGAACAACCATGGTCTTCTTGAGGGCTCAAGAAGTCACAGTGGGTATCACCACCCCCGAGAACGCCGCAGCTCGAATGGGTGAGCATGGGCATATGGGCAAGCCCTCCAGCGACCAGGCCTCACTGGCGCCGGTCAACGGCCTTGGCCTTCCGGCAGAGGTGTTCCGGCTGAAGCAGCAGAAGACCATGGAAGAGCCTCTACAGTACGAAATTGTACTGGTAGGGAGTCAGGTGCTGGCAAGAATGACGCCAGCGGAGGTTCATGCTGCCATTCAGACTAAAGAGCGTGAACTACCAACAGCGGAACGTATATATCAATTGTATACGTCAAAGACCGGTGCAGGCTCAACGGTGCTTTCGGCCCGACGGCTTACAGTGTCGCAGCCAGCCTGGCATGTGGTGCCTGAACAGCCGCCAAGTGTCGCTTCCAGGGCCTGGGGGCCGGTGGCGCTTGGGGTTTTTGGGGTGGTAGCGCTGGCAGGTCTCATATTCCTTCTCATGCCGCCTGAGTCCAAGACGCAGATAGACAAGCCAACCTCTGCGGACCTGCCCTCAAAGGTTGTTCCTGCGCAGGCCCCGGGGGTTCGGGAGTTGGCCCCGGCGGTTTCGCTGGGCGAAGACATTGTGGAGCCCGACGGTGGGCTGGAGCCGCCACCTGTTGAGGAGACTCCCGGTCTGCCGGACCCTGCCCCAGGGGAGCTTGCGGCCCCAGAGGCAGCGCTCATGCCGCCCGATGGGCCCGTGGAATCGGTAATGGACGAGGAGGTGCTGGTGGACGGAGAGGAGCCCGAGGCCCAGCCTGAGGAGAAGCCCAAGCCCAAACCCGTGCCCGCTCGCAAGGAGACAAGACCGGAAGCGCCCAAGCCAAGAGAGCGCAAGATAAAGGCGCCCGCCGACCCACCGGTTCACGTGCTGGATTTCTCCGAGGAGGAGGATGTGAAGGAGGCGGCGGCGGAGGAGGTGAAGGAGGGGCCGGACGTGAAGGGCGGGCTGGACGAAAAGGCTGGTCCCGATGTGAAGGCTGAGCCCGAGGCGAAGGATGCGCCGGACGTGAAGGCTGGGCCGGACGTTAAAGCTGGGCCTGACGCCAAGACTGAGCCAGATGAGAAGGCTGTGCCTGACGAGAAGGCTGAGCCCGAGGCGAAGGAGGGGGCTGAGGCGAAGGCTGAACCCGAGGCGAAGGTTGCGCCGGACGAGAAGGCTGGGCCCGAGGCTGCCAACTGATCTGGATTGAACTATTAACAATAATATCAGGGTGTTAGGTAGCAGCGGTTGGCCCTAAGCGGCGCCCTGGCCCCCTTCCAGGCAAGCTGGACGGGGGTATAGCTACACGGTTAGTTTGGTACGCATATATAAGGGTCGAAAGAGTTATATATATCCCATAATTGGCTAAATGCTGGAACATGGGGCTATAAGGCTCGTGCCACGTATGTTTCTGGGGCGCGCCGGGTTCCGTTGCGACCTGCGCTTTGGGCTGTCGGGGTGGTTGCTGGGCGGGTTTCTTTGGGTCAGGCTGGTACTCTATTCAGACCATCAATTGTGAGACATTGCCGCGGGATACGAGGCTGTTGCGGAGGCTCTTCAGGGCCCGGCTCTCCAGCTGTCTGACACGCTCTTTGGAGATGCCCATGGCGTCGCCCAGTTCTCGGAGGGTGAGGGGGTTATCGTCAAGGTGTCTGGCCCTTACTATGTGGCGCTCGCGCTCATCCAGGGACTCCAGCGCCTTGGCCAGTTCTCCGGTTCGGAGCTGTCTGGCCTGCTCAATCTCCAGCTTCTCCTCCAGGGTATCGTCGCCGTTTTCCAGGCGGTCGTGGAGGGTGAAGGAGGCGTCGCCGTCGGACTGCGGGGTGTCGATGGAGAGGTCACGGGCGTACATGCGGCGCTCCATATCCTCAACATCCTTGATGGTGCCGCCCACTGCTTTAGCGAGGCTCTCACGGGCTGAGGTTTCGTCCTCGGCGTCCATGAGCCGGTGAATTCTCTTCTGGCTGCTCTGGAGGTGGTTGAAGAGTCTTCTCTGAAGCTGGGTTGTGCCTATCTTCACGAGGCTCCAGTTCTTCAGGATGAACTCCTGGATGTAGGCTCTAATCCACCATACGCCATAGGAGATAAGCCGGTAGCCTTTGTCGGGGTCGAAGGATTTGACGGCCCTGACGAGACCCATGTTGCCCTCCTGGATGAGGTCAAGAATGGGGAATCCGTAGTTCTTGTATTCCAAAGCTATCTTGATGACGAAGCGGAGGTTGGCTGATACAAGCTGGTCTGCGTAGACCTGCTTGCCCGTATCACGCCAGAGCCTGGCTACCTCCGACTCCTCGGCTGGGGAGAGCATGCGCTGCCTGGAGACAGACTTGAAGTACCCTGTCAACTCACCGTAATCGCCGCTTCTTCTGCTGTTCATCGTGAGCTCCTCTTAGCCTTCCTGCCCATCATAGAGCCTGACGTCGGCCAATAGTTACAGCGGGGGAGAGGAAAACCCTCTTTTCCGACTCAATTTATCAGATTTCCCTGGCAACGCAAGCGCGACCATCCTCAAGGGGCCAACACAACAGCGGCAATTCTCTTGAAGGTTGGTCATCCAGCGCTAGAATCGCCGCATGAACGAGCTAACCAACATCTGTGCGGCCCTATTTATTTCCGGCGCCTCCATGGCGCTCCTCTCGTGCGCTGCGGTCACCCACAACGGGGACGCTCAGCAGGCAGCACAGGAGATCTCCGATGGGGCCAGGCAGGTGCCGGAGGTTCCCAGTGTGGGCAAGGGGGACGATAGGCCCGGGGCGCCGCAGGAGGCTACGGACGGCTCTCCGGGCCCACGTGCGATGCTGGGGCCGAACAGCAATGGGGATACCGCAGCAGGCGGGGCGCCTGAGATCTCCGCCCGTCGGGCCCCCCGGCCTCGGAGGGCGCTGCGGTTTGAGGAGGGCTCTGGCATTGCCGGAGAACGGTTGCTCGAACCTATGACGCGTCGCGGCGTTCATGAAGAGGCTCATACCCTGCCAATGCCTCTCAGGGTGGGCTGGCATCCTCTGCACGCGGAGATCTCGGGTACGGTTTCGGTTGGGAACTCCAGCACCGGCTACATCAGCGGCCAGGCACAGCTGCCTGCCTTTGGCAAGCACCACCGCATCATGGAAGAGCACCAGGGCCGGAACACAGCGTGGGGCACCGATGAACTGGTGGCTTTTGTGGAGATGGCGGCGGCGGAGGTGGCCAAGGCCATTCCTGACAGCGTGCTCATGGTGGGGAACCTCTCGGTAGCTGGTGGCGGGGACATGCCGTGGAGTGTCTCCCACAACACGGGTCGGGACGTAGACCTCTGTTACTACCTTGTTGACGAGCAGGGGCGCCCATTCCAGCCCCGCACCCTGGTGATGCTGGATGCGTCGGGAAGTGGTGAACTGGACGGCCAGGCGCTGAGATTCGATGCTGCCCGGAATTGGGCGCTTGTGAAGGCCATGGTGGGGCAGCAGCGCTACCCCGTGCAATATGTGTTCGTCTACGAGCCCCTAATTAAGATGATGCTGGCCGAGGCTCGAAAGGAGGGCTTCACCAAAGCCCAGGAGAAGGCCATCAGGGCCATTCTAAGACAGCCCATGGGGGCTCAACCCCACGCCGACCACATGCATGTGAGAATCTGGTGCTCCAAGGAGGACATCGCTTACGGGTGTCGGGACATGGTAGCGGGCAAAGAGGTTATTCCACGAGACGATCCTGGATACGTTCGAACAGTAGGGATGCTGCTTGAGCGGTTGAGCCACTCGGCCACGGATTCTGATGGACTGGCCGCTGCCTGGCGCACCCTGGGGCTCATGAAGGCTTCGCAGGCTCGGGAACTGCTCAAGAGTGCCCTGGAATCGCCATGTACCGAGCCCCTCTGCCTTGCCCTTATGGAGGCCGCCCAAGAGCTCTCAGTGACCCTGCCCACAACCTTCTTGGCTCAGGTGGTTGACTCTTCGCTTTCGTATGAAAGCGTCAAGACGGCTATGGGGTTTCTCCGTAGGCGAGGCCCCGCAGTGGTGAAGCAGGCGATTGGGTGGCTGGCCTCCTCGAAGGTGTTGCAACGTGACATGGGCCCCTTCCAGGTGGACCTTCCGGTGGCCCCTCAGGCCGCACTGCTGCTGGGGTGGTCGGGAAGCCGCAGCGCCGAGGTCAAGGAGGCTCTGCTGCTGCAACTCAGCTCCGAAACGGCGGCGATGAGAGAGGCGGCCCTTTGGTCGCTGGAGGTGCTCTATGTGGGTCAACCCCTGCCGAAGGAGAGACTTCATGAGGAGCCTGGGAAGGCGGTGGAGGTGTGGAGAGCATGGATTCGGGAAAATCCGAACCCCACGAAGAACCTGCGCCAGGCCATGAAGAGCCGAGGTATCCGGATTGCAGACAGGAAGAAGTTCGACCCATGGGAGCTTATTCGGGCCGTGGAGACCGATGATTATGTCTCTATGGAGGCCCAACGCCAGTTGGCAACACTGATGGATTCAAAACGCATCCCGGAGCTCAGTGACAAGCGGCAGTCCCGGCGATACTGGAAGGGAGTTCTGGGCGAGACCAAGACCAAGAGCAGGGGCAAGAAGCGGCGTCGCTGAGGGGCGAGGGTAAGGAGGGGGGTGGCTTCGCTTCTCTGGTCGGCGCTCTGGGGTGGAGTCCAGATTCTTTTCCATCCCCACCAACTGTGCACTATTCGCTCATCGGTGTAAAATTTGTCCACACATAGTGGGCGACGTTGTGAAGGAATCGGGCCGGTCAGGCCCAAGTGAGCGGGTTGCCCTGGCGCCAGGATCCGCCGTGGCGTTGGTGGCACCACTATCTCCGCTTCCTGCAAGGGCCTCTTGGGGCTATGATGGCACGGTGGTTGCAGCAGCGGCGTTGGTGGGAAGTGCCGAGGGGTGGCGGTGGAGGAGTCCTGCGCCCTTCGGACGCCGGTCCCCAACGGCTATGGGTTGGGTGCTGCCCGATGATAGAGGAGGCCCGCATGAGCCTGACCAGAAATACAATGGCACTGGTACTTACGGTAGCAGCGGCAGCGCTGCTGGCCTGTGGGTGCATAGAGTCAAATCCCCAGCCCTCACCAGAGAACAGCAAGGGGGACACGGCTGAGTGGCAGCAGGACAGTGGTACGAACCCGTATCCGCCAGATGACAAGGCAGCGTATGAGTCGGCAAGGATGGCGCTGAGCGCGCCCAGCGCCGATGGCGACGTGATGGGTGTGGGGCGGGCCGGGGCGGCGCCCGGTGCCAAGAATGGCACGGCCTCGGTTGTTGGAAACGAGGAGGGTGGCGAGGTGGGGTTCACCGTTGGAGACCTTGGGCAGTTCGCCTTCATCTCCACAGCCGAAGCGAACCAGAAGATCAAGCTACTTTTCGCCCTGGATGACGGTACGACCCAGGAGGTGGTGCTTACGGTGCCAGAGCGGGACAGTGGCGATCGCATGGCTCCCTGGCTTCTGGATGCCGACTCCGGCTATTCGGATCCAACGCCTGCCAGCCCTGCGGGCGAGGATGGCGAGTGGTACGCTGGCGGTGCCGGCAACGGACCTGTCATAAGCGTGAAAGCCCTGGGCAACGGCATGGTGGAGGTTGACGCTCAGCAGTTTGCAACCACGCCGCTCTCCATGGTGCCGGTGATGAACGTCAACAACGGCGAATCAGTGGTGGTGCAGGCCGATGCCCTTGGCGCATTCGCTGTGCAGCTGCGTGGCGAGGCCGGCGACACTGTGGCAATGTTTGTATACAACCCCGACGACTCCGGGAAGGCCACCGCTCCCTTCTTCGTGGTGGCTTCGGGGCCTACCCCGTAACTCAGACCTGCTGACTGCCTGGGAAGTCGAATCCTACCTTCTTGCCAAGGATGGTGATGTGCGCAAGGGTCTTCTTGAGGAGGGTCTCCTCTGAGGCCGACAGCGCCTTGGGGTTGATGCTGTTCCCCGCCTGCTCCTGGTCTCGCAGTGCGATTACCTGATGTCGAAGGCGGGTCTGCATCAAGAAGGCGTAGGCGTCGGAGATCTCCTCATGGCTGGAGCGTGTGAGCACGCTCTTCTCGTGCAGCCTTCGCAGACGGTCGAAGGTGTTCGTCTCGGCCACGTCGTGACGAAGTGAGTAGAGGCGAGCGAAGTTCACGAAGGGCATCATGGCCTCTTTCAGGTTCAGCGTGCGGCCGCTGCGGCTGTCCGAAGTTCCAAGGCCGCCAAAGAGACCGGTCTGCGGGCGGCGGGACATGGCGTCGCTGGCCATCATGGGGAAGAAGCCGGGGTTGGAGCCCAACTCCTGCTGGATGTGCCTTCGAAGCTGCCCGGCCAGCGATCGGTCGCCCACGATGCAGCGGAAGTCGAAGAACATATGCACCGACAGGAGGTCCTGCGGGTTTCTGGTGCCGATCCACGAAGAGAAGTAGCTCTTCCACTGAGAGAGGGGCTGGCACCACTTGGGATTCTTGGCCATGACCTCACCGGTGCACCAGGCATATCCGATGGCATTCAGATCATCGCTGACCATAGTGCCCAGCCTATTGAACCAGGTCGAAACGGACTCGTCGTTAGAATCGCCATCTTCATATACAATTGCGTTGTCCTGGTCTGTCACCAGCGTCTGCTCCTCACGGCCTTCGCTTCCAAGGGAGAGGAAGGCAAATCGTGCCGGTGCGGCGCCCAGTTTCTCCACGGCCAGGGTCACCAGACGCTCGGTGATGGCGTCGGAGACCCCAGTAATGACACGGTTCACGTTTCTGGGCCTGGCCCCACACTCGATAAGCGTCTGCACAAGGAGGGGCAGCCTTCGGTGCAACTGCGTCAACTCCTCGGTGGTGGCAGCACGCCGGATTTCTTGCACCAGCACCGCCGATGAGTATCGGTGGAATTGCGAGAGATCGGAGTGGCGCACAAGGCCAAGCACCTTGCCGGACTCCTCCTTGACCATGAGCCGTTGGAAGCCCTTCTCTCTCATCACCTGCAAGGCCTCGTAGACCAGCGCCTTGTCTGAGACGGATACCACCGGTGCGCTCATGACCCGGAAGGCAGGTGTCTCGAATTCTTGCCCCACCATCACCACCCGCTCCCGAAGATCGCTGTCAGTAATAAGCCCCACAGGCTCCCGGCTCTCGGTTGTTACCAGCACGGCACCATCGGCCATACGCTCTGCTGCCTTTTTGACGGGCGTGGTGAGATCGCACGTGGAGATGGGACGGGCATAGCGGCGGATGGGTTCGTTCAGGAAGAGCAGCGACGTCTGCAACTCTGAGATTATGGCCTCACGCTCCTCATCGGCCTTGAAAGCCTCTGTGAGGTCCTCCAGCAGCACGTCGCAGAACTTCGCCTTGCCCATCTCGTCAGCGACAACCACTGCGGTCAGTCGCCCGTGGCCCGTTGCTCCATCCTTCCTGGCGAAGGTCACGGCCCTGTTTCTAACCACGCCGTCTCTACTCAGTTCACGCCTCAACCCCTGACGCACCTCGGGGTCCACCAGCAGCTCCCATAGATCCACGTTGGAGAGGGCCTCGCTGCCCGAGAATCCAAGGATCCGTGCGAAGGCGGGGTTGGCTTCTACTACCCGGGCCGAAGGCCCCACCGAGGTGCGGGCAACCCCGACGTCGATGCTCTCCCTCAGCAGCCGGTATCGCTCCCGGCTGTATCCCAGCTCTGCTTCAACGCGACGGTTGAGCGAAAGATCCCTGATGTTGACTATGGCCCCAACTTGCTCGCCCAGAGCCGCTCGACTGGCAGAGAGGATGGCTTCCAGCGGCGTGCCGTCGTGGCGCCCAAGCAGCACCTCCAGATGCGGCGGTACCGGCTCGTTCCGCAACACCGAATCGAGATAAGCAACAGCCTCTGTGCTCTCCAAAGCGCCCAGGAAGAGCCGCTCCAAGGGCAGGTCCACCATCTCCTCCGGCCCGTAGCCCAGCATGCGCAGCAGGGTGCCGTTGGCGAAAGAGCAGCGACCGTCTATGACCATCATGGTCCCATCGGAAGCGGCCTCAACCAGAGCCCGGTACTTCTCGTGCGATGCCCTTAGCGCCTCCTCGGCCTCCAGGCGCTGCCTCTCTATCTTGAGGCTCTGCCACGCCACGAATCCCAGAATGAGCGCCACGATTGCCGCAATGGCCAGAGAGTATGTCAACATTCGACGGGTCATCATGGCTATTTCCGCCTTGACATCGTCGGAGTATATCCCAGTGCCCACAACCCAGTTCCAATCGGGAACCTCCATGACGTAGGATTCTTTTGATACAACCCTGGTAGGATCATCCTTCCATTGCCACACATAATCTACGTATCCGGCGCCATTGACCTTCACTTTATTTACGAACTCAACAAACACTTTGTTGCCGGCCTCGTCGACGAAGTCGTTGAGGTCCTTCCCGTTGAGATCCAGCCTGAAGGGATGCATCACCATCACCGGCGTCATATCCGTAATCCAGAAGTAGTCTTTTGCCTCCTGGCCGTATCTCAAGTCACGCAGCCGCTCCGTGGCGGCCTTCTGGGCGTCGGCTCGTCCCATGCGGCCTTGAGCCTCCTCCACCTGGTACTCTCGGATGATGCTCACTGCGGAGTTCGTGAGCTCCCTTATCATTTCCCTTTTCCGCTCGAGCAGGTTGCGCTCCACATCGGGGATGATCACCCCGAAGATGAACGCTACGAAGAGCAGAATCGCCAGGGCAGTGGGGACAAGAATCCGAAGAAGATAACGCTTCCACCGCAGCCGACCGTGTTGCTGAGACATGACACCTCCAAAGATGCGTGCTATGTTTCCACACCCAGGCCCGGATGTCGAGGGGAGCGAGGTTGGAAGCCGAGTTCCAGGATAGCTGAGGCTGATTCCATGGTCTGTTGTGGGAGCGATACTCTAACCCACTCTCAACCGGGGTGAACTGCCAGTGCTCGAAGTAATCGATTTCCTAGCTCGGATGGCACCCTGGGGCAACCTGCATCGCAGCGAACTTGAGCTTCTGGCAAGGGGTGCCGAGGTGCATTACTGGCCCCAGGGGCGCAGGGTAACACCTCCGCAACTGCACGACGAGACGACCAGGCTCTCTTCGCCCACACTGGAGCCGGCCTCACTGCTCATAGTCCGGAAGGGCCGCATGAATGGTCGCTACCGCCTGGGGCAGACAACTGGGGAGCAGCAGCTGATTGCGGGTAGCCATGTGCTCTTTGGGGCGCCGGGGGGGGCAAATAACCCACTGCTCTGGCTCGACCTGGAGGCACAAGAGGAGACCCTCGCCTATGTGTTGCGAGTTGGGGCAATCACTGAATTGACTGAAGCTATAGCAGGGTTGAAGTCGATTTTGTGTGCCGAAACATGTTTTTATGATGCTATATCCATTGGTAGTAACCTTGCGGAGCCCCTGTTGGGTACTGATATTCTGCTTTCACTTCCCGCATCGGTGAAGATTGGAGGTGAACTCTCCATTCTTGAGGCGCTGCAGCAGTGGCAGGGCTCGGGGCGTCTGGCGGCCGTTACTTGTGCTCCGCCGTGGCTGCTCCTGGGTGGTAACCAGGTAGCCTCCTGGGTTGCTTCGGGGACGATATCGGAGCACGCACCGGCCTCGTCGATTATGGTAGAGGTTCCGCTGGTTGGGCCCGAGACGCCGGTTATGGAGGCCGCTTGTCAACTGGCGGTATCAGAGAGTCCTTGGCTTCTGGTCAGAGTTGACTCTGGGCCCCCAAGATTGCTGGGCTGTGCGGAGCTTCTAAGCGCCTGGCCCGACAGTGGTGCCGATGCTGCGGTGACGCTCCTTGGTGCCGTGGCAAAGGGGACGATGCCGAAGTGGTCCAGTGGGGCCTTTCTCAGGCTGACACGCAGCAGGCCTTGGGCCGCTGCCGGTCTGGCTTGCCGGCTTCACGACCTGATTGCTCAAAGGGCGCTGGCGGACTTTGCGAGGCAGCATGGACCTGCCCCATGTGATTACGCGTTGATAGCGGTTGGGGCAACGGGTGCAGAGCAAATCCTGCCTCCTTTGCGGCAGGAGCACGTACTGATCTGGTCCGACGGATTGCCCGCTCATGCAGACTCCTGGTTTTCTCAGGCAGCGGAGGTAGTTTGCGGGGCTTTGGAGAGGGCCGGTTTTGTTGTGCCGGCAGCGGGGCCGCTCTCGTGCAGGGGCGGTTGGCGAAAGCCCCTGGCGACGTGGAACGGCTACCTTGCCCACTGGGCCGCGGGTTCGCCGGAACAGTGTGCCGCGGCCCTGGCGCCCTTTGTTACCATGCGAATTGTGGCTGGAAGCCGGCAACTCTACGCCGCTTTCCGGGATGGGGTCGACGCCGTTGCGGGGGCCCCGCCAGTTATGCAAGCCCGACTCGAGCGCCTCGGGGCTGCGTGCGGAATGGACCCCTGCCGATTCCCCGGGGATGCCAAAGCGGATCCCCTCTTGGCTCCCGAATTCTTGGCCGGCGTTGTGCGGGATCTTTTTGCTGCAGCCAGGGAGGTATCAGACCTGAACGCTGCCTTGGCCAACAGTCTTGGTGTGGGAGGTGAGGCGGCCGGACTGAGTGCGCTTGGCGATTCTTGGCTGAACCAGCTCTGGAGTTCTTGCTGGCGGGTGGGTTCGGAGCTTTGGAGTCTAGGTGCCGGGGCCATGGCCGAACCCACAGATGGCTGGGCTGGTGGTCATATCTCGGTGGCGGAGGTCTCTTCTGAGTTTAGATGGCTGCTGCATTGTGCTGAGCAGAAGTTGGCCGCATGTATCTCGGTGCTTCGTGACCGAGCGGCGCTTGGTGACGTAGGTTTGGTGGGCCAGCAAGAGGGGAGGCGGTTGCCCAATGAGTAGGCCCGTCTCGGATAATGGCGGTGGGCTTACGGGCCATTGGAGGCAGGCGACTTTCTGTGTCCTTGACCTTGAGACAACAGGGATGGACCCAGCCAGGGACCAGATCATTGCTGCTGGGGCACTGATCATTGAAGGTGGCCGGATAGTGCTCTCCACGGCGTGGCAGAGTCTAGCGGCCTTGGAAGAGGGCACCACGATCAGCCGTGAGTCTGTGCCGGTTCACGGGCTTGTGGCAGCGGATCTGACGGGCGCCCCTCCCCTGAGAAGACTCTTGAGCGAACTGTTTGAACTTTGCAGCGGCGGGCTGGTAATAGCCCACATGGGGTTGCGCTTCGACAGGCCCTTCATAGAGGCGGCATGCAACCGTCTAGGCCTGCCCCTTCCCGAACTACACTGGCTGGACACGGCCCTCCTGGGCGCCTGGTTCGACGACAACCCAGCCATATCGGTGCCCGCCCCCAGAGGTCAGGGGCCCCAACGTCTGGCCGACCTGGTGGCCCGATACGCCCTTCCCCAGGGTCAAGCCCACGACGCCCTTGGCGACGCCCTCTCCGCGGCACAACTCTTCCTGGTCCTGGCAACAAAAGCCGAAGCCATAGGCCGCCCCAAAGTCTCCGATCTATTAAGGATGATCTGAGTCCAAAAGGTCCGAAAGGTCCGCGTCCAAAAGGTCCGAATAGTCCGCGTCCGAAAGGTCCGAATAGTCCGCGTCCAAAAGGTCCGACCCACTGGATCCGGTTCCATGTTCAGGCCGCAACCAGGCTGTTCT
>CAZQHM010000020.1:0-43994 GCA_964593355.1 uncultured Myxococcales bacterium
TGAGGTCATCGCAGGGCTCCCCCACTTGGCAAGGCGGTGGTGCAGTGTCGGGGATCAGGTCGGGAAGTACCACATCCTCCGAGACATCGACGCCGTCCAACACCTCAGCGTCAGCAACGTCGTCACTGGGCAGATCGGCGTCAGCAATGTCCCACATATCCCCCGTCGAGTCATCAACGTCCACATCAGGAGGGGCTACCATCTCGCCATCAGGAGCTGCGTCAACGGCGGAATCGCCACCTCCATCCCCAAGGTCGCCAAGCCCGTCGATAGGGCCATCGCCGCTTTCATCCCCCATCTCCGACAGGTCTGAGCCGGGTACATCGTCCGCCTCACCCGTGGTGGTGCCCGAAGAACCGCAACCCACCGCTACTGCCGCAAACAGAAATAAGAACGAAATCCCGCTCCTACTGATACCCATCGATTCGCCCTCCCATCACCGAGTGGCCGAACTCATGGCCAGCTTCCTCAACCCTGACTCTAAATACAATGGGATCCTCCCCCGGCGCCAGTGACGAGAGGTCAATAACGGGGATCGGAATCGCCGTCATCAGCCCGTCGGTGAGCTGCGTCAGCAGCAGTGGCATCAATTGGTCCCTGATGAGCAGACGAAGCGCATCCTCGCTGCCGACCAGGTTCGCACTCACCGTGGCCAACTCCACCTTCACCCACTTAATCTCCGTCACCCCCAAGACGATTTGCGACAACGAGACCCCGTCCACCATCGCCTGCTCCACAGTGATCTCCAATCCCACCGCTGCCGATGCATAAAGCGTTACGTTCGTGTCCATGCCGAACATGTTCATGCTCGCCTTCAGCTCCAGATCCCCAAGCCGCATCTCAAACTCAGCCTCCTCGCAATCCGAGACCACAGGTGCGCGAAGGGCCTTCACCTTGATGCTTAAATCCTCGATGCCAAACTCCTCAAAGCTGCCTCCCCCCAACATCTCAGCCCCAACATCCATCTCAAGCAGGCCCGACCACCATACCGAGAAGAGCAACTGGTTGAGGAAGTCGTCGGCTAAAGCAATCTCAGCCTCCTTCACCATGTCGAAGGCGTGAGGAGCCATTCCAACCAGGCAATCCCCACGGGCCGCCGAGCCCTTGCTGTCAACACTGTTACCCTTGCCCAATAGAGCAGCACCAGCCAGAGAGACTGTCGCACCGCCGACCACGAAGTTGATGCCCGATACCCGCACATCCATCGTCACGTTTATTGGATCCAAACCCATGATGGATGGAATCGTCAAGGTCTCCGAGAAAGCCAATTGCTCCATCGCAGACTCCAGCAGCGGCGGCACCTCTTTATAGATGGTGTCGGTCATCTGCTCCTCCACAATATCCGTGAATGTACCCTCAAAGAAATTAATAATCCAACCCACGAGGAACTGCAATAGATCGTTGTCAAGCTCAACGTTGAGACCACTCACGCCAGTCTTGACGTCCTGGATGGTTGCCGTAACGTTCCCTGCCGCATCCACGGTGAAATAGACATCCATTTCCACTGTGACCGAGTTTGCCGAGGCAGAGCCGTCAACACTTGGCGTATACCATTTCTTGCCCTTGGCGTTTATGCCAATATAGATACCGTAAAGAGTTGCCTTGATTTTAAGATATCCATTCATGCAAACCAAATCAACACTGAGGTGCTCGTATAGCAGCCCAGTGTCCGTCTCGACCTTATATTCATCAGTTTCAGTGAGTGGATTCGGCAGCATGGAGTTCCAGTCCATGCTGTCAAAGAATAGCGTAATCACAGTGGCGAAATCATCAGGCGCTGGATCGTTGTCATCCCAAACCGTCTGCCCCAAAAACACCTTCATCGCCGGGTTAATCCTGGAAACCTGCGGCTGGGCAACATTCATTGGCGTATATTTCGGCGCCAGAACAAAGGTCTGAACAACCTTGTCCTTCCCATCCAGCTTGTCGAATATCTCAGCCTCGATGAGGTTCACGCCCTGATGGGCCGCCATGTTCACCGTGAAGGTGCCCCCGGGTCCCAGAACCACATCCTGGCCGTTGACCTTGATCCATGACGCCGGAGCCGCATTGTGAACCACATGGCCCTGAACCTGAATCGTCGTCGGCGGTCCCACAAGCTCCGCAGCCCTTGGAGGATAGTCGATGACGATGCGGGGCTGGCAGAACTCGCTGACTATTACCGAATGATAGCATCCCTGGGAAATGTCACACATATCTACAGTGCATGAATTGTTATCATTGCAAGATACTTGTGTGCCCTGGCACATACCGTCCATGCAGCGATCATTGGCCGTGCAAATGTTAAAATCATTACACGGCAGAGTGATGGTCTCGTAGACGCAACCGAAGACCGGATCGCAGAAGTCCAGCGTGCATACGTTCCCATCGTCACAGTTCAGCGCCTCAACACCATGGAAGCACTCGCCATCAACGCAAATGTCGTCCAGCGTGCACATGTCGCCGTCGTTGCAGGGGGCACCGTTCAAAGGCGTCGCCACACATCCCACCACCGGGTCGCAATACCCATCCAAACAGGGATTCTCTTCGAAGCAGTGAACCGGCAGAAGCCCAGTCACACATTGTCCCTGAACACACTGGTCTCCAGTGGTGCAGGCGTTTCCGTCATCGCAAGGATGCGAGTTGTCATAGTGCGCACATCCGAACGCCTCATCACAAACGTCGTCGGTGCAAGGATTGCCATCGTCACATTCAATTGCGAACTCATAGGTGCAAACACCAGCCACACATTTGTCACCGTAGGTGCAACTATTGAAGTCGCTGCACTGTGCATTGGGAATGGGAACATGTTTACAGCCTATCGTTGGCGCACAATACTCCATAGTGCATGTGTTTTCATCCTCGCAGACCAGTTTGTCCGGTCCCTTCTTGCATATGCCGCCGAGGCACTTGTCCCCCACCGTGCACGGGTCGCCATCATCACAAGGATATGAATTGTTGATAAATTTGCAACCAACCAGCGGATTACAATAGTCATTCGTGCAAGAGTTGTTGTCGTCGCAAACCAATGGAGCCCCAGATTTGCAGACACTGTTGACGCATTTATCGCCCAAGGTGCACTCATTGCCATCGTCGCAGAAGCCGTTGAACGGAGTATAAATACAGCCCATTACAGGGTCGCATGTATCAACCGTGCACGGATTGAAATCATTGCACTCTCGCTCGTCCCCTCCGCCCACGCACCCGCCATCCTCACAAACGTCGTTCATAGTGCAAATGTTTCCATCGTCGCAGGCTATACCGTCCTGCAAGATGAAATCGCAGTAGCCCCCATCGCAAACGTCCAGGGTACAAGGGTTGCCGTCGTCGCAGAGCATTGCCTTGCCGGCACACGCCCCGTCGGAACAGCGATCGTCTATGGTGCAGACACTGCCGTCGTCGCAGAGATTGTTGTCATTGGCCGTCCATGTGTAGATTCTGTGAGCCGTAATGCACTCCAGACAGGGGTTGTTCGGGTTCTTCTCACCATCCTTCCAGCACTGTTCCCAAATGTAACACCAACCCGGCGTGGGACTTGCTACACACTCCCCATCGATGCAGACGTCAATGGTGCAAGCTATGCCGTCCTCACACACCTTCGGCGTCCCCTCGCAGAGACCATCCACGCACTGGTCGTTGAGCGTGCACGGATTCATGTCGTCGCACGGCTCCCCAACGTCGCAGGGTGGAGCTATCTCCGCAATCTCATCAGCTTCAGAATCACTGTCTCCACTATCGGCCGCATCTTCAATGGTCTCCTGCCCACCGTCGACGTCCAATAGGTCCGGAGGAGAGAGCACATCCAAATCACCAGCATCGGCGTCCCAGGGATCTCCAATGTCGGCGTCCGGAGAGCCGGTTTCGTCCCCTCCACCACCAGTGTCACCCTTGGAGTCTCCTCCGGAATGGTCAACCCGACCGTCATGGCCCGTCGTGTCACCACCACTCCCCGTGTCCTCGTGCCCCGTGGACGTATCCCCAGCGGCCGTGCCGCTGCCACATCCCGCTGCAACAAGCAGGAACAATACCGCAATCGCCGTGCTTCTCATCTCTCACCCCCAGACCGCAGCGACTATACCCCAATCGTCCCTCTCAAGCCAGTACCATGTGTCCCATCCGCCCATGGACACTACTGCTTCCAGAGCGCCTTCCACGGGTTCTTCTTCAGGTCCAGTACCAGCTCCCTTATGTCATCATAGAGCTCCCGCTCCCTGAGCAGAAGCCCCACCGTCCCCCCGCCACGCTCTACCGACCCCAGCAGCTCCGTCAGCTGGCTCACTAATCTGTCGCTTCGCTCAAGGATGGCCTCCACCTTCACCGACAGTGAAGCCGTCGCTCTGGTCAGCTCATCCGACATCTCCATGAAGCGTCGCGCCATGTCCGGAGCATCAATGCCGGCCAACAGACGGGAAGTACTGGCGATCAACCTCCGCCCCTCCAAGGCAACACCGTGAAGCTCGGCTTCGGCCGCAGCAGAGAGCCCGTCCAATCCTTCCAACGTGTGCGACGCCTGGGCCGCCAGCCCTCTGCCCTCGACCAGCAGTTGTCCCGCCTCATCCATCAACCCAGGTAACCTCATCGATGCCCCCTCTAAGACCCTCCCGGCAGTCATCACCGAGGACTCAATTCCCCCCTCAGCTACCATCAAAGCATCAACTCGCTCCACAACCCTCAGCGTCCTTACCGCCAGTTCGTCCATCCGCACAACCAATGCGTCAGCCCGCTCGGCCAGCCTCGGCAAACGGCCCTCCAATTCCCCAAGTATCCGGTTCCCCTTGGCCAAAATCCCGCGAATGTCCTCCAACGACTCGCCCATCCCCCCGCCCCCGGAATCAACAACCTCTCTTACCACCTTCATCATCTCCATAGCCTGAGAGGTGACCATCTGGAGTTCCAGTACAGGCTCCCCCGTCAACACAGACCCGTCTGGAATCTCGGCAGCATCCGGATCCCCGGGGCTGATCTCCACGTACTTCTCGCCCAACATACCCTCTGACGAGACGAAGAACCTCGACCCCTCGGTTATGGCCCTCGCTTTCTCCTCATCTACCTCTATCTCCACACCCACCCACAGCGCTCCGCCCAGAGAGTCTCTCTGTTCTCCGCCCAGGAACCTCACCCCCAACACCTTCCCGGCTGAAACCCCAGCCAGCTTGACCTTGGCCCCCTCACGCAATCCACCACTGGCCGTATAGTTAACGATGTAGCTCCTCGCCGGCGACATCCGAAAGTTCCCCAGGACAAGCACGAAAGCAGTCAACAGACCAGCCGCTGCCAGGAGGAACGCACCTACCTTAACTTCTATGCTTAATCGGCCCATTGTTTGATGCCTCTGTAAGTTGCAAATAGATGCATATCCACCCCCCCCAAAAAAAAACGACTCCGAAACAACCTCAACTGTTTCCCCTGCCTACCTTCAAGCGACCTCTCCCCGAGCCCACCACAACACTGTCTGGGCAGAAGACCCCGGACGCTCCTATTGCCATCGCTCCACTCCCTTCAGTACTTCAACTGACTGCCCCCAACAAACTCGCGCAACAGAGCCCTCGCCCCTACCTCCCTCTCCTGGTCCGGACTCGCCGAATCAACCCTAGATAGCAACTCCACTAGCCTCTCGCCCCGCACTACGGCGTCGTGCCTTCTGCCGTCAAGTCTGTAGGAGTCAACTATTCCGGATAGGTAAGGCATAATGTGGCGCTTCAAGAAAGGCAACTCATATGGTATGGCACCATTAATTATGAAGTCTACGGAGGAAAGATGCGGAATGATATGCTTCATTTCGCCCCTTCTAACGTAATGCCAGTGCCCCAGCGTTGCGCCAGGACTGTGGCCCCGGAAGGCAGCGTCACGAACCATCCTCCGCATCAATCGAAGATCGGTCCACTTCATGAATGCCCCCCCCACGGGCCTCACCTGCGCAAACGTCTCGATGTAGACGAAGAACTTCTGGTCGCGGGGAATGGCTTGAGTCAGAGGTGGATAGAGCCCATGCAACGTGTCCAACAGCAGCACATCGTCGCGCCCCATCTCCAATGCCGTCTGATTCAGGTGCTGACGTCCCTCCACGAAATCGTACCTCGGCATCATCACCGCCTGCCCAGCAAACAACTGCTCCAGGTGGCGGTTAATCAGGGGCAGGTCCATGGCCTCTGGGGTCTCATAATCGTAGTCGCCAAACCCGTCCCTGGGATGCAACTCCAGGTGACGGAAGTAGTTGTCCAGATTCATGGTCACCAACCTGCACCCACGAATCGCCAACCTCTCCGCCAACTTCATCGTTGTCGTCGTCTTGCCCGATGAGGAGGGGCCAGCAATAACCAACAGCCGCACACCACCACGATTCAACACAGCGTCGGCAGTGGCATCGAGTTGCCTCTCATACTCCTCGTCAGCCTCCCGCATCAACTCAACCAGACGGCTCCCTTGGACCCACCTGTTCAACCCCTCCAGGGTGTCGCAGTCATGATCCTGGTTCCATACCAGCGTACGCCACAACAGCTTCCAGGGAATTGTCTCCTGGCGCCCCCCATGCCTCGTCCCCAACTCCCCGCCTCTCATTCGGTGACGCTCGAATCGATACAATATGTAGGACTTCGCCGTAGCAGCATGCCCTTCGTGTATCAGAACGCGCTCGACCGTATCTTGAACATCCTCCACCGAGGGCTCTGTCAATCCCGAGGCTTCAAGCTCCTTGACTACCAGCTCGGCCAACCTGTCAGCCTTGGCCCGATCCTTCCCCCCTATTGCCGCCGCTGCCTTATAAATAGCGACTTGAATGCGTGCAATATCGAATTCTGATCTATTGCCGGTTCGCTTTATTATATGTCTAATCTTAGAACTCATTTGGCGCCCCAAGAGCTAAATGTGATAGTTTAAACACGCCAACCCCTTCGCCCGCCAAAGGCCTACGTTGCCGTTCATTCATCTGGTTCCGCCTGGCCACAGTGCAGCCCAAGGCCATCCACCAGTAGCTCAGCCATCTCACTCAACGCTCGCCCCCCAGTGATACTGCTCACTTGGTTGGGCAACAGCACATAGTCCGCTTCCGCCAAACGATTGGACCTCCTCAGCTTCCGAAGTGCCTCCCTCTCAAAAGCTTGCTTCCAACTCGCCAGGGCCAGCGCCGTGTCCAGACCCGCCCGTATCCCCTCACGCACCGTCCCCTCGGCACATGCACACCCCGGCAGGCGGCCAACTACATCCGCTCCACCATCACCCCCTCCACCCTCGGAACGCCCCCTGACCCAGGAACGGTTTACAACAACAGTACCAAAGCTCAGCCAAGGCGGCGCCCCATCAGCCAACGCAAGTAACTCATCCGTGCAACGCGCTTCAGGAACCATTACCCCAATATAGCTGGTCTCTTCACTATAAAGAGAAGCAAGACGCTTGCTGCTCTCTTGAAGGTGCGGCCACAACTCACCAAATCCATTGACGAAATCTAAGAGCTCCCCGAGGAACCCCCCACCCAAAAACAGACTCAACCCACGGCGAATAAGCGGGGACATCCCTCTGGGCCCAGCACCGATGGCCATGGCCGTCGACGCCATTCGTCCAAGGCGCAGCGGCGCTTCGAGATAGTGCAGAGCATGTGAAAAAGGGGGAGTATCGAGCACAATGTAGTCGTAGTTACCAGAATCGTGAGCTTCTAATACCAACTCGCCTGTCACATACTCGTTGAGCCCCGGGAGATGGTCCGATAGGAAAGGAAAAAACCTCGAGCCCAAGACCCCCTCCGCACTTTGAGGACTCTCCGAATATCGCGTGACTAAGCCTCGAAAACTCTCCTGGGTCTCCAGCCGCACAACCACCAGCCCGTCCGGCGTCGCACCGCTCTTGCCTACGAGATCGTAAAGACGCCTTGCAGGGTCAACCGTGAGCAGTAGTACCCGACAACCGCGTCCTGCTAACCCCATTGCCAGCGCAAGTGAGATGGTCGTCTTGCCCACCCCCCCAGTGCCCAATACAACCGCCAGTCTCCTGAGGCCGACCGGCCCCCCGGCCTCACCCTTCAAATCCCTCTCCTCCATCAGCCATAATTCGAAGAAACCGCACCTCGCCCGCTCCAGAAAAGGCGAGGGCCTATATGCCCCCCGTCTTCCTCGATGCCCGACGCTTAACCGCCCGAATCAGCAGAGAAAACGTGCTTTCAACTAAGCCGGCGATAATATAATAAGCGAAAAATGAAGCAACCATATAGTAATGGTTGACCATGGCTACAACACCCAGCAACCCCGCCAGAAGCCCAACCCTCAACACGAACTCCATTGACCTCGGCTTGGGAAGGGTCTTTGGGTATTTTACCGTGGAGACCATCAGCACCCCAAGTACCACCATGAGAACAGCCATTGCGACGCCACCGGGCTCCCTGCCAGACAACTCCATCGCCGTCACAAGGCCCGCAAGCAAGCCGGCGCCGCCCGGAATCGGCAGCCCGGTGAACTGCTTGACCACGCCGGGCTTCCTGTGAGCATCTACGTTGTATCTCGCAAGCCTGACCACCCCACCTGTCAAATAGGTAAAGGCCAATACCAGACCCAGGTCCAAAGGACCTGCTACCCACAAACCCTTGAGGTACGCCTGGTACACCAGCACTGCAGGCGCAGCACCAAACGAAATAACGTCCGCCAGAGAATCGAGTTCAACCCCGAACTGCGTCTGAGTCCTCGTCATTCTGGCAACTCGACCATCTACAGAGTCGAAAATAATAGCAAACAGAATTGCCACTCCAGCCAAAGTGTAGTGACCAGCGGCAGCCCAGCTAATAGCGGAAAATCCCAAAAATACACTAGTAAGTGTAAATAACGAAGGTAGTACGAAAATCGCTTTGCCCAGTTGCATCCCAACCTCCAATTCCTTTCGGACCCCACATGGCCACTCTGGAAACCAGTGCACCCCAATGGCCCTCTGCCCAGCCAGAAGCCGCTGTGACCGCGACGCCCGTCTCTCTTCAGGCCCTTCGGAGCACCTGACCCGCTACGATTATGGGTTCAGGGAGGCGCCCTGTCAAAGCAAAGCGGTCCAACGATTCGCTGTAAACATATTAAACGGTAGCCCCTCACGTGACGACCCCGGACCCTGTCAACGCGCAGGATTCTCCTTGCAGAGCCTACCTCCTGTGGTATAACAGCCCCCGGCGTGAATATTGAAGCGAGGTCGATCATGAAGAAAATCGTTGTGCTCATGCTGTTGCTCACCCTTGCTGCCTGCTCGAAGAAGGTCGATGAGTCGGCAGACGGAGCGGAAGGCGGCGATAAGAACTGGCCCGGTGCAATTGCTGTCCGACTTGACCCAGACCTGGGCCAGAGCATGGAGCTGAAAAGCGGTAAGACCGTTAAGCTGCTGCTCAGCAACAAGTCAGCCGAATCTGTTGCCTTCGAGTGGAAATCCGACGATAAGTGCGGTAAGCTTGAGTATGATAAAGAAAAAGCAGCTCAGGCACAGTATATTGCAAAGGAACTCGGAGAGGATTGTGTAGAGAGTATTTTAATTAAGGCTAAAGGCAAGACGATCGATGGCACAAAGACCTTGTCGTTCACTGTGAAAGGCGATCCCGAATTTATTTTCACGATTGTTAGACCAGAAACGGTTCCAGAGAACTGGATTACGGTTAATGACTACGAGAAGACAAGGGAGCAGAAGTCAGTAACCTGTAAACGAAATACGGAAGTTATTGTTGAAGGCAAGAAAGAGACGAACAGCGAAGATGTCTCGGCGGACCTTACCCTGAACAACCTCGGTGGTGTTTGGAACACCTTCAGCTGGGAGGATGGTGTATGTGCCGTAGACCACGAAATCGAAGAGGCCGAGAAGGGCGTACTGACGTTGCACTATGACCTGCCTTCTAATGTGGATTATTGCGGTGTATATGACGATCTTAAGCCAAGAACCGACGACTGTGATATTACCGATAAGATGGATTTTACTGATATCACTCACATAACGTTTATCGGTAAGTCCGTCGGCGGGCAAGACAAGACGGTGAACCTCGAACTCATGCTTTGGGACCGCAGCGTCCGGGGCAACCAGGGCGCCGCAAAGGCAGCACCGAAGGGCTTCCTCCTCACCTCGGATTGGCAGCGTTTCGCCGTGAAGGTGGACGACATTATCAAGGATGACGCAGCCTCAAGGAAGTTCATCAAGTCAGTCTCCCTCCGCATCGCCAGGCAGGCCGGTGAACCCACAGAGGGCTACGTGCTTATCGATGACATGGCTCTCGTCGCCAAACCCGAGTCCAAGTAGCCTCATTTAGTTTTTGCGATACCAAGTGGTAGCAGGAGACTGTTGTGAAAGGTGAACGAGAGCGCTATGGCTTCTCAGCCATTGAGAGTAAATGGCAACAGAAGTGGGAAGAAGGCAATGTTTTTTCGGTCGACATCGATAAGAGCAGGCCTAAGTACTATACTCTGGTCATGTTTCCTTACCCGTCGGGCCGCATTCACATGGGCCACGTCAGGAACTACGCCATCGGCGACGTCGTAGCCCGCTACAAGCGCCACCAGGGATACAATGTTCTCCATCCTATGGGATGGGACAGCCTAGGCATGCCTGCGGAGACAGCAGCTATTGAAAGAGGGATTCATCCCGCCGCCTGGACCTACAGCAACATCGATACCATGCGGGAGCAGCTCAAGAGCTTGGGCTTCTCTTATGATTGGGAACGCGAGCTTGCTACTTGCTCACCTGAGTATTATAAGTGGGAACAGAAGATGTTTATTGAGGCATGGTCAAAGGGCCTTGCCTATCGAAAGACTGCTCAGGTCAACTGGTGCGAACTGCACGGCGTGTTGGCCAACGAGCAGGCCGAAGATGGAGTTTGCTGGCGTTGTGGCGGGCCAGTTGCGCAAAAGGAGATGCCAGCCTGGTACTTTGCCATAACCCGGTATGCCGATGAACTCCTCGAAGGTCTGGAAACCCTCCACAAGGGCTGGCCTGAATATGTTCTGAGGCAGCAGGCCAACTGGATTGGCAAGAGCGTTGGGGCGCAGATGCAGTTCCGGGTCTCCGGCACCGAATTCAATATCCCGGTCTTCACCACGCGGCCCGACACCCTCATGGGCGTAACCTTTATGTCCATAGCGCCCGAGCATCCACTCCTCACTAACATAGTGACCCCCGCCCAGAAAACAGACGTTGATGCCTTCGTTCGCAAATGCGCTGCCCAAGGCGCCAAGCGCATTGAGGCAGGCCACGAGAAAGAGGGGGTCTTCACTGGAGCCTACGCCCTGCACCCCGTGACCGGTGAATCGGTACCAATCTTCGTTGCGAACTTTGTCCTCATGCAATACGGGACAGGGGCCGTCATGGCAGTGCCCGCTCACGACCAGAGAGACTTCGAATTCGCCAAGAAGTACTCCCTTCCCATGCGCGTTGTCATTGCCCCCGTCAATGGCGAACCTCTGCCCCTGGAGCAGATGCAACAGGCCTTTGAGGAGCCTGGCGTGCTTGTCAACTCTGGCGACTTCAACGGTCTGAACAGTGACGAGGCAAAAGCGGCTATCACGGGGCACCTGCAGGCACTTGGCAGCGCAGAGCCCAAGACGACGTACCGACTGCGTGATTGGGGTGTCTCCCGACAACGTTACTGGGGTTGCCCTGTTCCCATGATTCACTGCCCCTCCTGTGGTGTGGTGCCTGTCCCCGATGACCAGCTCCCTGTCAGACTCCCCGAAGAGGTGGCTTTCGACGGTATCGGAAACCCCCTCCAGAAGCTCGAAAGTTTCTGGATGACCACGTGCCCCAAGTGTGGTGGCTCTGCTCGGCGGGATACGGATACCATGGATACCTTCGTCGAGAGCTCCTGGTACCAGTTCCGCTACTGCTCAAAGAAGAGAGATGCCTCAGCGTTCCTGCCCGAAGATATTGATTACTGGGCACCCGTTGATCAATATATTGGTGGTGTTGAGCACGCTATTATGCATCTGCTGTATGCCAGATTTTTCACGCGTATGTTGCGTGACCTTGGGTATTTCAGCATTAATGAGCCATTCAATAATCTGCTGACCCAGGGCATGGTGTGCATGGAGTCCTTCTACTCTGAGGAGAGGCTGCCCGAGGGTGGCACAGTGAAGCGATACCACCACCCCGACGAAGTTGAGGAACTTGCTGATGGCAAATATTCCCTGAAGGGCAACAGCAACGCCCAAATCTTCAGGGGCCCTGTAGAGAAGATGTCCAAATCCAAGAAGAATGTCGTTGATCCCGAGCGAATCATAGCCGAGTATGGGGCCGACACAGCCAGACTCTTCATACTCTCTGACTCGCCGCCCGAGGCGGGCCTCAACTGGTCCGAGCAGGGGGTCAAAGGTGCTTATCGGTTCCTGGAAAGGGTATGGGGACTCTCGCAGTACATTATTGATGCCTCTGTTGCTCCCCTGGCTGATGCCAACCCCAGTACTCCCAAAGCCGAGGCGCTAGCCAAGCTGACCCACAGAACCATTAAGGCCGTGACCACGGATCTGGATCGCTTCTCCCTCAACACAGCCCTGGCCCGGATCCGAGAGCTCTTTAACCTTATTAATTCGTCCAAGGAAGAGCTCGTGGCAGAGGGCAACCTGCTCACCCTCCGCAGGGGGCTTGAGGCTCTGGCCACGCTGCTGAACCCCTTTGTCCCCCATTTGACCGAAGAGATATGGCAGGAACTGGGCCATGAGACGGAGCTTCTCAATCTCCCCTGGCCTTCCCACGACGAAAAACTCTGTCAGGACGACGTCCTCGAGATGGCCGTGTCTGTCAATGGAAAGGTCAGGGCCCAGATGAAGGTCGCAAGCGATGCCTCCCAGGAGGAGATTATCCAACGGGCGATGGAAAACCCGGCGGTGCAACGGTGGCTTGACGGAAAGACCGTACTCAAGGTTATCGTCGCCTCCAAGCGCATCGTCAACGTTGTGGTGAAGTGACTTGCCTCCGGGAGTTCCCGAGAGGCAAACCCCCTGAACCCAGGGGCAAAAGGAGTACCCCATGAGGCTTCCAGTGCTGTTGACCCTCCTGCTTTGTCTCACCGGCACGGCTTACGCTGCTGGAGCCGATGCCCCAGGGGCCATAGACTCGCAGCGCCAAGATGACCCGGCCTCCCCCGACGAAGCTGTCGAGGAGCCCTCGGGTTCCCAGGGCGATGAGGAAGAGTCAGTGGGAGAGGATGAAGAACTCTCCGAGGAGGAGGAGGGCTCCCTGGATGAATCCCAGGGCCAAGACACGGACCCGGAGGAGATCCAGTCTGAGGATGAGCCATCTCTCCTCGACCAGCTTCGCGCCGAGGCGCTGATGGCGTCTAAAGGCCCCGTGCCGCCCCTGCAACGCTATCCTCATCTTGAATGGCATGGCTACTTCAGGTTCCGTTCGGCCCTTTTCGCTGAGGCGGACCTCGGCACCTACTTCGCCCTGACTGAAGAAGAATCCACGGCGACCTCCCTCTTTCTCCCTCCCCTATCAAGAAACTTCGTCAATTCCTCGGGAGGCGCGAGCTTCGCCCAATACATCAAAGACAACTCCGAGAACACCCTGGGAACAGCCACAATGCGCCTGCGACTCGCTCCCATTATCCATCTCTCTCCATCAATCAGGCTCGGAACTAGAATCGACGTGCTCGACAACATCGTGCTGGGGAGCACCCCCGACTACATGTACGGTGGACGAGCTCTTCCCGGCGTCGTCGTGGATACCATGACCCAGTCTCAAGTCCCTCCCTCTTCGGGCATCAACTCCTTCAGTGACTCCCTGTCGGTCAAAGAGGCGTGGGCCGAGTGGGACATTGGAGCCGCCGAAGATGGAACTGGTCTGCCCCTGGGCACCCTGAAACTGGGCCGCTTTGCCTGGGGCTGGGGGCTTGGCATCTACGCCAGCACGGGTGATTATGAACGTGGAAACGGAGTCCTGACGCCCCTGGAGAGATTCAACGCCCTGGACGCTGACAGCGCCAACTATCTCGACCGCGTGCAGTGGCAACTCCCCGTGGCCGGACTACGACTTCACGCTGCCTATGCCTTTCTTGCCACGGGGCCCAATTCAAACCTCTACGGCACTTCCCTGCGCCCATACGACCTTGACGATATCGATGATGTCAACCAACTGGAGCTGGCCGTGACCACGCTCCCCTCAACCTCCGATGAATGGGCCGACTACCGTAAACGACTGACTTCCGGGCGGCCAGCCCTGGATTGGGGATTCCTCGTCAGTTACAGATATCAGGACATGGCCTTCGCCAGCGACCTCGCAACTGGCAACGGGTCTGCAAACTTTTCTGACCTGGAGTTGAGAAAACGCAACGCCTGGCTCGTCGTGCCCGACCTCTTTGCTCGTATGGACTGGCGCCCCGACCCAACCACCAGGATCTACCTCGGGCTGGAAGCCACTACCCTAGTCGGTTCAATAGGTAACCCTTCTGGCACGCCCGGTGAAGAGTCCGTGGACATCAGGCAATGGGGCGCTGCCTTTGAATCCAACATCACCATGGGCATGGTTTCTTTTGGCCTAGACCTCGGAGTAGCATCTGGTGACTCCCCGGAAATGGTAGCCGTGGCCTCGGGCCGTGAGGTGCCTTGGGCTGGCGACAATAGCTGGGATTCTTTCGCCTTCAATCGTAACTACAAAATCGACATGTTGTTGTACAGAGAGGTCCTTGGCGGAATCTCTAATACTATGTATTTCAGACCGCATTTCGACTTCGACATCATCCCCACAGAGCAGAACTCCTTTGGCGGACTTATCAGCGGCATCTATGGGCTCTCACTGGACCCCGATGCCTACGCAGGCGACTCCAGGCACCTCGGCGTGGAGCTGGACGCCATGCTCTTCTATGAAGAGGCCAATCACTTCATGGCTACCCTCGCCTTTGGAGTTCTTCTCCCGATGTGGGCCATGGACCGACCTGCAGACTACCTGATCACTGGCGCCCCGGCCAAAGACTCAGTCTGGGCCTGGACACTGCAAGGGAACCTGTTTTTCGTCTTCTAAGGCGAAGCGCAGTAATCCACTGCCAAACGGGCTCCAACAGGAAGTCCATCGCCAATGCTGCACCTCCACCTCCCCACAAACGAGTAGCCCCACCCTTGAACCGCTTCCAGTGGAAGATGACTATCCAGGAGGGGGGCGGCCCAACGGCGCTGCAGAGTGGAGAGGTGACCGGTTACCGCTTGTTGATGGGGATTCCCAGGACTATAATCCAGCGGTTCAGGCTCTAGTGCCGCTACACCGGGGGGTCACATGGACCGAAGGAACACTCTGCTCATACTCACAGCGCTCCTGCTGCTGGTACCGCTGACGCTCCCATCCGCAGCGCCGGATCTCACAGGCAGTGTGCAGGTCCAGGTCACTCCCCTTGACGGTCTGGCACAAGTGGACTACTCCGTGTCAATCAGCAATGCAGGCAACCAGGCATGTGCCGGCACCTGGTGGGCCGACTTCTGGGCATCATATCCATGCACCTGTGATGTTCACCCGCTGCAGTGCAATCAGGCGCCAGACAAGTTCTGGGAGTTCTCGGGCGGGCAGTTGGGACCTGGAGCGTCCAAGGCAGAGCAGGTCTCAAGGCAGCTTCCACCAGCACCGGTGCCCTACCGGTATCTGCTCTTTGTCGATTCGGTGGATAACCTCTGCGTGGAAGGCAACGAGAGCAACAACATAGTGTGCGGTGAGTACACAGTCTCCCTGGAGGCCTCAAAGCCCGACCTCGAGATAGTGTCGTGCAAGGCCGAAAATGACCCCTTGGCCGTTGGCAACACCCTATACACCCTGGAGGTCAGAAACAACGGCCCCGCTCCGGTCTCAGTCCCCGTGGGAGTCGACCTCTTCACCGATGTCGAGGAGCAGGGGTGTGAAGACTTCTTCAATGTCCCAGGGGATGCCTGGATCCAGTCGCCACCATTGCCGGCCGGGCAGACCACGCTGCTTACGAAGTCTGTGGCAGTGGACAGTGGCCCAAGACGCCTGCTGGCGTTGGTCAACGGCTTTGGAGAAGTCTTTGAGACCACGACAGCTAACAACTGCTGCGAGTTTGAGTATGTCGTGGCCAACCGACCAGACCTCACAATACCAGAGTTCGACGCCACGGTACAGGGAGACAAGCCGCTTTTTATAGGAAAGATTAGAAACGACGGCTTTGAGCATGTCAAGGAAGGTCAGCAGTTTAAACTATGTATCTACTACAACAGTACCAGCCAGCCCAATTTATGTGAAACACCCGACGTAGAGGCGGGGGGCGGCAAGGTTGAAGCCTTCGTTGAGGGCCTGGAGGTTGGTGCCGAGATCCCTTTCGCAGTCTACGCCCCAACACTTCCCAACGGAGTCTACTCCGTCTGGGCCCGCGCAGACTGCGACTGCGAGATCCTTGAGACCGATGAGAAGAACAACGATGCTAAGAAGACGCTGGCTTTGGACGTCCCGGGGCCGGACCTTCAGGTCAAGCTCTTCTCTGGCGCCCAAGCCAAGCAGGATGGCGTAAATGCCGTAAGGTTTCTAGTCCTGGTGACAAACGCAGGGACCGACCCCATAACCGCCCCCTTCGATCTCGACCTCTTCTTCAACCATCCCACGCTGCCAACCCTCGACGACGCCGGAGCCATTGATGAGGGAGTCTACGTCCAAGGGCCTCCCATGGCTCCTGGCGACTTCTTCCAGTCAGAGGTGGTCTGGACCCGACCGGGGGGGATCCCCGACGGAACCTACACGGCGTGGGCGGTGCTAGACCTCTTTGATGCATGGTGGGAGACCGATGAGACCAACAATGCCTCCTCCGTGGAGGTCCAGGTGGTCACCAAGGGGGGACCAAACCTCGACCTGTCCGAGTTTCGCTCCAGGGTTGTCGGCAATCAGGTCGTATTCTCCATGAGCGTCTCCAACAACGGCGATACCGATATCGACACGCCATTCCGTATTGACCTCTTCAGAGACAGAGAGTCCCCCCCGCAGTTCGGAGACCTAGGGGATGACTACCAGATCGTGGAGCGCCTGGCGGCAGGGGGCACGCTCTCGTGGGAGTCCACCTGGGACCAGGCCCCCGACGGGGAGTACCTGGCCTTTGGCCTCCTGGATACCAACAACCAGGTGCCCGATGAGGCCAACAAGGCCGACAATGTGGCCGGACCTAGAATCGTGGTGGTCTGCTCATCTTGCCAGACATGCCCCGAGGATATCTTCGTTAGTTCCCCTTGCGTCTGCGGTGAGGAGACCGTCTACTCGGGATACTGCTGCGGGGGCCAGTGGTTTGCCTTGGGATGCCAGACAGCAGTGGACTCAACAGAGGAGGTCACTCAGGGAGAGCCCCAGATCGTAGAGTTCCAGCCTCCCCTGAAGAAGTCCTCCTCCTGCTCCACTTCTGAACTCCCATCGACCCGCTCGGTACTCCTCTTGGTCCTACTCCTCATCCTGGCGATTTCACTGGCCCGCTGCGTGGTCTTAAAGAGGTAGACGCTGCTCTACTGGCCGCCGAAGTGAATTCGGCGGCGGAATCGCTTGCCCGAGAAACCACAACCGAGTAGAGTGGCCCCCTGAAGGGTGGTGCCCTGACGGAGTTGCCCATTTTTGTCAGCCGGGTGACGGTTTGCGACCTTGATTGAGCCGCCTCTTCGCCCCAAAAGAGACGCTCTCAACAGCTTGGTTCCTTGGCCGACAGAGCAGGGGGTGCTCCCACCGAAAAGCAGTGGTTTTTGGCATGGAAGGTGCATGATGCCCCAGGGGCGTTGTGTGTTGCGCGCACCGGCTTTCGATTTGACATGTGCAAGATAAGGAGTGAAAGTGGTCATCCATACCGGATGGTCTAGTCTGCAGGCATCCCACCAGGGCCTCCCGGCCTTAGAGGAGCACCACCTCAGCGTCTGCAGGTCGCTTTTTACGGGCACAAATTTATTGGCAATTGTGGTCTTTAAGGGGCTCTTTCAATACGTCGCCATGGGCAAGGAGGTATCATGAAAACGGGATTGTCGCGCTTAACTGGCGTACTCTTCCTCCCGCTGTTTTTGACGGTCTATTCATGTCAGGAGACGCAGACAGCGTTGCCTGCCGAGGACTCCGTCGACGGCATTCTGGACCTCCTGGACTCGGTGTCCGGCCAAGTAGAGTTGCCGGCCATCACAGATCCCACCCTGACACTCACGGACCCCTCTTCCCAGTGGGTCTATCTCCAATTGGCCACCCCGGTCACCCCCATGACCGTCTCCTTCCTGGTGACCAACTGGACCTTCCCCGCTTCAGGTCGAAGTGTGGACTGGTATCTGGATGGCGTCCTTGTAGCCAGCCAGACCTCGGCGGACCCGGTTGTCATCCCGGATATCCCCGTTGGCTCGCATAAGCTGTGCGGCTCCCTCGTTGTCGACGGCAAGAAGGCCCCATTCTGCTCCGGCACCGATTGCGTTAATGTTAACGTCAAGCGATTCTGCTCCGGCGACAAAGACCCCATATGCAACGATGGAAATCCTTGCTCCATCGATGCCTGCGTCTTCCTCGGTGGCGGCAAATACGAGTGCCGATACGCTCCAGTCTCGGGCTGCTGCAACTCGAGCTACGACTGCACCTGCGCCTCGGGAAAGTGGGAGGTCTGCAACCCCGCCTCCTCCAAGTGCGTCCCCTGTGTCAACGATGGCGACTGCGACGATGCTGAAGAGTGCACCCAGGACCAGTGCTCAAACGGCACCTGCTCCAACAATTGGATATTCACAAACGGAGCCAAGTGCTGCTCCGCTGACTCTCCAAACCCCAATGCGGCCTGCAACGACGGCCTATTCTGCACCACGGACTACTGCGACATCGGCGCCGGCCTCTGCGTCAACGTGCCCTCCACCGATCCCCTTTGCTGTGAGAAAGACCCTGACCCCGCCTGCGATGACGGGAACGTCTGCACCGTCGATGGATGCGTCAAGAACATTTGCCGACATGGACCTCACGCCGCTGGATGCTGCAACAACGACGCCGAGTGCGACGACGGAAACCCCTGCACAACAGACATGTGTGGCGTTGACAACACCTGCTCCTATGAGCCCAACGACCTGGTCAACTGCTGCAACTACCACACCGATTGTGGTCCTGGTGGCGCATGGGATGACAACCGACCCGAGACCATCGACTACTGCCAGGCCAACCAGTGCCAGCATGTGATCGATCCCCAGTATTGCGATAATGACGCCTTCCCAGTCACGCCCGACGGCAACGTGTGCACCGACGACACCTGCCAGAACAACAAGATGACCTACGTCAACATCGACGGTTGCTGCAATGTCGACGCCGACTGCAACGACAACGTCTTCTGCACCCAGGATGTCTGTGTAGCCGGGTTCTGCCAGAATACCGCGATCCCACCGCCAACCTGCTGCGACACCGACCTCGACTGCGACGATGGCAATCCCTGTAACCTCGACCGTTGCGTCAACCGCGCCTGCCGATATGGCCCAGACCCCAAGCTTCCAAACTGCTGCCAGGTTGATGCGGACTGTAACGACAACAATACATGTACCGTTGAGTACTGCAATACCGGTATATCAAGCTGCGAACGACAGCTGGTCCCAGGCCAGGAACCTAAGTGTTGCTGGACTAACATCGACTGCGACGACGGCAATATGTATACTAAGGATATCTGTAATTTAAACCGGTGTGACTATATTGATACACCAACTATTTGTAATGAGCAGAATCAGGGCTGCAACGACCTCGACCCATGTACTATTGACGCGTGCGACCTGGCGAAGGGACTCTGCACCCACGTCGCCAAAGCCTCCTGCTGCCTCTCTGACGCCAACTGCGCCGGACCGCTTCTCACCGACGGTAATCCATGCACTGTAGACACTTGTAATCCCTCTACTAACCAGTGCCTCTTTGTGCCAATCACTGAGTGCTGCCTGGGAACATCCCCGGATGAGTGTGATGATGGTAATGACTGCACCACCGATAGCTGCGTGGCTAATTCTTGCAGGCACGTTAGAGCGTATCCGGGGTGCTGCAATGTCATGGAAGACTGCAACGACGGAAATGAATGCACGTTGGATCAGTGCGATTTAAACACAAAGACGTGCAAATACACCGCTAACTATGACCTGGAAGGCTGCTGTCTTACGCAGCAGGACTGTAATGATAATCAGCCTTGCACAAATGATGTGTGCCTAAACTTCACCTGCGTGCACACTGATGTCATGAATTGCTGCGCTATTGACAGTGACTGCGATGATAACAACCTGTGCACATGCGATAAGTGCATCTACTCTACCTGCCGAAATCTGGGACCGGGCGTCGCTGCCGAGGGCTGCAACCTGCCCCCCATCTGCTGCACCACGGTCTCGGACTGTCTGCCGGACGACAATCCATGCACCCTTGAAGGCTGCGTCAACAACAACTGTGTATACACCCCAATCAGCCCCTGCGCCAATGCCCTGCCCTTCACGGATAATTTCAACTCCTGCACGAGTTTCCCCAGTGGGTGGAAACTAATTGACTTGGGCGCAACATCGTTCCCCAACTGGGGATGCCGAGGCCTGGGACCCCTTGGACCCGACGTCCACGTTTACTTCAACTGGATGCCCGAAATCGAAGCGCCCTTCAGCTCTATCCTGGTCTCCCCAGCCTTGGACGCTTCAACAGCCTCCATCGCAACAGTGCAATACGAACGCCTCCTTGATATATATACGGATGTTGTTGATGTAGGTATTTATGCCATATCGGACACGGCGGACCCGGTAGGCGTCATAACGGAAGCTGATACCTTCGTTCCGCTCTCTATTGAGAGTTTTATCTTCGACACTGAGGCTGAGTTGGCCTCGTATGTCATACCTCAACAGTATCTCTCCAACAGACTGTTCCTGGGATTCCAGCTGTCCTCTAGTCTTTCTTATAACATTAGTGCGTATGAATTGGATAACGTGCGCGTCTGTGCAGGCACGAAGCCCACGTTTACCTCAGTGCCGGCCGAGCAGCTGGTCAGCGTAGGTAAGCCTCAAACGGTCAGCATCTATTCACGGGATACCGACCCCAACCAGACCGTGACCGTCTCCATCGTGGAAGGACCTGCTTTTGCAACCGTGATCAGTAATTCCTACGATACTTCGCGTAGTGAATGGAGAGCCCGTATCAAACTGAATCCGACAACCAATGCACAGGCTGGAGATTATGTTATTCGGCTTAAAGTTACGGATGGATGTCTGGAAGAGTATGTTGACTTAAATGTTAAGGTGCTTATTTCCAGCGGGTATCTGGTCTGGCAGGCCCCAGGTACCAGAGCCTCTCACGCACAAGCCATCGCTGACGCCATTATCGCCAATGGTCGCTCTGCCCAGGTGGTTCAGGATATCTATCTCTTCTCCGACCTGACTGTCTTTGACGGCATCTTCATCACCATGGGTATCTACGGCGCCAAGCATGTCCTCACGGAGCAGGAGGGCCTGCTCTTCGTGGAATACCTGCGACTGGGCGGCAAGGTGTACATGGAGGGTGGCGATACCTGGTCCAATGACCCGGCAACTGAGTTCCACAGCCGTTTCGGTATTGTCGGAGTCGACGACGGTGTGCAGAACTACCCCGGCCCTGTTTTGGGACGGCACTTCTGCAACGGATTCGATTTCGCAGTAACACCGGACTTCACGCTCAATAACTTCCTGGACCGCATCGACCGTGACGTTGCCACGCCGTCAATTCCCATCCTGCGCGGAACTACCGGCGACCACGCCATGGCTGTGGCCTATCAGCCACTTTATCATTCCTATCGGTCCATCGGAGCTTCGGTGCCGTTCGCTGCCCTTGTTGACTCCGGGACGGTAACCAAGAAGGCCCTGATGGCACGGTATCTGGCCTTCTTCGACAGCGGCTTCCCGCCCTGCGGCTCTCAAGCCGAATGCGATGACAGCCAGCTCTGCACCATCGACAGCTGCGGACCGGATGGAGTGTGCGTCAATGAGGTCCAGTCAAACTGCATCCTCTGCGTTGACGACACCCAGTGCCCCGACCTGTGGGCTTGCCGTGTTTCGTCGCAGGTTTGCGGCCGCATCCCCGGAGATAAGTTTGATTCAACGGATACTCCAATCACGATTTCGCATTCCTCGCAGCAGACTTATCAGAGTTCGATATATATTTCGGAAGGACAGTTGGTCAAAGATGTGCATGTGCAGCTCAAGCTAGACCATGCTTATTCGGGTGACCTTAAGATCTCATTGACGCATATGGGAAAGACTGTCGTCCTGAAGTCAAATGATCCGACTAATATCGACCCGAACCACTACTTCACCTATGACTTCGGAAAGACCGTGTTCTCTGGCTCAGTTCTCAAACTGGACGCCTTCAACGGCCTCGGAATGGTTGGCGACTGGACCTTGACCGTGGAGGATACTGCTCCGCTCTCCGGTGGCCAGCTCACCAGTTGGAGCCTCTACATTGTCTACGACGTGCCGCCTTGCAGCGCCGAGAACCCCGACGTTTGCGACGACATGAATGTGTGCACCCTCGATAGTTGCGATACCGCTGCAGGCTACTGCCTCTTCGAGGAGAATCCCTGCACCGACATCGCTGCCGGAAAACCCAACCTCTGCACTGAAGATAGTTGCGATCCCGCGGTGGGCTGCATCCATCACGAGAAGGAGTGCAACGATGAGGATGTCTGCACCCTCGATACGTGCGATACGGTTACGGGCGAGTGCGAGCATCCTAAGGTCGCTAACTGCGTGAAGCCGTGCACGAAGCACTCACAGTGCGGCTACAATGACTACTGTGACCCTGTCACCGAGAAGTGTACTCCCATTCCAGGCCAGGCATTCCAGGCTCCAGGGCCCTTCCCCATGCTGGTCCCGGACGATGGTATGAACAGTGCCGTCACATCCATTTCCACCAACGCAAGCGGCCATGTCCTTAACCTCTTCGTGAAGGTCTACCTCAAGCACCCCTACAGTGGAGACCTGACCCTGCGCTTGAGCAACGGCACCTACACGGTCTATCTGCGCAATCAGAGCGGCGGTGCCCTCGATGACGTGGATGCGGTCTTCGGGCTGGTTGAGCCCGTGGACGGGCCCGGCGCCCTTGCGCTCTTTAGTGGTGCTTCGGCCACTGCCGACTGGACCCTGGAAGCCAAAGACTGGGCAGTGGGCGACGCAGGTAGCATCGAGAGGTGGTCTCTCCACTTCGTCCGCTCGCTCTGCTTCTCCGATAACGACTGCGACGATAACAACGCCTGCACCGTTGACACATGCGACCAGTTCGCACCCGGTGGCGCGTGTGTGAACACTGTCATCAACTGCGATGACGGCTCCTGGTGCAACGGACAGGAGAGCTGCGACCCCATTCAGGGCTGCATCTCTGGCGTGCCCCCCGTTCTCTCTGACGGCATCGATTGCACGACGGATCTCTGCGATGAGGCCACAGGCACCATTCGCCATACCCCCCAGAACGCCCTCTGTGATGACGGCCTCTGGTGCAACGGCGCAGAGGTTTGCCACCCGGTCATGGGTTGCAGGCCAGGAACTGCCCCCGAAGCCGACGACGGCATTTTCTGCACCACCGACCTCTGCGATGAAGTGGGCGATACTATCCAGCACCTCCCCAACGACCACTTCTGCCAGAACGAGAGCTTCTGCGATGGCGAAGAGGTGTGCGACATTGTCATGGGCTGTATCGCCGGTGCTCCCCTTGACCTTGACGATGGAATTGACTGTACGGTGGATGTCTGCGACGACAACAGTGATCTTGTAGTACACTATCCCAATAGTGAACTCTGTGATGATGGGCGTTGGTGCACCGGACAAGAGTTCTGCGACGTTCAGCTTGGCTGCCAGCAGGGCATGCCTCCCGAGGTGGACGACGGTGTCGATTGCACCGAGGATATCTGCCTCGATGACCCGCCCCAAATCATCAACATTCCCAATAACGGCGCCTGCGACGATGGCGACTGGTGCAATGGTATCGAGACCTGTTCGCTTGGTTCAGGCTGCGTCCAGAGCACTCCTCCCAGGATTGATGACGCCATCGACTGCACCGAAGACTCTTGTGATGGCGGTGCCCAGCTGGTTAACAACGTTCCCATGGCGGAACGTTGTGACGACGGCAACCCTTGCACCACCGATGTCTGCGTTCCGGGCGTTGGCTGCCAGTATAGCTACAATACCGACCCCTGCGATGACGGGGAACTCTGCACCGTAGGCGACCAGTGTGCCAACGGCTTCTGCGTGCCTGGTGGACCAAATACCGTGGACGTGCAGTGCATCGGCTGCAACGTTAACGGGTGCCCCGACGACGGTAACCTGTGTAACGGCTTCCTATTCTGTGACCCGGGTACCGGTGTCTGTCTCCTCGCCGCTGGCTCTGTGGTGAATTGTTCCGACACGGGCAATGACTGTACCTACGCCACCTGCGAGCCAGGTTCTGGTGCATGCGTTGAGCAGTTCAAGGCTGCAGACACCTTCTGCAGTGATGGCGACCCATGCAGCGGACCAGACCGTTGCGATGGGGCGGGTTCTTGCACAACTCAACCCAACCTCTGCGACGATGGCATCTTCTGTAACGGTGTTGAGTCCTGCTCCCCACTGGATGGCTCCTGCATCGCTGGCGTTCCGCCCGTCATCGACGATGGTGTTGCATGCACCATGGACATTTGCGACGAAGCCGCTGATGAGGTTCGCCACATTCCAAATGATGCCCAGTGCTCAGATGGGCTCTTCTGCACCGGCGTTGAGGCCTGCGACGTCGACCTCGGCTGCATCCTCGAGAACGTACCAGAACTTGATGACGGCTTCGATTGCACTCTCGACTACTGCGACGAGACCCTGCGTGCTGTCGTCCATGAGCCACGTCACCAGTTGTGTGACGATGGGCTCTATTGCAACGGTCTTGAGCTCTGCCTGCAGGGCGCCGGCTGCGTAGCAACCGACATTCCTGACCCGGACGATGGAATCGAGTGCACCGTCGACTATTGCGACGAAGACCTCGATACGGTTGTCCACGAGGCCAACCACGCCTCCTGCAACGACGGTGATGACTGCAACGGCGTCGAAACCTGCCAGATATGGGTGGGATGCCGCCAGGGCCTTCCGCCAGTTATCGACGACGGCGTAGGCTGTACCGTGGACCTTTGCGAAAATGGGGTCCTCTCCCATACGCCGGACAACTCCTTCTGCGACGACGGCCTCTGGTGCAATGGTGCTGAGACCTGCTCCGCAACCGCAGGCTGCCTGCCTGGTACCGCTCCAACACTCACTGACGATGTTCCCTGTACCGTTGACTATTGTGACGAAGCGCTGGACATCGTACAGCACATCCCCGACAACAACGTCTGTAACAACGGCCTCTTCTGCGATGGCGAAGAGTATTGCGACCTGGTGCAAGGCTGCATCGTCACCGAACTGCCAAACTGTGACGACGCCAACCCTTGTACCGTTGACCTCTGCAACCCGGCACTCAACTCCGGAATTGGGGCATGCGATAGCACCACTCGCATTCAGTACTGCAGCTCGACTTGCGGTGGTACTCACCCCTATGACGCCGGTGACAACGTCTGCGGCTACGACGACGCATGCGTGGGTGGCACCGCCGGCGCTGGGCTGGGTAACTGCACGCCGGTTTGCAATGGCCCATACTGCGCCAAGGCAGAGTCTGGTACAATAAATGCGCTTATCAGCGATTCCACATGCATAACGAGATCGCTTACAGTGGTCACTGATAAGCCGTACATTAATGACCTCAATGTCAAGCTGGAGCTGCAGCACACCTTCATCGGCGACCTCAAGATTCAGCTCAAGACGCCTCAGGGCACCTGGGTACCCCTCTGGGTCAAGGGCACCGGCGGCGACAACGACCATATGTACAACACGTTCAATCTCTCATATGGTTCTGCCGACTTCTGTCCAATCCTCGGCCAGATGGCCAGTGGTGTCTACTCAGTGGAGATCTGCGATGAGAGCGCCTCTAATACGGGCTCTCTTATCTCCTGGAAGGTCTTCGTAACAGCCACCGACACCCCCATGAACCTGGGCGATACCTGCGAGAACGCTGTTGTGCTCGATACTGCCGACGGTGTGACTGCCCATCCGGGCACGACTCGCTGCGCAACTAACGTCTACAGCAGCACATGTGGTGGTGGCGCCGCTGCCGAGCGTGTCTACAAGGTGACCGTTGCACAGCCGACCAAGGCCGTGTTCGACGTACTGGGCGACTTTGACACCATTCTCTCAATCAGACAGGCTGATGGGGCCACCTGCGCCGGTACCGCCTTGCAGTGCAAGGACTTCTATACCAACGTAACCATGACCGAGCAGCTCAAGATAAGCCTCACGATCCCGGGGACCTACTACTTCATCGTTGATGGTGCTCCCTCGGCCGTGGGCGACTACGTCCTGACGACCTCCTTCCTCGCCTTGAGAGCCGACGGAGAGACCTGCGGCGAGAGTGATGAGTGCATATCGGGACGCTGCAACAACGGCTTCTGCTGTAGCGCTGGTACCTGCTGTGCGTTGCCCACTAACTGCCCTGCATCCTTCAGCCATGCTTCGATCTGCTCCGACAGGGCAACCTGCCAGGGAACCAGGAAAGAGGCCACCTGCGAGAACTTCCAGTGCGGTAGTCTTATTATTGACGACGACAGTGGTTGTGCCGGTGAAGTTGCCGACGACTGTGACTGCTACCAGCCTAAGATCTGTACCACGGCTGTGGACCAGTTGCCGCCGGTTTGTCCCACCACCTGCTCCAATGATTCACAGTGCTCCGACGGCTGCCACTGCGGCAACGGCTGCGAGCCGAACAAGCCCAACGGCCAGCCCTGCACCAAGGACAGCAACTGCCTCTCCGGTCACTGCGACCACAACATCTGCTGCGACGAGGGCTTCTGCTGTAATTCCGATCTTCTGTGCCCCACGTCCTTGTTCAATGTCGCTCCCTCGTGCACAAGCCCGGGCACCTGTCAGGGCCACAAGATGGTGCGCTCCTGCACCAACTTCATGTGCGTCAGCGTGCCAGTGGATGATGACTCGGCCTGCGGACCCACGGTGCCCGCCAGCGACTGTGGTTGTTATCCAACAGTCTTCTGCACCGGAGCAATCGACCAGGCGTTCCCTGTCTGCGGCTCTTCCTGCACCATCGATTCTCAGTGCGATTCCAGTTGTCATTGCGACGATGTTTGTGTTGCTGACGTCGTCGACGGTGGTGTCTGCGATGAGAACTCTGATTGTGTGAGCGGCTATTGTGCCAACGGCTTCTGTTGTAACCCGGGTGCTGGAGACAATCAGTGCTGCAGCAACGCAATGGCTTGCCCAGGCGCCTTCAGGGAAGAGGCCATGTGCGACAGTTCGGAGACCTGCCAGGGCCACAGGACCGATGCAACCTGCGTGAACTCCATCTGCGGCAGCGTTGTCGTGAACGATGACACTGCCTGCAGCGAGACCACGCTCGCTCTGGAGTGCGGCCTGTTCAAGTCGAAGTTCTGCAAGGGAACCTCCGCTCAGACGCCCCCCGTCTGTCCGGACACCTGCACTACGGATGCCGATTGTGACGACGGCGCTCACTGCGACGGCACCTGTGTGCTCGACCTTCCCAACGGTGACCTCTGCGACGAGGACAGCGACTGCATCTCCGACCACTGCCAGAATGGTCGTTGCTGCAATTCCGGTGATTGCTGCATCGCCTCTGAGGAGTGTCCCGACAGCTACCTCGTGGCTCCCACCTGCTCCGAGCCTGACAATTGCCAGGGCTTCCGCAAGGACAAGCGCTGCGAAAACTTCATGTGCAACAACGAGCCCATTCCCGATGACAGCGCCTGCACGCCTGACGTGCTGGCTAACGAGTGTGGATGTTACACTCCCAAATACTGCTCGGGTGACCTGGAGCAGCCAGTACCCGAGTGCCCCGTGGCCTGTCAGGATGACGTCGAATGTGACATGAACTGCCACTGCGAAGGCACATGCGAACCTAACCTTCCGCTGGGCTCCCCATGCGACGAGGACAGAGACTGCTACTCGCTGCATTGCGCCGATGGCGTCTGCTGCGATATGGCATGTGGTGGCTCCTGCGAGGCCTGCAATATCGCTGGCACCGTGGGCAACTGCTTGCCCCACTCCGCGGACTCCGACCCCGAAGATGAGTGCGGACTGTGTATGGTCTGTAATGGCAGCGGAGCTTGCGCCAAGGTGGAGGCGGGCTTTGACCCCCTCGATCACTGCTCGGCTCAGGATCCAAGCACATGCCTCCTCGATGGCGAGTGCAATGGAAACGGTGCATGCCGCTTCTGGAACAGTGCAACTGAGTGTGCCGATGGCTACTGCCTTGGTTCAGTGCTCTACCCCGCCGACAAGTGCAACGGCGCCGGTCAGTGCATCAACGCCACGTCCAAGAACTGCGGTAGTTACCTCTGCGATCCCGATGCCCTTGCGTGCCGCACCGAGTGCACCGAGGATTCACACTGCTCCCCAGGCTTCTGGTGCAATGCCGATGGCTCATGCGTAGCCAAGGTCAACCAGTCTCTGCCCTGCGGCAGTCACCTGGCCTATGGCGGCGTCGGCAATGGCAGCAGCCAGTGCAAGACGGGCTTCTGCGCCGACGGCTTCTGCTGCGACAAGGCATGCGACGGCGACTGCATGGCTTGCGACAAGGCAGGCCTCGTTGGCTTCTGCACCAACCACGCTCCGCTGAGCGACCCGGAAGACGACTGCGCCCTCTGCAACGTCTGCAACGGCCTTGGCGCTTGCGCACTAGTGGTCGAAGCCACCGATCCCGTTGATGACTGCGCCCAGGTGCCTCAGGGCGAGTGCGGTCAGGACGGTACCTGCGATGGTGCCGGCGCCTGCCGCCTGTGGATTCCGAACACCGTATGCGTGGAGCAGGGATGCGTGCCCGACGCCGGAAAGATGACCGACTACCAGATCAACGCAGACCTCTGCGATGGTACCGGAAGCTGCGTCGACTACGGCTTCACCCCGTGCTATCCCTACATCTGCAACGGAACCTGGGGCTGCTACAGCAACTGCTCGACCAATGCCGAGTGCGCTGCTGACTCCTTCTGCCTTGGTGCTGAGTGCGTCCTTAAGAAAGAGAACGGAATGCCCTGCGCCGGCAATAACTGGGAGTGCCAGTCTGACCACTGCGTTGATGGGTACTGCTGCGATACGGCGTGCGAGGGCGAGTGCCAGGCTTGCAACATCGAGAACTTCTTCGGTGTGTGCACGGGCCACGCCAACGATACCGACCCCGAGGATGACTGCACGCTCTGCAACGTCTGCAACGGCGCCAGCCAGTGCGTCCCGGTAAACAGTGGCTTTGACCCCTTGGAAGAGTGCGCCGCTGACAATCAGTCCACCTGCCAGCTCGATGGTGCCTGCGATGGAGCCGGTGCTTGCCGCCTCTGGCTGCCCGAGACCGTCTGCCTTGCTCAGAGCTGCAGTGTGAACATTCTGACCTTCGCATTTGAGTGCGACGGCCTCGGCACATGCACCCACCAGGGTGTCATGGAGTGCGACCCCTATTTCTGCGACGAGGGTGGCGGGGATTGCCGCTCCTTCTGTTCCGACAACGCCCACTGCGTTGATGGCTTCTGGTGCAATGGCTCTCAGGAGTGCGTGGCCAAGTTCGAGCTTGGAAGCACCTGCCTCCACGGCTACCAGTGCCTCTCCGACTTCTGCGTTGATGGGTTCTGCTGCGACACGGCCTGCGCCGAAGATTGTGTGAGCTGCGCACTGGCCGGCCAGGAGGGAACCTGCTCGTTCCACTCTGTCAACTCGGATCCGGACAACGACTGCTCGGTCTGCTATGTCTGCTCAGGCGACGCGCCGCTCTGCGTTCCCACGCCGTTCGGCACTGACCCCGTTGAAGATTGCGACCTGCACTCCACCAACTCCTGCGGCCAGGACGGCACCTGCGATGGTGTTGGTGCCTGCCACCTTTGGGAGCTAAATACCATCTGCATCGATCAGTTCTGTACTGACCACGTGAAGCGTCTGGCAGACCGGTGCGATGGCTCAGGCCTGTGCACCGATGCTGGCGACGTGGATTGCACTCCTTACCAGTGCGACGAGGGTGGTATCGATTGCCGTACCACGTGCAGCGAGGACAGCCACTGCCTGCCCACTCACTGGTGCGACACCGCCATAAGCGCCTGCATGCCCAAGCGACCCAACGGTGAGGGCTGCGATACTGGCAATCAGTGCGTCTCCAGCTTCTGCACCGACGGGGTCTGCTGCGATGTTGCATGCGACGGCGAGTGCAAGGCCTGCAACCTGGCCGGCAACGTTGGCACGTGCGTGATGTACGACAACGACACAGACCCAGAGGTTGAGTGTGGTCTGTGCGGAGTCTGCAACGGTGCTGGAGCCTGCAAGGCCGCCACCGACGGTACCGACCCCAAGAGCGAGTGCGAGAAGTCCTCGGAATCCACCTGCGGCTTGGACGGCGAATGCGATGGCGCCAAGGCGTGCCGGTTCTGGAACGTCTCCACTATCTGCGTTGGCGTCTCCTGCGCCGGGTTCACCAAGTATCCTGAAGACTACTGCTCGGGCGACGGGTCGTGTGTGGATTCGGGTGAGTTGAGCTGTATACCTTACATGTGTAACGAGGCAGGCAACGACTGCCGCAGCACTTGCACCGACGACGTCCACTGCACAGATGGCTACTACTGCGGACCTCTTGGGACCTGCGTCCTCAAGAAGCTCAACGGTGTAGAGTGCGGAGCCGGCCGAGAGTGCGCCAGTGACTTCTGCGTCGACGGCGTCTGCTGCAATAGCGCATGCGATGGCCTCTGCCACACCTGCTCCACGGGAACCTGCACGCCTATTGAGGCCACTCTGGATCCCGAATTCGAGTGCCCCAGCTGCCAGGTGTGCGATGGCGCTGGAGCCTGCACCCCCGTGGTCGCAGGAATTGACCCGAAGAACAACTGCGCTCAGACCGCTGAGAGCACTTGCGGACTTGACGGTACCTGCGATGGCTCCGGTGGTTGCCGCAATTGGCTGCCCAGCACAATCTGCGTTGAGCAGAAGTGCCTCGGGTTCACGCTGCATGACACGGACTACTGCAGTGGCGCTGGACTCTGCGTTGACTCGGGAACTCAGGACTGCACGCCCTACGTCTGCGCTGAAGACGCTGAGCATTGCAGAACGGGGTGCACCGAGGATGCGCACTGCCAGAGCGCCTTCTACTGCCTGGGCAATGTCTGCACGGCTAAGAAGCCCAATGGCGATACCTGCGCTGAGGGCCGTGAGTGCACATCGAGTTACTGCGTTGACGGCTACTGCTGCAACAACGCTTGCGACGGCGACTGCGAATCCTGCGGCAAGCCGGGCACGCTTGGTGCCTGCACGCCGCACGCTGCTGCCAGTGACCCCGAAGACGACTGCCCCGTTTGCCAGGCATGCTCCGGTGCCACGGCCCAGTGCGTCAACGTGGGTGCTGGTCTTGACCCCGTTGAAGACTGCGCTATTGAAGCGGCCACCACGTGCGGTCAGGACGGAACCTGCGACGGTTCCGGCGCCTGCAGACTCTGGCTGCCCAATACTGTCTGTCTTGCTCAGTTCTGCACCGACGCCGTGGTTCACAGTCCGGACACCTGCAACGGTACGGGTACGTGCGCTGACGGTGGTACGGTCAGCTGCGCTCCCTACCAGTGCGCTGTTGACAACATCAACTGCCGCACCTTCTGCAGCGCTGACAGCCACTGCGTCTCTGGCTTCTACTGCAACTCAAGTAACCAGTGCGTGCCCAAGAAGCCCGTTGGTGAGGAGTGCGGGGCCAACAACCAGTGCGTCTCCAACTTCTGCGTCGACGGCTTCTGTTGCGACACATCCTGCACCGATAACTGCATGAACTGCGCTCTTGCCGGCTTCGAAGGTACCTGCAAGTACTTTGCGAATAACGAGGACCCGGAGGACGAGTGCGGCCTGTGCGGTGTGTGCAACGGCGCTGGCCTCTGCAGGCCCGCTTCTTCAGGTACTGACCCCAAGAGCAATTGCGCCGCTGCCGTGACTACCTCATGCGACTTCGATGGGGAGTGCGACGGGAACTACGCATGCCGCTTCTGGAACACCAGCACCGAGTGCGTGCCCCAGAGTTGCAACGATCACGTCAGGTATCCTGCGGACCTCTGCTCGGGTGGCGGCGATTGCATCGACTCGGCTCCTGTGGATTGCGAGCCTTACGTCTGCAACACGACGGAGACCGACTGCCTCTATGCCTGCCAGGGTGACGGCGACTGCATGAGCGCCTACTGGTGTCAGGGGGCTACGTGCGTCTCCAAGAAGGACAACGGCGATCCTTGCGGCGGTGGCAACGAGTGCGTCTCGGGCTTCTGCGCCGATGGCGTCTGCTGCAACAGGGCCTGCGCCGGTACTTGCGAGAACTGTGCGCTTGCAACCACCGAGGGTACCTGTACCCGCTATGCTCCCAACACAGACCCGGAACTCGAGTGCGGCCTCTGCAACGTCTGCTCTGGCTCCGGCACCTGCGTCCTCGTTCCTGAGGGCAGCGACCCGCTGGGCCAGTGCGAGGCTTCAGAAGTTGATTCATGCCAGCTCGACGGTTCATGCGATGGTTCCGGTGCCTGCAGGCTCTGGCTGCCGACCTCAATATGTGTTCAGCAGTTCTGCCAGGAGAACGTGGAGCACGCTCCCGACTACTGCAACGGCACGGGCACCTGCCTCGACTCCGGAACAACAGCCTGCGAGCCTTACGTTTGCGATGGCGACGCCATCTCCTGCCTGGAGTCTTGCATGACGGACGATGATTGCCAGATCGCCTATTGGTGCAATGGCAACGTCTGCGAGCCGAAGTTCACCAACGGGACCGATTGCCAGGCTGGCCGCCAGTGCCTCTCGGGCAACTGCATCGACGGCTACTGCTGCAACACTGCTTGCGGCGGCACCTGCCAGTCTTGCGCTATCGTTCCTGGTGTCTGCTCCGCTTACTCTTCGGGTAGTGACCCCGAAGACGAGTGCGCACTCTGCAATGCCTGCAACGGACTCGGCGCCTGCACCCTCGTGGCTGCTGGTCAGGATCCGGTGGGCGATTGCGAGACTGAGCCTGAGTCTACCTGCAACAAGGATGGTGCCTGCGACGGCGCTGGCGCTTGCCGCCTGTGGCTCCTTGATACCGTCTGCTTGGCTCAGTTCTGCGACAACGGAGTGGAGCACGCCAACGATACCTGTGACGGCCTTGGTCTGTGCACGGATGGGGGCACTACGTTGTGCCACCCGTACGTCTGCCAGGACACTGTCGATTGCAGGGAATCCTGTACTGCTGACGAGCACTGCGTCCTGACCCATTGGTGCCAGGGCGGTGTCTGCGTTGAGAAGCGTGCCCTTGGTGAAGAGTGCACCGCCTCCAACCAGTGCTACAGCAACCAGTGCGTCGACGGCTACTGCTGCAACACCGCCTGCAACTCAGGTTGCCAGGCCTGCGACATCGCCGGATTCGAGGGAACGTGCACCTACCACTCCAATGACACCGACCCAGAGGCCGAATGTGACCCCTGCCAGGTGTGCAACGGTGGTGGTCTGTGCAAGAACGCCACGGACGGCACCGATGTGAAGCTGGATTGCACCGCCATGCCCGCCTCCACCTGTCAGCTTGACGGCGTGTGCGACGGCGCTGGTGCTTGCAGGCTTTGGAACAGCAGCACCATCTGCGTGAACCAGAGCTGCACCGGCTCCACGCTCTACCCAACCGACTACTGCAGCGGCACTGGTAGCTGCATCGATGCCGGCGTTGTGAGCTGCTGCCCGTACGTATGTTCGGGTGCTGATTGCCGCAACTCTTGCACGAGCAACGAGCACTGCTGTACCAACGCTTACTGCTCGGGCGCCTCTTGCGTCGACAAGAAGGTTGACGGCTCTGCATGCACTGCAGCGTTTGAATGCGCCAGTGGCTTCTGCGCCGATGGCTTCTGCTGCAACGTGGCCTGCACCGGTGCGTGTCGCTCTTGCGCACTTCCCGGTCAGGAAGGCACGTGCAGCAACTATGCGGGCAACACCGATCCCGAGCGTGAGTGCGGCAAGTGCCGAGTCTGCAACGGTGCCGGCTTCTGCAAGCCTGCCGATGCGGGAACTGACATCTGGAACGAGTGCAGCGAGTCGGCCCCGGAATCTTGCGGACTGGACGGAGAGTGCAACGGCGCCTCCAACTGCCGCTACTGGAATACGGCGACGGTTTGCGTGCCTCAGTCCTGCTCGGTTACCACTCTATATCTGGCCGACACCTGCTCGGGTTCTGGTGCGTGCTCCGATGCCGGTACCCAGAGTTGCTGTCCCTACGTATGCAACCCCGAAGGCAGTGGCTGCAGGACGGGCTGTCTGGGTGATACCGACTGCTGTGATACGCACTACTGCTACTCTGGAGGCTGCGTTGCCAAGAAGGACAACGGCCAGACCTGCGGTGGCGGCAACGAGTGCGTCAGCGGCTTCTGCGTAGACGGCTACTGCTGCGACACGGCATGCGACCAGGGATGCGAGTCTTGCTCCATCAACGCTGGTACCTGCACGTTGCGTGCTGCGGGAACCGATCCCGAGAACGACTGCCCGGTGTGCACGGTCTGCTCCGGCACCGACAACAGCTGCGTCCTTGCGGCGGTTGGAACGGACCCGGCAGAGGACTGCGCTGCCACGGCGGCCACGACATGCGGTCTTGACGGCCTCTGCGACGGCGCCGGCGCCTGCCGCAAGTGGATCAGCGGCACTACCTGCGTTGATCAGTACTGTGTTGGCGGGGTGACCTACAGCGCCGATACGTGCAATGGCAGTGGGACTTGTACTGACAATGGCACCGTCGACTGCGCAGGCTATGTGTGCGATGGTATCGCATGCAGGACCACATGCAGCGAAGACTCACACTGCTCGTCGACCTTCTACTGTGCCTCAGGGTCTTGCGTGCCGAAGAAGGCTAATGGTCAGACCTGCGGTGCGGGCAACGAGTGCAGTTCTACCTTCTGCGTTGACGGCTACTGCTGCAACAACGCTTGCGATGGAACGTGCCAGGCCTGCAACAGGGCCGGCAGCCTCGGAACTTGCACCAACGTTCCTAACGACACCGACCCTGAGAACGAGTGCGGCTTCTGCGGAGTCTGCACCGGTGGCGGCGCCTGCAAGGCAGCGACATCCGGTACCGACGTGAAGAACAACTGCACCACTCAGCCTCAGACTGGTTGCGGATACGATGGTCACTGCGATGGCAACTATGCGTGCCGCTACTGGAACCCGTCCACGGTCTGTGTGGCCCAGTTCTGCTCGGGTGACAGGCTCTATTATGAGGACCTCTGCTCGGGAGCCGGTCAGTGCGTGGATGCAGGAAGCATATCCTGTTCGCCGTACAAGTGTTCTGGCACGACGACGTGCAAGACCACGTGTATCGATGACAACGACTGCTTCACCGGTCACTACTGCACCGGTGGCTTCTGCGTTGCCAAGAAGACCAACGGCTCTACCTGCACCGCTGCCAATCAGTGCTCCAGTGGCTATTGCGTTGACGGCTACTGCTGCAACAACGCATGCAACGGCGCTTGCCGCGCATGCAACGTCAGCGGTCAGCTGGGCACTTGCACGAATCACGGTTCGGGCCTGGATCCTGAGGCTGAGTGCGGCTTGTGCAAGACCTGCAACGGTTCTGGCGCTTGTGCCAACGCTGCAGAGGGTACCGATCCCAAGAACCAGTGCGCTCCCACCGCCCCGTCCACCTGCGGACTGGACGGAGAGTGCAACGGCAAGGGTGCTTGCAGGCATTGGGCCGGTGGCACTGTTTGCCTCGCCCAGAGCTGCGCCGGTGATGTTTTGGCGCCCACGGATTACTGCGATGGCGCTGGTACCTGCATCGGGTCCTCCTCCTCGTGCTCCACGCTGGGGTGGTCCGACGCTGGCGGCTCTCAGTGGGTCTGCGGCAACACCGAACCGTGCTCTGGTCTGGTGAGTTACCCCCAGGCGCAGCAGATCTGCTCCACCAGGGGCGGTCGACTATGCACCTGGTCCGAGATTGAGGCCGGTGAAGTAGCCGGGCTTGGCTCTTGCGGGTACGACAATCAGAGAGTCTGGTCGCTTTCAGAGTGCGGCGAGGATCAGCACTACACGGGTGCGGGCGCTCCAGCCAACCTTGGCTCTGTGCCGCGACAGTGCACTGCTGATGCCGGAACTGCCTATGTGGCGTGCTGCAGCGATGACTTCTCCTGTTGCCCATACAAGTGCAGTGGCTCGGGCTGCGGTACAACGTGTGGCAGCAACGATGACTGCTGCGATGGCTTCTTCTGTGACGGCAGTGCTTGCATCCAGACCAAGCCGGCAGGGCAGACCTGTCAGTTCAACTTCCAGTGCGCCTCTGGCTACTGCGTTGACGGCTACTGCTGCAACGAGGCTTGCGACGGCTCCTGCGAGTCTTGCGCCCTGGTTGGCCACATCGGCACCTGCTGGCCGCACGCTGCCAACCTTGACCCGGACAACGACTGCCCCACCTGCTGGGCTTGCGACGGCAACGGCGCTTGCTCGAAGGTAGCGGCCGGCAGTGACCCGACCAACGACTGCGCTACCGACAACATCACCTCCTGCGACCAGGATGGTGCCTGCGACGGTAACGGTGCGTGTCGGCTCTACGGTTTGACGGCCATCTGCGTGGCTGCAACCTGCGAAGGCAGCACCTTCTACAACGCGGACACGTGCAATGGCTCGGGCTCTTGTTCCGACAAGGGCAGTTACAGCTGCTGTCCGTACATGTGCAGCACTACGGGAGCGGCTTGCCGTCCCAACTGCTCACTCGATACTCACTGCTGCAGTGATGCCTACTGCTCTACTGGTGCCTGCGTGCCCAAGAAGGCCAATGGCCAGGTCTGCAGTGGTGGTAATCAGTGCACGTCGGGCAACTGTGTTGACGGCGTTTGCTGCAACACCACCTGCGTTGGTTCGTGCAGGAGTTGCGCTGTGTCTGGTTCCGTAGGCACATGCACCAACTACGGCAATGGGCTTGACCCCGAGGCCGAGTGTGGTCTGTGCAAGGTGTGCAACGGTGGTGGCTCATGCACCAACGTTGGCGCCGGTCTCGATCCGAAGAATAACTGCACCGGCACCTCGACCTCGTCTTGTGGCTTCGACGGGAACTGCAACGGTTCGGGTGCCTGCGCATTCTGGCCGTCGACGACGATGTGCGTGGCCGAATCGTGCACGGGCTCGACCTACTACAAGCCTGACTATTGCAGTGGCTCTGGTCTCTGCAGTGACGCTGGTACAGTGAATTGCTGTCCGTACAAGTGCGGTGCGACAACGTGCAGGACCACCTGCGGTGACGACACCAACTGCTGCGACACGGCATACTGTTCTGGCACGACCTGCACGGCGAAGAAGGCTCAAGGCAACTCGTGCACTAGAGATGGCGAGTGCTCATCGGGCTTCTGCGTTGACGGCTACTGCTGCAACACTCGCTGCGACGGCGAGTGCAAGTCTTGTGGTCTGGCGGGTCTGTTGGGCACCTGCTCCAACATTGCGGCCAACACCGATCCGGTCAACGAGTGCGGGACTTGCCGGGTGTGTAACGGCTCGGGTGCTTGCGCCTTTGTGCCGAACAACCAGGACCCGCTGGATGAGTGTTCGACCCAGGCTCCTTGTGGCCAGGACGGCGTCTGCAACGGCGCTGGCGCATGCCGCAAGTATGCCAGCGGATACGCATGCAGCACGCAGACCTGCACGGGCGAGACCAAGTACCTGGTTGATACATGTAACGGCACTGGCACATGTAATGATGCTGGTACCGTCAGTTGCTGCCCCTACAAGTGCGGCACGACGGACTGCAAGACCTCTTGCTCCACGAGTGTTGACTGCTGCTCCACGCACTACTGCTCGGGCAGTGCCTGCGTGTCGAAGAAGAGCAACGGCCAGGCTTGTGGTGCCGGTGGTGAGTGCCAGAGCGGCTACTGTGTCGACGGCGTGTGTTGTAACTCGGCCTGCAGCAGTTCCTGCGAGTCGTGCGCAATCTCCGGTTCTGTGGGCACCTGCACCAAGCACCCGGTTGGGCGTGACCCGGACAACGAGTGTGGTCTGTGCCGTGTGTGCAACAGCTCTTACGTCTGTGCCGCTGCTACCAACGGCACAGATCCCGAGAGCGAGTGCTCTGTGAACGGTTGTCTTGCCGATGGCATGTGCGATGGTTCTGGCGCTTGCCGCAAGACCGCCTCGGGTACTGTGTGCCTGGCGGCCTCTTGCAGTGGCGGTACCTACTATCGGCCCGATGAGTGCGATGGCGTTGGAAACTGCGTCGACAAGGGCACTCAGAACTGCTCGCCCTACTACTGCGTGGGTTCAGCCTGCGGTACGAACTGCTCCACCGACAGCAATTGCGTGGCAGGGTACTACTGCAGTGCCAGCTCCTGCGTGGCGAAGAAGGGCCTCGGGGTCTCTTGCTCGGGCAACAACCAGTGCAGCTCTGGCTACTGCATAGATGGTGTATGTTGTAACAACGCATGTACTGGAACCTGCCGCGCTTGCGATATTGCCGGCACTCTTGGTACTTGCACCTACGTTGCAAACAACCAGGACATCGACACTGAGTGTGGTAAGTGCAATGTCTGCAATGGTGCTGGAGCGTGTAAGTTTGCTCTTCCTGGACAGGATCCCAAGAATGAGTGCACCGAGCAGACTCCGTGTGCTCAGGACGGTTCTTGCGACGGTGCTGGTAACTGCCGCCTGTGGGGTGGTTCGACGGTGTGCACTGCGCAGACCTGCCCTGCGGGAGGTTCCACGCTGCACTTGACGGACTACTGCAGCGGCACTGGTACTTGTACGGATTCGGGCACGTCGTCTTGCTGTCCGTTTATGTGCGGTACCAACGCATGTAAGACCAGTTGTACGGTGGGTACGCAGGCAGCGGATTGCTGCAGCACTGCCTACTGCAACGGCTCAACTTGTGCCAACAAGAAGGCCCAAGGTGCGACGTGTGCTGCGGCCTACGAGTGTTCGTCGGGTTACTGTGTGGATGGCGTCTGCTGCGCCGGTGCGTGCAACGGTACTTGCCAGTCGTGCAACCAGGCCGGCTACCTCGGCACTTGCCGAGCCATTGCCAACGGACAGGATCCGCAGAACGAGTGCGGCTTCTGCAGAACATGCAACGGTGCCAGCGCCTGCACCAACGTGCCAGCGGGAGCCGATCCGAAGAGCAACTGCGACGTTGGGGCAACTGCTTGCGGTCAGACGGGCTATTGCAACGGTTCTGCTGCTTGCCAGCTGCAGCCCACCAGCACGGTGTGCGTTGCTCAGTCCTGCTCGGGTACGACGCTCTACCTGGCTGACAAGTGTAACGGTTCTGGGGCATGCGCTGACTCTGGCACACAATCTTGCGTGCCTTACGTGTGCAGCGGGTCGTCCTGCGGGACATCCTGCACCGGTGATGCCAACTGTGCGACGGGTTACTACTGCAGTAGTGGGGCATGTATTGCAAAGAAGAGCAATGGCACTGCATGTACTGCTGGCAACCAGTGCCTGTCCAGCTACTGCGTGGACGGTTATTGTTGCAATACCTCTTGTACTGGGAACTGCCAGCAGTGCAACAAGTCTGGAGCTGTTGGTACTTGCTCGTACTCTTCGGTGAACACCGATCCCGATAACAACTGCGGGTTGTGCGGCATGTGTGATGGTTCGGGTACCTGTACTTATGTGCCGGTGAACCAGGACTACATGAATGAGTGTGCAGCCAGCGCTACCACCAGCTGTGGTAACACAGGCAATTGTACAGGTAATTCGTATGCATGTGCCAAGTGGCCATACGGAACGCTGTGCGGAAGCCAGAGTTGCTCGGGCAGCACGTTCCAGCCGGCCAATATCTGCAACGGCTCTGGGTCGTGTGTGACGCAGTCGTCCTACACCTGTTGCCCGTATCTATGTAGCGGAAGCAGTTGCTTGGGCAGTTGCTCATCGGACAGTCACTGCTGCGCCAACAACATTTGCCGCCGCAATGGCACGGCCTGTGTGGGTTGTACAACTACGTCGCCGTGCCCCACGGGGTCGACCTATTGCTGCGGCGGTATTTGCACTAACCCGATTGTGCTGGCCCCAGGGGCTGATGGTGTGGCCAAATCCTATGTGGGGACCACTTATGGTCTCAGTGGAAGCAGCCACAGCTTCGTGGTGGGTAGTACCACGTACGGTGCGGCCGAGCCGGAGAGGGTATTCCGCTTCAACATGGCTTCGGACGAAGGTGCCAGAGTTGTTGTGAGGTTGGTCTACCAGAGCTACTCGTGGTCTCCAGCCCTGATTATCCGTCAGGACAGCTGCACGGGTGGCATCCTGGCCTCGACTACCTCGTGCAGCACGTCATCTGGGTGTTCTGTGCAGTTCTATGCGGAGAAGAACCGTAACTACTACATCATAGTGGACGGTACAGGTGGTACGAAGGGTGACTTCACAATCTCAACTACCAACTATCGACTCTGCGGTGACTGTTCGTGCAGCGGTGCTGCTTATGGTGAGACTGTTGACTCGGTGACGTGGAAGCAGTCGTCAGCCAGCATCTCCACGGAGTACGCTGGGGTTAACGCCGTTGACTGCAGGTATGCCCGTGACTTTGCCGGTAATGCAAGCAACCTGAATCTCTACTCGAGCTGCGCCTCGGGTAACAGGTGCCACAAGGCGGTCATGAGCGATTGGTCCGGGACTGCTGCCAGTCTTGGTGGAGCCAGAGACGATTGGCGAACTACGGGTGGCTACTCGAAGGTGAACTGCCCGACGGTGGCTGGCACGTCGGCCTACCAGGATGGTGTTGACCACTTCTACTCCTTCCAATTGACTTCGGCGTCCTACGTCTGGGTCCGGCTGGAGAAGAGTGGTACGTGGACCTCTGGCAGGGCTCCAAGACTTCACGTTGTGACCGGTACGGCAAGGGACAAGATCTCCACGGGCAAGTTGGTGTGTACCGACGGTAACGGCACTATTGCCGACTACGGTGCATATCCCAGCTCTTGGACACCCAGTGCCGGTACCTATTACAACATGTACCTGGGTGCAGGCTGGTACTTCATCGTGGTTGACCAGAGTTCGGGCTCGTTCTCGAACTCGCACCCGACGGAAGGCACGGCCTACTATGTGCTGGACGTCTACATCTTCCCCGGCATCTAGTTTCTAAAAGGGGAGCGGCGCCTGCCGCTCCCCGGCCTCTTCCTGTTCAACACCGAGCCTATCAATGATATCTGCAATAGGGCTTACCAGGCGGGAGAAGCGTGGAGTCTGGGTGTTTGGCTCGGAACGGCACCGGATGAGCTACGCAGGATGCAGCATCGGGTGAAGTTTGTTGTCTGGAGGAATCAGGCTGTGGGTCGCGGGGCGGCTTCGGAAGATGACCTGCTCTGCGGTGTTCTATAGATAATGACCGAAGAAGACTCCCAAGGTTGCTGCCAGAAGGGCCACGTTGGCTACCAGTGTCAGGCCCACGAAGGGAACCTGATCATTGTCTTCGTAGTGGCGGTTCTGGAGGAGGGCCAGGGAGTTGTAGCCTGCCAGGAGGGTTGTTGAGCCTGCCAGGAGGAGGCCAAAGAGGTGCCTGCCTTCTGGGCTTGACAGTAGGGTTCCGTGGGTATTGCGAATGAGGAAGACGGCAACCATGATGGCGGGGATGCAGAGTGCGGCCCCTATGCCCAGGGCGCGGCGGAGTCCAGGTATGAAGGCGGGAGTAGATGGCTGCAATCTGGCTACCCTGGAGAACTCTGGGGAGCGTTGGAGGCCCGCAATTGTGGCCGGGGCAGAACCGCTCCAGGAGGTATCAGTGGGGAGGATCTTCTCGGAGACTCCGATGGTGCCGCCGGATTCGAGCCTTTGCAGGAGTTCCTGCTGCAGCAACTCCCCCTGGCTGCTTTCGAGGGCCGCCAGGCGCATCTGAAGGGCAGCGACATCAACGGCAGGGTCTCGTGGTGCCATGGGGAGGGCGTCGATTATCGCCATTCGTGCGTCGCGGTGGTTGCCGGCCACTATGAGAGAATCGGCGAGATTGGCGAGGATGCGGGCTTTCCACGGGTCGGAGTCTGGGACGAGACCACGGGCTCGCCAGCCTACTGCACAGGCCTCAGCCCAATCCTTCCTTAGCATATGGCACTGCATAGTTGCGTACCAGACCTGGGCCCACTCCTGGTCTGTGCCCAGGAGGCCTTGGAGGAGCGAGAGGGCTCTGTCGTATTGTCCGGCCTCCATCTGTTCTGCGGCGCCTCGCAGTTGGCGAAACACTCGAAGGTGCAGCAGAGCCGTGGATTGAACGATGCGATCCATGCGGCTGGCCTCGAGAAGGAATGCTGCGGCCTGCTCAGGGGTACCCGGGACGCTGAAGGTGAAGACGGCCTCAACCGGTTTGGGGAGGGCGGGGTCTGTGAGTATGACGAAGTACCTGCGAACCCAGGCTCTTCCTGTGCAGTAGGAGAAGGCAAAGTGGGGCCTGCCCGAGGACCAGGAGAGGTGAATTCCCCCCTGCTTGAGTTTGGCCCAGAGGGGAGTCCAGTCTCGTATATGTCTCTCGGCGAAGGCGACGAATCGCTGGTATATGCGACGGTCGTCGATGGTTTCGGTTAGTGCCGGCAGAATGTTGTCAATATCGGCCTGGGATAGGGCGCTAGAGAATCTGAGATCAAGCGATAGTGGAAACTGTCCTTGACCTGCGAAGCGGACTTGGTCTCCGCCACCTCGGGAGTCGGTCTCCCAGCGTTCGAGTTTCAGGCCGCAGGTGTCGACCCTGACGGGGGCGCAGCGGGCGCGGTAGGATGCGCCGGTGGAGGGCCAGGGCCACGCCGGAATCTTTGGGGCTGAGACTCTGGTGTAGGGCTGAAGTGCAGCGATGATGATGTCCACGGCCTCTTTCTCGACCTCGATGGACTGGGGCTTTCGCCACTTGACCGTTTCGGAACCTTCGGGCAGTTGGAAGTGGCCTCGAACGGAGAAATTGGGTTCCAGGGTGACTTCGATGATGCGGTCCGGCTGGCTGGAGAAGCGCTGTTTGGCCCAGATGGTCTCCTGTTCGCACCAGGTGGACTTGGCGAATTCTGGGGAGGTGAAGAGGAGTGCGCATCCGCACTGTTCGAGCCCTTCCAGCATAACTCTTGCGAGGCGGTGGTAGTCAGAGGGAGGGGTCAGGTACTCGAAGAACCAGACCCGAATACCTGCGGCCATGAGCCGTTCGGCGATGCGGCGGACGAGTGGGGCCTCTTTGAAGTGATAGGCTAGATAGGCGTGGAAGGGAGATTGCATTCGGGGGTTGAATTGGGCTGCAGATTCAAGGAAGGCCCCGGGGTATCGTCCCTGGAGTTTTGCCCGTTTGTGTTTAACGTCGGTGACCAGTGGTGGAAGGGGCATCCTGGGTTCGGGGAGTGGCGTGGGTGCCAGGCCATGAAGGGCGAAAAGCTCTTCCCTGATTTCCGGCCCTTTTCCGGCCTCGATCAGTTCTATTCTTTTATACGTAGTGCCCAGTTCTTCTTCGCTAAATGGACCCACTATCGTGACGTATTCTCTCAAGGCTGACAGGGCATCGGCGAAGAGCCCGTCGAGCATCATGGCGTCGGCGAGGATGGGGAGGACTGCCCTGCGGACTTCGGGGTTTCCGTCCTTCACGGCCCTTTCTCCGGCGTCGACAGCGGCGTCGAAGTCGTAGGTTTGAAGGTAGGCTTTGACGAGCAGGGTTTCCAACTCAGGGGCGTTGGCGTCGGCTCCTCTGCAGCGTTCGATGAGGCGAATAGCGACACCCCAGCGGGCCTCTTGAGCAGCGGCTCTGATGTCTCTAAGCACAGGCGGTTCTTGGATCACAGCACTCCCCCCGATGGTAGCTTGGGCAAGGATAGACTGACGGGCCCGCGGTGTCAAAAAGGGAGAGGCTTTAGTAATGATTCTCAGGCGGTTACGAGTGTCAGGGGCAGGCTCAGAACGGTTCATCGCTTGCGGATGCCCAGGCTTGGGAAGCGCAGATATCATCGTTGGGGCTGTGTGGGCCCGCCGCAGATTGGAGGATATCTGTGTCCGGTTTCGACCTGGAACTGGTGATAGTGCCGAGGATTTGTCCCCAGTCCTCATTGGACACGGCGCAGTCATCCGTTGAACCGTTTGGGCCTGTGCTGAAAACCACGAAGTTGTCCTGGTGGCCGCAGGCGAACTGGTACGGGGCGT